>JAQUOV010000005.1 GCA_028716965.1 Candidatus Omnitrophota bacterium
ACCCAAGGCTTGCCGGAGTCTATACCGGTAGCGAAGGTATAAACTTCCCAGGTATAATCTTCAGATGGAATAAAAACAACATAGCTTACGCCGGAAGCCCGCTTATGGGCCAGGGCCTAGCGGAGTTAAAAGTAGAAACATTAGAAGAAGATTCTACTCATACTATTATTAATTTCGTCAAAGAATCAAAATCATCTTCATCCATCACACAGGTGTTGAAAAAAAGCCCAGCTGGATTAAATAAGCTGTATAAATCAATTAACAAGATTAAAGATTCTTTTCAAGTAAGATTTGATGTGGGTTTCCGAGGCATGACTTTAGATAGCGAATATTTTATTGAGAAAACAGGGAAAGCTCTAATGGAGATTTTTTCTTTAAAGGCAACAGTATATATCCTTGAGAATAGGGCTGGTTTACTGTCATTGCGCGATAAAGGAGATTATGCGCTCGCCGAGTTTACAGATGAGAGTCAAACTAAGGAATTTTTCGAGGGGGAGTTAGTTAGAGCAGCTCTTTTACCGGACACTACTCTCATAGACAAAGAAAAAGCAATGCGGATATTGGCTTGGTATATAGCCAAAGGGTTCTTGAACAATATAAGGCGGGAGAAAGAATTAGAGCATGAATTTTATGTTGATAAGTATAAACAGGAGGGGGCATCTGATAGATTTACAATAGAATTTCGCGAATCATTGGATAAAAAAGGATTATTCGGTTTATTCAATACGATCCCGGGTTCCGATATTAAAAAATTGGCTGCTGAAGCTTTAGAATCTTATGATACTAATAGCAAGAAAAATTTGTTCGGTATGATAAAAAAATTAATAACTGTTATATGCCCTCACCCTCACCTTGAGTATCACACTCTCCGTCATGACAAAAGATATGTCCCCGAAATCAATAAATCCTTATTTGATATAATTGATGAAAATACGATAGAGTCAAGCGAAGAAGGAAAAGCTAGCTCGCCCGTACAAAAGCTTCAGCTACCCGACGAGGTTATGAAGGTTTGGCTGGGATATGGCAGGTTATTACAGACTAAAATATTAATTGAACATCCAAATTTCCCTAAAGAGAGCGGTTACTTAAAAAGGTTTGTGGCGGCCGTATTGGAAGGTATAAATGAAGAAGGACTGACCTGCAAAGAATTCAGCGATATTGTCAAACAATGGCAGGATTTGCCTGAACCAACAATTAGTGACGTCGTTAGGCTTCAGGAAACATTTCTGGCGAAAATAAAGGCAGATCCCGTTATGAATCATTATCTTGCGGATCTTATCGCGAAAACGAAAACAGGTTCAGCCGGATCTCCGGTAAAAGCAAAGGACCCTGAAATAACTCAAAAAATGGCAAAAAATATAACTGATGCGCTTCATACTGCCAGGATAGTGATACCTATGGGGCAAAAAAGGAGATTTGAAGAGATACTACAAGTTGAATTGAAGCGCAGGCTAACAGAAATCCCTCAGTTAAATACATTGCAGGAAGTTATTGTGGCAACGCGCGCGATAAACTCCTTATTCGCTGAACTCAACAAGCCTGAAAGGTATGAAGTCCGGTCAGGGCAAATATTGCCATTTAAAGAAAAGAAACCAGGGCGGGCCAGTTCGGCCATAACTTTACGTTCAGATACGGAATTAAAACAGATACTGGAAGATATACGCAAACTTGCTCCCGCAGGCAATGGGCATACTCATGTCGGTCCAGAATTAGAACGTATAATAAAATCAAAATTGGCAGGATATAATTTGCATCCGTATGACTTGGGTCTGCTCAAAGAGGCTTATACTGTTAAACGTAATGAGTTATTTGCTTGCTATGAAGTTGATGTTAATCTGTCCGGCATGGAAGAACTAATAAAACAAAGGAGGACAAATTTACTGCGCGTAGTTGAGGTTCTGCAAAAAATGAAGGATGACCTCGAAAAGCTCCAGAACGTCTATGTAGATCATTTGGGGTACCGTAACTATGACCGGCAGGAAGCTAATGACTTAATCGCCGGCCATTTAAAAGGCTTAGCTGATTACGAGCAGGATATGATACGTTCATTTATACAGATAACACGTGTAGATACGCCGAGTATCCATTTTAGAGATAAAATTTGGATTAGTATATGGGATTCTATAAGAGAGATTTCTGCGCTTCTTCCGGGAGAGAAATTAACGCCCGACGAAGAAAAAGAGTTTCGTTCCTTTATTACAACAGGCAGGATTTCGGAAATACTTATTACTCATGTCCCAAGACAGACAAGGTATCAACTTAACCCCCATGTAGTCCTTCCCCAGGAAAAGCTGGCATTTTTACTGGCAGCGAGATTACCTGTTAAGACCAGTTCGGCGCTTACCCTTGAAGCATTCTATAAAATACACGCTTCTCAAATGGCTCAAGACATAAACAGAATCCCGGAAATAACCGAGGGTGACCGGAAACAGCTTCCTTACGAACTACAGGACGCGTTGAATAATTTCTGGTTTCACTCGCTATTGATTACGCCGAATAGGATGAAGAGAGACTTTGCCGTAGAAAGTAAGGAGGCCGAAGAAAGACAAGATTTCTTAAATGCGGCATTGTTCAAGCTGTACCTATCCGGAGAAAAAATGCTAAGGATTTATGTAGAAAAAGGAGGCAGGGCAGGGAAAAAAGAGGTCGCGACAGTGAAGAAACTCTTATCGGATGCGGCTGAGCAGTTTTTAAAAATACCCGATTATGATAAGAAGAATGTTCATGAGTTGTTGATTTTGCATCAATATGCGCAGGAAGTCACGCAACTTTTTATGAAAAAATATAAGGAATATTACGGCAGCTCTCCGGCGGATCAGGCGCAGGCCAGTTCGGCCGTCGGGGCAGCTAAGGAAAAGTGGGTAAGTGCTGTGGATGTCCGGCCATTAGACAATGCAGGCGGCGCCTGGAGGCCTACGGAAAAAATCTTTCTTTCTATCGGAGATGATATAGGGCCTATTAACTACACTTTTCAATTGAAATACTATGCTCCTGAACGGCAGACCTATTTAATAGCGATGATGAATAATATGCCTGTGTATTCTGCATATCTAGGTACAAGGCTCACAATAGGCCAGCATGAAAGTATCAGGAATATGATAGACCGGGCAAATAAGGAAAAAAAAGGAAACGCGCTGACTGTAGGTGAATTAAATAAAGCGATAAAATATGTGCTTGACTTCTATAAGCTGCCCGAACCAGCATCCATTATATTCGATCCAATTAAAGACGGCATGATCAAGGTTAAACAAGTTAGCAAACCTACTGATTCTCCGGTAAAAAAGAATACCTCAGAGGAAACACGGAAAAAAATCATAAATAAAAATGTTGTCGTAGTGCTGCAGGCATTCGATAAAGATGATACAAAAAAAGTCTCTAATTTTATATACCAAAGAAGCTTTTGGTTGAATTCGAGGACGGGTTTATTAACTGATGGAGTGAAGGTTCCTAATAACGAGGGTATGTTTGTCAATAATGGCGTTTTAGTAACTATATTCTGTGAAAAAACGCCAAAAGGCCAGAATATCTTTAGGCTACAGGAGAACAATTTATTCTACGGTTTATCTCCTGTTATAATAAATTTATTAGATGTTACAACCGATGAACTTAATAATGGCAATGAGTCAGGAGCCGGTTCACCGGTGAGGTCCAGCTCAGCGTCGGAGAAAGTGATATTACGAGATATGCACAACACCACTATGCCAAAACTAATTTACGATCTTACCATGGGACGGTTGCAAGAAGTAAACCTTAGGTCTCCGAAAGCATTTCGCCAGTTAACGGCAAGAGCCAAGAATCTTAATATGCCCATGGATGATGAAGTAATAAACTATTTATATGGACTGGAATTAGTTAATAAATACGGTGCTCCTGACTCCGATGCTGCCCGCTTACTCAGAATAGCGGTTGAAGAAATCGGGGGCAAGCAATATCTTGTATCTGCCCTGAAAGAAAACGGCGGATCCGCTTCGCCGCTGAGATCCATCTTGGAGAAAGGGAGTATCCCGCTTCATGGCAGAATTGATTGGGCAGACTACAATATTGAATTAAAAGGTTATTTGATCTATTTCGAAAATCAGACATTAGCGATGCCTCGCATTGTGACAATGATTGCGCCAGCAGATGGATCAGGCCCCGGCCTGAATCAAAGATGTGGGTTCAATTTCCGCGATGATTTGGGCATGGTTCTGCATCACTTAGAAACTTATGCCACGCAAAAACTTGCCGGGAATGTTGATGCTATTGGTAAGTTTAAAGAAGAATTTAGGAACTTTGCAAAAAAATACTCTGCCGCTTCGCCGGTGCTGCCGATTACGAAAGAAGAATTAAACAGAATACTAAGCGGTATAGAAGGAGAGACAAACTCTGATTATACTCAAGCTCAGGATTGGGTACTCAACAGACTTCAAGGATTACCAGACGACATCATTAAAGTTTTATTAAACGAAAATGATCCAATTATTGAAGTAGTCAAAGACGTTTATCCCGGTGGCGACGTTGTTGCGACCCTATTTAGCGAAAGATATCCAACTTTCGAGATAATAATCAACTGGGATAGATTGGATCAGTTGCAATTCGCGCCTGCAGTGCCAAAGTCCGGTCTGCCGGCAGAAAGAGGGTCGAGTTCGGCGATGGAAATTAACAGAGAATTAAGTGATGTACTGAAAAAAGGAAGTTTTATTTCCTTAATAAACGAATTAGCAAAAAATGTCGTCGGGCAGAAAAGCGACGTTTCATCCGGGGATTTTAGCTCAAGACATGAATTTGAGAATTTCCTTGGGGGAGAAGGGGCGATAACTATACGCGGTAAAACAGATGAGAAATTAAACCTGTTATCTGCCGATATAGATATAATGCTTAACTTACCCTTTAAGGAGAAGCATAACGTCGTATTCTTCTTGAGCACTAATATTCTTAACGGCAAAGTGGATGCCCGAGTAGAAACTGATTCACTTTATCAAGCACAGAAGCAATACTCAAGTTTCGCAGAGAGCTATGTAAAAAATCTTAGCCTTAAGGTAAAGGGGCCGCCAACTGATGGCATATTGGCTACCGTAAGAATGATAGGCAAGACCAAAGGATGCCTGGAGAGATTAGCGAATGGCTTGCAAGATGGTTCAATAAATGGACTGGCACTCTGGAATGAAATAGAGAAGCTCTTAGTTGAGATGTCTGGAAACATTATCGTTGATTCTTCGGCAAAGGCCAGTTCAGCGGTACAAGATACCTTGAGCCAGATCGCAAACGATACGCTGGCTGAAATAGCGCAAACTCATCCCAAACTAACAACGGAGCTTACTATCAGGAAGTTACAGAGAATCGTAAGATACCATTTTAATAATCACCTGGCGCCTTATGAAGCTAAAGACACTCAAGGGCTATTAGATGAATCTATTGGAAATGAACTAATGTATAATCAAGCAAATTATGTAAATGCCATAGCCCTTTATTTAAATCAGGTAAATTTATCAGATTTAATCACCCAAACAATTGGAAAGAATCAGAATTTGCCGCGGTTAGACAAGGACTGGGAAGCAAATGCAGGATTTGAAGGAGATGTAATAACTACTTATGTGCAAAAAACTATTGATGGTTCAGCCTCCTCGCCCCTTACCGATACTGCCCCCGAAACCACCGGCGGTATTGACTTCAAGCACCAGATAATGGCTAAAGCTACCACCTATGAGGCAATGGGCAGCTTTGCCGGGCTTGATTTCAGCTTACCCAAGTTAAGTTCATCTGCATTACTTAGCTTTAACCTGGATAAGGAGCAGTCTGATATAAGCCGGGCCATTGATAATGGCATACTTGTATCAGGCCAGAGGATCAAAGAGTTTATGGCTGCAAGTTTCGCCAAAGGAGAGCTTGATAACAGAAGAGAGGCTATAATCACCTGGCTTGCTCAATTAGGTATCCTTGAAGAGACCCAATGCTGTACTCAGGAATCCAGTAAAGAATACAGGGAAGCACTGGTGATTGCAGATTCTGCGGTGATATAAACCCCCATTTTCCAGCTAAACGGTAAAAAAATTATAAAAAACTCTTGACAAGAAAATTATTTTGTTTATAATTAGCACTCTGGAGAAAAGAGTGCTAAACTTACCAACCAATAATTTTTAAGGAGGTGACTGGATGGATATCAAACCATTGGGAGACCGCATAGTTGTTAAGCCTTTAGAAGCAGAGAATAAAACCAAAGGTGGAATTGTCCTGCCGGATACTGCTAAAGAAAAGCCCCAGGAGGCTAAGGTAGTTGCGGTAGGAAAAGGCAAGGTTTTGGAGAATGGGAGTATTCAGGCTCCAGAAGTAAAAGTCGGAGACAAAGTATTATACGGCAAATATTCCGGGAATGAAATTACTACCAAGGAAGGCGAAGAGCTGCTTATCTTACGCGAAGATGATATTTTAGCAATAATCAAGTAATTAAGAAAAATCAAGAGTAGAATTTTTCTTAATAAAATATTAAGGAGGAATTTATGGCAAAGCAATTGTTGTATAGCGATGATGCCCGCCGCAAGATCTTAAGCGGCGTAGAGCAGCTGGCAGCTGCGGTAAAGGTGACCTTGGGGCCTAAGGGGCGCAATGTAGTTATTGATAAGAAGTTCGGCTCACCCACCATAACCAAGGACGGCGTAACAGTAGCTAAAGAGATTGACCTGGAAGATGCTTTTGAAAATATGGGCGCACAGATGGTCAAAGAGGTCGCTGAAAAAACCTCGGAGATCGCAGGAGACGGCACCACAACCGCCACAGTCTTGGCGGAATCAATATATCGCGAAGGTTTAAAAAACGTAACTGCCGGTTCAAACCCCATGGAATTGAAACGCGGGATTGAAAAGGCTGTGGTAAGAATAGTAGAAGAATTAGGCAAGCTTTCTACCCCTATCAAAGACAAGAAAGAGATTGCTCAGGTAGCAAGTATTGCCGCTAATTCAGATACCAACATCGGAGAATTAATTGCAGAAGCAATGGATAAAGTAGGCAAAGACGGGGTAATCACTGTGGAAGAAGCAAAATCCACCGCTACTACCCTGGATGTGGTGGAAGGCATGCAGTTTGACCAGGGGTATTTATCCCCCTATTTTGTAACTGATGCCGAGAGGATGGAGGTACTTTTAGAGGATCCTTACATTCTTATCTATGAGAAGAAAATATCTTCAATCAAAGATATCCTTCCTCTGTTAGAGAAGATTGCCCGCGTAGGCAAGCCTCTTTTGATTATTGCCGAGGAGGTTGACGGAGAAGCTCTGGCAACCCTGGTAGTCAATAAGATCCGCGGGACATTTGTTGCCTGCGCTGTAAAAGCTCCGGGCTATGGCGACAGACGCAAAGCCATGCTTGAAGACATTGCTATCCTTACCGGAGGCAAGGCTTTAACCGAAGACCTGGGGATCAAATTAGAGAATGTTGATATTGAAGACCTGGGACGGGCAAAGAAAGTAAAAATTGACAAAGAAAATTCCACTATTGTCGAAGGCGCGGGAAAAAACCAGGCAATTAACGCCAGGATCTCCCAGCTTAAGAAACAGATTGAAGACACTGATTCGGATTATGATAAAGAGAAACTGCAGGAACGCCTGGCTAAATTAGCCGGCGGTGTTGCCGTAATTAACGTAGGCGCAGCTACAGAATCCGAAATGAAGGAAAAGAAAGCGCGCGTTGAAGATGCATTGCATGCCACCCGCGCAGCTACCCAGGAAGGTATTGTCCCGGGAGGCGGAGTTGCATTAATCCGCACCATTGCTGCTTTAGATAAACTAAAGCTGGATGGCGACGAAAAAATTGGAGCTAATATCGTAAAACGCGCGATCGAGGAACCTTTAAGGCAGATAGTCCAGAATGCGGGGCTTGAAGGCTCGGTAGTCGTGCAAAAGATCAAACTGGAAAAAACCAATATCGGTTATGACGTAAGCCAGGATTCTTATGTGGATATGCTTGAAGCCGGGGTAATTGATCCTACGAAAGTGACCCGCTCTGCATTGCAAAATGCTGCCAGTATTGCCGCGCTGTTACTTACAACTGAAACCCTGATCGCGGATAAACCCGAAAAAGACGAGAAGATGCCGCCAATGCCCGGTGGTGGAATGGGTGGTATGGGCGGCATGGGTGGAGGAATGTATTAAACCTCTAGATAGGTTATAACAGTAAAAAACGGCTGATCTTGTAAAAGGTCAGCCGTTTTTTATTAGAAGATTATCCCCGCAGTTAAACACTTCGCAAATTCATTTTGAATTTACCCGCAACTGCAGGGATTAATTCGGCCAACAACTTACGTTCACCATCGTTCCGTAAGTTATGGCCTCATTAAAATAAATATTGACAAACCATCTGACCAGGTGTAAAATTTTATATCCTTTTCAGATTTATTCCCTAAAGAAGGCCAAACTATCGTAACCTATTATAAAACAATAAGTTAATTCAAGGAGATTTGTAAAATGGCGGAATGGATAGGTATAGGAAGGCGCGCAAGAAGGTGTTATGGTTTTGACGAGATCGCCTTAGTCCCGGGCGCGCAGACTGTAAACCCAAATGAAGTAGACACCAGTTTTGAATTTATGGGCAAAAAGTTTAAGATACCTATCTTTGCAGCGGCAATGGATGGAGTAGTCGATGTCAAATTTGCCATAGAGATGTCGCGTTTAGGAGGATTAGCGGTCTTAAACCTGGATGGGATTCAAACCCGTTATGAAAATCCTGATGAAGTACTGGAAGATATCTCAAGGGCCACACCTCAAAAAGCTACCGAACTTATTCAAACAGTTTATACTACTCCCATAAAAGAGAAGCTGGTCACCAAAAGAGTTGCCGAAATCAAGAAAGCCAAGGCAATGGCAATAGTAAGCTGTATCCCGGCTAACGCGGAAAGGTTCTCAAAATTAGCTATTGCCGCCGGAGCAGATATTTTTGTAATCCAATCCACGGTTACCACCATTAAACACCTTTCTACGGAATACAAAACTCTTGACCTGGTAAAGTTCTGCAAAAACTTAAAGATCCCGGTTATCCTCGGTAACTGTGTGACTTATGAAACAACCCTAGAGCTTATGGATACGGGAACAAAAGGGTTGCTTATCGGGGTAGGTCCGGGGGCGGCATGCACTACACGCGGGGTATTAGGTATCGGCGTGCCTCAAGTCACTTCAACTGTTGATGCCGCAAGCGCGCGGGATTTCTATTTTAAGCGTACCGGAAAATATGTTTCCATTATCACCGATGGCGGGATGAACCGAGGCGGAGACATCTGTAAAGCCTTTGCCTGCGGAGCGGATGCGGTGATGATCGGTTCAAGCTTTGCCCGGGCAAAAGAAGCCCCCGGCAGGGGATTTCATTGGGGAATGGCTACTTCCCATGTCAACCTGCCGCGTGGTACACGCATACAAGTAGGCACCACAGGCACCCTCAAAGATATTTTGCTGGGGCCGGCAAAGGTAGATGACGGCTCACAAAATCTTTTAGGGGCCTTGAAAACCTCTATGGGTTCCTTGGGCGCATCTTCCCTAAGAGAGATGCAGGATGTAGAAATCATTATCGCTCCTTCAATCCAGACGGAAGGAAAAATCTTTCAGGTAGGCCAAAAAGTAGGCATGGGCAAATAAACAGTATGCCTGCCTGACGTTAACAAGATAGCATAAAAAATGCAGAACTTAGGGCAAAATAGAGGAAAACTTAAGGAGTACTGTAAATGACAAGACAGACGATATTAATCCTGGATTTTGGTTCGCAATATACACAGTTAATCGCCCGCCGGGTAAGGGAGAACAAGGTTTTCTCAAAAATAATCCCTTATAATACCCCGGCTAAGGAGATCGCCGCCCTGAACCCCAAAGGCCTGATTTTGTCCGGAGGGCCTGCCTCTGTAGTGGATAAGAAATCCCCCTATCCTGATAGGAAAATTTTCAAATTAGGCATACCTGTTCTTGGTGTCTGTTATGGGATGCAGGTTATCTGCGAGATGCTCGGGGGCAAGGTGAAACATACCCGCGAGCGTGAATACGGAAAGACTGAATTATTTATTGACGACAACCGTGACCTTTTCAGCCATATGCCTGGAAACTTCACCTGTTGGGCAAGCCATGGAGATTACGTAACCAAGGTGCCCGCCGGTTTCCATACGATCGCGCATACCGCCAACACTCCGATTGCCGCCATATCCAACCAGAAAAAGAAGATATATGCCGTACAGTTCCATCCGGAAGTAACCCATACCGAAAAAGGCAACCAGATCTTAAGTAATTTCTTATTCAAGGTATGCGGCGCTTTAAGTAGATGGACCATGCAATCATTCATCAAGGAGTCTATTGAAAACATCAAGAAGGTTATCGGAAAAGACAAGGTAGTATTAGGCCTAAGCGGCGGGGTGGATTCCTCCGTGGCCGCCTTATTAATCCATAAATCCATCAGCAAAAACTTACGCTGTATTTTCATTGATAACGGTTTACTGAGAAAAGGAGAGCCGGAACAGGTAAAAAGCGTTTTCAAGGATATGTACCACTTGAATTTAAGTTATGTTGACAGGAGCAAAAGGTTTCTTGAACGCCTAAAAGGGGTAATCGACCCGGAGGAAAAAAGAAAAATAATCGGCGATGAATTCGTGAAAGTATTTGAAGAAGAGGCAAAGAAAATGAAAGGGGCCAAATTCCTGGGGCAGGGCACGCTTTATCCCGATGTGATCGAATCGGTTTCACCTTCAGGCGGACCAAGCAGGAAGATAAAAAGCCATCATAATGTCGGCGGGCTGCCGGCGCAAATGCACCTTAAGTTGATTGAACCGTTAAGGGAATTATTTAAGGATGAGGCGCGCGAAATCGGAAGGCAGATGGGGCTGCCCGAAAATATCATACATCGCCAGCCATTTCCCGGCCCGGGGCTGGCAGTTAGAATTATAGGAGAAATCACCCCGGAGCGCCTGGAGCTATTGCGCGAAGCGGATAAGCGCGTAATCGAAGAGATATCCAGGGCGGGGCTATATGAACAAATCTGGCAATCGTTTGCCATCTTGCTACCTATAAAAAGCGTAGGTATCATGGGAGATGAACGCACATACGAAAACGTCGCGGCCATCCGCTGCGTCTCTAGCTTTGACGGTATGACCGCTGACTGGGTAAAACTGCCTTACGAAGTAATGGAAAAGATATCCAACCGTATCATTAATGAAGTCAGGGGCATCAACCGGGTAGTTTACGATATCAGCTCCAAGCCTCCAGCGACAATAGAGTGGGAATAGCTTATTTAAAAACACTAAACTCTAAACAAGCCCAAAAACTGCAGAAATGTTAAATTTGAAACAAGCCGGCCTTGGCTATTAGGACTTCTGGCCTTGGATGCTTTTTGGTTTAAATTTTAGGATTTAGAGTTTAAACTATTATGCCTCATTCCGAGTTCGTCCATCTCCACCTGCATACTCAATACAGCCTTCTTGACGGCGCCTGCCGTATCTCTGAAATACTGGCCATCGCTAAAAATTACAAAATGGATTCCCTGGCCATAACCGACCATGGCAATATGTTCGGGGCGATCGATTTTTACCTGGAGGCTCAAAAAGCCGGCATCAAACCTATTATCGGATGCGAAGTTTATGTCGCTCCGAAAAGCAGGCTGGATAAGAGCGGAGGCGGCATTGAAGATGCAGCTAACCATTTAATCCTGCTTGCGCGCGACGAATCCGGATATCAAAACCTGATTAAGCTGGTCTCCATCGGTTATTTGGAAGGGTTCTATTACCGGCCACGCATTGATAAAGAGGTCCTTTCCCAGCATGCCCAGGGATTAATCGGCTTATCCGCCTGCTTAAAAGGAGAGGTTGCCTGCCTTATTCAACAGAAACGTTTTAATGACGCTCTAAAAGCTGCGGACTCCTACCAGAATATATTCGGAAACGGGAACTTTTACCTGGAGCTGCAGGCGAATTCTATCCCCGAACAAAAGGTTGTAAACGACGCCTTGATTAAAATCTCCAAAGAATTATCCATCCCGCTGGTTGCTACCAACGACGTGCATTATCCTACTAAAGACAAGGCCCAGGCCCATGAGGCTTTATTATGCATCCAGACTCAGAGTACCCTTGATGACCCCAAACATATGCGTTTTCAGACGGAAGAATTCTATTTTCGTTCTCCTGAAGAAATGAAAGAATCATTCAGTCATTGCCCGGAGGCGATAAAGAATACGATAGAGATTGCTAAGCGCTGTAACCTGGAGCTGGACTTCACGCAGATGCACCTGCCTAAATATACCCCGCCGGAGGGCAAAAACAAGGAAACCTTCCTGCTTGATTTATGCGAAAAGGGAGTGGAAGAGAAAGGACTTAAAGACGACCCCGAAGTACAGAAATCGCTCCAGCATGAACTAACAATTATCAAACATATGGGCTTTATCAGCTACTTCCTGATTGTCTGGGATTTCATCGCCTACGCTAAAAGCCAGGGGATACCGGTAGGTCCGGGAAGAGGCTCAGCCGCCGGAAGCCTGGTAAGTTATCTTCTGGGTATTACCGACCTTAACCCTTTAAAATACGGCTTACTCTTTGAAAGGTTCCTGAATCCCGAACGCATGGGCCTGCCGGATATAGATATTGATTTTTGCTACGAACGCAGGCAGGAAGTTATAGATTATGTGACCAAAAAATACGGCAGAGAGAATGTCGCTCAAATCATCACCTTTGGTACGATGCAGGCGCGCGCGGTAATCAGGGATGTCGGCCGGGTTATGGGGATTGCTTACGCGGATGTTGACCGGATTGCCAAAATGATCCCGGCCGAACTTGATATGACCCTTAAAAAAGCACTGGAAAGCGAACCAGAGCTTAACAACCTTTATAGGAATGACCCGCAAATAACTAAATTGATCAATACCGCTTTATCGCTGGAAGGGCTGAACCGGCACGCCTCTGTGCACGCCGCAGGCGTAATCATCGCGGATAAACCGTTAAACAACTACATGCCGATATTCAAAACTGCCGATGACCAGGTTACTACCGGCTACAGCATGGGGACATTGGAAAAAATCGGCCTGCTTAAAGTAGATTTTCTCGGCCTAAAAACGCTTACGGTAATTGACGAAACACTGAAACTGGTAAAGAAAACCCGCAACATAGAGATTAACATCGAGAAGGTGCCGCTTGATGATAAGAATACATATAAACTGCTTGCTTCCAGCCACACTATCGGGGTGTTCCAGGTAGAAAGTTCGGGGATGCGTGACCTGTTAAAAAAACTTATCCCTGAACGTTTTGAAGACCTGATCGCCCTTTTGGCGCTCTACCGGCCGGGACCGATTGGTTCAGGAATGCTGGATGATTTTATGAAACGCAAACACGGATTAATCCCTATTAAATATGAACACCCGAAATTAGAGCCCATACTTAAAGAAACTTACGGGATCATGGTCTATCAGGAACAGATCATGCAGATTGCGTCTACCCTGGCGGGGTTCACGCTTGCCCAGGCGGATATACTGCGCAAGGCCATGGGCAAAAAGATACCCGAAGTAATGGAGAAACAACGGAGCAATTTTATCCGCGGATGCATTAAAAACGGGATAAAAGAAATGACCGCAACCAAGATCTTTGATTTAATAGAGTATTTTTCCGGATACGGCTTTAATAAGTCACATTCAACCGCTTATGCCTTGATTTCTTACCGCACCGCCTATTTAAAAGCCAATTACCCCGTAGAATTCATGACGGCGCTTCTTACTTCAGAACGGGATAACACCGACAAAATCGTAACCTACGTGAATGAAACCCAGCATATGGGGTTAAAAGTAAAACCTCCGGATATAAATGAAAGCGATGTACTTTTTAAGGTTGAAGATGAATCAACCATCCGTTTCGGGTTATTGGCGATAAAAAATGTCGGCAGGGGCGCTGCTGAATCCATTGTAAAAGCCAGGGAGGCGGGGAAGTTTAAATCTTTGGAGGACCTCTGCGCCCGGATAGATTTAAGGTTGGCAAACCGCAAAGTCCTGGAAAGCCTGATTAAATGCGGCGCACTGGATTATTTTGGCGCCTCAAGGGCCAAAATGTTCGCCAGCCTTGATACAATACTGGAAAGGGCGCAGAGGATACAGAAAGAAAAATCCAGCGGGCAACTTTCTTTTTTTGACCAATCCCTAAACAACGGTTGTTTCGGAAAATCCCCGTTACTGGTCACCGATTGCAAGGAATGGCCTGAACCACAGCTGCTTTCTTTTGAAAAAGACATGCTGGGATTCTATGTAAGCGGACATCCTTTAGCGCGATATGCCAAGCAGCTCAAACGCTTTGCCTCCTGCTCCACGGCCAGCCTGCATGAACATAAGGACCAGGATACCATAAAAATCGTCGGCTTGATCGCAAAAATCAAACAAACCCTCACGCGTGCCAAACAGGAAAAAATGGCGATATTAAAACTGGAGGACTTAGACGGTGCGATAGAGGTGCTGGTCTTTCCCCGTGCCTTTGCTAAAGTGGGCCGGTACATTATGCCTAATACAATAGCGCATATACGCGGTACGTTAAATTTAACGGAAGATACCCCCAAAATAATCGCGGAAGACCTTTTTCCTTTTGAAGAGATCTACAAACTGATCACCGCTATGAGCATAAACCTTTCAGGGATCAAGGAGAATATATTTGAATCTTTAAAAACCTTGCTTTCGGAACATAAAGGAAACGTGCCTATTTATTTACGCCTGGATACCTGCTTGTCGGACAGGCAGGTTCCAGCAAAATCACGCGTACAAATGGTGGTAGGCGAGAACCTTTATGTTTTACCTTCAGAAAAATTAATCCAGGACCTTGATGAGCTGTTAGGGGAAGACCGGTTTTCCCTGGTTTTATAATTAAATTGCCTAAGCCAGGCGCTATTAATACTTGACACTGTAACTTTTTGCTGTTATTATGTTTAGCAATACACTCCGCGCCTACAAAGGATTGCGCGGGTGGATCTTTTTGGGCTAATACCCGGCCTTAAAGGAACGGCCGTGCACCCTTTGCGGGTAAGGAGGATAAAAGATGACCAAGAAAGATATAGTTTTAAAGGTATCAGACGAAACAAACTTAAAACAAATAGATGTTAAAAAAGTAGTGCAAAGGACATTTGATTGCATTGTCGAGGCATTGATTAGAGGCGAAAGGATTGAATTACGCAATTTTGGCGTCTTTAAGATAAAACAGAGAAAAAGTCGTACAGGCAGAAATCCGCGCACCAATCAGGTTATCCCTGTCCCGCCCAGAAAGGTAGTGATCTTTAAAGCTGGCTTGGAAATGAAACAGAAAATAAAATAAACCCGTAAAACCTTTTTAAAAACCTAAAAATAACTCATGTTCAAAAGGATCCCCGGCACCAAAGATATCCTGCCTGATGAAGCAGGACGTTGGCAAACAATTGAAGCGACGGCTCGCCAGATATTGGCGCTTTATAATTACCGCGAGATGCGCACCCCCCTGATTGAAGAAGCATCGCTTTTTAACCGCACACTCGGAACTGCCACTGAAATAGTACAAAAACAGATGTTCCTTATCCATAACCAGCAGGACCTCTATTCATTGCGGCCGGAGGGTACCGCATCAATTGCGCGCAGCTACCTGGAAAATAACCTGGATAAAACATGCGGATTCATAAAATTATATTATATCGGCCCGATGTTCCGGCTTGAACGCCCCCAAAAAGGCAGGCTGCGCCAATTCCACCATATTGGCTGCGAGGCAATCGGCTCTCAGGAAGCAACCCTTGATATAGAAACAATCGGTTTGGCCGTACATCTGCTCAAGAGTTTTTCTATCGCAGACTACAAAATTAAGATCAATAGCCTGGGGTGCCCTAAAGATAAGCAAACGTTAAGCCTAAACCTAAAACACGGGCTTCAGAAAGAAAAACAAAAACTCTGCGCCGACTGCCAGGTAAGGATGGAAAATAACGTATTAAGGATACTGGACTGTAAAAACGATTCCTGCAAGGAAATAATTAAGGCCCTTGCTCTTAAAGATACACACCTTTGCCCGGATTGCCTAAGCCACTTTAAGGAAGTAAAAAACGGCTTAAACAGCCTCGCTATTTCTTTTGAAGTAGAACCACAGCTGGTACGCGGGCTGGACTATTATAACCGCACGGTATTTGAATTTACGCATTCTAATTTAGGCAGCCAGGACGCTATCGGGGCCGGGGGCCGCTACAATAACCTGATCAAGGAACTGGGTGGGCCGGATACAGGAGGAATAGGGTTTGCTTTCGGCATAGAAAGGCTGCTTTTGGCTTCTAAATCACCGGCTGAAAAACAGATAAACAACCTGGTATATCTCATTACTCTCGGCGATGAAGCAAGGAAGGCCGGTATAAAAATATTGCACCAGCTGCGCTCCTCAAATATACCCGGCGACACGGACTATCTTGGCAGTTCATTAAAATCGGCAATGCGCGCTGCCAATGACGCAGGCGCCAGATACGTTTTAATTTTAGGGGAAGATGAATTAAAAAAAGGCACTATCTCGCTTAAAGATATGTCAAACAGCAGCCAAAAAGAGATAAAGATCCAAGATTTAACCGGGGAATTAAAATGTTAAGGACAAATACATGCGGAGAGCTCAATAGCGCAAATAATACCAAAGAGGTCATCCTCTGCGGATGGGTCGCCCGCAGGAGGGACCACGGTAAATTAATCTTTATTGATATCCGAGACCGCGCTGGCTTTACGCAGATAGTTTTTATACCCAAAGAGTCCGGGGATGCTTATAAACTGGCGCAGGAGCTGCGAAATGAATTTGTAATTAAAATAAAAGGGGTGGTAAATAAGCGTCCTGCGGGCACAATCAATGAAAAGCTGGCAACCGGCGAAATAGAAGTCTTGGCGAAAGAACTTGAGATATTAAACCCAAGCGTAAATCCTCCATTTGAAATTGAAGAAGAGACTGAAATAACCGAAGAGATCCGCCTTAAATACCGTTATCTTGATTTGAGGCGCAAGAGAGTTTTTAATAACCTGCTCTTAAGAAGCAACCTCTATAAGGTCATCCGCGCTTATCTGGAAAGTAACAATTTTACCGAATGCGAAACTCCGATACTTACGAAATCAACTCCTGAAGGCGCCAGGGACTACCTGGTGCCTTCCCGGTTAAATAGCGGACAGTTTTTTGCCCTGCCCCAATCCCCACAGCTATTCAAACAGATACTTATGGTTGCCGGGATAGAAAAGTATTACCAGATAGCAAAATGTTTCCGCGATGAAGACCTGCGCGCCGACCGCCAGCCGGAATTTACCCAGCTGGATATCGAGATGTCCTTTATTGACGAAGAAGATATCTTCACCCTTACCGAAGGACTGATGAAATCAATCCTGAAGGAGTTAAAGAATATTGATGTCAAGACGCCGTTTACGCGCATAGGTTATAAGGAAGCGGTGGAAAAATACGGATCGGATAAGCCGGATTTAAGGCAGGAGCTAAAAAATGATTTTGCCTTTTGCTGGGTAGTGGATTTTCCTCTTTTTAAATACAACGAAGAAGAAAAGCGCTGGGAGAGCGAACATCATCCATTCACAGCTCCGGCCGAAGAAGACCTGGAGAACCTGGGAAAATACCCGGAGAAGGTTAAATCCCGGTCATACGATTTAGTTTTAAACGGGATGGAGCTGGGCAGCGGGTCAATAAGGATCCATCGTAAAGAGCTCCAGCAGCAGATTTTCAATATTATCGGCATAAGGGAAGAAGAGGCTTCTAAGCGTTTTGGCTTTCTTCTTGAGGCTTTCCAGTTCGGCGCCCCTCCGCATGGAGGAGTCGCCTTTGGGTTGGACAGGCTTCTGGCTATTCTTTCCGGAGAGAACAGCATCCGCGAAGTAATCACCTTTCCGAAAACTTCGGCCGCTTTTTGCCCATTGACCAGCGCACCTTCAGATGTGGAAGATAAACAGCTAAAAGAATTGGGTATAACTATTAAAAAGAAACCTTCTGCCATACAGGAAAAGGATTAATTTATCAACCCGTTTATTAGGGTAAATTAAGGGAGGAAAAGGAAATGGAGAGGATGAAATTAGCCGGTATTTGCATATTAACCTCATCTTTGGCTTTATCAGGTTGTGTGGCAAGGACCTATAATTTAACCCGTGACAGGCTCGATCAGGATATTTCCGCTGCTTCAGGAAACCGCGGTTATATCATGGGTGCTGCTCCTGCTGAGACAAGCAAAAGGAAAACCACCCGTACCACCAGAGTTTTTGAAATAGAGCTTGGGCGTACCAAACCACTGCAGCAAAGGGTCCCGCCGGTTATGCCGTCTTCAAACATTATGCCGGGGGCTTCCGTAATGGATATGGAAGAAACCATTATCCTCCAGGAAGAGCCGATTGCAGAAACCATGGATCAAAGTTTTGAGAGTTACACCGTAGGTAAAAATGATACATTACAAAAGATCTCTAAAAAATTCTACGGTACTACCAGGAAATGGCCGAAAATATATGAAGCGAATAAAGATATTTTACGCTCTCCGGATAAGCTTTATGCCGGACAAACCCTGAAAATACCATCCGGCCCGGGAATGAAGGCCAAATCTGCAACTATGATGGAACCGAAAGAAAATCTAAAATAGGCGGGATCAAAACCCGGCTTTTATAGTGGATAAAATAATCAAATTTGAATCTCAAGAAGAAGCGCAGTGGCTCTTTGGCGCCCATGACTCCAACACCAAGAGGATCGAAAAAGAGCTTAAGGTAAAGCTTACGCTGCGCGGAGGCCACTTGAAAATAAGCGGTACTGCCGGCAATATCAAGAAAGCTACCCAGCTGGTAGAATACCTGCTTAATGGCCTGCGATCAGGAAACGATGAGATCGGCAAAAGCGGGCTTTCCTATTTAATATCTAACCTTAAAAAGATTGACCAAAAACAACAGCAGGGTGCGGCCCTGCATACCGAGATCACGCGTACTTCCGGCGGCAGGCATATCGGACCCAAGACCAGCGGCCAGAACGAGTATGTTGAGGCAATCAAAAAATACGATATTGTTTTTGGCGTCGGCCCCGCAGGTACGGGAAAAACTTATTTAGCTATGGCCTGCGCGGTGGAAGCATTAAAAAAACAGGAGGTCCGGCGCATTATATTGACCCGGCCGGCTATAGAAGCAGGCGAATCCCTGGGGTTTCTCCCCGGAGATATGCAGGCTAAAATATCTCCTTACCTTAGACCGCTTTACGATGCCTTATACGACATGATGGAGGCTGAACGCATTGAGAAATATATAGAAACCGGCATAATCGAAGTAGCTCCGCTTGCTTACATGAGAGGAAGGACCCTTAATGACGCCTTTATTATCCTTGATGAAGCGCAGAACTGCACCGCCGAACAAATGAAGATGTTCCTGACCCGTCTGGGTTTTGACTCCAAGGCGGTAATTACCGGAGATATGACCCAAAGCGATCTTCCGAATGCCCGGCCTATCGGCTTGCTTCAGGCTAAAGATATATTGAAAGAAATCAACGGCATAAAATTCATCTATTTTAGCGGCTCTGACGTAGTCCGGCACGCCCTGGTCCAGAGAATAATCGAGGCTTATGAGAAAACTGTCCGTTAAAAACAATCTTTTTATTACAGGGCTTTGTGTTTTTATCTTCTTTTATAGCTATATTATCCATATGAGCCTGGCTATCCCCTTGTTTCTAATTATTGCCTATCTTTGTTTTTATAAAAATTTTTCTAAAATAAAAAACGCTAATTTAACTAATTTAACTTTTCTTTTCCTGGTTTCTTTCTCTATCGGGCATGCCATGCTTAAACATGGCCTCTCTTTTTACTATATCCCCATTGTAATCATCCCCATGCTCAGTGTATTATTATTTAATAACCCCGGGGTAGCTTATTTCTTATCCCTGGTTACCTCTCTATCGCTGGCATCTTTGACCGCCGAGCCATTTAAGGCCTGGCTGGTTTTTACGGCATCCTGCTTAACCTCGGTATTACTCTTAAAAAAGGCACATACGCGTACGGCGGTGATCAGGGCAGGCATCATAGCCGGCCTGATACAATTAATAAGTCTTATCCTTCTTGAACACCTTTGGATCAACCAGCCTGAAAGATATTTAATAATCCTGGTTAACAGCCTGGTCTCCGGAGTTATTGTCCTGGGGGTCCTTCCTATATTCGAGTATTTGCTGCGCACAGTAACCAATATCAGCCTGTTGGAGCTGGCGGATTTTCACCACCCGATCTTGCAACGCATGATCCTTGAGGCCCCGGGGACATACCACCATAGCCTTATCGTCGGTAATTTATCGGACACCGCCTGTACAGCCATCGGCGCTAACGGTCTATTAGCCAGGATCGGGGCATACTATCATGATATCGGTAAACTGCAGAAGCCGGAGTATTTCATTGAAAACCAGCAGATAAAAATGAACCTGCACGATACGCTCTCCCCCACAATGAGCAAACTGATTATTATGAACCATATAAAAGAAGGCCTGGAGCTGGCTAAAAAATATTCTTTAAGCCCTGTGCTTTGGGACTTTATCCAACAGCATCACGGCAGCAGCCTGGTCTATTATTTCTACCGCCGGGCACTGGAAGGAAAAGAGGAGGACCAGGAGGTAACGGAAGAAGGGTTCCGTTACCCGGGGCCAAAACCAAATACAAAAGAGACGGCAATCGTCCTTTTGGCGGACTCTGTTGAGGCGGCCACGCGCACCTTAAAAGAACCAGCCCCTGCAAAGATTGAAGAGGTAGTGCGCAAGGTAATAAATAATAAGTTCATTGACGGCCAGCTTGACGAATGCGAGCTGACTTTAAAAGATATAGAGAAGATCTCCAGCGTCTTTACCAAGATATTAAGCGGCATATACCACAGCCGGGTAAGCTACTCCTAGGAAGAAAATAACGCTCCTTTCATCAGTCTGTTTTTCAAAAATGATAAATATAACTATAAGCAACCTGCAAAAAAGATTGCCTATACACAGGGTACGCATAAAAAACCTTGTCCTTAAGGTCATTAAAGGAGAGGGCTTTAAGAAACCCGGGGATATTAATATCTGTTTTACGGATAATATCCTGATTAAAAAACTCAATGCCGAATTCTTAAAAGCCGACAGGGTAACCGACGTGCTGGCTTTTAAGCTAAGCGATGAAAAGATCGGGGGCAGGCTGATTGCCGATATTGTAATTTCTACCGACGCCGCCGCAAGGAACGCCCGGCTCTTCCGTACCAGCAGCGGAGAAGAATTACTGCTTTATGTTACCCACGGCATGCTGCATATATTAGGATATGATGACCGATCCAAGGCCCAAACGCAACTGATGCGTAAAAAGGAAAGAGAATATGTCAATAGATAAAGCGCAAGCCTTTGTTTTAAACAAGCGGGATATCCGTGAAACATCGATAATCGCGGAGTTCTACAGCAGGGAGTTTGGAAAGTTCAGCGGGCTGCTTAAAGGCATCCGCAGCGACCCGGAGAAATTCGCCTCTAACCTGGAACCATTTTCTCTAAACGAGGTTATCTTTTACAGGAAGACCCATTCCAGCCTGCACCTGGTAAGCCAGGCGGATAAACTTGATAATTTTACCGGGATTCGCTCTAACATCGAAAAGGCGGTACAGGCCGGGTTCATGATGGAGCTGATTAACTCCATCATGCAGCCTGAAGATAAGAATGAAGAGATCTTTACCCTGGCCCTGGCAAGCCTTAAAGAGCTGGAAACCAATTATAACCCGGCTAAAATAGCTACCATATTCAAAATTAAGATACTTAACCTTTCAGGCTTTAAGCCCCACTTTGATTCTTGCGTTTCCTGCGCGGAGATAATCAACGGCCAGGCCAAATTCAGCCTTTCTTTAGGAGGCCTGCTTTGCCCGCGCTGTATGCAGAAAGACCCCGCAAGCCGCTCAATATTCCGCGGGACTATCGCTACGGTGCTTCATATTGAAAGAAACAGTTTTAATGCCAGCCTTAGCCTTGGGATGAACCCCCAGATAAAAAAAGAGCTGGATATAATCCTGAACGCATTTTTAAGTTTTCACCTGGGTAAAGAATTAAAAAGCCAGAGGCTGCTTAATAAACTGGAGGTGACTGTATGAAAATAGCCATTGTCGGCCCGGGAGCGATGGGGTGCCTTTTTGCCGCTTTTTTATCAAAATCAAAAGAAGAACTCTGGCTATTGGATAAAGACAAGGAAAATGCCTCCCGGATAAATGAAATCGGGATATCCGTGGAAGGAGTATCCGGCGCTTGGCATGCAAAAATAAAAGCCACAGCCAATGCGCAGGATATCGGCAAAGCTGACCTTATACTTATATTCGTAAAATCATTCCATACCAAACAGGCGGTTGAACAGATCAAACCGCTCTTGCAGGAGAATACCAAGATAATGACCCTGCAAAACGGTATCGGCAATACCGAAATTATCGCTGAATTAGCTGGGGAAAACAGGGTAATCGGCGGCATCACCAGTGAAGGGGCTACCCTGATAGAAACAGGGAAAATACGCCATGCCGGCCGGGGGGAAACCATTATCGGCACTCTGGACGGCAAAGCGCCGGTTGAAATACGCAGCATACGCGAAACATTCAACAAGGTCGGTTTAGAGACCAGGATGTCCCGCGATATAAAGGGGCTGGCCTGGTCAAAATTGATCATCAATGCCGGGATAAATGCGCTAACCGCTATTACCAGGCTTCCTAACGGCAAACTGACTGAATTTGAAGGGACAAAAAGGATTTTAAGGGACGCGGTTACGGAGGCAACCCGCATTGCCAAAAGAAAACGCATAAAATTAATCTATGATGACCCCCTGGCAAAAGTGGAAGCGGTCTGCGAAGGCACATCCGCAAATATTTCGTCAATGTTACAGGATGTATTAAAAAGAAAACGCACGGAGATCGATTTTATTAACGGAGTAATCGTACGCCTTGGGCAGGAATTAGGGATCGCCGTACCGACGAATAAGCTCCTGGTCGACCTGGTAAAAACAATCGAATCAAGTTACAAATGGAGCCTGCCGGCCAAAAGCTCAATACCTAAAGTTTAATCCTATGGCTTTTAGTCTAAGGATACGCAGATACCTGGTTATCTTCTTAATTACCGGTTGGGCGATAAGCTTGGCTTATTTTCTCCTGCATTCCAAAAAACCAAGACAGCCGCCTGAAGCCCCTGTTCGGCTTTACCGGGATAACCGCCTTCTAATGGGAACATTCTGGGAGGTTGTTTCTCCGCGTAAAGAGAGCGGCCCCATCGTTTTTACGGAGGTAAAACGTATTGAAAACCTGCTTAGCAAATACCTGCCGGACAGCGAAGTATCCTTGCTTAACCGCGCCGGAAAATTAAAAGCAACTCCGGATACGTTCTATGTTCTCAAGAGAGCAAAGGAATTTTGGCAGGAAAGTTCAGGGGCTTTTGACATTACCATCGCTCCATTAGTAGAGCTTTGGGGCTTTACCGGCCAAAAATATAATCTACCCAGTGAAGATTCGATTAAGGCCGCCTTGAAACTTGTAGGATGCGATAAAATTATTTTGCATGAAAAAGATAATGTGGTAGAATTTAAATTTCCCGGGATGAAGATTGACCTGGGGGCAATAGGCAAAGGTTTTGCCGTTGATTGTGCGGTCAAGATTTTGAAGGAAAATGGTATCGATAGCTGCCTGATTAACGCCGGCGGGCAAATTTACGCTCTAGGGGATAAATCCGGGTCTTGCTGGAAAGTAGCTATTCAGGACCCGCGCAGGCAGGAGATTTCAGGGACACTGGAATTAAAGGACCAGTCGGTATCAACAAGCGGCGACTATGAGCAGTTCTTTTTTAAAGACGGCAAGCGTTACTGCCATATCATAAACCCTAAAAGCGGATATCCGGTTAATAGCGGAATCACTTCCGTAACGATAGTGGCGGATTCGGCATTAGAGGCCGATGCCCTCTCTACAGCAGTATTCGTTCTCGGTAAAGAAAAGGGGGAGGAGTTGCTTAAAAAATTCCCCCGGGTAACAGCAAGGATACTCTAAATGAACATATTCAACCAAACGTTTCAGAAAAATATCTCCCCCGCAAAGATGTTTGTTTTCTTTTCCCGCTTGATGGACAAACCTGTCTTTGATAAAGACGGCGCAGAGGTCGGAGAGATCTACGATATCGTGGTAAAACCTTCCCAGGTATACCCGCTTTCAGACGGATTGATTATCCGCAAGGGTTTTTCCGGAAGAAAATATGCCCTGGTAGGGTGGCAGGATATCGAAAGGCTGGATAAACATGAGGCCAGGCTAAGGATAGATAAATCACGTCTAAATTTCGGCAAGATCCCCGAAGAAAAGAGAGAGATGACCTTAAGGCGCGATATACTGGATCAACAGGTGGTAGATACCCATGAACATAAGGTCATCCGGGTAAACGATATCCAGCTTTTGGCTGTTGACCAGGCGTTAATGATCGCCCACGTGGACATCGGCACCCGCGGGATTTTTAGGCGGCTTGGTTTTGAAAAAAGTATTGATTTAATCGTAAAGTTCCTTAAACCCAAGGCGCACTATCTTACGAATGAATGCCTGATCTCCTGGAAATACATCCAGCCGCTTACCATTAATCCGGTAAGCATGACCATAAAGATAGATGTGCCGCAAAAGAATTTGGCTAATATTCCCGCGGCAGACTTAGGGGATATCTTCCTGGATTTAAATATCAACCACCAAATCGCTCTTTTTAAATCCCTCAATCTGGCAAATAAAACCAAGATATTCACCAATATTGATTTCAAGACCCAGCACTCCATACTGGATGAACTCAGTGACCTTGAAATATCAGAATTGCTTAATAATATTCCGCCCGATGAAGCTACGGATTTCCTGGAAAAATTGCCGAGAGAAAAAACCAAGCACGTCCTAAGCCTGATTGAAAATAAATACTCCAAGCGGCTTTCGCAACTTTTAGGATATTCCGGAGATTCCGCCGGAGGGCTGATGACTACAGAATATATCGCTTTTACTAAGGATACGAGCATTCAAACAGTCCTGGACCGGATACGGGAATTCAAATTTAAATCCGAACCGGCACAGTTTATCTACATCATTGATGAAACCCACCATCTCATCAGCGCCACTAATTTCCGCAGGCTTATCCTGGCCAACCCCCAGGAACCTATACTCAACTATGCGTTTCCAAAGACGTATTTTGTGCATCTGGATTCCAGCATCAAAGAAGTCGCATATTTGATGGAAAAATACAAATATTTCGCTATACCGGTAGTAGATGAAGAAAATGTTTTGCAGGGGATCGTAACCGTTGATGATATCCTGAGCCAGTTAATTGCTTTTGCCTGGCGCAGGCTGAAAAAAATAAAGATATTTCAGAATACATGAAGAAACTAAAGAGTTTTTGGGCAAAAACATTGATCTTCCTGTCGGTAATGGGGCCGGGAATTATTACCGCCAATGTCGATAATGACGCCGGGGGCATAACTACATATTCAGTTGCCGGCGCGCACTTCGGCTATGCGCTGATCTGGTCATTTATTCCGATTATTATCGCCCTGGTAATCATCCAGGAGATGTCCAGCCGCATGGCGGTAGTTACCGGAAAAGGCCTGGCAGATTTAATCCGCGAGGAGTTTGGGGTACGCGTAACCTTTTACGCTATGACGGTGCTGATCTTCTCTAATATCTTCAACACTATTTCGGAGTTCGCCGGCATTGCCGCCAGCGCGGAGCTGTTCGGGATCAGCAAATACCTGTTAGTGCCTGTCTGCGCGTTATTTGTCTGGTGGCTGATCGTAAAGGGGACTTATAAATCGGTTGAAAAAGTATTCCTGGTAGCCTGCTTATTCTATCTTTGCTACATAGTCTCCGGCTTTCTCTCAAAGCCGGACTGGAAGATGGTGGCCGCAAGCTCAATTTCACCAAGCCTGCAGTTTGACAAGGCTTATATTTTTATGCTGATCGGGGTAATCGGGACCACGATTGCTCCCTGGATGCAATTTTACCAGCAATCTTCAGTAGTAGAGAAAGGGATACGGCTTGAGAATTACAAATACAGCCGCCTGGATGTCATCATCGGGTCCTTCGTAGTTAATATTATTGCCATCTTTATTGTCATCGTATGCGCCAATACTCTTTTTACGCACGGCATAAGGATTGAGACGGCAAAAGACGCTGCCCTTGCCCTAAAGCCCCTGGCCGGGCAATACTGTTTTTATCTGTTTGCCTTCGGGCTGTTGAACGCCTCGGTCTTCTCCGCCTGTATTTTACCTCTCTCAACGGCATATTCGGTATGCGAAGGGATGGGCTGGGAGATAGGAGTAAACCGCACATTCAGGGAGGCGCCGCAGTTTTACAGCTTATATACCGCTATTATTGCAATCGGGGCGGCGATCATATTAATTCCCGGGGTAAAACTTGTGCCGGTAATGCTCGTTTCCCAGGCCAGCAACGGAATACTGCTTCCTTTTGTATTGATATTCATGCTTCTCCTGGTAAACAATAAAAGATTGATGGGCAAACATACCAACACCGGCTTGTATAATTTTTGCTCCATATTGATCATCGGAGCAATGATCATCCTTTCTTTGATACTGTTCTTTACTACGTTCTTTAACGGGAAATAAAATGACTGTAAACGAAATAAAAAATCTGAAGGGCAGGCGCAAGATCACCATGTTAACCGCTTATGATTACCCTATGGCAGAATTAGTTGACCGGGCCGGTATAGATATGATCCTGGTAGGCGATTCCCTGGCTAATGTGGTCCTGGGGCTTGATTCAACCACCAAGGTCGGCATGGCGGAGATGCTGCACCATACAAAAGCCGTCAGAAGAGGCGTAAAGAACTCGTTGCTTATTGCAGATATGCCATATAATTCCTACCAGCTTGACCCCGGTGAATCCGTCAAAAACGCGCAACGCTTCCTCAACGAAGCAGGGGCGCAGGCAGTAAAAGTAGAGTGGTTTGAGCAATGTTTAGAGGTAACCGGCAAGATTATCAAAGCAGGCATACCCGTAATGGGGCATATCGGCCTGACTCCGCAGACCGCGGATAAGATCGGAGGTTTTAAGGTCCAGGGCAGAGAGGCAAAAGCTGCCCGCATCCTGATTGAACAGGCAATAGAGCTGGAAAAACAAGGATGCTTTGCCATAGTCCTGGAATGCGTGCCGGATAAGATTGCCGCTCTGATTACCGGTAAGATAAAAATACCCACAATCGGTATCGGCGCCGGGGCATATTGCGACGGACAAGTCCTGGTTATTAACGACATGCTCGGGTTATTTGCGCGCCATACCCCTAAGTTCGTCAAGAAGTACGCCGACCTTTCACCGCTGATCTTAAAAGCAGTGGAAGATTTTAAAAATGAGGTCACCCAGGTTAAATTCCCTGACAGCCAATACTCCTTCAGCATCAAGGAAGAAGAGCTTAAGAAAATTGAAGCGCTGGAGATAAAACAAGATGGCAACTAAAAAAACCCTTAAGCTGGTAAGTAAAGTTATCGTATTAGGTTTTTGCCTGGTTTTTATTATCAAGTTCGCAGGGCAAAATATCTTAAGGCAATATATCATCTACGGCATTGGCGACTGCAAGAATATCCCTGTGCTCTGCAAGCAACCGGATGAAAAAACTTTAACTCCCGAAATCAACGAAGAATACATTAACAGCTTAATCCCGCAGGTATTCCCTAAAATGTCAATCTCCATACCCAAGGGCTTTAACATAGTGCAGGAACTGATCAAAAGGAGATACTACAAGAAAAAACAGCCGGAGAATAACGCTATGATTTACCTCTTGCGCCAGGAACCGGGCGCCTTTATCAAGCTTTATCCGGATGTAAAAAAACAGGGTATATCCAATAATTATGAGTTTATCCGCAGGCTCATGTACGCCAACCTTAACAAAATAAATAATATTACCGATGCCTTTTTTATTATCATGAAAAGCGTCTTTACTCCGGATATCGGACCGCAAAGCATCTGCCGGATGGTCGAATTCAAGCTGGGGGAAAAAAGGGGCTTTGTCAACTACACTATGGCCAGGCCGAATAATTATTTTGACTGCAATGTACTTGATGCCAAAGGGAATTTTTTTAAGGTGTACATCCGGGATGCCGGCGCCAGGCTGGATTTGAACAAGGTGTTCGCGATAATTTCAACGCTGAAACCAATAGACTAAACACTAACCCTGCCTCGTAAACTCGGCAGGATTTCGCTAAATAGTTATGGGTGCTCAAAATCTTCTTGCTCTTTAAGTTTTATTGTGTTAAAAATGAATAACTTGGGTTTGCTTAATGAAATACTTGAGCGGCTACGCTAGTTTAATCTTTAGAGGCGAAAGTATAAAAGACTATGGCAGAAAATTTGATGGATAAAGTTGTTTCCTTATGTAAGCGCAGAGGGTTTATTTTTCAAAGCAGCGAAATCTACGGGGGATTGTCCAATACCTGGGATTACGGCCCTTACGGAGTAGAGCTTAAAAATAACCTTAAACGCGCCTGGTGGAAAGCCAATGTCTACGAACGCAATGATATCCTGGGCATGGACTCGGCTATACTGATGCATCCTTTAACATGGGAAGCAAGCGGGCATGTACAGAACTTTTTTGACCTGAAGAGCGATTGTAAAAACTGCAAAAAACGTTTTAAGAGCGCAGACTTAAAAGATAAATCCCATTGCCCGGAATGCTCCGGTGAGCTTACCGAATCCCGGCCGTTTAACTTAATGTTTAAGACTCATCAGGGACCGGTTGAAGATGATTCAAATATAATATATATCCGTCCGGAAACAGCCCAGGGGATGTTCGTCAATTTCCTGAATATCCTCGATGCGCGGCACCCCAAACTTCCTTTCGGCCTGGCGCAAATCGGAAAATCATTCCGCAATGAAATAACCCCGGGTAATTTTACCTTCCGGACCCGCGAGTTTGAACAGATGGAGATTGAATATTTTGTAAAACCATCCGATGCAGAGAGGGCGCTTGAGGAATGGATAGAATACCGTTTTAACTGGTATTTGACGCTCGGCATAAAGAACGAAAACTTAAGAAAACGCCAGCATGGCAAAGATGAGCTGGCGCATTATGCCCACGCCTGCCTGGACGTGGAATATAACTTCCCTTTCGGCTGGTCGGAGTTAGAGGGGATCGCCAACCGTTCGGATTTTGATTTAAAACAGCACGCTCAATACAGCGGGAAAGACCTGCGCTATTTTGATGATGCGTCAAAAGAAAAATTCTACCCATATATCATAGAGCCTTCGGGTGGAGTTGACCGGGCGCTTTTGGCATTCTTAATTGACGCCTATCATGAAGAAAAAGTCAAGGATGACAAACGCGTAGTTTTGAAAATCCACAAAGACCTTGCCCCCACAAAAGTGGCGGTGCTGCCGCTTTTACGCAACAGGCCGGAGATCACGGATTTAGCCAATAAGATATGCCTGGACCTGAAGAAATCCATGGCCGCCGTTTATGATGATACCGGCTCTATCGGCAAGCTTTACCGCAGGCAGGATGAGGTAGGCACGCTATATTGCATAACCGTAGATGTACAAACATTAGAAGATAAGCAGGTAACTGTGCGCAGCAGGGATACCATGTTACAGGAAAGGATTCCGGCAGACAGACTAAAAGAATATTTAACCAAACAACTTTGTTAAATAATCATTATTAACAAAGCATCAGAAAGGAAGGGTTTAAAAGTAATGGCAAAGAAATACGTTTACAGTTTTGGCGGCGGTAAAGCAGATGGCAACGAAAGCATGAAGAACCTCCTGGGCGGAAAAGGCGCTAACCTTGCCGAGATGGCCGGGAACAAAGACCTGATGCTGCCGGTGCCTCCGGGATTCACCTGTACCACAGAGGTCTGCACATATTATTACCAGCATAAAAAGAAGTACCCTAAAGAGTTAAAATCCCAGGTAGAAAAAGCCCTGGAAAAAGTGGAAAGATTAATGGGTAGGAAATTCGGTGATGCCAACAACCCGTTATTATTTTCCGTGCGTTCCGGAGCCAGAAAATCCATGCCCGGAATGATGGAGACTGTTTTAAATGTCGGTTTGACTGAAAAAACTATCCCCGGGTTAATTAAACAGAGCGGCGCCAACAGCCGTTTTGTTTACGACGCTTATCGCCGCCTGATTATGATGTATTCCGATGTAGTTATGGAAAAGGCTGCCGGCATTGAGCCAAAAGGCGAAGAGGGGATCCGCAAGCAGCTGGAAAAAGTAATGGCTGATTTAAAAAAATCAAAAAACTACAGCAGTGATACGGATTTAAATGTTGAGGACTTAAAAAAGCTCTGCTCTCAATTCAAAGTTAAAATCAGGGAAGTTTTAAACAAAGAGTTCCCGGATGAACCTATGGAACAGTTGTGGGGCGGCATCGGCGCGGTATTTTCCTCCTGGAACGGAAAGCGCGCAATAAGCTACCGCAGGATTGAAAATATCCCGGATGCCTGGGGCACGGCGGTAAACGTACAAACCATGGTCTTTGGAAATATGGGCAATGATTCGGCAACCGGCGTAGCCTTTACGCGCAATCCGGGAAACGGCGAAAATAATTTCTACGGCGAATACCTGATTAATGCCCAGGGCGAGGACGTAGTTGCGGGTATCCGCACACCGGCACCGATTAATGAATACTCCACCAGCTCCCATAACAAGGATCTGCTGACCCTGGAAAAAGCAATGCCGAAGATTTATAAAGAACTTTATTCCATTCAGAACCGCCTGGAAAAACATTACCATGATATGCAGGATATTGAGTTTACCATTGAAAAAGGGAAACTTTTTATGCTGCAGTGCCGCATAGGCAAACGCAATGGTCCGGCAGCGGTACGCATGGCGGTAGAGATGGTTAAAGAGAAAATGATCAAGAAAGAACAGGCGGTAATGCGGGTCACTCCCTCACAGCTTGATGAGCTGCTTCATCCGATTATCGACCCGAAAACAGAATTAGGCGTAAAACCTTTTGCCAAAGGCCTGCCGGCCGGACCCGGAGGCGCCTGCGGTCAGATTGTTTTCTCTTCAAACGAGGCGGTAGAATGGGCAAAAACAGGCAAACAGGTAATCCTGGTAAGGGAGGAAACCAACCCGGAAGACGTTGAAGGTATGCGCGCAGCCCAGGCAATCCTTACCGCCCGCGGCGGGATGACTTCACATGCGGCATTAGTGGCCCGCGGTTGGGGTAAATGTTGTATTGTAGGATGCAGCGCCATGCATGTAGATATAGAGAAGAAATTTGTACAGGTGGGTGATAAAACGCTCAAGGAAGGCGACTGGATCACCTTAAACGGCACCAAAGGCAATGTCTATGAAGGTAAACTGCCGATGATGGATGCCTCCGAAGAAAACACAGTCCTCTCGGAATTCTTAAAAATGTGCGATGCTGTAAGAAGATTAGGCATCCGCACCAACGCAGATACCCCGGAAGACGCCCTGAAAGCGCGCCAGTTCGGGGCAGAAGGTATCGGGCTTTTCCGCACTGAACATATGTTCTACGGCAAAGGCGCTGACCAACCGCTCTTCTTGCTGCGCAAAATGATTGTTTCAAATACCATTGAAGAAAGGCAGAGGGCGCTTGACGAATTATTCCCCTTTGTAAAAAAAGATATTAAAGGCACCATTGAAGCCATGGATGGGTTCCCGGTTGTCATACGCCTGCTTGACCCGCCGTTACACGAATTTGTTCCACGCGAACAGGCAAAGCTTGAACAACTCGCAAGCGACTTAAAGATCAGTATGCAGGAACTGTCCAAAAGGGCGGAGGCCTTGCATGAATCAAACCCCATGATGGGCCATCGCGGCGTGCGCCTAGGGGTTACTTATCCTGAAGTAAGCTCCATGCAGATCCGCGCTATCCTTGAATCGGCTGCCGAACTGCTCAAAGAAGGAAAGCACCCTTACCCGGAGATCATGATCCCGGTTGTCTGTGATGTGAAAGAACTTGAAGACCAGCTCGTTATTGCCGAGAAGATCTATAAAGAGGTACTTGCAAAATACGGGTTAAAGAAGATCAAGCATCTTTTTGGGACAATGATCGAAATCCCGCGCGCGGCTTTTGTAGCGGATAAACTGGCGACTGTAGCCAAATTCTTCTCTTTCGGGACTAATGATATGACCCAGATGGGTTTTGGTTTTTCAAGAGATGATATAGGCGGGTTCCTGCCGGATTACCTCAAAAAAGGCATTTTGCCGGAAGACCCGTTCCAGAGCATTGACCAGGAAGGGATCGGCCAGCTGATTAAAATGGGCATTACCCGCGGCCGCTCAACCAACAAAAACCTTGAGGTCGGCATCTGCGGGGAGCACGGAGGTGAACCTAAATCCGTAGAATTCTGCCATAAAGCAGGGATGGACTATGTCAGTTGTTCGCCATTCAGGGTACCGATTGCGAAATTAGCGGCGGCTCAGGCTGCGCTAAAAAACAAAGAAAAGAAATAAAACTCCCGGGGCCAAGAAAATGGAAGCACTAAAAACATACCTTAAAGAAGTCCGGCAAATCCCGCTTTTAACCCCAAAGCAGGAGATTGAGTTAAATAAAAAAGTCCGCCGCGGGGATGAGATAGCGCGCAAAGATATGATCCGCGCCAACCTGCGCCTGGTGATCAATATCGCCAAAAGATACATGCGCCTGGGAACACCTTTTCTGGACCTGATCGAAGAGGGCAACCTTGGGCTAATGAAGGCGGTAGAAAAATTTGACCACCGCAAAGGTTTTCGTTTTTCAACCTACGCCGCCTGGTGGATCAAGCAGGGGATTACGCGCTCAATCAGCGAACAGGGCAAGATGATCCGCGTGCCGGTATATATGAATGACCTGATCAGTAAATGGAAAAAGTGCAGGGAGCAATTAAGCCAGAAGTTAAAACGTATTCCCTCTGATCAGGAGATCGCCAAAAAATTAAAACTTTCTCCCGAAAAGATAGAAAAAATTAATTTCTGGATGTCCAGTACCACCTCTTCGCTCGAAGCGCCTATCGGAGAAGACAATGATAACCAGATGTCGGAATTAGTGGGAGACAAAACTACCGCCCCGCCGGATGCCGAGATCGAACATCTGCTTGACCGCGAAAGGGTAGATAACCTCTTAGAGGTCATGTCTGAAAGGGAAAGACAGATCCTGGACCTGCGTTTTGGCCTAAGCAATGCCAAGCCGCAGACACTGGCAGAGGTTGCGAAGAGAATGGGTGTCTCGCGTGAAAGGATCCGCCAGATTGAAGAAGCAGCCTTAAGAAAATTAAAGAAATTCGTCATCGGACAGGAGAAGGAACTATGAAAAATATCTGTTTTTTGGAACAGTCCATAAGAAACATACCTGATTTCCCCAAGCCCGGGATACTGTTCCGCGATGTTACTACTTTAATCCAGAACAAGTCGGCATTTAAAAAATCCATTGACTTACTGGCCAAGAAATATAAAGGTAAGAAGATTGACAAAATAGTCGGGGTGGAGGCGCGCGGCTTTATCTTTGGCGCGGCATTAGCGCATAAAATAGGGGCGGGGTTCGTGCCGGTGCGCAAGAAAGGAAAACTGCCCTATAAAACCATCTCCACAACCTACGAGCTGGAATACGGCACTGATACCCTTGAAATCCACAAAGACGCCATCTGCGCGGGAGAAAAAATCCTGATCATAGATGATCTTTTAGCTACCGGCGGAACAGTCCAGGCAGTAGTTGAACTGGTAAAACAGCTGCGGGGCAAGATAGTAGGGATAGGATTCATTATTGAGCTGGTCGACCTGCACGGCAGGAACAAATTGAAAGGATACCCCTTATTTTCTTTGGTCAAGTTTTGCGGTGAATGATCAATCTGCCCCTGTAGCTCATAAGGATAGAGCAGCAGTTTCCTAAACTGCGTGCGGCAGGTTCGATTCCTGCCAGGGGCATTAAAACTATTGGCAGGAAATATACGGTTCGCACTTGCTCGTTCTACTCGCAAGTGTCCTTGCTTAAAACGCAAGGATTTCACTAGACGAAGTCTTAAGGTGTTCAATTTCGATAGAAAAAGATTACAGGTGTGTTCAAAATGTACGATTATAATTTACACGCGCATACATTTTTAAGTGACGGAGACCTCCTGCCTTCCGAAGTAGCCGTGCGCTATCAGGATAAGGGCTACAAAGCAATTGCCATAACCGACCACGCAGATTACAGCAATATCAAACAAGCGGCCAAGGCAATTGTTGAATTCTGCAGGCGCTGGCCGAAGAATTCACAAATCAGGGTGCTGCCGGGAATTGAATTAACCCATTTGCCTCCGGAACAATTTAAACCCCTGGCCAGATTAGCCAGGAAAGAAGGGATCAAAATTATTATTGCCCACGGGGAAACTCCGCTTGAGCCGGTAGCAAAAGATACTAACCATCTGGCTTTAATGGCTGATATTGATATCCTGGCGCACCCCGGGTTAATTTCCGATGAAGACGCGAAACTTGCTAAACAGCGCGGGGTATTCCTTGAGGTTACCAGCCGCCGCGGCCACAATCAGGCTAATGCCCACGTAATCAAACAAGCCAGAAAATACGGGGCAAAGCTGATTTTAAATAATGACAGCCACACTCCGGAAGATATTATTTCGCCGGAGGCACTGGTCAAGGCGGGGATGGATTCAGGCCTCTCCCAGGATGAAATTGACGAAATTTATGAGAATGTTAAAAAATTATTAACTAAAAAAGCCTGCCGGCCGGCAGGCAGGACTGCCGAAGGCAGTCAGGGAGGGAAGATAAGATGAAGGCTGGAAAACTCTTTTTCCTATCTGCTACATTTTGCGTTCTGGCTGTTTTACTTGCTGGTTGCTCAACTTTATCGGACAATAGCAGTGCCAAAACCGCCAATCCCGGGATACTTGAACCACAGGCAATCCTGAAGTTTAGCGATGTACCGGTACCTGTAGGATTAAAAAGCCTGCCTAACCAGTCATACTCCTTTGAAAGCTCGGGAGTACGCGTAGGGGTATTAAAATACCAGGGGAAAAATAACCCTGACCAGGTAGTTAATTTTTACAAGGAGCAAATGGCCATGTACAATTGGAACCTGGTAAACATAGTTGAATACGGCCAAAGGCTACTGAACTTTGAGCGGGATAATGAAACCTGTATTATCACCATGGAGCCAAAAGGGAGCACCGTCATTTTAATCATTTCATTAGGCCCTAAATCACAGATTGCGGCTAAAAAAGCCAAGTCTCCTGTAAAGTAAATAGGGTTTATTGATCGGAATAAAAAACTCTTGACAATTAAAGAGTTATAGGTAAAATATCTGTAAGTAACTTGAGAAAATTATCCTAGGCAATATCGTTATTGGCCTAGTTAACTATATAAAAACAGTTAACAAAAAAGGAGGAGTAAAAACATGGGTAAACGCTTGATTTTGGTATTAGCGCTTGCTTTGGTAGTCGGGCTGACATTCAGCGCCGCCTACGCCGAAGTACAGAATGTAAAGGTATCCGGAGATATCATTGCCAGTGGAGTTGTAAGAAGCCATTTTCCTCTGACTGCAGCTACTCCCGGAGACAAGAGTGTATTAAAACAAAGCTTCATTATGACCCAAACAAGGGTTCGCGTTGACGCAGATCTTACTGACAATGTCATGGCTACCGTAAGATTAATCAACGAAAGAATCTGGAACGGCCAGAATGACACAGGTGTAAGCAACAACAATAACACAAATATTGATTTGGATTTAGCGTATGTTACCTTAAAAGAGTTTCTGTATTCTCCTTTGACCTTAACCGTAGGCCGCCAGGAAATCAAGTTCGGCAATGGTTTGGTTATTGGAAAATCAGCTGCTTCAACCGGCACTACCAGTATACCTACTGATCTATCCGAAAGACGCGCATTTGACGCAATCCGCGCGACCTTGGATTATGATCCGCTCGTAGTTGACCTGATATATGCCAAAGTAAGGCAGACCACCACCACTGATAGGAACGACATCGTATTATCAGGTGTTAATGCCACATACGCTTTAAATAATAAGAACAATATTGCCGCTTATTATTATTTAAAGAATGATGATTATAAGGCTAACACTAGCTCTACACCTAAAGCTGACCAGGTAAATACAGTTGGGGTTTTGCTTACCAGCAACCCGATTGAGAACCTGACCGCATCATTGGAAACCGCTTATCAATTCGGTAAAAATGGTGTTGGAACAACTGCACCACAAATGGATCAGAAAAGCCACTCTGCCTGGGCTTTACAGGCAATGGCAGATTACACCTTTGTTAAAGTCAAGACAACACCTAAGGTTGGCGTTTCTTATACCTATCTTTCCGGAAGAGACAACAGCAATGGTACCGTAAACGAAGGTTGGGATCCTATGTTCTACGATCAGGCGCTTAACAATATCGCCTATGCGCTTCTGCCTTTTACAAATATGAGCGTTGTCAACTTAAAGGCAAGCTGCAAACCGGTTGAGGATGTTACATTAGCTGCCAACTATGGCTACTATGATGTTGCGCAGAAAAATGGCGGGACACTTACCAGCCCGACCACCTATGATGGGGCATCTACTTATTTAAATGGAGTTAACTATACCGGTAAATCACATCTTGGCGATGCTATTGATGTGACCGCTATCTATGATTATACCGAAGATGTGCAATTCGGCTTAACTGCCGGTTTATTTAGGTCAGGAAACGCATTAACAATATCTTCTGACAAACAGGTTGCACAGCAGGTAATCGGTTCCATGAAGGTCACATTCTAATACAACTTATGTAGAAACACTAAACCCTCGGGAGAGCTTTTCTCCCGGGGGTTTTTATTTAATTTAAATATGCTCAATCTGGCTTTCATCTTCCATATGCACCAACCGTATTACAAGAACCTCCTGACACAGGAGAGCGATCTGCCCTGGGTCAGGCTGCACGGGGTCAAGGATTACCTTGATATGGTGCAGATATTGGGAAAATTCCCCAAGATCAAACAAACCTTTAATGTCGTGCCGTCTTTATTTGAACAGGTAGAAGACTACAATAACGGCCTGGTAAAAGACAAGTTCAGCGAACTGACCAAGAAACCTGCCAGCCAGCTATCTAAACAGGATAAAGACTTTATCCTGCAGAATTTCTTTTCCATAAATAGAGAGAGGGTCATCGCAACCTTCCCGCGTTATTATGAGCTTTACTTCAAGAAACAACGCCACCAGGAGTTCTCTAACCAGGATTACCTTGACCTGCAGCTTTACTTTAACTTAGCCTGGATCGACCCTTCATTCCGGGAAGGTATCAGCGAACTAAAAAAAATTAGCGCCAAGGAAAGGTTCTTTAGCGAAGAAGACAAACATATTGTTTTAGAGCAGCAACTGCGCATATTAAAAGAGATCATCCCCGCATACCGGCTTTTTAAAGAAAACAACCAGATTGAAATAAGCGTTACCCCGTATTATCACCCGATACTGCCTTTATTATTCAATACCAACATCGCCAAAGAAGCGAACAAAAAAACGGTTTTGCCAAAAAAGGAGTTCAGCTACCCGCTTGACGCAAAAGAGCATATTGACAGCGCAATTGAATTTTATAAACAAAGGTTTAGCACAGCACCGGAAGGGATGTGGCCCTCGGAAGAAGCGGTAAGCGAACATATCCTGCCGTTTATCATTGCATCCGGGATAAAATGGATCGTTACCGACGAAGCGATACTATTTAAATCTTTGAAGATTAAAAAGCGCAATACTAAGCTGCTTTATCAACCGCACCTTTTAAAGAGGAAGGAAGGAGAGCTTAAAGTAGTCTTTCGCGACCGTAACCTTTCGGACCTAATCGGTTTTAATTACCACGGCATGAAGGAGCTTGACGCGGTAAACAACTTTATGGGGCATCTGGAAAATATCCATAAAGTATTCAAGGAGAGGGATATCCTGGTTACTATTGCCATGGACGGAGAAAACGCCTGGGAATTTTTCCGTAACGACGGACATGATTTCCTGGAATTATTTTATCAGCGTATCTCGGAAAGCGATTTTGTGAAAACAACAACCATCGGAGAATATCTGAAGCTTTACCCTCCAAAAAATGAAATCCAGCGTTTAAGCGCCGGCTCATGGATTTACGGAGAATTCGGTAAATGGATAGGTAATCCCAGCAAGGTAAAATACTGGGAATGGCTGGCGGATGCCAGGAGAACATTGGGAAAATCCAAAGAACCGGTAAACCAGCTCGCCTGGAAACAAATGCATATTTTAGAGGGAAGCGACTGGTTCTGGTGGGCCGGAGAAGACCCTGACGGCTCATTTGACCGCCTGTTCCGGCTGCACTTAGCGAATTTCTATAAATTGATCGGACAGAACGCGCCGGCATATCTAAACCCTTGACACAGCTTGGCTTTTGTGTTATAAAATAGATTCAAATGGACAAGAAAGAAATCTACGAGCATCTGGCAAATATTTACCTGGATGCCTCTTCTAAGTCTTCAAAGAAAAAACGCAAATCAAAGGCGTATCCGAAACCAATCCGCAATTTAATTCTCGTCGGTTTGCTGCTGGTTTTAGGCTTAGGCAGCGGTATTGCTTATTCCAACCTCAATTACCGCAATCATAACTCCCAGATCACTTTACTTTTATTCCAGGATAGCGCAAAATTAAATTTCAATTTTGACCCTGCTAAAAAAGAAACTTTCTCCCTGGACCTTAAACAGTTAACTCTCTCCAAATACAAGAGTTTAGCTTTTTCCTTAAGAAAAGATAACCCCAAAGCCAATTTTGCATTGAGGGTAGAATTCATTAACCGTTTCAACGAAAAGTCTGAGGTTTATATAAAAGATATTTCGGCTAAATGGAGAAATCACCAGATAGATTTAAGCCGCTTTGCGAAAATCAATGACTGGGACCAGATGAAGACATTGTCCTTCAGTATTGAAGAATGGAACTCAAAAGAAAAATCCGGCATTCTTTATATAGATAACATCAAAGTAGTCAAGTAGCGATAATAATTCTTATTTAACGCGATTCTTGCCGATAAGCAAGGATAAATTCCTAAGGAGGGAGCTCATGCGTATCATATCGATCGCTAATCAAAAAGGCGGTTGCGGTAAAACAACCACGTCCATAAATTTAGCGGCTGCTTTGGCAGCTAATAACCGCAGGGTCCTGCTAATCGACCTTGACCCGCAGGCGCATGCTACAAGCGGCTTGAATATCAAAACAGAAGTAAGTATTTATAACGTGCTTTCCAAGATTACGCACAAGAAATGCCGGCTGGAAGAGATCATCCAGAACCTGGGCGAGAACCTTGATATCGCCCCGTCCAGCCTGGTCTTAAGCACCCTGGAGCAGGAACTAAGCGGCGAGATCGGCCGGGAAAGCCGCCTCTCAGAGATTATTAATGATTTCAGGAATAATTATGATTATATCCTGATCGATTGCCCGCCGAACCTTGGGATTTTGACAATTAATGCCATACGCTCATCCAGCGAGATTGTTATACCGGTTGAAGCCAGCAGATTTTCCCTGGAAGGGCTAAGCCAGTTAATCAGCATCGTAAACCTGGTCAAAGAAAGATTGGGCCACAACGTAGAGTTCCGCGTCCTGGTCACTAACTTTGATTCGCGCTTACAGCATTCTTTTAAAATGCTTGAGAAAATTAAAGCTGATTACCGGAAGATGATGTTCTCCACCATCATCCATGTAAACGTAAAATTAAAAGAGGCGCAGAACGAGGGACTGAACGTATTTACTTATGACAAATACTGCCGGGGGGCAAAAGATTATTTCAGCCTTTCGCGCGAAATCATCACCCAGGAAAATCCGCCTTCCGGGCAGACCACGGAAAAAACACTGGAAAAACGCATGAATGAGATTTTAAAAGACACCCTGCCGAAATTAAATGAAATCACGCTTAAGGTTAACGCCCCGCAGGCAAAGGAAGTTTACGTGGCAGGTGAATTCAATAACTGGAAGCTGGATGAAAACAGCCGTATGGAACAAAATAACGGTTCCTGGAGTAAAAACATAAACCTTAAGAAGGGTAAATACCGCTATCGTTTTGTTATTGACGGTAACTGGTCCGAAGACCCGGACAACCCGCTGAAACAAGTGAATCCTTACGGCACCATGGATTCTCTGCTGGAAGTTAAAAAATGAAATTCTTGCACTGAAGTTAACGCAAGGTAAACAAACTTATGACAAAACTAGAAGACGAGAATATAATCCGGGAAGGAAAGTTTTTCGCCATAATTTCATATGTTTCCTTTCTTTGTATAATCACCCTGATCCTTAAAAAAGACAACAGGTTCGCTCTTTACCATGCCAAACAGGGCCTGGTGCTTTTTGTGATGGAGGTTGCGGCTTTTATACTGTCAATTATACCTTTGCTGGGCTGGCTAATCGGGGTCTTCGGCTATGCCTTGTTCTTTCTGGTATCCATCTGGGGTATTATGCAGTCTGCTTTAGGGATATACTGCCGCATACCGGCAGTAACCGAGATATCTGAAAAGGTAATCCTTTAAGTCTTAACAAAAGGAGGTGTCGCTATGGCTTTAAAAAAGAAGTTGAGCACACGTAAGAATATAGCGAAATCCTTGCGCAAAGCGCAAGGGAAGAAAGTCAAAAAAGCGGCTAAGAAAATAGTAAAAAAGAGGGTAAAAAAGGCGTTAAAAAGGCGGCCGGCCAAGAGAAAGACACCTTCAAAAAAGCCGGTTTTAAAGAAAAGAAAGGCCTTAAAGAATAAAAAGCCACTATCAAAGAAACTCCCTAAGAAACTCCCTAAGAAACAGGAAGGTACTATTGTAGGTTTAATCACACACTATTTTCCGCACGTACAAGCTGCTGTAATCAAATTAAAAGCCCCTTTGACAATGGGGGATACCGTCAAGATTAAAGGCCATACCACCGATTTTACACAAGTCATAACCTCAATGCAGTTAAACCATGCAGAGATCTCAAGCGCTAAAAAAGGTGATGAAATCGGCCTTCAGGTTAGCTCCAGGGTCAGACATAACGATAAAGTTTATAAAGTATAATTTTAGGGCCTGTTGAACACGCAACAGGCCCTAAAAAATAGGCATTTATAAGTAAGTACTCGTAATAAATACCAATTGATTATAGGTAAGTACCCATAACAAACCTGGCGTTAAACGCAGGTAAAACTAGGTAAATGCGGCCTCGAGGAAGACCAAGAAAATACAGAATAGTCAAAATAGACCCTAAAATCAGCCAATTCAGCCCAAGGGGCAGGCCAGGCAGGCCTGATGAGGTAGAACTCAAGATTGACGAATTTGAGGCCTTAAGACTGGCTGACTACCAGGGGCTGGCGCAGAAAGAAGCAGCCAAATCTATGCGTATATCCCAACAAACATTTAGCCGGATCCTTAGAAGGGCGCATAAGCTAATCGCCCAGGGGATAACTACAGGATCACTAATTAGGATACAAGGCGGCCAATATATAATAAGCACTCGCCAGCAGGAGCCCGGAACCGGGGAGACCCCAAAAACCTAATCTAATCTTGAATTAAAACATTAAAATCAGGCAGTTTTGTTGGCATTCTTTGGTCTGATTTGCTCTATTCTGCTGCTGGTGGTACTTCCTATAATATATCTTATGTTAACTTATCAATCTTGCGTAAGTGTGTATAAGCCTATGGGGGACAACAGTTTGTTTAGAGGTGTTTTTAACTTGTGGAAAAGGCATTTCTTCTTTACTTAAACTTACCGCTATTCTTTAAGCTTAGCAGTTTGACGAAAATAATCATATAAAGGCCACTGGATTTTTTGCGTTTAATTGATTATTTATTTTAGCGAGTAAAAGCGGTAATTGCGGGGTAAATTACCCCCTCTCCAAAGCGATTATTTATGCGGTCCAGGGCCTTTATAAGACCCTCCCTGCGGATTTCTTCCTTAAGTAAAGGCTGGTGGTAGATATCCCTGGAAAGGTTGCCACAAGCAACCCCAATTGCCCTGATTTTGGGGCTTTTCGGCCCTAACTTAGCCATTATTTTGAGGGCTCTTTGGCAAATCTCATAACCATCATTAGTTTGTGCCTGGCAGGTTTTTTGGGCCCCAAAACTGCCGATTTCCGGACCATCCAGCCAAAGATGCACAGTTTGACTGACTAAATCCTGCTGCCTGAGCCTTACAGCAACCATTTCAGACAATAGCCTGATCCAGGCTCGGACAACCTGGGGGTTTAACTCAACCTTAGGCAGGGTATACGAATGGCTCATTGACTTGGGCATTTCATTAGACTTACCGCTATTTTCATCAAACTTACCGGCATTATTATCAAAAAATCCCGGTAAGTTCAGGTATAAATCCCAGCATGTTCTTAACCCTTTAGCCATTAGGCTTTGTCCGTCTTTGCCACCCATACCACAGAGTTTATCCAGGCTGACCTTGCGCAAAGTTTGTTCAAAGTTTGAATCGTCAATTACAGTCAGCCCATCCGGCTTATTTATCTTGGAAGCCAGTTTGCTCAACAGCCAATTCCTGGCTATACCTACTGATGCGGTAATGTTAAAGTTTGCATATATCTGCGCCTTAATTTCTTTACCCAAACTTACCGCCTTTTGATCCGGGTAAGCAGAAATATCCAGCTGAAATTCATCAATTGAGGCATAATTTAATGGCAAGTTATACCCCTTAAGCAGCTCAAAGATCTGCTCCGAAGTCCATATATATTTAGACTGATCAGCCGGTACAAACTCCAACTTATAGTAAATACTATAAGCTCTTTTGGTGGGCATTCCGGAATGGATACCTAAGGCCTTAGCCGCATAATTTGCCGCGCAGACTACTGTGTGCATCCTGTTTCCGCGTGAGCCGACAATCAGAGGCTTGCCTTTAAGCCTGGGGTTGATTGCCTCTTCAATTGAGGCGAAAAAAGCATCCATATCAATATGCAGAACCATGCTTGATTTCTTTCTACTCCCGCTTACGCGGGATCTCACCCTGAATCAAACCTTAAGAGGTGCTCGAATTTTTATTGTATGAGTTTGTCAATCTGCCAGCGGAAGGTGGAATTATTAAAAGATATCTGATACATTTGGCCGGCACTTAGTACGGAAAAATAATTAATTAATGCCTGGCCGATATACTCCTGCCAATTATAGGTAATGGTTTCAACCTGATATTCCTTATTATGCCAGCTAAAGCTTTTAGGGAATATCCTGGCGTGCTTAAAAAGCGCCAAAACTTCAATGCGCTCATTTAGGCAGTCCGGGTTAAAGCCGGCTTTGTCCGGCTCAAACCTGTCCCAGCGCGCCTTGGGGCTAAAACTGTTCTGATTCATAATACTTACCTACTGCTGTTTAATATTTTCTGATTACTGTAATAAGCTTGCCGATAACCTTAAACTCTTCGAAAATCGGCGGGTAATTGTTATTGGCAGCTTCCAGGTGGAACTTACCGGATTTACTACGCAGTCTTTTTAAAGTAACTTCATTATTATCTAATAGCGCGGCAACTATATCATTATTATCGGCATTGGGGCGTTTCTTGATCACAGCAATATCACCCTCAAGGATGCCGGCATCAATCATACTGTCGCCTTTAACCCTTAGGGCAAAAACATCATCAAAGCCCAAACGGCCAAGGAACAGATCATCGGCATCAACATAACCCTGAATCTCCTCATAAGCCAAACCCGGTTTACCAGCCATAATGGTACCAATTATAGGTATTTTAAAGCTGGCGCGTTCAGTTAACTCGATTGCCCTGGATTTATTATTCATTCTCCTCACCAAGCCTTTCTGCATTAAAGCCTTTAAATAGTCCCTTACTGTTCCGGTAGATTTAAACCCCAGCTCCTCTCCTATCTCACGGATTGTAGGAGGGAGCCTCTCCCCTACCCGTCTCCGGATAAAATCAAGCACCTTCTCCTGCTTTGGTGTCAAATACGGTTTCTTTTCCATGCCTTTACGTATACCACACATTTGTGTGGTTTGTCAAGAAAAAAAATAAATAGAATCAATTTAAGAAATTACCCTTTCCTGGTCTTTATAAAATACCCTACTGACCGGTTATAGGCCCGCTCGGCTTTCGTGTCAAAGTAACATGCCGGCAATTCATTGTTTGAACGATGATAAGCAAGGCATGCGCAACATATACCATGCCTGGGGCAACCGGCATAGCTGCAGTTACAGATCAAATCATTTTTCTTTTTATTCAAACAATCCACTTTGGGATCCTTTAAAGCATGTCTTTGCAGCAGACTAACGTCTTAGGATTTACCGATAGAATCTTCTATTCCCCAATTATCTGCAGGATAATTTCACGTTCCCTGGGACGGTTATCAAAATCTGCCAAAACTACCTGCTGCCATGTACCAAGCAACAGCCTCCCATTATCAAAAGGAACGCTCAATGAAGGCCCCTGCAAAGCTGCCCTTAGGTGGCTAAAACCATTGGCATCGTTCCAGGTATCATCGTGCTTATAATGTTTGCTCTTAGGGATAAGTTTTTCATATAATTCCTGCATATCCTCTATTACGCCTGGCTCATATTCAAAGGTAGTAATCGCTGCGGTGGAACCAACCACAAAAACAGTAAGATTACCTCTTTTAAGCCCGGTTGATTTAAGGACGCTCTTGATCTTTTCCGTGATATTCACTAAATCAGGGTTACCTTGGGTCTTCAGGGTAATTTTTTCATTTATGATCTTCATAATCATTAAATTAGTTAGAGGTACCGCTGAAAATAATAAAAAGGATGCTTGTCGCTATGACCAAAACAATTACCAGAAAGTGAAAGAAATATTTATGCTTTATAATCCTTTCGATCATTATTTATTCTCCTTCCGGGCAAACATTTTTCCGGATATCCCCTAATTTCCCGAAACAAACAAGGCTGTCGCCTGAGATAATCTTAGTCTCCAGGGAAGGATTAGGAGTTATAGCTCCTCCCCTTTCTACCGCCAGGACCAGGATATTGAACCTGGACAAATCCGCCTCCCTTAAGCTCTTATTTAAAATCGGGCTTTCTTTACAAACCTCGATCCTGGAAACACCGTAGCCGCCGGTTGCTACAACAAGTTCCTCAAAAGAAACTGATTTAATAATCTCATTTTTAATTATATGCGCCCTTATAAGATCGGTTAATTTTACGGCAAACTTCGAATTGACTAGAACCCTGTATATTACATATATGCCCAGGATGATGATTACCAGGTTTGCCCAGGGCAGCAGATAACTGGGAACGATTGAGTTGATAAAAGGGATCCTGTATATGTTGACAAAATCTGTGCGCAAGGAATTGGCAAAGGTGGCAATTAAGGTTACAAAACCGGCGTGGCCCAAAATAATAAGGATAGAAGCTATCTTTCTCCTCTGGGGATTACTGGTTACCAGTTCGGACTCACGGGTAGTGAACCCTGTTCCCGTGAAGCAAGACAATGCCTGGAATGTTGCCAGGGGCCAAGGAAGCCCGGTTAATTGGAATGCAATAGCCCCGATCCTGACCGTAATAAAAGATACGCCAATGACAATAAGGAACAACAATAAATTCATCGCTAACCGCCTTTACTATTTTCCAAAAAACATGCGTAGAGAAATAAAGAATAAAAATAAAGCAAATATCTTTCTTAATAATGGTCCCGGCAGGTCCTGCACCAGGTTTGCCCCTATCAGCCCGCCGATGAAAAAGCCCAAACAAATAAAAACAGCTATCCCCAATTTTACATTTCCGGACCGGTAATAACGCAGTGCGGCAAGAAGCCCTATAGGAGGAATCATCAATGCAAGCGTCGTACCCTGGGCCTGAAGCTGGGTAAGGCCGAACATCAAAACCAGCGCCGGGATTAAAATTATTCCTCCACCGATGCCAAGCACCCCGCTTAAAATTCCGGCGGTAAATCCTAAGATAACATATAAAACCTGATTCATAATTACCCCTCCATCCCTTGCTTCCCTGATTTACTTATCTATTTTATGGCGTTATCTAAACTTTGCATAGCGTATTCCGGCTGCATGATCGGTTTAGAATATGAAGGAATTAAGAAAGTTGCCGTATCATATATACCGGATAAAGCCCTGAAAACAGTTGTGAATATCCCCTCTGCCGTACCTATAACAAAACCGAATATTTGGCCTTTTTCATCGGCTACGCTAAGCATGCTAGCTGGTATTTCAACCGGAGAAGTAACAATATTTATCAGCCCTCTTTCCAATTTATGTATAGGGGTGCCTTCCCATTGTACATCCTCGTCAAGATCTGCCCTTGAATATACCTCAAAGCTAAACAGGATAACCGCAGCCAAAAACAACACAAATATGAGCTTCATGCTCCTCCCTTCTTAAACTATCAAAACCGATTACAAAATATTATTTCCGCCTCTTTCTAATTGCTTACTCCAAGCGTCAACAAAATTCTTCACTGCCCGGGCAATCGATGCGAAATCTCTTTTAATCAGCCAATCTTTTCTAAAAACGCTGGAGCCAAAAGATACGGCACTGGCGCCGTTGGCAAAATAATCCTTTAGATTATCTGCGCTAACCCCGCCGCAGGCTAAAAGTTCTATATTATTAAAAGGCCCTTTGAGTTGCCGGAAATACTCCGGGCCGATGAACTTTGCCGGAAAAACCTTAACCATAGTAGCTCCTGCCTCATGCGCCTCATATACCTCTTGAGGGGTAAACGCTCCGGGGAATACGGGGATATTATTGCTTACGCAATATTTTACGACCTCATTAACCAATACCGGCATAACGATAAAGCTGGCTCCGCTTTGGATGGCTATTTTTAAATCCTGCATCGTAAGTACTGTCCCTGCCCCCAGCATCAGACGTTGCCCGGAGGCTTTTTTGGCTTTACGGATTAAATCCGCAGCGCCATCGGTATTCATGGTTATCTCTAAGGTCTCCAGGCCGGCGGAAATTACCGACTCAACCAGCGGCTCAATAATATCAGCTTTTACGCCACGCAGAATACCAAGAATCGGTTTTTTCCTAAAAACCCCTTCATCCATCTGTTTATTCTTCTACCTCACTGGTAAAACTCTCATAATACTCGCGGTAATTTTCTTTCTTGTCACTCTCCCGCAAAGCAATCGCTGTGCGCGGATGCTCATCAAGGATACCGGTTATCGCATAGGGGATAAAATAACCCCATTCAATTTTTTTCTGCAGGGGAATAAACTCTTTTGAGATAACATCCAGGATCGGGCGGATATCATATTTTGGATTCTTCAGGAACCCCAATATCAGTTCCGTAGGACAATTACCTGCTGCCCTGCCCAAGCCAAAAATAGAACCATCCACATAATTAGCCTCATGGATGATTGCCTCAATAGTATTGCCAAAGGCAAGCTGCTGGTTGTTATGCGCATGCATGCCGATCTCCTTGGTTTTTAGGATACTCCTTGCCTTCTTAATCAAGAACTCTGCTGTTTCCTGGTATAAAGAACCAAAACTGTCCACGATATATATGATCTGCGCCTTAGACTCTTTTTCCAATTGTTGCAAACACTCTGTAAGCTCATTATCCAGGGCGCGCGATATCGCCATGATATTTACCGTAGTTTCGTATCCTTTTTCGGCAAAGTGGTTTACCAGGTATATCGCCTTATCCACATCCTTAACATAAGCAGCAACCCTGATCATATCTACGGGGCTGTCTTTTTTAGGCAAAACGTCTTCTATATCTACCCTATCCACATCGACCATAACCGAGATCTTCGTCTTGGATTGTATGCCCTCAATCACCCTCCTTATATCCTCATCATCGCAAAACTTCCATTTTCCAAACTCTTTAGTGCTGAAAAGTTTCCGGGAGTTTTTATAACCGATCTCCATATAATCTACGCCTGCTTCTGAGATCGCCTTATAAACCTCGCGTACAAACCGCAGGTCAAAGTCATGTTTATTCATTAACCCGCCGTCCCTGATCGTGCAATCCAAAACCTTAATCTTTTCCCTGAACATTAACCCTCCCCTTTTAAACGCAAGTATCCCCTATTGTTTATTATCAGCAGGAAGCTTATTGTCCTTTACGAAATTCCTTATCGCTTCCTTGTCTTCTTCTGAAATCTTATCAAAACGTATACCTATTCTCCGGTCTTCGCCCGACAAAATATGATTGGAAACTACCTCTCCGATAATTTTCATAGACCTATGATGCTGATCGCCCTTTAAATGCATATTTATAAGATCGAACTGAATATAAAGTTGCGCACCCGATGGAATATCATAGTTTGTCATAATCGCCATGCCCAAATCACTTAAGTTTATCATTACTGTTTCTACGCTGTCAACTAAACCCAGGCTAACACTCAAGGTATGAGATTTCTCCAGGTTATAAGTAAGAATAAACGCAGCATCAATGCGCTCGGATTTTCTGCGATTCTGCCCTTCAGGATTATCTTTCATACTCTCCCATTTTAAACTTTGTTCTTTTTCTATTATACCACTTAAGCTGTTACAATTCTATCAACTCGTAATCAAGACTGCCCAACCCTATCTCCTGGGCATACTTGAGTTGCCTGATCCCGTCTTCTTCGGGATGTACTGCCTTAAAAATGTCCTTGCCACAAGCCTTATTTACCAGGTCAAAGCTCGCTTTATCAATGCTTACAGGGTCACTAGATGCCAATATCCCGACATCAGGGGCAATACGCGGATTCTCCATGCTCCAGCAATCGCATTCCTTGTTGATCCTAACAGCAAAGTTTATAAACCCTGTTTGATTTTTCCTGCCTTTAAGTACGGCCAAAGCATATTCTGCCATCTTATACTGCACTTTTTCCCCGGCATTAAAATCAATAAACATGGCCATAGTAGGACAAACAGCCAGACAACTGGCGCAACCGATACATTTCAAGGCATCCACCGCCGATTTCTTGTTTTTAAGCACGATCGCGCCTGCCGGACAAATTGATCCACATGCACCGCAGCCGATACACCTGTCAGAGTGGACCACGGGAGCAACATCGCAATGCTGCGCAAGCTTACCCTCTCTTGTAGCGCAACCCATGCCAATATTCTTTAACGCACCTCCAAAGCCGGTCAGGATATGCCCTTTAAAATGGCTTACCACAACCAAAGCCTCCGTATCCACAAAGAGCCGGGCAACCTTAGCGTTCTTGATCCACTTCTGGTTAATCTCTACGGCAGTTGTATCATCCTTTTTTGTATCATCAGGGATAATTACATCTACCCCGGTTACTGATTTTGTAAAACCATGCTCATGGGCCAGTTCCAGGTGGTCCTGGCTGTTCAGGCGTCTTCCGCGATAAAGGGTATTTGCGTCTGATAAGAATGCGCTTGCGCCTCTCTTGGCAACCAGATCACAGATTACGCGCAGATGTTCGGCCCTTACAAAACCAGTATTTCCTTCTTCCCCAAAATGCACCTTTACCGCTACCTTGCTTTTCTTGGAGAGAAAATCCAGGACCTTGCTTTTGTCTAACAAAATCCTAAGTTTTTTATTAACGCCATCAAGGTCATTGCAATCATTTACGGAGACAAAATATACCTTGCTTTTCATCTATGCTCCTTGCCCACAAAGACAGATCAGCCGATCATTTAGCCCGAACGTTACTTGCAAATACGGGGCTGGATAGTTTAATCCAGCCCCGTAAATTTTACCACATGAAACCTACTTCTTTTTCTTTTTAGCCTTTTTCTTCGGTTTCTTGCATCCGCATCCACAAGACATATTTACCTCCTTCTTTTAAAACCTGTGTATCAACTTCCAGTAATCCGTATATTCGGCTTCGGAAATCTGCCCGTTATTATCTTTATCTATCTGCTGAAAATATTCCTTAAACTGCGAATCGGATTCCTGCATAGTAACCTTATTGTCCATGTCTTTATCGGCAGGTTGATACATCTTGGTTTTATCAGCTGTTAACTCCTCGCTGTCAAGGTACCCGTTTTTATCTTGGTCCAGCTCGATAAATTTCTGTTCCTGGTATCTCTGCATCTCTTCAGGGGTAACTAAGCCATTTAAATCTTTATCCATCTTTTGAAACTCTATTCCGGCTTCCTGCGTTTGATCCTGCTGGGCAAAACCATTGATACCTGCAAAGAAAACAATACAAGAAATTATTATACAAACTTTAATGAAATTTACCATTCTACCTTCCTTTCGGTTTGCTGATTATTATAACACAACTGATTCAATATAAAATATAAATCTGGTTTACCTGTAGTTGCAAAAACTCAAAGGCAGCGAAAAATCTAAACCCCTTAAGTGCGCAATAACCGCCTGCAGATCATCCTTCTTGGCTGAACTAACTTTAATCTTTTCCCCTTCTATCTGGACCTGTACTTTTAAACCCAATCCCTTTACAATAGCAGCAAGCTCTTTGCCCCTTTCTTTATCAATACCCATACAAATATCCACTATCTGACGCAAATAGCCTTCAAATGCTTTCTCCGGCTCCTTAAATTTAAATGCCTTAATGGAAACTCCTCTTTTTGCTAAGCGCGTTGCCAGAATATCCGTTAGCGCGCGCAATTTAAACTCATCATCCGCAATCAAAGTAACTTTCTTCTCTTTACGGTCAAAAGCAACGGATGACTTGCTGTTTTTAAAATCATAACGCTGGCTCAATTCTTTAGCCGCCTGATTTACCGCGTTATCCACTTCTTGTAAATCCACCTCTGAAACAACATCAAAAGAAAAATTTGCCATATTCAATCTCCATTAAACAACTTCAGTTTCTTCGCACGCGGGAAACGTTTAATCTCCGCCTCTCTTATTAATGCCTGTGGCCTGCTTTCTACCTCTTCGCTATGTACCAGTTTAACCGGCGCCCTGTACCTGGTAAACCTGCAGCCATAACCGCTGTTATGCTCTTTGACCCTGCGCTGCAAGTCCTTGGTAACACCGGTATAAAGCAAGGAATCACTGCATTCGATAACATAAACATACCAGGACATAGGATATTTATCTCTTTTGATACAGACCGACTAATTCCGCTTTGTCCAGTAAATGGGCTGAAATTTCCTCTTCCAGTTCATATTTACTCAAACCTTTATCGCGGTCTAGAATTTTATCCAAGGCGTAAATTTTAAAAAAATAACGGTGTGTTCCTGACGGAGGGCAGGGGCTGACATAACCTGATTTGCCCAAGGAATTAAGCCCTTCTTTCCCGGGGGAGGTATTTTCATCTATACGGCTGGTAACCGGAATGTCATAAAGGACCCAATGCACAAAATCACCGCTTGGTGCATCAGGATCATCCATAATCAAAACCAGGCTTTTAGCGTTATCAGGGATGTCTTCAATAACTAACTCTGGATTTATGCCTTTGCCTTGACAAGTAAATTTCTGCGGGATGAACGCCATGTTTTTAAATTCCGGGCTGGATAACTTCATATTCTTCCCTCCTTCCGCATTAATCCCGGAGAATGATAATACGACACCACCCAGGATAATAAAAATACGGGCTCTTTGGAATATCTTATCCATTTCTTTATTATACTGCTATTGCCACCGGAAATCTATGCAACTAAAAGACCTCCTGCAATTAAACTCTCTGCAGAAGGCCTTTTAATATTCAGCCTTTTTAACTACCTTTCTTACCTTTAGCGCCTCCTTGAGATTTTCCTGAACCAACGCCTGGTCCGCCTTTAGGTCCCGGAGGATTAACCATCTTACCCGCAGGGCCTGCGCCTGGTCCGCCTTTAGGTCCCGGAGGATTAACCATCTTACCCGCAGGGCCTGCGCCTGGTCCGCCTTTAGGTCCCGGAGGATTTTCCCAATTAGTACCTGGCCCGCCCTTTGGCCCGGGGGGATTGTTGTCACGGTCAAATCTTGGCTTTCCATCAAGACCTGCGCCTGGTCCGCCTTTAGGTCCCGGAGGATTTTCCCAATTAGTACCTGGCCCGCCCTTTGGCCCGGGGGGATTGTTGTCACGGTCTTTATTAAAAAACAAATCACTGCCCTCTTGTGTTTCTTTAGCCTTATTCCTTAGGTCCTGCTTAGACTCCTGAATATTCTTCATATCCCGCATCTTTTCCTGCAAATTTTCCTGATGTGTAAGCCTTAATTTCTCTCTAATCTGCTGGGCTGTTTTCATATCTCCTGAATCCAGCGCGGCTTTTATCTGTTGCTTTAATTGCGCTTCTTCTGCCTTAGCTGCCTGGGCATGTTGCGATATTGCCTGTTTTTGCGCTTGAAGCTGCTGCCCGGCAAGACCCGGATCCTGATCCATCTCATCCTCTTCAATATTAAAATCGGATTCATCCTCTTGGATTCCAACCCCTCCTTTTTCCTGGGCGGAGACCGTATAAGCCCCCGTTAAAAGAAAACAAAAAACAATTGCTATAAACACCAAGAACGTTTTTCTCATTTACGCTCCTTCCTTAGTGGTAACTTGTATATATCCATATAATCAATAATTTTCGGCGAGGAGCTCAAAGTATGCCTGCGGATGCTTGCAGGCAGGGCACTCCTTAGGCGCTTCATTGCCTTCAAAAACATAGCCGCAATTAGCACAATGCCATTTTATGCTTTCCTTCTTCTTAAATACCTGGCCGTACGCAAGATTATTAATTAATTTGCGGTAACGGGATTCGTGAAATCTCTCAACCTTGGCCACCTGTTCAAATGAACGCGCTATCTCCGGGAACCCTTCATCCTGTGCGACCTTGGCAAAATCAGCATAAAGCGTAGTCCACTCCATATTCTCTCCGGAAGCGGCTTCTTCTAAATTAGCCTTCGTGTCTCTTATTGCCCCGGCAGGATAAGTAGCGGTAATCTCCACATCTCCTCCCTCAAGATGCTTAAAGAATACCTTGGCATGTTCCTTTTCGTTTTCCGCGGTTTCAAGAAAAATGTTGGATATCTGCACCATCCCTTCTTTTCTGGCAACCGAAGCAAAATACGTATAGCGGTTACGCGCCTGTGACTCTCCGGAAAAAGCCTTAAGTAAATTTTGTTCTGTTTTTGTGCCTTTAACTGATTTGTTCATTACGCATCTCCTTTTATCTATCCTTCAATCTTTTCCATCGGCTTACCGCAACAAACTAATTCGCCTCCGCCGACCTTGCTTACTACAACCTCATTGCCGCAAAGATTGCACCTGTATTTCTCACCTGTCTTCCTAACCGGCATACACGCTCCTTCCGGCTGAATAAAAAACAGCCTATTTTGCCTTTCCCTGGTTTGCTACCGCATCCATCGCTTTCTTTACCGCTTCCGGGTCGCCCAGGTAGTAACTTTCAACCGGCTTCAAATCATCTCCCAGTTCATAGACCAGCGGCATGCCTGTGGGGATATTCAAATTGACTATCTTATCTTCGGAGATATTATCCAGGTATTTGACCAAAGCACGCAGAGAATTGCCGTGTGCTGCAATAATCACCCGCTTGCCGCTTTTTACGACGGGGGCAATTGTTTTATGCCAATAAGGCAAGAAACGTTCTACCGTATCTTTTAAACATTCCGTAAGAGGAAGTTCTTTAGGGGTTAAGTCCTTGTAACGCCTGTCATTGCCGGGATAGCGCGGGTCATTTTTATCTAAAGGCATAGGGGGAACATCATAGCTTCTCCTCCATATCAAAACCTGCTCCTCGCCATACTTAGCAGCGGTCTCGGATTTATTTAACCCCTGTAATGCTCCGTAATGCCTTTCGTTAAGCCGCCAGGAGTTGTAAACGGGTATCCACATTAAATCCAACTCATCAAGCGTAAGCCAAAGTGTGCGGATGGCCCTTTTTAACACAGAAGTAAAAGCTATATCAAACACAAAACCTTCTTTCTTGAGCAGTTCACCCGCTTTTTTTGCTTCTTGTATACCCTGGCCGGATAAATCCACATCAGTCCAGCCGGTAAAACGGTTCTCTCTGTTCCATGTGCTTTCTCCGTGGCGCAGCAAGACTATTTTTTTCATTAGTGCCTCCTTAATCTTAATTTGTTTTATTCTAACTCTTAATTTTATTTTTAGCAAGCTTAAAAAATATTGCATTAGATAGGCCTTTTGATACAATACCTGTAGAAAGGAGGCAATATGAAAAAGATCGGTTTCTTGATTTTAGTTCTATTTGTTGCAGTCGCCCTTAACGGTTGCGCTACCCCATACCCAATGGGAATGATCTATACGGAGGTCAAAGCCCCTGTAGCAGCCGGAGACGGCGGAATGTCTTATAGTAAAACTGGCGTAGCTAAAGCTACGTCGGTATTAGGTTTGGTTGCTACCGGTGATTGCAGTATTAAGGCAGCTGCGGCAAACGGCAATATCAGGACAATCAAATATGTTGATTACGATGCCAAAAACGTCCTTGGTATTTACGGAGAATACACCACTACTGTTTACGGAGATTAATACACCCTAAGAAATCTTGCAAAGATTAAGGCCGGTATCTCTTGGATACCGGCCTTTTCTTTTCGTGCTTATGATTATTGGGCAAAATTACCTTTATGAAAAACCCTCCTGATTACAAAGAGCACTGCCAAATAACAGACCAGCCCCAAAAATAACCCCATCACCAAATACCCGATAATAACCGGCAAGGCTACATCTAAAAAAGAAAGCTTAAAGAAGCCTCCCCAGTGGAAATTATGGATTAAGCCTTGCGCCTTCCGGGATACCTCCTGCCAGTGCCTGTTAAGCAGGAGAGAACCGATCTTTACTGCTAAAATAAAAGTTAATAGGCTTAACCATGTATTAGTAAGTATGCTTCCGAATAAAGCAGCTGCCCGGTTAGCCCGGAAAACAAAAGCCAGGAATAACGCTGCAGCCGGGCCCGTCCCGGGGATAAGCCCGGAGAATACGCCTAAACCCACGCCCAAAGCAATCTTTTGCGCGGAGTCATTAATCTTAAACAGCTTGGCAAAAATGAAACTGATAATCTTCTTAAATAATGATTCTTTGGGCATATTTAAGCAGGTTTAATATTTACTCCGGCGAAACGCTCTGAGCCGTATGACTCCTGGATCCAGCCGTTGAGTAGATTGTATTTTTCCAATATCCCCTTAGCTTCTTCATACTCGCTGTTTTTCAGGCGACGGCTTATTTCAGGGTAGGCGGAAGCTTTATAATAAGGCAGGTACTGGCTCATTAAGCTGACGCAGGTGTCCTCGGAGATATCCCTGGCAATGAACCGCATGATCTTATCCGTGCCTGAAGTCTGGTTTGGCAATACCAGGTGCCTTATGATCAAGCCCTTTTTGATCAACCCCTCTCTATCAAACTCTGCCAGGCCAACCTGCCGGTACATCTCTTTTACTGCCTCCTGATTGCATTGCGCATAATCAGGGGCTGATGAAAGGCGCCTGGCAATTTCGCTATCTGCATAACGCATATCCACAAGGTAAACATCAACTATTCCAGTAAGCAGCCTTATTATTTCAACTGATTCATAGCCGCTGGTATTATAAACCAAGGGTATCTTTAACCCTCCCGCAATAGCTATCTCCAAAGCCTTAAGTATCTGCGGTAAAACATGAGTGGGCGTAACCAGGTTAATATTATGGCAGCCTGATCCCTGCAGGGACAACATTACCTGCGCCAATTCTTCTAATCTATATTCCCTGCCTTTGCCTAACTGGCTGAATTCATAGTTCTGGCAATATACGCAACTCATGTTGCAATGGCTGAAAAATACCGTACCACTGCCTTTTGTACCCGAAACAGGCGGCTCTTCTCCGTGGTGGCACATAAAACTATAAACTTTGGGCAGCACAGCGGTTTTGCAGAACCCTGTTTCCCCCTCCAGGCGGTTAACCTTGCAGCCTCGGGGGCAGATACTGCATGATTTAAGGCCGTTAAAAAGCCGGTCAGCGGCTATCTTCAGCTTGCCGCTTCTGCTTGATTTAATATATGAAGGGTAATTTGGCATCTGCTTAATGGTTTAAGGCAGAAATCTCTTTCTTGGCCTGTTTAATACGCTCATCTATGGGAGGGTGCGAACTTAAAAAAACCAGGCTTAAACTTGTATTCTTACCCTGCTCTTTAAGTTTTTGAAAGAAAGTTACCATGCCATAGGCATCAAATCCGGCCGCATTAGCATATTTTACTCCCAGCCTATCCGCAAGATACTCGTCTTTACGGCTATACCCCAGGGCCACCACATTAAAAACCACATCCACCGCCTGCAATACATTTTTCTGACCGCTAAGGCCTAAAGCAATGGAGCTAAGCAATTGATACCCCAATGCAGCCTGCAGGCGTTTTACGCTATGGCGCGCAGCGATGTGGCCTACCTCATGGCCGACTACAGCAGCTAACTCATCATCGCTTGAAGCCTCCATCAAGCCGCTATTTACATAAACATTGCCTCCGGGTATAGCAAAAGCATTGAACTCTTTTTCTTTAACGATATTAAAATGGTAATCTATATCCTGCCGGTCGGAAACCGCGGCTATTCTTTTAGCGATTTTTTCCAGGCGTTCCCGCATCTTGGGGTCATCAACCATTTTCATCTGGCTGCTGATCTCCTTAGCCATATCCAAACCCAGGCTGACCTCGGTTTTTGTATCAATAAAGATAGTCTCTCTCTGGCCGGTGGCAGGATTATAAATTGTAGTACAGCCGCTCAAAATGGACAAACCGCACAAAAGAATAATCCTGCCGATGCCCTTATATCCAAAAATATTTTTATGGGACATAAAGCTTCCTGATTTTATTAAAGATGTTGATATACTCCTGGCTGCGATAATCCGGATACGTCCAATCATTATGGGCAAAAGAAAGGTTCCGGTAACTTAGCGTTATCTCCGCGAAGATACCTTTACGTAAATATATCCTGTGCGCGTAATCTTTGGTAGAGGCAAGTACCAGCTTGGCTGAATCCAGATAGCCGGGGTCAATATTCACCTGGCGCAACCCGGAATTTGAACATCTTGCTTCAACTCTGTTAGTATAAAGCTTGATACGGTATAAATCCTGGATGGGGATTAGTTTCCTGAAGCTGATAAACCTTCTTTTTAAACCGGCCCCCATCTCTTTTTCGTAATAAGCCGTACAGTCAAAATCAAGGGGGTCTGACTGAAAATCAATCCTGCCGAATTTCCTTTTTAGCTTATCCCTGGATCTAATAAAAATAGCCTCATCTCTATAGATGAAGCCTATAACAAGTTTGGCCTGCTGATTATGTTTTCTGACTTTTCCCAAAGCCAAATGGCGTTTAATGCAAAAACTGGCTTATATACGCGGTAATCTTTTTACGCTGTTCATCGCGTATCTGATTAAAGAATATGGCGATGTTGAATCCGCCGCTGGTCTCATCTTCGCTTCTTACAACTACACCCTTGCATTCAACAATAGTATCCCTGTCTGCCTGGCCCTTATGCGGCAGGCTCATTTTTACGGAAATCTTGGTAAAAGGAGGTATATACTTATCCAGGTGGCAATAAGCCCCTACGCAGCTTATATTATGGGTGGTTGTAGAGAAATCATATCCGTTGACGGCGACATTAAACGGAAGCTTATGCTCTAATCGTGGATGTATTCTGCGTTCTTTAACGGTCTTCATTATTTCTTGCCTTCTGCGGATTCCGCCTTGGTCTTAGCGACAAAGACGCGCCAGCATTTCTTGCTACAGTAAAATTTACCATTACGGTAATACCTCTTCAGCTTCTTAATCAATTTATTACAAGCCAGGCAGTTAGTTTGCCTCTCCACCTTTGGCTTTGTTTCCGCTTGTGATTCCTTAACTGCATCAGGCACCATTTATAATATTCCTTTCATTAAGTTAAATTTTCCCCAGCTGCATGTTCACAAAATCCATGAGATAATTTCTTTCCGGTAAATCAAACTCCGTGAACTCTACCCCTGTCTGGTTACGGTCGGAATGCGCCAAAGTCGTTGACCAGGCTATCCTGCCAATAGGCTTTAGCACCCGGTTTAAAACATTGATTTCAAGCATCACCGGGGTGGAAACAGGTATAAACTTTTCACTGGTGAACTTTAAACCCCCGTAGCTGATATCGCTGCTGAGGACATTTTCAAAATCCGGCTTGCCGCTAAGTTGACAATGTACTTGTGAATGAAAATCTACCCGTGGGAAACGACGATTTTCTTTTATTTTTTCTAAGATTGCCATTAGTGCCTTTTGTCTTTGAGGCAGCCGTGGCTTTTCTTCTTACCTCTGAATAAAAAATATAACATATATTCATAAATATGTCAATACTTTACAAACCTTACATTCCTGATATAATAACCGGGAGGTGAGAAATGTACTGCCAATTTTACGGGTTAAAGGAAAGACCTTTTAATGTTACCAGCGACCCGGCCTTTTTTTTCTCAAGCAAGAAACACAAAGAGGCCATCTCCCACCTGCTCTACGGAGTTTCCCAGAGAAAGGGGATTATCGTTCTGACAGGCGAAATAGGCACTGGTAAGACAACTATCTGCCGCTTCTTCTTGAACCATATAGGCAAAAACGTAAAAACAGCCTTTATCTTAAACCCCGCTTTCTCCGAAACCCAGCTCCTGGAATCAATCATTAAAGATTTCGGGATTGCCCCCCAGAACAAGACTAAGTTAGATATGGTTTGGGAGTTAAATAATTTCCTGCTGCGGGAGTCGGATGCGGGGAACAACCTGGTGCTCATTATTGATGAAGCGCAGAGCCTAAAACCCAGCCTGCTTGAGCAGATCCGGCTGCTTTCAAATTTAGAAACAGAAAAAGATAAATTGCTGCAGGTAATTCTGGTGGGACAGCCGGAATTGAACAACCGGATTAATTTATATGATTTAAGGCAGTTGCGGCAAAGGATCATGGTCCGCTACCATATTGGGCCGCTTGATGGCGATGAAATAAAACCCTATATAAACCACAGGCTGGAGGTAGCCGGGGATGGTCCATCTGGAGATAAAAAAAACCACAGGATTAAATTCAGCGATGAAGCCATAGATGAAATAGGCCGCTTCTCCGCAGGTACACCCAGATTGATCAATATGATCTGTGACCGCGCACTACTGGCCGGCTTTGTCTCCGAGACCAACCATATAGATCTTAACATCATAAAGAGATGCCTCGAAGAGTTAGACAGTTATTCTGTTAGAGCAGGGTAATTTATGAGTATAATTAATGATGCGCTGAAGAAAACCGAAGAATCCATCCAAAGAAACTTGCTAAAAGAAATACCCGTGCCGGGGAAAAAACCAAAGCTTAAAACCTGCCTTATTTATATTGCAATATTTGTTGTCGGCATATTTCTAAGCAGCCTTCTATTCAAAATTATTAACCGCAAGATCTCCTCATTCCGATTATCCCCTCTTCACAAAACAGCTGCCGCCCCTGAGGTAAAATCAGAAACCGAACAGGCGCTTCCATCTGCTACGCCAATCATATTGCCTCAAGAACAAGAAAAACCAAAAAAAAGCTTTGTCTTAAACGGGATATTCTTCTCAGATAACAGCGGGTATGCCTTGGTGAATAATCAGATTATAAAGGAAAATGATTTAATTGACGGGGCAAAAGTAGAGAAAATCACTGCCAATACCGTAGAGATAAACAACGAAGGAGAAATTATTACCCTTTCCACCAGCAGGTAGGCTTAAGATATCTTCTTAACCGCCTCTTTTATAAGATCCAAGGCGATGTTACTTACAACTACGGGCCGGGCAATCCCACGGATCAAAACCAGCTTGTTCTGCCTGCCGGTAAATTTCTTATCATGATAATAAGCATCTATGATCCTGTTTACGGATACATTTTTAAGTTTTACAGGTAAGCCATAAAGCTTGATTAAACTCCCGATACGCAGGAATAATCTGTCATTGATAAACCCCATCCTGCGGCTTAAATACGAAGCTGCGATTATCCCCAGGCTTACCGCCTCTCCATGATTGTAACCTTTATATCCGCAGGCAGACTCAACTGCATGGCCAACGGTATGGCCAAAGTTTAAGATCGTCCTTAAGCCTGAAGACTCTTTTTCATCGCGGCTGACTATTGCAGCCTTGATCCTGCTGCAGGATCTGATTATCTTCCCTAATGCTTCGGGGTTAGCATTAACTATATCCTTATGCCTCTTTTCCAAATAACAAAACAAACTATTATCACTGATGATAGCGTACTTAATTATCTCCGCCATCCCTGAAGCGATTTGACGCTTATCCAGGGTTTTTAGAAAATCAATCTCGCTGAATACAAGCCTTGGCTGGTAAAATGCCCCCACCAGATTCTTGCCTAAATCCAGGTCAAGCGCCGTCTTGCCTCCGATAGATGAATCTACTTGCGCCAATAAACTCGTAGGCACCTGCACATAAGCAACCCCCCGTTTATATACCGAAGCGACAAAACCTGCCAGGTCACCCACTACTCCGCCGCCAAAAGCAACAATAAAGATTTTTCTTTTCTTATCAAACCCGGCCAGGTCCTTAATTACACGCGCTGCAGTTGCCAATGACTTACTTTTTTCGCTGTCCGGGACAACCTTGAAACGGAAGCAGAAGCCCCCCTTAAGCAAAGCGCCGGACAAGACTGCACCGTACCTATCTTTTAATAACGAATTAGTAATGATATAAGCATGCGAGCCGATATTTAATTTGCGTAAATACGAAGGCATGCTTTTAAGGATGGATCTGCCGATGATTATATCGTAAGATCTGCTTCCTAGATTGACTTTAACTTTATGCATTTTTAATACCCTGCTCCCATAAACCTGATTACTAAGGCCACCAGCGGCCAAAGCAGGCGGTCAAATACCCCAAGCCAGATAAGCGCAAAAAGGATAATAAAGCCGTAACGCTCAAGTCCGGCATACAGCTGCAATAACCCCTCAGGCAGCAAGCCCATTAAGACCCGTGAACCGTCTAACGGCGGGATAGGGATTAAGTTGAATAGAGCCAAAACAACATTAATCAAAAGCAAATTTGAAAGCAAGTAAGCCGGGATCCCCGACAGGGGGATAAATCTTATAACCTGGGCGACAATAAAAGCCAGGATAAGGTTTGCCAGTGGTCCGCTTAGACCGATCCAGATTATATCCCTTTTAGGGTTTTTCAATGCCCTGTAATCTATAGGCACGGGCTTGGCAGCACCGAAAACAAAATGACCGGAGCTGGACAAAAAAAGCACAAGCGGCAACAGGATCGTCCAGAAAGGGTCGATGTGAGCAAGCGGATTCAAGGTCAGCCGTCCGGAAAACTTTGCCGTGGAATCACCTAACTTATAAGCAGTCAGGCCATGCGCAAATTCATGCACAGTCATGGCAACCAATAAAATGGCAAAGGAAATGGCAAAGGAAATGGTTAATTGCGGAAGGCTCAATTCAATACCTCGATGACAGCTACCTCAATAATCGGATACCTCTTGTTTTCCGGATTGATTATTTTACCGGTAACTTTTACCTTATGGTAATTAAGGCTGTCTAGGGCCTTGCGATTACCTTTTAATAAATATACACCTTTCTCACCGGTAACTAACTTATGGGTTGCTTTACGCCATAGCACCACTCCGTACGGGCTGATTGTTCCTTCGACAACCAGCTGCTGCCGAGCAGACGGCTGGGAACCCCCAGGATGGGTCCCGCTTTCCAAAACCTCTGGCTGCAGGGACATATCATCTTTTTCTCCAGTTTTAACAACAGATATATCTTTATTGACAAGTTTTTTATGTACCCATCCATAACTCTGATGAACTGGTTCAATCTTATACCAACTGCCTTCCTCTTGAATAATATTGACCACCGTTGAATTATCAGCCCCGCCAATAATAGGGGATGATTCACTCGGGCCAAGCCGGATATTTACCCTGTTTCCCGTGACCTTGCCATTAGAACATTTTGCCGCAGTATTACCGATACATTCAACCAGGTCTTGTTTTATATAGGAAGGCGCTGATTTGGGGAGGCGGATCTTATACCAGTCATAAAGCTCAGAGGCTACTTCCACCAACTGCCCTTTGGCAAGAGTACAAACAACTGCTGAACCTACAGTGGAATCAACGCGTACATTTATATTATCGGCGCTGATCTGGCCTGTAAATGCGCTAAACTCATCCGCAAATACAACTCCCGAAAGAAGAAAAACCGATAGGAAAATTGAACTTGCCATGGCTAAAACTGACGGCATGCTTCTATTATCTGTCTTCGGGGCAAAACTCTTACTGCGCTCACCCGTATCCCAGATGATGCGATCTCGCAGCTTAAAAACAAATAGCCTTATTTTACGCCTAAGATGATTCAGTTGCATTTAATTTTATTTTTTATCCTGTGCCTTAGGAGCAGCCTTGGCTGCATCCTTTGCCGGAACAGCAGCTGCCGGGGCTGCACCTTCAGCTGCGGTGGTTTCAGCCTTAGCTGTTTTTTCTTTCTTGATCCTGATCCTTAAGGTTTTAATCTTGGGTAATCCGTAAACCGGATCCCCTTCTTTCCATTTGCCCTTTTCCTGCATATGCCTGATGCGTTCTGTACGCTTCAACACCGAACGCGACATCTTGTCTTTTTCCGAAATAACTAATGACGGATGTATTGACATGGTTTTATAACCTCCTTATGCGGCAACCAGCGTAGGTTCTCTGCAATTGGATCAGCAAAGGTTGCGCGCTATCTTGGTTAGAAAATTTGCCTACGCACAAAATAATATAATTACCTTTCGCAAAAACTAATGGTGCCAGCCCCTGGCTTGTCAACCACTGGGCCTGGCGCAAAGCAAGGTTCCTGTCTTTAAAAGCCGCTACCTGTATAGTGTAGCAGCTTGCCGGCCCGATACTCTTACTTGCGGCTAAAGCGGTTCTCTTCCCTTTTTCTACGCCCAAAGAAAAAGAAATTATACTTAGTAAAACCAAACCCATGATTAAAAGCAGTATTTTCTCATAACCCCGGATACGCGTAAGAAACGGATTGGCTGGAATGCGCGGCTTATATTGGCCGCTGCCCAAAGATTGCGTAAAAAGTTCGCTTTGAGAATAATCCTGTTTTTCTGTCATAGCACAAAGTTTAAATTAAGGTTTTCCCTGTTTCAGGTAAATCCTTTTGTTGAATTTCTTAATTACCCTCAAGAAAGCCTCCACTATCTTAGGGTCAAATTGCGTACCGCTCTTTTTCTTTATTTCCCTGATAGCGGCATCGATCTCCATCCTCTGGCGGTATGGCCGGCCGTAAACCATCGCCTCAAAAGCATCCGCCACAGACATGATCCTGGCGCACAATGGGATCTGCCCGCCTTTCAGATGCGATGGATAACCTGTACCGTTATATTTCTCATGGTGATGCATGATAATGGGAATAACCGGACGCAATACCTGCAAAGGCCTCAATATCTGCGCCCCTTTTACCGGATGCTTCTTTATAATATCGTATTCCTCGGAGGTAAGCTTAGTGGCTTTAGTTAAAATCTCCGCCGGGATATCAATTTTACCGGTATCATGCAGAAGGCTGGCGTATTTAAGGCTTTCAATCTGTTTTTCGCCCAGGTGCAGTTCATAACCCAAAGCACAAACTAATTTACTAAAATGCGGCGAGTGCGTATATTCCTGCGGCACGCGTGTATTTAAGAGAGTAACTAATGACTTGATACTGCCAAATACTATTTTCTGCTGTTCTTCATAAAGCTGCAAATTCTTGATCCCGATCACCGCCTGCTCCGCCATATTCATAAGCATTTCCTGATCAAATTTATCAAATGGCTGATGGACCTTTATGCGTTTTACAATTATAAAACCCAGCACATCCTCGCATATAAGCGGCACGCCAAGCAAGGCGCCCTTTCTGACCGCAGATGAACTTTTGATAATCTTTCTTTCGATTCTTCCGCTAATCCTTACTTTTCTATCAACAATCAGCTTGGTATGGTCCTTGATTAAACATTTGGTACTGGAGTATTTCTTGCCGGGATCCAGCAAAACAACCAGGCAATACTGGGCATTAAAAAATTGGCAAAATAACCTGCCCATGCGGCTTACCAGTTCCTTAAGCTCATAGGTAGAGTTAAGTAAACGGTAAATACTATGCACCGCCGATACTAAAAACCTATACTTTTTCGTAGGGGTTGAATAGTTTTTTATATTCATCTAATGCATAGCGGTCAGTCATACCGGCTATATAATCACAAACTGCCCGCTTTACTCCCTCTCTCGGGATCCTAAGTTGGACTTCCGAGGGTAACTGTTCAGGGCGCCTGGCGTATTCACAGAACAACTCCCGAATAAAACGTTTGGCTTTAATACTCATGCGCATAACGCGGTAATGATGATAAAGCTTCTGCATAAGAAACTCCCTGAGAGGGCTTCTTAGATCCTTGGTTTCTTTGCTAAAATCCACTATTTTATAATTAATCTTCTGCAGTTGGCTGTAATTATTAATCTTAAGCCGGGAAATTACGCTTTGGGTGCGTTCAATCAAATCCGTAACCTGCAAATCAATTAACCCCCGGATAACCAGGTACTTACGCCTGCAGAGATCAATTTTAGCATATTTCTGGTTAATTTTGCGATTTATTTTCTCCCAGATCTCAAGGCCATCCAAATCCTTTTCCTTTATCAACCCCGAGGTCAAACCGTCATCCAGGTCATGATTATCATAAGCAATTTCATCCGCGGCATCAACTAACTGTGTCTCCAGGGAAGGCATTTTCTTGGGTAAAAACTCTTTGATTTTAACCGCAATATCAAAAACTGAGGAATGTTTGACTATCCCTTCCCTTACTTCCCAGCTTAAGTTTAAGCCCGGGAATTCTGGATAGCGTTCTTCCAAGTAATCAACCACTCTTAATCCCTGCAGGTTATGATTAAACCCTCCATATTTAGACATCAGTTCATTGAGCGCCTCTTCTCCGGAGTGGCCAAAAGGCGTATGCCCCAGGTCATGGGCTAAAGCAATTGCTTCGGTTAAATCCGAATTCAAGCGCAATGCCCTGGCCACCGTACGGGCGATCTGCGAAACCTCAATACTATGTGTCAAGCGAGTCCGGTAATAGTCGCCTTCATGATTGACAAAAACCTGGGTTTTATATTCCAGCCTTCTAAAAGCAGCGGAATGTATAATCCGGTCCCGGTCACGCTGATAGCATGAACGGTAAGGATGCTCCTCTTCTTTATGCACGCGGCCTAGCGAATTGCAGCTCTTGGCGGCGTAAGGGGCAAGAAATTTATCTTCAAACTCTTTGATATTGTTTATAGGCATTTTTTAGAGATTTGGCTAACTCCGCCAGGGATTGTGAAATAATCTTGGTATTTGAAATAACGGGCATGAAATTAGTATCCCCTGTCCAGCGCGGGACAATATGTAAATGCAGATGCCCGGTAATGCCGGAGCCGGCCGGCCGGGAGAGGTTAAAACCTATATTATAACCCTGCGGGTGCAGGACTTTCTGCAACAGTTCCTTTGCCCTATCCAAACATTTGAACAAATCCAGCACTTCATCCTCCCGCAATTGGGATATATCGCGTATATGCCTTAAAGGAAAAAGCAGGAGATGCCCGTTATTGTAAGGGTAGATATTTAACATAACAACGGTAAACCTGCTCTTAAAAATAACGTAATCCCTGAAACCGCTCCTTTGGTTTTGGCTATAGGAACCCAAACCAACCTTCGCCAAGCGCTTGGCGCGGCAGAAAATACACCCCTTCTCCTTACTTTTTCCGCTTATGTAACTTACTCTCCAGGGGGCCCAAAGTCTATCCATTTTAAATTTTGATTATCCTGGCATTGATCTCTTCATTAATTTCAATTAAACCGTAAGAGTTACATTCCGCCGTAAAATCATTTGCGCTGCCGGGGTTAAAAAATAATACCCCGTCTATAAATTCATTCATCGGTTTATGCGAATGCCCGAACACAATAATATCCGGCTTATCTTCCTTAAAGGCATCTTTAAGCAAGGCGGTCAGGTTCGATGCAGGGCCGCATCCGTGCATAAGGCCTATCTTATAACCTGATATTTTTAAAACTTCCTTTTCCGGGTATCTTTTCTTTACCGCCTCCAGGTCCATATTCCCGGCGACAGCGACAATCTTTGGGCAGACGGATTTTAATTCATCGATCACCCTCAAATCCACCATGTCCCCGGCATGGATAACCATATCCACATGTCTGAAGACATCAAGTATGATCCCGGGGATATGCTCGGACTTATTCGCAATATGAGTATCAGAAATTACCCCTATTTTCACCCCGCACCTTCTTTCTCATTCAATCCATTAAACCGTATACCTTTAATAGTTAAGCTTGGATAAAGTGCGAAGCTCATGCAACCACCCGCGGCTTCGAAAACAGATCCAGCATCTGGTTGAGGCTGTTTAAATCCCATGTCCAGACTTTCTCTTCCAGGGCCCTCAGCCTGGCGTTAGGATCGACTTCCTTTAAGGTGACCATGATCTTACGCTGTGATTTATGGTGGTACTTTTTACATTCTCTGGAAAACTCCGCTATATCCTGTTCGGTTATGGCCTCCGGTTTAATCGCCATAATCCACAGGGACTCGCTTGAACGGCCCAATAAACCTTCTTTTAGAAGACGGTGGTTGAATGCCAGTTGCTTTACCTCACGGAAATGGTTAAGCCTGATCTTTTTACGCTCAAACTGCATAAGGTCATCTTCAAACAACTGCAATAACTCGAATATACGGCTGGAAAGGGGTTTTTGCGATTGCCTTAAGAATTCCTGGATAAGTTCTATTAATCCGTCACGGAATTTCTCCTTCTGGCTCTTGGCATCGTACGATAAAGAGTGTATTTTCTCCTGATAAACAAAACGCATCCAATAAGCAAATAAACGGTCGCTTACCTTAATAAAATCGCCGCTGCGCGTAATAGCGTCCAACTCCAGAAGATAGTTGATCCTGGAAGCAAGCTCTTTTTTCTGCTTATGCAAGATATGGGCAATATCCTTGATCCGATTCCGGCCGCTGGCAACCAAATACAATATTGAGATATAATCATTGCTGACAGGAGAATCCAGGAAACGCTTGATATAATTGGAAAACCTCTGGTTAAGGATCCCGGATGTATTAAATAACAACTCTTCAAGAATATCCGCAAGATTGGTATAAATATTCTCCCGGTTTTGGTCATCTGATGCCAAACCCGGCCTTGCCGGCAGGCAGACACGGCCTTCTATACTGTTAGACAAAACATCTGATATAAGCTCCAGATAAAGAGGATAGCCCCCTGTAAAATTAATTATAAAATCCTTTAGCCCAGGATATAACTTGATTGCCGGGAGGCGATGATCAAGATAACGCCCGCTGGTATGCATATCAAAAGGTTCCACATTGATTACCTCAAAATTTCCGAACAGCAAAGAAAGCTGCTTGGAGAGGATAACCCTGGTTTTAAACATCATTGAGCTGGTTATAACATAGAGGGTATTTTTTTGCAGGATAAGCAGTTTACTCCACTCCCGGTACAAATTATTAATCCCGATACTCTCCAGGTTATGAAACTCATCCAAGAAAAGAACAGTAAATTTCCCTGTCTCCTGATAGATTAATTCAGGAAGGCTGAAAAGCTCGTTAACAATATTTACCTTTTTCCTCCGGGATAACTCATTAAGTATCGCCTTTATCTTAAGCGCCGTGTTAGGAATATACCCGGCAGACTTGGCCAGCAGGAAATCAATCTCTTCTTTTAACTCCAGCCCGCTGTTTAAAAGGAAGTTGTACAGTAAGGCCCCGATGAACCTCTTCGCAAAATCCTGGAATGAACCAGGCCTTACCTCAAGAAACACCGTAATGATCCGCGGGTCATAAAAATTATCCAGAAACTTATAAACAATACTGGTTTTCCCGACATTCTCTTCACCGATAATAGCTATATTCTGGCGATAGCCATCTTTGAGACTGCCGACGCGCTTTTGCAATATCTCGATGTAATTTCTTCGATCAAAGAATTTATCTCTTATCATGGCAAATAAAACAAGGGGTTCTGGGGCATTACGCCCTTACGTATCTCAAAATGCAGATAACTATTCTTTCCTCCGGGCGCTTGGCCGATACGCCCGATCAATGCTCCTCTTTGTACGCTTTCTCCCGGTCGCACAAAGAACTCTGAAGCCCTGGAATAGATGCTGCGTAATCCGTTTCCATGGTCAATAATTAAAGTCCTGCCAAAATTACCGAAATTATCGGCATAAAAAACAACCTTTCCTGCGCGCGATGCCAGGATATCGGCTTCTTCAGAAATCTGAATATTTATCCCCCTGTTGATTAAATTCTGGTAGTTTGAACCGAAAGCGGAAAGGATCTTGCCTTTTAACGGCCAGATAAAATCATCGTTACCGGAAAATACCGCTTCACTCTGAGGCTTGGAACGGTTTGGTATCAACAGCATCTGCCCGATTTCAATAGTAGCGCCTTCGGAAATATTATTCACGCGCAGGATATCATCAATCTCTACATTATACATCCTGGATATCCTCCAAAGCGTTTGCTTTGGCTCTACGCGATGGGACACCCCTGGAATAGCCTGTGGCTGAATAGGCGCTCTTGGGCCTGTATAAATCGGGCTGCTTGCGCAACCGGCTACAACCAAAGCCATCAGAATTAAAAGTATTCTTTTCATCATCCCTACATTCTATCTACTAACTACTACATACTGATTTTATAGCGGGTGAGCGGAATCGAACCGCCATATGCAGCTTGGGAAGCTGCCATTCTACCACTGAATTACACCCGCGCTACCTAGCGCGCACTAACGCAATTCCGCTAAGCGTTAGGTGCGCAAATTATCAATGCACCCGCGCAATTCCGGTCAGCGCGGGGTACTGCCATCTACCTAGCGCGCACCAGCGCAATTTGCCCACAAGGGTAACACCAACGCAATACCCATAAGCGTTGGGTGACCTTCCTATCGCTGGGTGCTGCAAGCTATTAAATGCGCACTCGCGTAACTCCGATAAACGCCAGGTGCTGCGATGCCTTATGATGCGCACCGACGCAACCTTACTTCTCTTTACACTCCTCCATAAGTTTAATAGAGCAATATTTTCCGCACATCGTGCATACATCATAAAGCTTGGGCTTGCTTGAGGAACGGTATTCTTTAGCCTTAGCAGGATCAATGGACAGCTTGATTTGCTTTTTCCAGTCTCTGGCCTTTCGGGCAGCGGAAATATTCTTATCCCAGCTTATGGATGATCTCCTGCGTTTAACCAAATCTCCGGCATGGGCAGCAATACGCGAAGCAATTACTCCCTCACGCACATCATCGGCAGTTGGATGCCGTAAATGCTCAGCCGGCGTTACATAACAAAGAAAATCCGCCCCAAAACCAGCGGCTAACGCACCTCCGATGGCAGAGGTAATATGATCATAACCCGGGGCAACATCGGTTACTAAAGGCCCCAACACATAAAATGGCGCTTTCCCGCAATACTTTTTTTCGAGCAAGACATTTTTTTTAATCTGGTTTAACGGGACATGCCCCGGGCCTTCAATCATAACCTGCACCCCTCTTGCCCTGGCGCGCTTTGCTAATGCACCAAGGATTTTTAATTCCGTAATCTGCGCTTTATCCGTCGCGTCCAAAATCGAACCCGGTCTTAACCCGTCCCCCAGGCTCAAAGTCACGTCATATTTATTGGCGATATCCAGGATTTGTTCAAAATGCGTATAAAAAGGATTTTCCTTTTTATTCCGTTTTATCCAATTAGCGATGATCGCTCCGCCGCGCGAAACAACACCCATAAGCCTTTTCTGCTTTTCTAAAGCCTTCAGGCTCCTGCCTGTTACCCCGCAGTGTATCGTAAAAAAATCCACCCCTTGCCTGGCCTGCTCATCTAATACATCCAGGATATCCGCCGCCTTAAATTTAATAAAATCATTATTTCTTTCCTGGGCCCTGACTGCCACCTCGTATACCGGTACAGTCCCCAGCGGTACGCTTGAGTATTTTAAAGCCTGCTGCCTCATCTTAAGCAGATCCCCGCCTACACTTAAATCCATCAAGGTATCGGCCCCATACCCTATAGCAACCTTCAGCTTCCTTATTTCATCGGAAATCCTGGATTCATCCGTAGATGTTCCGATATTAGCGTTGACCTTAGTAGAGAGCATACTGCCCACTGCGCAGGGTTTTTTAATCTTATGATTTTTATTTAAGGGGATAACTGCCTTACCCTGGCGGATAAGGAGCATTAATTGGGCCGGATTAATACCTTCCGTTCGCGCTACTTTACGCATAATCCCGGTGATAATATTTTTCTTTGCGTATTCCAGTTGGGTCATTTTATTCCAGGGTAGCTTTTCTGATCTTATCGAATAATCTTTTTGATGCGCCTGCGGGGTCACCGGATTTTAAAATCGCCCTGCAGATTGCAACGCGCCTTGCCCCCGCATCTATAATTTCTTTTATATTCACTTCATTGATACTGCCTATGGCAAAATATGGTATCTTTATCCTTCCTTTTAGCTGGCGAAGCATCTCCAGCCCGATTGCCCTATATTCGGGCTTAGTGGCAGTAGGATAGATAGGCCCAATGCCGATATAATCCGCCCCCTCCTGCTGTGCTTTCATGGCCTGCTCCAGGTTATGGCAAGATATGCCGATGATCTTATCTTTACCTAACAATCTCCTGGCATATTTCAGCGGAAGATCATGCTGCCCCAGATGCACTCCGTCAGAACCGGAAAGAATGGCTATATCAATGTAATCATTAATAATAAAGAGCGTTTTAGTTTTTCTAAGCCTCTTTGCCAGCTTAAACGCCGAATTTAATACCTGCGATTTATCGGAAACTTTATCGCGCAGTTGGATTACCCCCACCCCATCAAAAGGCAACCCCGGAAGATCCCCCTTATCTAAAATCAGATAGAGAAGAGATTTTTCTAAAAGAGTCTTTCTCGATCGCATAAACCTTATACCTGAGATGCTTAAAGCTCAAAGCGGACATTGCATCTATTAGTTTACTAAACTCTTCAAGTACGCGCAGTGATTCTTTAACCCTTTGTATGTTCGCTAAATAAATATCCTTATAATCGGAGCGCTTAAGCTCCCCCTGAAAATTCAACCTTCCGACATCGCCGTTACTGTTGCGTTCTTTTAGCAGCGCACAGGCGGGATAGACTTTCTTGATGATACCGTCAATCTCATGCCGGATTCCCTTCAAGCCTGCCGTGAACCTGCGGTTATTCAGGATGAACCGGGTGATCTCCTCGCAAACACGTAGCCCCTCTTTAGCCCGGTTCAGATTGGCATCGATAATACGGTAAATGTTCTTATTTCGCAAAGTCCCTGATGATTTTTTCAATGATCGCACTGGTTGAACGGCCTTTAACTAAGTTGATAAGAACTACCTTCCCGCCGTAACTTTCTACGAAATCAGCTCCTACAACTTTTTTCCTGTCCCAATCAGACCCCTTAACCAGGATATCCGGCTTAAGCGCCTTAATTACTTCAAGCGGGTTATTTTGATTAAACAAAACCACAAAATCCACACAACCAAGCGAAGCTACTATCCTTAAACGGTCAGCCTGACCTACGACCGGACGGTTTTTAGACTTAATACTCCTGATGGAAGAATCGCTGTTAACTGCTACCACCAGATAATCACCTTTATTCTTGGCATCCTGCAGGTATTTGGTATGCCCATAATGCAGGATATCAAAACAACCATTGGTAAAAACAATACGCTTGCCATCCTGTTTAAGGCGCGCTACTTTACGCTTGAGGATTGAAAGCGAGGTTATTTTTGCTCCTGGCAAAGTTCCTGCTCGATCATTTCGCATATTATGTGGGCAATAGTTATGTGCGCTTCCTGAATTCTTGCGGTTATTTTAGAAGGGACCAACAGGGATACATCCGCCAGTTTTACAACCTCCCCTCCGTCTCCTCCGCTTAAGGCAACGGTCTTAATCCCCATCTTCTTGGCCTGCTTGATCCCCAAAGCCACGTTCTTTGCTTTTCCGCTGGTAGATATGCCTATGGCTATATCATTCTTTTTTCCTAAAGCTTCCACTTGCCTGGCAAAAACCACATCATAACCATAATCATTGGCCAAAGAAGTAAGTATTGAGGTGTTGGTAGTCAAAGCTATGCCGGCTAATGCCGAACGGTCCTTTTTAAAACGGCCGACAAGCTCGGCAGCAATATGCTGGCTGTCGCTGGCTGAACCGCCGTTCCCGAAAACAATTACCTTCCCGTCCTTCTTTAGGCAATCAATCATAAGCTGAGAAATTTCACAGATTGATTCAATCTGATTGCGCAGGATCTCTTCTTTAACCTGGATACTTTCTAAAAGTATATCTTTAATTCTCTCGCGCATTTTTTCCTCCCCGAGGAGGACACCCGCGCAATTTGCGCTACAAAAGCGCACACCGACGCAATACCTATTAGCGTCGGGCGTCAATCAATACGGGGTGTCTTCCGAAATATTTATCCAAAAAATACTTTAGCAATATCGTAAAGCTCCATATCAACCGTCTTTAAATCCTTTACTGCCTCCTCAAGCGGCACATCAATAATCTTGATGCCGGCTAAGGCTACCATCCTGCCGAATTTTTTATTCTTGATCAGTTCTACCGCTTTAACCCCAAGGCGCGTGCCCAGCACCCGGTCAAAAGCAGTCGGAGAACCGCCTCTTTGAATATGGCCCAAAACACTGACCCTGGTTTCAAAACCCGTCCTTTTCTCAATCTCTGCGGCTAAATTTTCCCCGATACCTCCCAGACGCACATGCCCAAAAGAATCCAGCTTCTGTTCCTGGGTAACCATGGCGCCGTCTTTGAACTGGGCGCCTTCGGCCACTACAACAATACTAAAAGTCTTGCCTCTCTCATGTCTTTTCTTAATGATCCTGCAGACTTCCTCTAAATCAATCGGGATCTCAGGGATAAGGATAACATCTGCGCCGCCGGCAATACCGGACTCAATTGCGATCCAGCCCGCGTGCCTGCCCATGACTTCAGCCACGATAATACGGTGGTGGCTTTCGGCTGTAGTATGCAGACGGTCAATACATTCCATAGCCACGTTCAAAGCAGTATCAAAACCAAAAGTATAGTCAGTAGCCGACAGGTCATTATCAATTGTTTTCGGAACCCCGATGATATTAGAGAGCCCGTCTTTCACCAGTTTGGAAGCAACCCCCAAAGTATCCTCCCCGCCTACGGCAACTAGGGCATCAAGGCCGATTTTCTTGAAATTTGCCTGGGCCTTTTCCAAATCACCCTGTTTCTTGTACGGGTTAGTGCGGCTGGTCCCCAGGATAGTCCCGCCTTTAGGCAGTATACCGGAAACAGTACTTATATTTAAAGGCATAGTGTCATTTTCAACCAGGCCTTTCCAGCCGTTTTTAATGCCTACTATCTCATAACCTTCAAGCAAAGCCTTACGTACCACCGCGCGTATAACCGGATTTAAACCCGGACAATCCCCCCCGCCTGTTAAAATCCCAATCCTTGCCATTTCTTGATCCTCCTTGTGTACAAACACACACCGGCCATTCCTTTTGGGCCGGGTGTCTTTAAACTCTCCCATAGCCGCTGAAAGGTATTGCGGATGAATCTTCCTTGTCAAAATCCCTTTTCTTGCGGCTGTCCTTTTCATCATGAGATATCTTTGCGACATGTATTTTAATGATGACCTGCTCTTCAAGGCCCAAGATTTCCTGAATCTTGGATTTAGTGATATCCTGCAGCCTTGAGGTAAGCTCCGGGATGTTCGCCTCGGAACGCAGGATTATACGCATGTCCACAATAATACCTTTTTTATTTGCCACAACATTTGGCCTTAATTCTTTTACCTCCGGGATAACACCTGCCAGGCGGCGGATCAAATCCTCCACGGCAGAAAGCGAAATAGTTACCTGCCCGCTTGAGGTAGTAAAAGCAATGGTCTTCTCCCTCTGAAAGCGGCCTAAAATAATCTGGGCAAAAGAGAAGCTTATAAGGATTAAAAGTACTCCGGATAGCCCGATAATCAGTCTGGAATTAGGGCTGGACTGGGCATAGATAAGCAGACTGTTAATATCCTGGGGCATTACCATATTCAATGAAAAAACAATAAAGGTCAAACCGATAACGATAATAATAACAGCATAAAACATGATCCCCAGTACGGTAAAGAACTTCATCCCTACCCCCTTTCTATACCTTGCACATTTACATTAATATCTTTTACGGAAAGATTGGTCATCTTCTCTAATGCCTGACGCACATTTTCCTGGACGCGGCAAGCGGTATCCGGGATATTATAGCCATATTTGATAATCACCGGTATCTCCACCTTCACCTCTTCATTTTTGGATATTTCTACTTTTACGGCAAGAGAGGTTTTCTGCCCGATTAATTCAAGCAAGCTGCTCTTTAAATCTGCCCCCACTTTTTTAACCCCTTCTATTTCCATGGCGGCAACGGAAGATATGGAGGAGATCACATTCTTATGTATCCTTACGCTGCCAAGCTCATTCCTTGACTCATCACGGTTCACCCCGCACCTTCTTTCTATTTAATGGATTAAACGTACGGCCTTAATAGCTGCACATCTCGTAGCTGCTTGATTCATCTATTCTCCTTTAGCATCGTTTACTAAGGTGTCTTGCACAAAATGCGTGGAAATGTCGCCTTTCTTAAATAACGGGTTATCCATTAATTTAAGATGAAAAGGTATGGTAGTTTTAATAGGGGCGATATGAAATTCGCTTAATGCCCTGCGCATAGTTTTAATTGCCTCCTGGCGGCTATTGCCGTAAACAATCAGCTTGGCTAGGAGCGAATCATAATAAGAAGGCACTTCATACCCGGAGTAAATATGAGTATCGATGCGCACATTTGGCCCCCCGGGCAAAATCAGTGATTCTATCTTGCCCGGAGACGGCATAAAATTATTATCCGCGTCTTCTGCGTTAATACGGCATTCTATCGCCGCGCCCTTAATCTGTACATTCTCCTGCTGGATCTTCAGTTTCTCTCCGCTTGAGACCCGGATCTGCTCTTTAATCAAGTCAATACCGGTAACCATTTCGGTAACCGGATGCTCCACCTGGATACGCGTATTCATCTCCATGAAATAGAAATTGTTGGTCTTGGCATCCAGCAAAAACTCAATAGTGCCGCAACTAAGGTAACCGATGGATTTCATCCCCTTTAAAACCATCTCTCCCAGTTTACGGCGCATCTTACTATCCACTGCCGGAGAAGGAGATTCCTCAAGCAGTTTCTGGTGCCTCCTCTGGACACTACAGTCCCTCTCTCCCAGCTGCAAGACATGGCCCTGGCGGTCAGCAATAATCTGAACTTCAATATGGCGCGGCTTTTCAATGTATTTCTCAATGTAGACGCTGGAATTGCCGAAATTCGCTTCTGCCTCGCTCTGCGCGGTCAAAAGGCTGGAGACCAAAGTTAAATCATTATGGCAAATACGCATCCCCTTGCCTCCGCCTCCGGCAGCTGCCTTGATTATCACAGGATAGCCGATCTCCTTGGCAGTCTTAAGCGCTTCTTCTTTATTCTTAATGATCGCGCGGCTTCCCGGCACAATAGGCAGGCCTGCCTTCTGCATAGTCGTACGCGCAGCCATCTTATCTCCCATAAGGCGGATATTCTCCGGGGTCGGGCCGATAAAAGTAATCTTGCAGGATTCGCATATCTCGGCGAAATGCGCATTTTCAGCCAAAAACCCATAACCCGGATGGATAGCCTCTACATCGGTAATTTCTGCCGCGCTGATAATAGCGGGAATATTCAAATAGCTGCTGCTGGAAGATGCCTGCCCGATACAGATTGCCTCATCGGCAAAGCGTACGTGCAGGCTGTTACGGTCGGCCTGAGAGTATACGGCAACGGTACGGATACCCATCTCATGACAGGCGCGGATTATTCTTAAGGCGATTTCGCCCCGGTTGGCAATGAGGATTTTAGAGAACATCTTTAATGAACGCATAACTTACGGCAGCGCAAAATCTAAAAAACGAAGCGTAAGCTATTTGCGTAAGTTAACACTCTCCATTTTTAGAGCGGGTCAATAAGGAATAAAGACTGGCCAAATTCTACAGGTTCAGCGTTATCTACCAATATCTCAAGGATCTTGCCCTTAACCTCTGATTTTATCTCATTCATCAACTTCATCGCTTCTATAATACAAATTACCTGCCCTGCTTCAATGACCTGCCCAACCTCAACATAAGCGGCAGATTCTGGGCTGGGGGCGCGGTAAAAAGTCCCTACCATGGGGGCCTTTATCTCTACTGTCTTGACAATACTCTTTTCTTCTGCTGCGGGAGCGCCCTGGGCCTTCTCTTGAGGTAACGGGGCATTCTGCCCATGAAATACCACCGGTCCGCTAAAACTCTCAATCCCGGTAGCTGTCTTCTTAAGCCGGATACGCATATCATCCTTTTCTATCTCCAGCTCAACAAGGCTATTTTCATTCATCAAATTAATCATTTCTTTGATTTCCTTGATATTCACAACGCCCATCCTTTCTATTACAACTTCATCATAATAAAGATAAAGTTATTACAGAGTTCCTGCCTGAGGCCTGCCTGACGGCAGTGAAGGCGGGCAGGTTTTAATTTACCCTTTCAGCATAGGTGCCGCCGGTACGCGTATCTACCTTTATCCTATCCCCCACATTGATAAACAAGGGGACTTGTATAACTGCTCCCGTATCCACCTTAGCCGGTTTATTCCCGCTCTTTGAGGAATCCCCTTTAAAACCCGGCTCAGTTTCTATGATATTAAATTCAATAAAATTAGGCAAATTCACGGCCAAGGCTGAGCCTTTGAAGAAATACCCCATAATCTCCAGGTTGTCTTTTAAGAACTTGGCCTTCTCCGCGATAATATCCTCGGATATAGCAATCTCTTCAAAGTTGTCTTGGTCCATAAAATGGTATATCCCCGCGCTGAAATATTGATATTGCAGCTTGCGTTCCTCCACATAAGCCTGTTCTATCTTCTCTTCCCCGCGGAAGGTCTTTTCCTGGATATTATTTGTCTTCATGTCACGTAGCCTTGCCCGCACAAAAGCCGCGCCCTTACCGGGCTTTACATGCTGGGCGTCAACGCAGACATAGACAACACCGTCCACTAAAACAGTCACACCTGATTTGATTTCATTAATTGATAGCGCCACTTAAGACCTCGCATCCTTTACTGGTTACTAAGATCATATCCTCTATCCTTATCCCGAATCTTGCCGGTAAATATACCCCCGGTTCTATAGTAAAAACCATCCCCGGCTTGACCGCGCTTGCTTCATTTCCTGAAATACGCGGGTCCTCATGTACCTCCAGTCCGAGACCGTGGCCAAGGTTATGGGTAAAATAGCGGCCATACCCCTTTGAAGCTATATATTCCCGCGCAACTTTATCAATTGCAGCCATTTCTGCGCCAGGCCTGACCCTTTTTATTGCCAATTTCTGGGCCTTGAGGACAATATCATAGACCTTGCGCACAAGAAAATTTATTTTACCCAAAAATAAAACTCTTGTCAAGTCGGATTTATACCCTTGGTAGTCAACTCCCAGGTCAATAAGTACCGGTTCATTATCCCTTAACCTCCTCTGCCCGGAAAGGTGGTGCGGTTGGCTTGAGTTAGGCCCTGAAGCCACGATTATATCAAAAGCAGAAGCGTTGCAGCCATGGTACCTTATAAACCGCTCAAACTCTGCTGCTATCTCTATCTCTTTTACCCCGGGAACAACAAACTTCTTGATATGCTCAAATGCCAAGGATGTAATCCGGGTTGCCTGTTTAAGCTTTTTGATCTCCAGGCTATCCTTGACCTGCCTTTTATCTTCAATAATACTATGCGTGGGGATCAACTCAAGGCGGCCATTGGCATATTCTTTGATTTTGGCAAACTCCGCAAACGGAAGGTACCTTTCCTCAAACCCCAGCCTTTTTAACCCCAGGCCCAAAGATGCTTCGGCAATCCGCTTGAATACCGAACCATTGCACTCTTTAAGCCTGATCTTACTGTTTAGAAAGGCTTTTGCTTCTTCAGTATAGCGGGAATCGGTAAAATAGATACTCTTTTTTTCGGAAAGCAAAAGGTAGGAATCACGGCTTAAAAATTCAGCAAGATAGGATATATTCGCCGGCAGGCAAACAAGCAAACCATCAAGCCTTCTTTGCTTCAACTGTGAATATATGCCTTTTAAGCGGGAGCTCATTTTGCCTCAATCAGGTCAATGATAGCAGATAAGCCCAAGGTGTAACTTTTTGCCCCAAAACCCATGATTGTACCTTTAGCCACAGGGCTGATCAATGACTTATGCCTGAACTCTTCGCGGGAATAAATATTGGAAAGATGCACCTCTACCACAATTAATCCGCAGGCGGCGATGGCGTCGCGCACAGCCACGCTTGTATGGGTATAAGCAGCGGGGTTAATTAAAATACCTTGAAATTTATTTTTGCGCGCCCTGCCGATTAAATCCACAATCAACCCTTCATGGTTAGACTGCCTGATAGCCAAAGAAACCTTGTCCCTTTTGGCCTGGGCTTTAAGCGTGCGGTTAATTTCGGCTAAAGTCAGGCGGCCATAGATTCCCGGCTCCCTTTTTCCTAAAAGGTCCAAATTAGGCCCGTGTATGACCAGTATTTTCTTCAAGGCTTCCCCCTATATTCTATATACTACATACTATCTACTGCTTTATTCCGCCTCATCAATCAACATCACCGGGATACCCTCACGCACAGGATATCTTCTACCGCACTTCTTGCAGACTATTTTATTATCTTTTAACTCCACATCGGCTTTACAGGCAGGACAAGCCAGTATATTCAACAGCTCTTTATCGATCATTTTGTCTACAAAGACAACACCCGCGCAATTTGCGCCAGCCTTGCGCACACCAACGCAATTCCTTATTAGCGTTGGGTGCCATTAGCGCGGGGTGTGTCCTCCCCTGTTCCAGGAGCAAGATAAGCCACCCTTAATTCATAAAGCAGGTTTTCCAAAAGTTTTGTTTCTTCGGGAGTCAGATTCCCTTTAGTTTTACCCTGCAACATCCCTAATGTATCAATGATAAATTTTGCCTGGGCAGGGTCTTTTTGAGTTTTTTTGGTCTCCGGATTAACCATATGCCCCAAAGCAATGGAAGCCTGTAAAGCAAGAGTAGTAACAAAGAATTTAAAATCCGGGTCAGGGGGGATAAAATTACCCTCCCCTTTATTAGCCAGCTTTTCCTTCTCTATGTTCTCTTTCCAGACCTCATCAACTTTCTTCTGGCTTCGGCTATCGGAAGCCAAACCATTGCCTTGCGGCTTATGGCTTCGGCTATCGCAGGCCGAACCCTCGCCTTCCGGTTTCTTTATCTCATCCATATTTTAACAGATTGTGACTCCGGCGTAGCCAACAACACTGCTGGTATCTCCGCTGACGTCGCCGCTGGTTTGATATTTAACTAACCTGCCCTTTTTTGCCCCAAGCAGCCTGGCGGCCCTTAATAAAACCGCTACCGCTGCAAAACCGCACATGGAAATATCTGCCCGCTTAACTACCGCCCCAAGTTTATCTTCATCCAAAGCGGTTATTGCCTCTATCGCCATGGCATCTTTTCTTTCCGCGCTCTTCTGTGATTCATAATGTGTCATATCCGAGCTGGCAACAAAGATGATCGAGTTTATAAGATTATTCCTGATAATTACTCCTGCCAGCTCATCCGCAACTATTTTAAGCTTATCTAATTCATCATTCTTAATAACAATTGGAACGATCTTAAAATCTTTCTTAAAATACTGCAGCATAGGCAGCTCTACTTCCAATGAATGTTCATCGGTATGGGCAAGAGTATCGGCCTCCAGATACCTTGAACTGCTCAGGAATAAATTTGCCAGCCGGGAATCAATCTCTACATTGCCCAAGGGAGTCTGCCAATACCCCCGGACCATCAGGCTAAAGTCCGGTCCGCTTCCATAATGATTAGGCCCTAAAAGGATAACTGTATCTTTGATACTTATCCCCGAAAGCGTCTGGACAGCCACACTTCCGGAATAAGCATACCCGGCGTGAGGCAACATGCAACCTATCGCATTCTGCTTTTGCGCAATCCTGCCGCTGCCAAAAGAAGAGATCATCTCAAGAATAACATCCGGTTGCGATGGATAAAACTGCCCGGCGGCTGAAGGCTTGCGGATATTAAGCTGGTTCATCATAAAGACGGGATATAAAATTACGGCTCTTGATTAATTCTTCCGTACTTGCCGGATGATGCGCCTCAATAACCTTTAAAATATTCTTATTTAGATAAGGCTTGAGCATAGAAAAATCTATTTCTCCCTCTGAAGGCGCAAGGTGGTCCTGGCAACCCAGGATGTCATGCAGATGGACGCCAATCATGCGCTTGCCGTACCTGTCCAAAAAATCCTTATGCCTTGCCAGCCCCAAATTCTCCATTAATTGGGCATGCCCTGTATCATGCCAATAATAAACCTGGGAATTGCTGAACCTGTCAAGGATAAGTGAGATTTCGTCAATATTTGGAATCTCGTAGTAATAAAACCGTGTTTCTATCCCCAGCAAAACGGCTTTTATCCGCGCGTAAGCATTCAATTCTTCGATGCTGGCTAAAGCCTGCTCCAGGAACCTTCCGGATGATAGCGCGCGCTCCCGGATCATCCTCTCCTTCAATTCTGAGGATTCGGCAGAATTATTTTTACCCTGGTTATAAAGGTTGATCAACTGGCGCGTGTAATCAAAAGCTTCCACCCTGCCGCAATGCAAAACAACCGCCTTAGCCCCTACTCTTTCAGCGGTATCAATGCTGCGTTTTGCATATTTTACAGCCAAAAGGCGCTCCTCTTTATCCAGTGATGCCATGGAATAACAATCCGGCAGGGCCTCCGGACGGCTTAAACCATCCGGGATGGGGCAATAATTATGCAGGCTTTCAATACTGATTTTTAATTTCCTGGCTGAATCGGCGATACCATCCACCATTCCAGAGCTAAGGTTAAAACTTAGCTCTAAAGTTTTAAAGCCAAGCCGGCTTATTTCAAAGAGCAGCTTTTCCCCGTCATCAAAACGGTAGGCGCTCCAGGAGGTAGAGATCGCTAAAGCCATGTTTATTTTCTGGTTTTAGCTTTTTTTCTCTTGCGCTCACTGGGTTTCTCGTAATGCTTGCGGTCACGCACTTCCCGCAAGATGCCATCCTGCTCAATTTTTTTCTTAAAACGGCGCAAAGCAGATTCAAAAGATTCGTCTTTCTTGACTTCAACCTGCGACAATATGATCATCTCCTTTCATTATAATTTAGATAAATAATATACCATTCTTTTGAAAAAGTGTCAATAATGCTTGCGGGAAACCTCAATTATTCAATCTCAAAAGAAATGATAATATTAAAAGAAAGCTGGGGATAATCCAGCTCCTTGGGAAAGCTGGGGAATGGAGAGGCATCTTTTACGCTCCTTAAGGCAATCGTCTTAAGATAATCGCTTGCAGATGTCCTTGCTTCAACCAGGTGGACGGCTTTAAGAAACCCCTGGTTTGATATGATAAAAGAAATATATACTTCGCCTGTTTCATTATGAGTATAATTCTGGTAAGCGCTGCGGCGGATCTTCTCCCGCACAATCTGGTAATAACTTATGTAACTGGGATTATCGATCCTGGCCATCTCTATTTCCGGCAGTGTAATCCTCTTTTTTATCGCTATAATGTCCGGACTGGAGAAGGATGGCTTGGCAAGTTCCGGGGATTTATTCGATAAGGCCTTAGGCCCCCTGGAAAGCTCCTCCCTTTCAATATATGGAGGGGGAATACTTTTGTCCATGGCGCTTTTAACAATCTTTGCATCAAGCCTTAAGAACGGGTCAGGCTTATTAAGCGGCTTTTCCGGTTTCTGCTTAGCCTGGGGCCTGGGCTTTAACTCCTCTTTCTTGAGGTAACGTACCTTTATCATCTGCTCTTTTGGGGCAGGGACAAAAGGATTCATGCTGGGGCTTTGCAAAAGCAAAACCCCATGCGAAAGGATAGAGGCGGTAAAAGCAAACACTAAAAGCCGGTTAGAATGCATGCTTTAGTTTATCACAAAAATAAATAACATGGCCAGGATTATTTTCTAAAGAAAGTAAATCTGGCCATGTTTCATCCGTGATTTTTCTACCTTTAGAATTCAGCTTTCAGGCCGCCGGTAAAAGAGAAACCGGGCATGGGATAACCCCGTATAACCTGGTACTTACGGTTCAAAAGGTTGTCTATGTAAGCAAAACAGCTAACTCCGTGCCTGAATTTCTTTGAGACGCTAATACCCAAAGTAAAGAAATTCTTTACCTTATCGGTATTCACGGCGTTACCAAACCTCTGGCCCGTAAATTGGCCTTTCAACTCAACCGTCAAACCGTCATAGCCATGATATCTCAAGCAGGCATCAACTTTATTCATCGGTTGATACACAAGGTATTTGTGAGTATCTGCGTCCCTTGCGATTAAGTATGTATAATTAATATCTAAATTAAGGTTATCCGAAATAAACATTTTATTTTCAAGCTCTATGCCGTCTATTGCCGCGGAGCTGACATTCTCCGGCCGCCATACCGCGCTTGCATCAGGTGACCATTGTATAAGCTGTTTGAAATCACTGTGGAAATAAGTAAATCCTGAAACAAGGTATCTATTTATCCTTACCTCAGCTCCCAATTCTTCAGTAACCCCTTTTTCCGGCCTGAGATTAGGATTACCTTCTTCCCCCCCTGCTAACGCACCCTTATAATAGTAATAATTGGCAGGCCAATATAAGTCGTTAAAAGTAGGGGCACGGAAAGAACGGCTGATCAAACCATGGAATTTTATGTTCTCATTGAATTTATAGAGTGCGCTTAAACCCGGATTAAACTGTGTGCCGAAATTGGAGTAATCATCAACCCGGCCGCTAAGATTGATATTGAGTTTCTTGTCAAATAAATCCAAGCGGTTTTCTATGTATCCTGCGCGCACAATATATTCATGTTTTGCGCTGGAGGTAGAGTCATTCATATTTCTCACATAATTTAATCCGCATACTATGCCATAATCATCCAATAACTGTTTATCAAGCTGAAGATCAAACCCTCTGACTCTAGTCGTATGTATGTCCTTGGTATAAGTAGTAGAATTCTCAATGAATTCCAGCCGGTCGTAATTCTGATAAGCCCTGGCTGATAACCCAGTCTGTTCATCCGGCTTAAAGCTCCATTTAAAATCAAAGAAACGCTTCAGCGTATTCTGTTTATCGTCTTCATCCGGCCAGCTTGTGGAGCCAGGAGCACCCACCTTACTTGCATAAAAACCGGAGTTAAACCATAAATTATTTTCGCTATTAAGATCATACTCCAGTTTAAGATTGCAGTCCTTAGAGTTCAATTGGGAATTTTGACGGAAGCCCTCGGAACTTTCGTATCCGCCGCTGATAAGATAGCTGAATTTTGAGACCCTTGCTCCATATAGCGCCCGCTCGATATACGTCCTGGCAGTACCAAAGCTTGAATAAATTTCTGCCTTCTGCCCTTCCTTTGGCGGTTTCTTGGTGATGATATTGACCACTCCTCCCATTGCCGAACTACCATAGAGACTGGAGCCCGGTCCATGCATAACTTCCACCCTGGATACATTATCTAATGGAATATCGGATAAGTTAACCGAGCCGTCCCTGGGGTTGTTTATCGGCCTGCCATCCATTAAAACCAATACCTGGGAGGCGGTAGAACCGCGCATTCTTATATCTTTGTTAGCTCCCGGCCCGCCGTAATTACTTATATTGACGGAAGTAAGGTCTGTGAGGGCATCGGATAAATCCTGCGCCCCGCTTTCCTCCATTTCTTTGGCGGTAACCACATCAACCACGCGGCTGACATCTCCGGATGATTCTTCTATCCTTGAGGGGGTTACTACGATCTTATTTAATTCTACATCTTGCGGAAAAGCGATATTTGGCAGGCAAAACAATAACAACCCCAGAAAAATCAGTTTCTTGATAATATTTTTCATTGATTCCCTTTCTCTTCTTGCGAGAGTACTTACCTGTCTGCCGTAGGCAGACCTGCGATAGGCGATCGACCGGGCTCATAAATCAGCATGTAGAATGTAGTAGGTAGAATATAAAGCGAACCTGCATTCTTTATTCTACCTTCTACCTACTGACTTACATTACCGTTGCGAGACAGCGCCTGGGATCATACCAGGACTTCCTTCGCCTATCCGGTTTGTATCTTTAGAAGTTAAACGTATTTTTTAATATCCAAAAACCAGTGTTTCCCAAAACTCTCTTCTAATACAGGTTGCGTCTCCAGTACCCTGATCGGCTCCCTGAATAAAGGCCCATCAACCACTAAAGTATGGAACTCTCCTTTCTCCCCGCAGGGGTCAATTTCAGGTTTTAGTTCTTCTATAAACTTCCTGTCCATAATCCGGCCCAGCCACTCCTTGCCTAATAGATCGGCTTTGACCGCTACCACCACAGCCTTAAAACCGGAATCAATGATCTCTAAAGCCAATTCCTTGGTATCCTTACCCCATAAAGGCATGATCGGCTCTACCTCCGCTTCCCGGCAGAGCGCATCAATCCAATCCTTATGTTCCTGCAGATATATATCTCCAAAAACTATTCCCCGGATACCTGCCTTCTTTTGCCAAATGCGAATCAATCTTTTAAATTCCTCGCGATAGGCCTTCCTGGCATCAGGCATTGCCTTTTGCGCCATCGGGATTCCAACAAGCTCTGCTTGCCTGAAAATAATCGACGCAAGGAGGCCATGAGAGAGCGACTTTTCCCCTTTAGGATCCGTAAAATTAAATAAGACCGAAAGATCATGGCCCATAGAAATGGCTTTATAACAGGCAAAACAACTATCTTTACCAGCGCTCCAGAGGCCGGCTACCTTCATTGTAATCCTCTTTCTATGATCTTGTGCAATAAACTCATATCAATATTCTCCCTTACCAACTGTGCCAGTTTATCAAACTCTTTATCCGGATTGAAATTCTCTTTTACCGCTAATGCAGGCCATCCTTTCTTCATCCTAATCCTGTTCAAGAAATTTCTTCTGAACGCCCCCGCGTCAAATATGCCGTGGATATATGTTCCTAAAATACGGCGATCTTTACTTATTGCCCCTTCCGTATATCTTATTTCTTTACCATTACATTCAAAAACCTCAAAAAGAGGGTCGCATTTTCCTGTAATCCGGGTTAAGCCGTGGTGGATCTCGTATCCGGATAATTTTAAACCCGAGATAAGCTCTTTTGCCTCAACTTGCGCCAGGGTTTTATCCAGCTTTAAGCTGGTTTCAACGGGCAGGAGATTTAATCCCGGCATCTGCCTGCGCCTTGTTTCCATCCCATGCTTATCGCTTATCCTTCTTCCTAACATCTGATAGCCGCCACAGATCCCCGCCAAAATGACTGCCTTATCAGATTTAATAATGGACAATATCATCTTTATAAATCCCGATTTCATCAGATATCTTAAATCCGAGATAGTATTCTTTGTCCCGGGGATAATGATCACATCCGGCTTGTTTAATTCTTCAGGGGTTTTTGCGTAACGCAAGCGCACATCAGGCTCTTTTTCCAGGGCATCGAAATCCGTAAAATTGGAGATATGCGGCAGATAGACTACATCAATATTAATCCGGGGGTTTCTTCCGTCAGAGCTATCTTTAAAATTATCCAAAGGCACGGCATCCTCTTCGGCGATCTTTATATCTTTATAGTAAGGAATTACTCCCAGCACTTTGATACCGGTACGCCTTTCCAGAAAATCTATCCCCGGTTTAAGTAAATTTATATCCCCGCGGAATTTATTTACAATTATACCCTTGATCATACTTCTCTCTTTAGGAGTCAATAATGCCAGGGTCCCGACGATCCAGGCAAAGAATCCTCCTTTGTCAATATCGCCTACTAAAATAACAGGCGCTTTAGCATAAGCAGCCATTTTTAGATTGACGATGTCGTGCGATTTTAAATTTATCTCCGCGGGGCTTCCTGCTCCCTCTATAACCACAATTTCATAATCACCAGCTAACTTACGGAAAGAGCTCCTCACTGTCTTAAGAAGCCTGCTTTTATATTTTGTGTAACGCAAAGCATTCATATTGCCAATGGGTTTTCCCAGGACAATCACCTGCGCCCCCACATCGCTGGTCGGCTTAATCAAAACAGGGTTCATATCTACTGTCGCTTCTATACGAGCGGCCTGGGCTTGGGTTGCCTGGGCGCGTCCGATCTCACCCTGCTCTCTGGTAACAAATGAATTCAAAGCCATATTCTGGGCCTTAAATGGCGCAACCCTGTAACCCTCCTGCAAAAAGATCCTGCATAAGGCAGAGACGATCACGCTTTTACCCACCCCTGAACCTGTTCCGCAAACCTGCAATGTTTTGGCTTTCATCATCTATGATATTTTAATCTTAAATCTTCCCCAGCATAAATACCGATAATAGGGTGATTATCTCCGTTAGCTCGATCCCCGCTCCCAAAGTATCACCGGTTATCCCCCCTATTTTTCTGGTCGAAAATTTTCCTGACGCGTAACTAAAACCGGTAATAATCAATAATATAACCAGCCCTCTTATCTGCCAGGCTATAGATACACAGATAACTGCCACCACCGAAGAAAGGATAAATATCTTCAGGTTCATACCCTTGATAAATATCCCGGCTTTGCCTTCCTGGCGGGCGTAAGGAAAAAAGAATACGGCAACTACAGCCGACCAACGGCTTAAGCAGCACATCAACATAAGTGCATTGGGCTCTAAAGAACTGCTTATTGAAAAAAGCAGGATAATCTTTAACAATATTACGCTTATCAGGCTTAAAACACCCATCACCCCGGTACGGGAATCACGCATTATCTCAAGCATCTTTTCCATGGGCTTTCCGCTTAAAAATGCATCAGCAGTATCCGACAAACCATCCAAATGCAGGCCTCCCGTAATAAAGATCAAAACAACCACGGTAACCACATTCATGGATAGGAAAGGAAAATTCAAAAAAGATAGTAAAACATTCACCCCTGTAAGAAATAATCCCAGGAGCAGTCCGACAAGCGGAAAATATGCCATTGCCCCTGCCAATCTTTGCTCACCGGCCTCCCTTACCTTAATTGGGATGACTGTTAAAAACTGCAGCGCTGACAAAAATGACGCTATCATATATTTTTCTCCGATACATTGGCGCTTTTAAATGTCGCCATCTGGGTAAGGATCTTAATCGCAGCGTCAGCTAATCCTATTCCAAGGGCCCCACCAGTCCCTTCTCCAAGCCTTAAATCTAAATCCAGCAACGGCCTTAACCCAATATGCTCAAGAATAATCTTATGGCCCCTCTCCTGGGACTTATGCGCGGCGATCATATAATCTTTTACTTTAGGCTCAATCTTAAAAGCAACCAAAGCAGCAGCCCCGGATATAAATCCGTCAATAACTACAGGAATTTTATGAGAAGCAGCAGCCAGGATTATACCCGTAAGGCCCGCAATCTCAAATCCGCCTACTTTGGACAAAACATCAATCGCGTCTGCTGGATCAGGTTTATTAACCAAAAGTGATTTTTTAATAACCTCGATTTTATTCTTTAGCCCCGGCTCATCCAGGCCGGCCCCTTTTCCTGTAATCTCTTCAACGGGCTTATCGCAAAAAGAAGCGGTGATCGCGCTGGCTGCGGTAGTATTGCCTATACCCATCTCACCGGTCCCGACAATATCAATTCCACGCTTAAACTCTTCTTCAAATAAATCTATTCCCCCCTGTATCGCTTTTATCGCTTCCCCTCTTGACATCGCCGGCCCCTTTGCCATGTTTTTTGTCCCGTAACCTATCTTCCTGACCCGCAGCATTGGGCCAGGCTTAAGCTCTGCGGCCACTCCGATATCCACAACCACTACCCTTGCGCCAACATGTTTTGCCAATACGTTTATTCCGGCTCCACCTGCGATAAAATTAGAAACCATTTGAGCGGTCACCTCTTTAGGATAAGCGCTTACCCCTTCATCGGTTACTCCGTGGTCAGCGGCTAAAGTAAAAATAACTTTATTTGTTAATAATGGGTTGGCTTTCCCGCTAATCCCGCAGATTTGTTTTGCCAACTCCTCCAGCCTACCCAGGCTCCCCAAGGGCTTGGTTAGATTATCTAACCTTACCTGTGTATTTTTTACAATAGCCTGATCAATTCCTGAAATATTCTTGATTACATTATTTATTCTCTCCACTTACCTGCCTCCCTGCCTGCCGGCAGGCAGGCCTTTTATCTTTAACGCTATTCCTGAAACAGTGAAAAACACTTCATCAGCTTTATTGGCAACTATCTGATTCGCTCTTCCTGCGATATCGCGAAACTCTCTGCCCAGCTTGTTGGCGGGAACCAATCCCAACCCCACTTCATTAGAAACCAGAATTACTTTTGCTTTCTTCTTATCTAAAACAAATAATAATTCTTCAATCTTCTTAAGGACCTGCTCTTGCTTATTCCCGGCTAAAACTAAATTTGAAACAAAAAGAGTTAAACAGTCGATTAGAATACAATCAAAACTGTCACTCATTTTCCCTAATAATTTTGTCAAATCTTTAGGCTCCTCAAAGGTTGTCCAATGTTTTGGCCTTCCCTCTTTATGCAGCTTGATCCGCTCCCGCATCTCTTTATCCAAACCCTGACAAGTGGCGATAAAGGCGACTTTTTTGTATTTTTTAGCCAGGCTCAAAGCATAGCTGCTTTTACCACTGCGCGAGCCTCCCAGTATCAACATTATTCTCTTCATATCCTCTTTTTAGGGACGTTTCTGAACCCAAAGGAAGAACTGTCCCCCTAGGGGACAGTTCTCCGATTAGCTTAAGAAACGTCCCTGCTTTGAATGGAGAAACGTCCCTGAATTTGGTTAAATTTCTTTAAGCGAAGTTTGTTTTTGTTGTATTCCACAACAGTTACGCTTGCCGGAGAAGGAACAAATTTCCAGAAACTCCTGTTTTTCAATATGCCGCTGACAAATATACCGATCACCCCGCCGTGGCAGACCAGAGCAATGGTTTTACCACGGTTGGCTTGAAGTATTCCTTTTATAGTTCCATCGACCCTCTTTTTAAAAACCCGCATCTGCTCTGCCTGCGGGATCCGGGCTTTATAAGGATCAGCCAGCCACTCTTTATAGAGTTTGGGATATTTTTTCAGTACCTCGTCATGTCTTAACCCCTCGAACACCCCGAAATCGATCTCCCTTAAATTTTTCACTTTTGTAAAATCGGCCTTTCCAAAAAGTATAGCCCTGGTCTGAAGTGCGCGTTTTCTGTCACTGCAATAGATCTTATCAAACCCAAATCCATTAAATCTGTTCCGTAATTGCATAGCTTGGGCTTTACCATGATTGCTTAAACCTATATTCTTGCAGCCGCAGTACCTTTTCTGCTTATTCCATTCAGTTACCCCATGGCGGATTAAAATAAGCCTTGTCGTCATTACTTCTCTCCCGGGACCAAAGCCACATTGGGCCTGCCTGTGACCGAGTTATCATTAACCAAAACAACAGTCTTATAAACTGCCTCAATATTCTGATAAGTTAAAACTTCTTCGGGCTTACCTTCTTTAAAAATGACACCTTGGTCCAGCAAGGCTATGCGATTAGAATAAGCACTGGCCAAATTTAGGTCATGCAAGATCATTACAATCGTGAGGCTATTCTTTCGGTTGAGCTTCTTCAACAAATCCAAAGTTTGTACCTGATGCCCGATATCCAGATGAGCGGTCGGTTCATCCAGGAATAGAAGTTCGGGTTCCTGAGCTAAGGCCCGGGCAATAATTACCCTTTGGCGTTCCCCGGCGCTCAGCTCATCTATACGTTTATCTTTTAAATTCAAGGTATCGGTTAAAAAAAGCTTTTCCGTGGCGATCTCTATATCTCTTTTGCTTTCAAACTGCAGCCTCTTTAAATGCGGGATCCTGCCCATCAGGACCAGCTCCATAACCGTAAAAGGAAAACCAATAGATGTATCCTGAGAGACAAAAGCCACCCTCCGGCAAAACTCCTTTAGATCCATAGCCGAGATATTCTTATCCTTATAGAGTATCTCTCCTTTGCTTAAAGGAAGCACCCGCGTTGCCAAACGCAGCAGGGTGGTCTTGCCTGAGCCGTTAGGCCCGATAATAACCAGAAAATCTCCTTTCTTAACATCCAAGGATATACCTTTAATGATCTCCTCTTTAAAATACCCGCCGCATACATTATTTATTTTCAGTATCTCTTTCATTAAATCCTTTTCCCTTTTTTCAAAAGAATAATAAATACGGGGGCGCCGATTATCGCCGTGATCACACCGATGGGAATTTCAACCGGCGCAAAGAGGGTGCGCGATAAAAGATCACAAAGGACCACAAATATGGAAGCAGCAAGACAAGTCACCGGTATTAAGAGTTTATGATTCGGGCCCACAACCAGGCGCATCATATGCGGCACGATCAGGCCGACAAACCCGATTATCCCGCAGATGCATATCAGGCTGGCGGTAATTATTGCCGTGATGACTATCAGTATTTTCTTAATAGCCTGCGTATTTATGCCCAGATGCACAGCTTCCTCCTCGCCCATACTAATAGCATTTAAATCCTGGGCAAACAGATAAATACCGCAGATACCCAAGATAACGGCAAGGGCGACTAGAAGCAAAAGTTTATAATCATATACCTGCAAGCTTCCCCATAACCACCAGTTCATCTCATGCATTGCCTCGTTACCAAACAAAGATACCAGAAATACTATTATTGATGAAAAGGCAACCGAAACAATTACCCCGGATAAGATCAATGACTTATCCGCGATCATCCCTCTTTCTTTCGCCAGGTTGTAAACCAGGATAATACTTGTTATTGCGCCAAAGAAAGCAGCCAGCGGCATATAAAGCCTTGAGAGGCCGAGAATCACAGCAGTTACAGCGGCCAGTCCCGCTCCGCTGGAAGTCCCCAGCAGATACGGTTCAGCCAAAGGGTTTCTTAAGATCGCCTGGAGCGCTATACCGGAAACCGCCAGGCCGCTTCCTACAAGTATAGCCGCAACTATCCGCAAAAGCCGCAGATTAAAAATAGGCTGGTTATCCTTAAGCAAAAGATCGGTAAACGGGATATTCACCGCGCCTTTGAGCAGGCCGAAGATTACCGCCAGCCCAAGCAGGAAGAATAAAATGCTGATCCTTCTCTTAAAATGCATAACTATCCCTTCGGGTATAATCTTTTGTACACTTCGCTCAGTCCCTGCGTAATCCTTGGGCCTGGCCTAAGCAGGGTATCAGGATCAATATCGTTAAATACTTGCCCGCTTTTTACCGCATCAATTTTATCCCATCCGAAACGCTGCTTGATCAATTTTAAAGATGGCTCCTTATCCATATACGCCATAATAATGCATTGCGGATTCAGGCTGATCACTTTCTCGGCACTAATATTACAGTAAGGCCTGGGAAGATCATGGGCAATATTGGTCCCTCCTGCCAAGCTAATCAACTCATCCACAAGAGAACCTTTGGCGGCAGTCATCAGCGGTTCATGCCAAATCTCTACAAAGACCTTGGCCCTTTCATCTTGAGGAACAAACCTTACCCTGGAGCTTACCGTATTGAGCTCATCCCTCATCCTCCCGATCAGGGCAATAGCCTCTCCGGATTTCTTGGTCAATTTACCTATATCTGTTATAGAGCCAAACAACTCCTCCATGCTCGTAGGATCAGAAACATAGACATTAAAATTAAGCTGTCTTAGCTGCGTAACAACCGGTGCCTGCTCAAGGCCGGTGCAAAAAATATAATCCGGTTTTAAAGCAATAATCTTCTCTATATTTGGATAACTGAAACTTCCGACCCTGGTCTTACTTTTTACTTCCGGTGGATAATTACAATAAGTACTGACCCCCGCAATTTCTCCATCCAGGCCCAGGGCAAAGAGGATTTCAGTGGTTGACGGAGCAAGGGAGATATAGCGCTGGGCTGCTAAAGCCGTGTTGAAAAATAACCCGATAAATACAAGTAACAGGATAATCCTCTTCATAAAATAAAAAATCCCAACCTGGTATTTTTCATACCTGGATCGGGCTTCACCCTGATAATATTATGGCCCATTCCGCGAGGCGCTACTTTTCTTTACATAGGCAGGTCTTCTGGCTTGAGTTTCAACCTATTTGCTGCGCCTTCCCATGTTGGCATTTGTCAACACAGTGGCTTTGGCTATTTTGTAGCCAAACCACAGCCTTGCGGCTAGTGGCTTTCTTTTGCAGCTTTCGTCAACTCTTACAGCGGCGGGACCGCATCCGATTAACGCGCAGGCGTTACACCCGCGCAATTTGCGCCAGCCTTGCGCACACCAACGCAATTCCTTATTAGCGTTGGGTGCCATTAGCGCGGGGTGTAAACATACAATTAGGCGTGCTTACGGATTTCCCTTAACCTATATATTAAATCTTCCTCTTTACTTTAACACCCAGTAATAATTTGTCAACAAAATTTAATGAGCGCATAACTTACGAATACGGCAGCCTGAGTAAGTTATGCTGCGGGAATCTAAATAAAGACCGCAAATTAGCGAACTAAAAGTAAATTTGAGCTGTTTGACCGAATTAAAGTTCTATGCCTTTCCTTGCCTTAAATCCCCGCTTATAGTAATGTTTAATTTCATTTATCTGACTGACCAGATCGGCAGATTTAATAATCTGCTTGGGGGCGTAACGGCCAGTTAATATTAACTCTATGTCCTTGGGAGTCTGGCCGATCAAATCAAGCAGATCCTTAAGGTTAACCAGCTTTAATTGTAAAGCGACATTAATTTCATCCAAAATGATTATACGGTATTTCTTGCAAGCAATAATGGCTTTAGCCTTTTTTAATCCATTGCCAGCCAATAAAATATCAATCTGCTTAGGTTTATGCCTAATAAAACAATCCCTGCCAAACTGCTCTAGTTTTATATTTTTTATTTTTTTCAGCGCCTTATGCTCACTGCAGCAATACCCTTTAACAAACTGCGCGATATAAACCTTAAAACCCGCGCCTGCGGCCCTCAAGGCCAGCCCAAGCGCCGCGGTAGTTTTACCTTTACCGTTACCCGTATAGACCTGGATCATCCAGCAACCGCCTTCCAGCTTAATAAACCTAAAGAACACAAAGCGGAAATAATAAGCCCAGAACAAATTATGCCGATGATTATAGAAATAAACGCATAGCGAAAACGGATTTTAAATAGAGATGCCGCGATCACCCCGCTCCAGGCCCCCGTCATAGGAAGGGGTATGGCTACAAAAATAACCAACCCCAAAGCTTCATATCTTTGTACAGCATCAGAATTTCTCCTCGTGCGTTCAAAGAGCCAGTCAAAAAAACGCGACCAGATCTTAAACCTTCTTAAGGCCCTGGTAACCGGTTTAAAGAGCAAAAGCGCCGGAGGGACAATAATAGAGTTGCCTAAAACAGAAACCCAAAAAGCCCTGGGGAGGCTCATCCCCAATGACAAACCTAGGGGGATTGAGCCCCTTAGCTCTGATACGGGCAAAGCGCCAACAAGCATTACCAGATAATCTTTAGGCAGTCCTCCAAGATAATGCAAAATAGCATTAATCATGTTTTAAAACCCCTGGTAAACTCCACGACTATAAAACGCAGGAACCTCAACGAATCAACAAACGGATTAATCCGGCTCTTCTGCCCTGAATAAATGGTCTTAACCTGCACGGACCCAATCTTAAATCCCCGGCGGGAAGCCTTGATCAAGATTTCAGACTCAGTCTCATATTTGGAGGTGGATAAATCCACTGCCTGGAATACCTCCTTCTTTACCATGCGGAATCCGCATTGAGTATCGGGTATATTCTGTCCGGCAATCATTGAAATTACCCACGACATAAAACGGTTAACAACAATGCGCATAACCGGCATCCCTTGAGTTTTAGCCATACGGTTGCCGACAATAATACCGTAATTTGAAGATTCCGCCTTCTGGATAAACAACTTGATGTCTTCTGTTGAATGCTGGCCATCCCCGTCCATGCTGATCACCGCATCAAACCCCCGAGAGAGCGCAAACGCGTACCCCTTGATTAAAGATGCACCTTTACCGATATTAGACGGATTATGCAGCACTTCCGCTCCGGCATCTAAGGCAATCTTTATGGTATCATCATTTGAGCCGTCATCGATGATGATCGTTTTCAACCCCAATTTCAGTATCTGCTCAATCAATCCGGCGATCGCCTTCGATTCATTATAAGTAGGGATAATTACACAAGTGCGCATATTTATTTTGCCCAAAATCTGCGAAAGACATACCACTGGTCAGGGTAGCTGCGTATATAATCCTCAAATATTTCTTTATAAGCCTTAACCAGATTAACTAAATCTTTCCCCTTATCGCCGGTAGGCTTAAATTCAACCGGTTTCTCTATGCTTAAAGTAAAGCTGTCATCGGGGTTCCTGAGCATAAAACCCGGGACGATGGCGGCTCCGGTCATAAGGCTTAAAGCTGCCGGCCCTTCGGGAAAATGCGTGGGCTTGTTGAAGAAATCTATTACGATCCCTTTCTCGGTGAAATCTCTGTCACCAACTAATGCAACCATGTGGTTATTTCTGATCTCTGAAATACAGCTCCTGATCGCCTTGCCCATAGCTATAACATTAACCCCTTTTCTGGCCCTCTGGGCGACAAAAAAACCGTTAACTTTTGTATTCTTATGTGACAGGGCCACCGCCCAAAATGGATAGCCTAACTGGGCCAGGACTACCCCTCCCAACTCCCAATTGCCCAGATGAGCGGTTAAGACAATCACTCCTTTACCGGATGCCAATGCCTGGTCAAAATAATGCAAGTTCTTTAATTTTATGTTTTTATCTATGTAGCTGCGGTTAAGCTTTTCAAAGCGGAAGAAATCCACCAGGTATTTGGCGAAATTCCTGAAAACCATCCTGCTTGTTTTACGCAACAGCCTGTTTTCTTTCTCGGGGAAAATAATCTTCAGGTTGGCCTTTACCAGCCTCCTGTCGCGGAAGGCAAAAAGATAATGCAGGTCAGCCAACAAGACAGCGATCAGATAAACTAATCTTAGCGGCAAAACCAGCGCGATAAATTGGCCGAAGCGGTAAAAATAATAGCTTAACACGATTTATATACTCAAAAGTAACTTGGCGATATCCATGCTGGCATTAGGCTTGGCGATCTCTGCCGCGGCCTGTTTTAAATGCCCTATTTTTACTTTATCACCCAGTAATTCGTCAATAACCCGGTAAACTTCTTTCGGGTCATCCACCTTAATTGCCGCCCCCTTATGCGTTAGGAAATTAGTATTATTTACTTCCTGTCCGGGGATGGGCTTAACAATAACCATTGGCAGCCTGGCGCTTAACACTTCAGCAGTAGTTACCCCCCCGGGCTTAGAGATAATCATTTTGGAAATATGCATCAATTCATGGATATTCTGTACAAAACCAAAAAGATGGATTTCTTTCTTATAATGCCTGATTTTACGCTTAAGCGAGCGGTATAAGCATTTATTCGTCCCGCTAATAATTAGTTCCTGGATATCATGCTTAACTTTTTCAAGTGATTTAACTATCGTTTTAATCGGCCCAAGCCCCTGGCCTCCACCCATGATCAGTATCGCCGGCTTACGCGGGTTAAGGTTTAATTTATGGAGAATTTCATCCGCGTTCAGTTTTTGATTGAACTTATGGTCAAAAGGTATTCCAAATGACCTGATTTTAGAAGCCGCAACCCCTTTCTTTTCCAGGCGATCCGAAACGTCTTCCGAGGGGGTAATATAATAATCCACGGTGTCATAAACCCAATAGGAGTGCGGGATATAATCCGTAAGTACCGCCACTAACGGTAAATTTGAGCCGCAAGCTTTCTTATAATCAGCGACCATACCGCAGGGAAAGGCCTGGGTACAAACTACCAGGTCCGGATTAAAACCATCAAAAAGCTTTTTTAGTTTCGGCGAATTTGATTTATGCACGCTTTTCTTGATTTTTTCAAGCCCCTTAACCACGCTGGGATTATCATAAAGATAATCCCATAACTTGGGGGTGTGCTTAATAACCTCCATATAGATACGGTTGATTACTTTCTCTGATATGGGATTAGTATAATTAAAGGCGTTAATATTTAATATCTCGCACTTTGGCGAAAGCGTCTTAAGCGCCTTTTCAATAGCCATAGTGGCGCTGCGGTGGCCGGAGACATCTGATATGTACATTAAGATGATGCGCTTGGGCAGCATAATAAGAATTAAATCCTGCCTTCCCTGCAGAGTTCAAGGAAAGTATCGGCAATACGGGGGCAAAACTGCCTGCCGCTTAAATGCCTGATCTCGTTAATAGCATCATCTTTGGGCAGGGCCGAACGGTATGGACGGTCAGTGCTCATGGCATCAAAAGAATCCGCTACTGAAATAATGGAAGCAATCAAAGGTATCTGTTCACCTTTTAACCCCTCGGGATAACCTTTACCGTCAAACCGCTCATGATGATATCTTACACCGAGCATTGAGCCCTCCAGCTCCTTAATCGGCTTAAGGATATTTACTCCGATCATAGGATGCTCTTTAATACGGTTACGCTCACCAACGGTAAGTTCATGCCTTTTATTCAAGATATGCTCCGGTACACCGATCTTGCCTATATCATGCAAAAGGCTGGCAATATGCAGGTTCTCGAGGAACTTGGCGTCAAAATCTTTTTTATCCTTATGGCTGATTCTTCGGGCAATTTCAAGGCTTAAATTTGTTACCCTCGTAGTATGCCCATGGGTATAATTGTCCTTTGCCTCTATAGCTGCGGCCAGGGCAATGGTTGTACGCACAAACAACTGGTGCTTACGGTCAAGCTCAAGGCCTAACTCTTTAAATAACTGGGCATTCCTGACGGCCATTGCCACATTGGAGTTAAGGGCAACGAAGAAATCCAGCTCTTCATCAACAAATTTCTTACCGCTATCTTTTTTCCCCAACAATAGAATTCCCAGTAATTCGTCGCGGAAATAGCTTGGGATACAGACTAAAGATTCCAAAAGTTCCATTTGATATAAAACATGGGACAGCTGTTGCCTGGTTTCCTGTTTTATTTTGGCATTTTTCAGCGCGGATTTTGCTTCGCTGTGGAGCAAAACCTCTCTGCCGAACAGAAAACGGCTCATATGAGACCTGAAGAAACGGATGAGCACATCATCCTTATCAATACGGATCAAATCTAAAGGGATTTTTTTGCTTAGCGACCCCTTGGAAACGGTAAGCAGATAATTCTCTCTTCTTTTATCATGCAGGAAGAAACTGGCGTGGGCGATCTTGGCTTTACTGACCATCATACGCACCATCATCCTGATCAAAAGATCAGGATCATGCACAAAGATCATATTCTTGGCTGCGTTTTGCAGCTCTCTCTTATAGTCAATGGCCATATTCTTAAGCTTATGCTGTATCTTAAGATATATTTATACTAGAAAAAATGAAGATTGTCAAGATAGGCAGGAGTTAAACTAAAAAACTTACCCTTCATTGATAATAGCCAATATCTGGCCGACCTCCACAACATCACCCTCGTTATACATTGTCTCGGAGATTACGCCGGTTGCCGGGCTGGGTAGATTAAAGGTAGCTTTATCAGTGACCAATTCAACCAGGTCCTCCTTCTCTTTTACCCTCTCCCCAGTCTTAGCAAACCAATATGAGACAGTAGCTTTGGATATCCCCTCGCCTAATTCCGGCAAAACAACTTTTACCATAATTCCTCCTTATCTAAAACGTCTCTGCGAACACCCTTAATGAACACTTTATTTACATGGCATCGCGCAGTGATTCCGAAAGCGTAGGATGTGCAAAGATAACCTTGCGCACATCCTCTGCCTTAAGCCGCAGCGAAACAGCCATAGTTAAGACCGCAATAAGTTCAGTGGCCTTCGGCCCGACTATACAACCCCCGATAATCTCTTTACTCTTGCGGTCAAGCACAACCTTAATAAAACCTTCCGGTTCATCAATAATACGCGCCATTGCCGAAGCGCGAAAATCAAATTTATTTACCTTAACTGCAAGACCTGCGGCGATAGCTTTTTCTTCATTTAAGCCAACACTGGCAATCTCCGGATCGCAAAATACGCACGCCGGCACAACAGAGTTATCCGCTTTATTTTTATTGCCTGAAATTATATTCTCCACCGCAACAACCCCCTGGTAAGAGGCGTAATGGGCAAGCATAACTTTAGCCGTACAATCACCTGCCGCGTATATATTGTCCAAGCTGGTCCTGAGATAATCATCAACAGCTATGCCTGTCTTCCCAAGTTTTATCCCTAAACCTTCCAGGCCTAAACCGGAAATGTTAGGCTGCCTGCCTACGCAAACCAGGACTTTTTCATAATCATTTAAATTAACAGCCGACAGATCCGCATTAATATGGACCTTTATCCCTTTCTTCTTAAAGATTACTTCTATTTTTCTGGCTGCCTCATTGTCCTCTCCCGGCAGAAGCAGGGGCATTTTTTCTACTATTGAAACCTCTACCCCCAACATAGAAAATAGGCTGGCAAACTCGCAGCCGATTACCCCTCCTCCTACAATCAGCAAGGAATGCGGCAGGGACTCTAATGAAAGCGCCCCATCACTTGAGATTATTCTTGCAGCATCAAATTTTAGCTGCGGCAACTCAATGGCCCGGCTTCCGGTGCAAATAAGCATGAAATTAGTGCTGATTATCTGTCCGTCAACTTTTATTTCATGGTCCGTAACTATATGCGCTTTTGAAGCAACAAAGTCAATACCGGAAAGCCTGCTCTGCATGCCTTGCGCCAGGAGACGGATAAGGTTATTTTTTTTCTCTTGAATTTTGTTGAAATTGAAACGCGGGTTATCCGCTTCAATACCAAAGCCGGATGATTTTTTGACAAGTGAATATCTTTTTGCGCAAGCAATTAAAGATTTGGTAGGTATGCAGCCCTGGTTGAGGCATGTGCCTCCGATTTGACCGCATTCAATAAGGCAAACTTTAAGGCCTGATTCTTTTGCCCTTAAAGCAGCGTTGAAACCCGCCCAACCTGCTCCAATAACGCATAGATCATACATAGGCATGGATTAAGCCAACAATTGCGCTGCTGCTTGGGCTACCAAGATAGCCGATTTGCTCAGCCTGTCATTTTCTTCTTGCGAAATCTCTAATTCAATAACCTTCTCTATCCCCTCCTTGCCCAGGCGGCAAGGAACGCCGATACAAGTATCCTTGATTCCGTATTCCCCGTTCAGATAGCTGCATAAACCAATAATCCGTTTTTCATCCTTTACGATAGCCCTCACGATGGCAGCAATTGCTGCCGACGGCGCAAAGAACGCGCTTCCTGTCCCAAGGTTTGCAACAATCTCAGCGCCTCTGCCGACCGTACGAAGAACTAATGACTTGATTTTTTCTTCATCCATAAACTCATCCAGTGCCACACCTTTTACCTTTGTAAATGCCGACAGGGGCATCATCGCTTCGCCGTGTGCTCCAATGACCAATGCCTCAATATCCGTACTCAACAAACCCAGCTCCTGCGCTATGAGATTGGCAAAACGGGCAGTATCCAGGCTAATCCCCATTCCAAATAGCCTTTGGGGTTTAAAGCCGGTAACCTTCAGGGCATAAAAAGTCATGATATCCAGAGGGTTAGTCACTATTATAACAATAGCTGCCGCAGACAGCTCTTTTATATTTAAACATACATCCTTTAATATTTGGGCGTTCCTGGTGATCAACTCTTCACGGCTCATCCCGGGTTTGCGCGCCAGGCCTGCGGTAACGATTATAATATCCGAATCTTTAATCTGCCTGATATCATCACTTCCATTAATATTATAATTATGCTTCAATATCGGACGGGCATCCTCTAAATCCAGCGCCTTGCCGCATGCTAAGCCTTTTACTACATCTACAAGCAAAACATCACCCAGCCCATCGCTGGCTATGCGCATCGCAGTTAAGCTTCCGACATTTCCGGCACCAATAATGCTTATTTTCATATTATTCTTTTATTTCTTTATTTTTTCAATAATCGCATCTGCCATCTCCCTCGTGCCTACGGCGGATGGATCAAGCGGATCACTCTTTAAATCGTATGTTAAAGATCTTCCTTCGGAGATAACCTCTTTTACGGCATTTTCCAGCATTTCTGCAGCTTTAGCTTCTTCAATATGGTGTAACATCAATACGCCGGATAAGATCATAGCCACAGGGTTTACTTTATTTAACCCCTTGTATTTAGGAGCTGAGCCGTGTACCGCTTCAAAAACTGCGCTATCAAAACCGATATTTGCGCCGGGAGCAACCCCTAAACCTCCCACTAGCCCCGCGCAAAGGTCAGAAATTATATCGCCATAAAGATTGGGCAACAATAGGACATCGTATTTATTCGGCTTGACCACCAGCTGCATAGCCATATTATCCACGATCGCTTCTTCAAAAACTACCCTGCCGGAAAACTCCCGGGCAACCTCACGGGAAACTTTCAAGAATAGCCCGTCGGTGAATTTCATGATATTTGCCTTATGCACGCAGGTAACCTTTTTGCGCCCGTTCTTTAAAGCGTATTCAAAAGCAAATCTGGCTATCCTCTCCGTAGCAAATTTAGATATAGGCTTAATGCTTATCCCTGAATCAGGCCGGATATCTTTATCTGCGTCCCTTCCTATCTGGCTAATCAATGCTTTGGTCTGGGGTTTTCCCTCCTCAAACTCTATCCCCATATAAAGGTCTTCGCTGTTTTCCCTGATAATAACCAAATCAATATCATTAAATTTGCTTTTAATGCCGGCATAGCTTTTTGCAGGACGCACACAGGCAAAAAGCTCAAGTGCCTGCCTGATAGCTACATTTACCGAACGGAATCCGGTACCGATCGGAGTAGTTATAGGGCCTTTAAGGGCAACCTTATTTTTCTTGATGGATTCTAAAACGCTCTTCGGCAGAAGCTCCCCGGTTTTTTCAAGTGCGTCAGCTCCGGCAAGCGCCTCTTCCCATTTAATATCTACGCCCGTTGCCTCTATGCACCTTACAGCTGCCGAAGAAACTTCTCTGCCAATGCCGTCGCCGGGTATGAGGGTTATTTTATGCGTCATTTTAAATTTTAAGTTCTCCGTATTTTTTATAGTAATTAACTATCCCGCCTTCGGCTAAAAGCTCCTGCATAAATTTAGGCAAAGGCCTGATTTTCAAGTCTATATTCTTGGTTAGGTTCTTTACCAATCCCTTATCCAGATCAATCTGGAGCTGGTCTGACTCATCGATCTTGGAGGTGTCCGTTTCAATCAGCGGCAGGCCGATATTGAAACTATTGCGGAAGAATATCCGCGCAAATTGCGGTGATAATACCGCTACAATCCCTGCTTCTTTAATCACCAAAGGTGCCTGCTCGCGGCTGGAGCCCATGCCGAAATTATTCCCGGCAACAATAATAGATTTTCCGGGGGTAATCTTCTGGGGGAATGCCGGGTCAATGTCCTCCATAATATGTTTGGCCAACTCCGATAAATCAGTAATCGCAAACTTGTATCTTCCGGAAATAATAAAATCCGTGTTGATATTGTCGCCCAATTTTAAGCTTTTTCCTGCCAGGATCATAACTGCTTAAATTCCTCCCTATTCTTAACTTTAGACATGGCCATATCCAAAGAAATCAGCTCTTTTTGATGCAACTCCTTCAGCGATTTATCCATAGTATGCATACCATGCTGCGAGCCTGTCTGCATCAAAGTCGGTATCTGCTCAATCTCCTGCTCACGGATGAGGTTGCGGATGCCCGGAGTAGCCACCATAACTTCAGTGCACAAAACCCTTCCCTTTCCGGAAATATGCGGCAGGAGCAGCTGCGAAACCACCCCCTGCAAACAATCAGAAAGCTGCATCTTAACCTGTTGCTGCTGATGAGGAGGGAAAACATCAATGATCCTGGCAATAGTCTGCGGTGCATCAGGAGTATGCAGGGTTGCCAAAACAAGGTGTCCGGTCTCGGCGGCTGTTAAAGCTGTCGAGATAGTTTCCAGATCGCGCATTTCACCGACCACAATCACATTCGGATCCTGACGCAAGGCATGGCGCAAGGCCTGGGCAAAGGAATGCGTGTCCGAATAAACCTCCCGCTGCTTGATTATACTCTTTTTATTGGCAAAAATGAACTCAATCGGGTCTTCTATGCAAGTAATCAAACATTCGCGTTCGCTGTTTATATGATTGATCATCGCGGCTAAAGTAGTGGTTTTACCCATGCCCGTAGGCCCTGTTACCAGCACCAAGCCATTGGGTTTATCCGCCAAGGCAATAACGATGTTTGGTAAATTCAACTCTTCAGCATTGGGTATCTCTAACGGGATACGGCGGAAGGCCCCCTCAACACTGCCTTTTTGCGTATGGATATTGACCCGGAAACGGTCCAATTCAGGCAGGGCAAGCGAAAAATCCAGCTCCAATTCACGCTCAAATATTTCTTTCTGGGCGTTAGAAAGTACGCCGTAGATCATCTTCTTCAGCTCCTGTTTATCTAACTTGCCCAGTTCGGTACGCACTAATCTGCCGTCAATTCGCAAGATCGGAGGCTCGCTCTCCGTAACATGTAAATCCGAAGCGCCTTTTTCAATACACATCAAAAGCAAATCACGAATCTCCATAGTCCCCCCTTTATTTAGAAGTAACCCCTTGGATCGCTGATATACCCCTTAAGCGCTGAAGCGGCAACAGTAGCCGGAGAAGCCAAATAAATAAATGCCGCAGGATTACCCATTCTTCCTTTAAAATTCCGGTTAGCGGTTGAAATCACCGTTTCACCGTCGGCTGGTATGCCATTATGCGTACCCACGCATGGACCGCAACCGGGCGCAACAACCACTGCGCCGGCTTTAATAAATGTATCGATTAATCCCAGTCTTAATGCCTCCAGGTAAACCCCGCGCGAACTAGGGGCAATAATCATCTTAACCTCCGGATGGATCCTTCGTTTAGATAAAACCCTTGCCGCTGCTTTAAAATCATCCATCCTGCCGTTAGTACAGGTACCCAGAAAAGCCTCATTTATCTTTATCCTCTTTAAATCACCCGCTTCGGATACGTTATCCACGCTATGCGGCATGGAAACCATGGGTTTAAGCCTTGAAACATCAAATTCATGCACACTTTCATAAACAGCGCCATTGTCTGCGGCAACCTGTTCAATATGCCTGCTTCTACCGATCCTGGGTTTCAGCCAGGCAATAGTTTTATTATCGACAGGCATGAATCCTGCCTTTGCGCCCATCTCAACCAGCATATTGGCAATAGTGAAACGACCATCCATTCCCATATTATCAATCACCGACCCGGAAAATTCAACTGCTTTGTAGGTTGCTCCGTCGCTTTTCAACTTCCCGATTATATCCAGGATTACATCTTTGGCAAAAACCCCTTTCGGTAATTTACCATTAACTACGACCTTTATAGTCGCAGGCACCTTAAACCAGTTCCTTCCGGTGGCAAGAGTTATAGCTAAATCCGTAGAGCCGACCCCCGTAGAAAACGCGCCTATTGCCCCGTAAGTACAGGTATGCGAATCCGCGCCTAAGACCAAATACCCCGGCAGTATATTCCCGGATTCAGGTATAACCTGATGGCACACCCCGCAGCCGATATCAAAAACCTCTTTTTTAAAGACTTTTGCAAAATCACGCATCTTTTTATGTACCCGGGAAACCCCTTCGCTCGGTGACGGCGCGCTATGGTCAATTACCATACAGAAGCCGGTTTTAAAATCTTTGACCCCCAACTCTTTAATCCGGTCAATGATTATTGAAGAGGTGCCGTCCTGACCAAAGGCAAAATCTACCTTGCATACGGCAAAATCTCCGGCGCGCAACTGCCTTCCTGCGTGTTTACTTAATATTTTCTCCGCAATTGTTTTAGCCATATGCCTTTCCCTGCATCCCTGCCTACTGTGCGCTAACTGTTAAATTACCCACCCACTTCTCTATCCTATCCATGCCTTTTTCCAGCTCTTCCATACCCGTGGCAAAACTTATCCTTATATAATCATCCATACCGAAGCTTGATCCCGGGATAACGCTGACATATTCTTCATCCAGCAAGCGCCTTGCAAAATCCATGGAATCAAGGCCGGTTTTAGATATAGAGCAAAACATATAAAATGCCCCCCCGGGCAATGTAAAGCTCATATTCTTGATTCTCTTCAGCCTTCCCGCAAGATAATCCCTGCGCTTTTGGAACTCCTGGCATAATTTGAGCGTAAAATCTTCGGGGGCGGATAATGCGGCTACTGCCGCTTTCTGGGCTATAGAATTCGGGTTAGAGGTTGAGTGGTCCTGGAGGTTAGAGATAGCATTGGCTACATCGTTGGGGGCGCCAAGATAGCCGATGCGCCAGCCGGTCATCGAATGGCTCTTGGATAAACCATTGACCGTAACCGTCAGCTCATATATGTCCTTGTTGAAACTTGCAATTGATTCCTGTCTTGCGCCGTCAAAAATAATCTTTTCATAAATCTCATCGCTGATTACAAAGATATTCTTGTCCACGCAGACCTTGGCGATCTCTTCAAGTTCAGAACGGCTATAGACTGAACCGGCCGGGTTTGACGGGCTGTTGATAATTAACGCCTTGGTTTTCGTACTAATATGTTTCTTAAGGTCAGTTACGCTGATCTTGAAATTATTGGCGGCAGTTGTTTTAATAAAACGCGGAGTAGCTTCACAGAGATTGACCATTTCGGGGTAACTAACCCAATAAGGCAAGGGGATAATCACCTCATCATGTTTATTTAATAACACCATCAGCGCGTTATAAATGCCATGCTTGGCGCCGCAAGAAACAATCACCTGACTGGGCGCGTATTCCAGCGAATTATCCTTTTTGAATTTCTGGCAAATGAGTTTTTTTAATTCCGGGATGCCTGTAGTGGGGGTATATTTGGTAAAACCTGATTTTAAAGCCTCAACTGCTGCATCCTTGATAAAATCAGGAGTGTCGAAGTCCGGCTCTCCGGCGGCGAAATTGACTATATCCTTACCTTCGTTCTTAAGCTTTCTGGCTTTAGAAGTTATTGTTAATGTTGAAGAAGGATTTATCTTTTTTAAACGCTCCGCAAGCCTTGTATCTATTTTCATAGAAGTTTTTCATTACTTACAAAGAATCGCTTTTCTTCCTGAATATATTTCTTATTCCTCCGATGAACTTCTTCTGCGGCTTCTTATCTTTAGCCGGATTCTCTTTGGGGGCAACTTCCTGCTTTTTCTCTCCGCTCACTTTTCCTTTAACAGGATTTTCCGCGCTTACTTCATCCGCAGGCTGAGACGGCTTAAGCTTTGCCTCTTTGGCCAGCTTGGCCTTTTTAGTTTCTTTTTTCTCTATTTCAGTAAGCTCAAAAATCACCATCTCGGCGTCATCTCCGCGTCTCCTGCCCAGGCTGATAATCCTGGTGAACCCGCTGTTCCTCTTGGAGAAACGGGGGCCGATTTCATTAAATAGAATATTGACCAGCTTATGCTCCCCCAGAACTTTTTGCGCCTGCCGGCGGGCAAAAAGCGTATTTTCTTTAGCCATTGTTATAAGTCTCTCAACCATATGACGGCTGGCTTTTGCCCTGGTCAATGTGGTCTTTATGCTCTGACAAAGTATCATATTCCTCGCCAGGCTCTTTATTGTCGCCTCATGCCAGCTGGTAAAACGGTTAAGTTGCAGTCTCTTTTTCGCATGTCTCATTTTATTTAGCCCTTCTTTAACTTCTTAAGGTCAACCTGCATCCCTAAAGTTACCCCCATACCCATAAGCAGTTCCTGGATCTCGGTAAGGGATTTTTTGCCAAAGTTCTTAAAATTAAGCATCTCCTCTTCGCTTTTTCTGACCAGGTCAGCGATAATCTTAATACCCGCTTCCCTTAAACAGTTTGAGCTTCTGACTGAAAGCTCAAGCTCAGAAATAGGAAGCCTTAATTTCTCGTATAGGGCAAGTTCCTCTTTGGTCATCTCCGGCTCTTCTTCTATAATATCCTCGGGTAATTGTCCGAAGTTTACGAAAATATCCAGATGCCTCTGTAAAATATTAGAGGCATAAAGCAGCGCGTCTTTCGGGCTGATGCTGCCGTTGGTCCAAATCTCAAAGATTAACTTATCGTAATCCGTACGCTGCCCCACACGCGTATTCTCCACGAAATAGTTGATCTTCTTAACCGGAGTAAATATTGAATCCACGGGGATGAAACCGGAAACTTTATCTTCTTTCTTTTTAAATTCTGCCGGGACATATCCTCTGCCGCGGGAAACCTCCATCTCGATATTAAGCTTGGTATCCTTGGTGAGGGTGGCAATGTGCAGCTCAGGATTGATTATCTCAATCGTTTCATCGGTTTCAATATCTTTTGCCTTAACCTCACCCTTTTTATCAGCTTTCAAATAAATTGTTTTTGGAATTTTGGAATGAGAGTTTATTACCAGGCTCTTGATATTCAGGATTATCTCCGGAACATCCTCCAGGATCCCCGGGATAGTAGAAAATTCATGCAGCGCTCCTGCAATCTTGACCGAACTGACTGCGCTTCCTTCTATTGAAGAAAGCAGAACCCTGCGCAAAGAGTTGCCGAGAGTAACCCCATAACCTCTTTCAAAAGGGGCGGCCGCAAATTTACCATATGTATCCGTATATACCGACTCATCACATTCAAGTTTTTTAGGGAACTGAAAGTCTCTCCATTTTATACCCATTTATATCCTCCTTAAGCGATATTTTCTTATTATCTCAAAAATCAAGCACCTTAAATCTTTTATTCAGCGAAGTCCCTGCGAACATAAGTGAGCAGGGATTCATGCTATTTGGAATACAACTCGACAATTAACTGTTCCTGGATCGGCTGCTGCACGTCGGACCTCTCCGGAAGCCTTAGGACCTTACCCTTCATTTCGGCTGCCGAGAATTCAAGCCAGCCGGGTACAGTCCTCTCCTTAGAAAACTCCAGGTTATCCTTGATCTTGATCTTAGGCTTATCCTTGCATTTAATCTCAATTACGTCATCTTTATGCACCAGGAATGACGGGATGTTCACTCTGCGGGAGTTAACCGCTATCAAATTATGCCTGACAACCTGACGGGCCTGTGAGCGTGAAATACCCAGACCCATGCGAAAAACAACATTATCCAGCCTGCGCTCCAATAACTGCAAAAGCAATTTACCGGTTACGCCCTTAGACTTTGAAGCAATCTTGAAATACTTACGGAACTGCTTTTCTAATACGCCGTAGACCCTCTTTACTTTTTGTTTTTCCTTCAGTTGCAGACCATAGTTAGAAAGCTTTTTTCTCTTGCCTTCTCCATGCTGCCCGGGCGGATAAGCCCTTTTATTGGCCGGGCATTTTTCAGCCTGGCATTTTGTCCCTTTTAAAAACAATTTTTCGCCCTGCCTGCGGCATAACCTGCAAACTGCACCAGTATAACGAGCCATAAATTATACTCTCCTTTTCTTCTTGGGACGGCAACCATTATGAGGAATAGGAGTTACATCCTTAATCAAAGTTACCACCAAGCCAGCCGCCTGAAGCGCGCGGATTGCTGACTCCCTGCCAAAACCCGGCCCCTTTACATAAACCTCAACCTCTTTAAGCCCCACCTCTTTAGCCTTCCTGGCGGCATCGGTTGCAGCCACCTGGGCGGCAAAAGGCGTGGATTTCTTAGACCCGCTGTAACCGACATTGCCGGGTGCGCTCCAGGCTATAACATTGCCCTGCTTATCGGTTATACTGATAATTGTATTATTAAAACTTGCCTGTATATGCGCAACACCGCTGGTTACGCCTCTAGCAATCTTCTTCTTTTTTGCTTTATCTTTCGTTGCCATATTCTGTTTACTCCCTTATTTTCCTGACGGCTTGGCCGATTTAGCCGGCTCTACCTTTTTGACTGCCAGGTTAACTCTCTTCTTTCCTTTTCTGGTTCGCGAATTAGTGCGCGTGCGCTGGCCTCTTACAGGAAGACCTTTTTTATGGCGCATACCTCTCCAGGAACCGATATCCATAAGCCTCTTTATATTTTGGGATATATCACGCCGTAAATCCCCTTCAATCCTCAAGCTGCCTTTTTGAAGTATATTGGTAAGACGGGAAACTTCTTCTTCGCTCAAATCCTTTGCCCTTTTATCCGGGTTTATCCCGGCTTCCTTAAGTACCACATTGGAAAGTTTCCTGCCGATACCATAAAAATATGTTAGCGAAATCTCAATCCTTTTTTCCTTAGGTATATCAATACCCATAATCCTTGGCATATTAGCTCCTTACCCAAAAAGTGTACGCCGGCCGCTACCTTTCGGGCCGGATGTTAAAAAAATAATTACCCCTGTCTCTGTTTATGTTTAGTAGTAGCGCAAATCACCCGCACCACCCCTCTTCTTTTTATTATCTTACACTTATCGCAGATCTTGCGAATCGACGCTTTAACTTTCACCCCGCACCTTCCTTTTCCTATCTGACCCTGAAAGTAATCCTCCCCCGGCTTAAATCATAAGGGGAAAGCTCTAATTTAACTTTATCACCCGGAAGTATCCTGATAAAATTCATACGCATCTTGCCTGAAACATGAGCCAGGACCACATGCCCGTTCTCAAGTTCCACTTTGAACATGGCATTAGGCAATGCTTCGATTATTTTACCCTCTGTTTCAATCAGATCCTCTTTAGGCATTAGCTCTTATCCTGTCAGTATAAGCGGCCCTTTTTCGGTAACCGCTACTGTATGCTCAAAATGCGCTGAAGCCAGGCCGTCTTTAGTTACTGCTGTCCAGCCGTTGCCTTCAATAAGGCATTCCCAGCTTCCCATATTAACCATCGGCTCAATGGCCAAAACCATCCCTTTTTTCAACAACGGGCCTAAACGCGCTTCCCCGAAATTAGGGACCTCCGGCTCTTCATGCAGGGCTATTCCTATGCCATGCCCGACAAATTGCCTGACTACTGAAAATCCGCAACCTTCCACAAAACTCTGGATACTATGAGAAATGTCGCTGAGATAATTACCAGCACAAGCCTGTTTGATTCCTATATCCAGCGCCTTCCTGGTTACCTCAATCAGCTTTTTCTTGCTTTCACCCACCTGGCCTACAGGCAAGGTAAGCGCCATATCCGAAAAATAGCCCTGGTAGTTTACGCCTAAATCTATGCTTACTATATCGCCATCCAGGATTTTTCTCGGTGCCGGTATACCATGCACAATCTCTTCGTTTACGGAAACGCAAGCTGTTGCCGGAAAACCGTTATACCCCTTAAAAGCCGGGACGGCATCCTCTTTAAGGATCAACTCTTCGCTTAAGCGGTCAATATCAAGAGTAGTAATTCCCGGCCGCACGATCTTCTGTACCTTACGCATCACAGACGATAAGATATGCCCGGAGCGCTCAAGCATCCGTAAATCTTTTTCCGATTTAATGGGGATCACTTAAACCTTAGCGCATAACAAAGAAATCTGCTCCAATACCTGGCGCGCATCCAAATCCGCATTCAAAGTATGCAGTTTCTTTTGCTGATTATAATACTTTATCAAAGAAGCAACTTCATTCTTATAAACCTCAAGGCGCTTACGCACCGTAACTTCATTATCATCGGATCGCTGGTACAATGCCCCCTGGCATTTATCGCATAATCCGGCTACTTTAGGCGGCATATTCAACACATGGAAATTCGCCCCGCACTTAGAGCAAACCAGCCTTCCGGTAAGCCGCTTAATGATCACATCGTCGCTGGTATTTAGGTAAACCACTAAATCTACCGAAATCTTCTTGCGGGCCAATATATCATCCAGGGTCTTAGCCTGAGATAACGTCCTCGGGTATCCATCCAGAATAAAGCCATTCTTTATATCCGGATTACTGAAACGCTCATCGAGCATTGCCGCAACCAGCTCATCCGGAACAAGCAGCCCTTTCTCCATGATATCTTTGGCCTGTTTGCCTAAGGCTGAACCGTCTTTGACATTCTGCCTTAGAATATCACCGGTGGATATATGAGGCAGACCAAGCTCCTCTGACAGCCTTTTTGCCTGCGTGCCTTTGCCCGCACCCGGAGGACCCAAGAGCACCAAATACATTACCTTCTCCCCTTAATATGGCCGCTTTTTATAAAACCTTCGTAATGATGCGTCAAAAGATGCGACTCAATCTGTTTTAAAGTATCCAGCATAACACCTACGATAATTAAAATACCTGTGCCTCCGAAAAAAGACGCAACAAGATACGGCACTTTAAGCCAGGCCATAATAAAATCCGGAAAGATGGCAATTACAGCGATAAAACTGGCGCCGGCTAAAGTAATCCTGGTCATTACATAATCAAGAAACTCGGCGGTAGGCTTACCCGGGCGTATACCGGGTATGAATCCCCCGTATTTCTTCATATTCTCGGCTAAATCATTAGGGTTAAATACGATAGCGGTATAAAAATAACAAAAGAAGATTATTAAAAGAGCGTAAACTGCCGAATATAACACCTGCCCGCGGATTAACCCTTGAGCCAAACGCTGAAAACCGGGATTCGGGATAAAAGAAGCCAGTGTAGCCGGGAATAGTATGATTGATTGCGCAAAGATAATAGCGATAACACCGGAGGTATCAACTTTAAGCGGTATATATGTGCTCTGCCCTCCGTAAATCTTGCGCCCGACAATACGCCTGGCATATTGCACGGGGATCTTTCTTACCCCCTGTGTAATCATGATTACCGCAAAAACCACCCCTACCAATAAAAAAGCCATAATTAACAAGGTAACCGGCTGGATCTGCCGGCGGCTGGCGGCAAAAGGAGAAATCAAAACAAACAACTGATTAAGCGCAGTAGGGATCCTTGATATAATACCGGCAGTAATGACCAGGGATATGCCGTTTCCGATACCCCTCTCCTGGATCTGCTCCCCCAGCCACATGATAAAAATCGTACCTGTGGTAAGAGTAAGTACTGTAAGGATCCGAAACCCCCAACCCGGGTGCATAACGATCTGCAGCCCCTGGAAACGCGCCGGGTTTTCAAGCCAGAGAGCAATAAAATATGACTGCACAACAGACAAAAAAACCGTACCATAACGGGTAAACTGATTTATCTTTTCGTATCCGGCCTTGCCCTCTTTGGCCATCTTTTCAAGGGCCGGGATAACCGCAGTAAGCAACTGCAAGATAATAGACGATGAAATATACGGCATTATCCCCAGCGCAAATATGGTCAGGCGCTCCATAGCGCCTCCGGAAAACATATTAATTATGCCAAAGAGCGTACCGCCCTGGGTTTTAGAAATACGGCTGAAGAAATCCGCAAGAGCCGCGCCGTCTATGCCCGGCGTAGGGATATAACAACCTACACGGTAAATGGCGATAAGCGCGCCTGTAATAATCAGCCGTTTTTTAAGGTCCGGAATCTTGAAGGCATTAACTAGGGCATTAAGCATTTAACGGGCGCTTAACTTAAAAAAATAAGTTAATGCGCGAATTAACCCCCGCCTCCTTGTGCATTTTGCAAAACAAAAGGAGTGCGGGAATCTATATGTTAATAATTTCCGCCTTACCTCCGGCAGCGATAATCCCGGCAGAAGCCCGCTTAGAAAACGCATGCGCTTGTATGGTCACCGGATTCTTAATATTGCCGTTTCCCAATATCTTAATTAAAGCGCGCTCGTTACGAATCAGCCCCTTATCCCTTAATAGCTGCGGAGATATTACGGCTTCTTTTATCTTGTTTAAATCTTCAAGATTAACAATCTGGTATGTTTTTCTAAAATTACTTACAAACCCGCGCTTGGGCATTTTACGTATAAGCGGGGACTGCCCACCCTCAAAACCTAAATAGAAATGCCTTCCCGCGCGCGAGGTCTGCCCTTTGCTGCCGCGTGTAGAGGTCTTTCCGTGCCCGGAACCTGATCCTCGGCCCAGAAGCTTTCTTTTTTTATGCGCGCCAAACGGGCGTTTCAAATTATGTAAAACAACTGAACTTAATGCGGGTTTTTCCCCGGGGCTATTTAAAACCGGTTTTTTAGCGGATATCTTTCTGGCCGCCGGTTTCTTAACTGTCTGCTCTTTCTTGGTCTTTTTCTCTCTCATCTTATTATTTACTCTTTAAGGCTCCTTAACCCCTGCATCGTCGCCTTGATTACGTTAATCGGATTATTAGATTTTAAACACTTGGTGAGTATATCTTTTATCCCCGCAGCTTCGCAAATTGCGCGCACGGGTCCGGCGGCAATGACCCCGGTACCTTCGGAGGCGGGCTTAAGCATGACACTTGCTGCCCCGTATTTACCGATTATCCCATGCGGGATAGTTACGCCTTCCATGGGTATTTTAAAAAGGCTTTTTTTGGCTTTAGTCAAGGATTTACGGATAGCCTCGGCAACTTCATTGGCCTTATCCAATGCGAAACCCACCCTGCCCTTACTGTCACCCACAACCACTAAAGCGCTGAAGTGCAGCTTTTTGCCGCCCTTGGTTACCTTAGTAACCCGGTTTATGCTAATTACCTTCTCAACTAAATCTGACTGCTGTGCAATGTTTAACTCGCGCATATTTTAAAACTCCATTCCGCCTTTTCTTAATGCCTCGGCAAGAGACTTAATCCGGCCATGGTAAAGATAACCCGCCCGGTCAAATATTACCTTACTTATCCCCTTCTCTTTTGCTGACTTTGCAAATATCTCGCCAAAAAGCACGGATGATTTAATGTTCCCTGCGGAAGCAAACTTTTGCTTCAGGGATTTATCTTTTGTAGAAAGGGAAAACAAAACCTTGCCCGTTGTATCATCCAGCACCTGGGCAGAGATATGCTTTAACGAACGGTGCATAACCAGACGCGGCTTTTCAGGCGTGCCTGACATTTTCATCTTTATTCTTTTATGACGTTTTAACCTTAACTCTTCTTTTTTTCTCATTTTTAATTCGCGAATTTGAGCCCCTTATGCTCTTATCTAGTGAAATCCTTGCGAGTAAAACGAGCAAGGATAATCCCCGAAGGGGATCTATTTACCGGTTGCCTGCGCCTTTCCTATCTTCTTCTTAACATGTTCGCCCGCATAACGGATCCCCTTGCCTTTATAGGGCTCGGGAGGGTAAATCGCGCGGATCTCAGAGGCAACCTTTCCGATAAGTTCTTTATCTGCGCTTCTTATGATTAGTTGCGTCGGCTTAGGCGTTTCAATCTTAATCCCAGCGGGGATGGCGATATTTACCGGATGGGAGAACCCTAAAGCCATATTCAGCTTATCCCCGGCCACCGCAGCCTTAAACCCTACTCCGATAATTTCCAACTCCTTAAGATAACCTTCGGTTACCCCCTTAATCATATTTATGATCAATGCGCGAAACAGGCCATGCATAGATTTATCTATTTTGCTGTCGGACATCCTCTTGACAAAAAGCTGATTCTCTTTAATCTCCACGCTAATACGGTCAGAGAGCTTACGGTTAAGTTTGCCTTTAGGGCCCTCAACAAAAACAAACCCATCTTTAACTTCAATTTTAACTTCTTTAGGTATTACTACCGGCTTCTTTCCGATTCTAGACATTTATTTTTCCTTTGCTGCGTTACCTAATGCAACCCCTTTAGCTTCGGGCGCCTTTAACGCGGGGTTTGTCTTACCAGACATAACCGATAACTTCGCCGCCTACGCCCTGCTCTCTGGCTTCTTTATCGGTAATTACGCCTTTAGATGTAGAAATAATTGCCAGCCCCTTGCCGCGTAAAACTGAAGGCAGCTTCTTTCCCGGCACATACACCCTTAAACCGGGTTTAGAGATACGCTTAATATTACGGATAGCAGGTTTTCCTGCGGTATATTTTAAATAAACCCTGACTAACCCCTGCTTCTTATCTTCAATCAGTTTAAAATTATCAATATACTCGTTATTTTTAAGAATGGCTATAATTGACTTTATATTGTTGGATGCCGGCAGGTCAACAGTATCCCTTTTAAGTATTATGGCGTTGCGCATAATCGTGAAAACATCTGCAATTAAATCCGTCCTTGACATTTAACCCCCACTTGTTTTACTTCTTTTGCTTAAGTTTTGCCTCTAAAAACTTGGCTGCTAAAAGGCAAATTGTTTACCAGCTGGCCTTCTTAACGCCGGGGATAAGGCCCTGCCAGGCCAATTCCCTGAAACAAATACGGCAAAGCTGGAACCTTCTTAGATAACCATTGCTCCTGCCGCAAATCGTACAACGGTTATATTTACGGGTTGAGAATTTTGCCGGCCTTTTCCATCGAGCGATTTGAGAATTCTTTGCCATTATATTTTATTCCTTATCTTTAAAAGGCATGCCGAAATATTTCAACAACGCCCTTGCCTGGTCTTTATTCTTGGCGTTCTTAATCACAAAGGTAATATCCATGCCTTGTGTGCGCGTAATCTTATCATATTCGATTTCCGGAAAAATGATCTGCTCGCTTAAACCCAGTGTGTAATTATTGCCCTTGTCAAAAGAATCCCTGGAGACACCGCGGAAATCGCGGATACGCGGCAGGGCAATATTGAGCAAGCGGTCCATAAATTCATACATCATTGCTTTTCTTAAGGTTACCTTAAGGCCAACCGACTGCCCCTGCCTGACCTTAAAATTAGCGATGGCTTTCTTTGCCTTGCGCACAATCGGCTTCTGCCCGGTGATACTGCCAAGCTCCTCCGAAGCCTTCTCTAATATTTTTATATCCTGGGTGCCCTCGCCGATACCCATATTCACTACGATCTTGACTACCGATGGCACAGCCATCTTATTCTTAAGCTTGAAATCCTCCATCAACTTAGGAGCGATTTCGTCTCGGTATTTTTCCAGTAACCTCGGTATCATCTTTTCCTTTATTCTATTGAGCTCTTGCGTTTTACCTATATTCTACATTCTATCTGCTACATACTGCCTTACAGTGCCCCCTTGCAGCTCTTGCAAAACCTGGATTTTGTGCCGTCTTTTAAGTTCATTATCCCTACTCGGCTGGGCTTGGAACAATGCTTGCAGAAAAGCATAAGGTTAGAAACACTCACCGGCATTTCAATTGAGAGGATGCCTCCCTTTTGATCCTGGCGGCTCTGGCGTTTATGCTTCTTAGCCAAGTTTAACCCCTCCACTAAAGCCCGAGAGCCGTCCTCGATAATATTTATTACCTTGCCTTGTTTACCCTTGTCCTTACCCTTGATTATCTGCACAAGGTCATTCTTTTTGATTTTCTGCATTAAATTACCTCTGGCGCTAAAGAAATTATCTTATTAAAATTTCTATCCCTTAACTCTCTGGCCACCGGGCCGAATACGCGTGTGCCCCTGGGGTTATCTTTTTCATCAATAATTACTACGGCGTTACGGTCAAAACGCAATATTGAACCATCGGGCCTTCTTATGGCATGTTTAGTGCGCACAATGACTGCTCTGGCCTTTTCACCTTTTTTCACAGCTGCACCGGGGATAGATTCCTTAATATTGACATTTATAACATCTCCCACCTCGGCGTTAAAGCTCCCTTTCTTGCCCAGCGTGCCAATCATGGAAGCCCTGCGCGCTCCGGTATTATCCGCAACATCTAAAATACTGCGCAACTGAATCATCTATGCAATCTCCTCAAGTCCGGCAACTTCTACTTTCTGGAACTTCTTAAGCACATTCTTAACCGTAAAACGCTTATCTTTTGACAAAGGCCGGGTCTCCATAATCGTAACCGTATCTCCCAGTTTAGCCAGGCCTTTTTCATTATGGGCCTTGAATTTCTGGTGCATCCTTACGGTTTTAGAATATTTTTTATGTTTGCTCAAATGCATGGTCTTCACCACTACCGTCTTCTGCATCTTGTCGCTTACTACTACCCCGGTAAATTCTTTCTTACCCATTTTATTTATCTTTCTTCTCGTTTAAGATCGTCCTGATACGCGCGATATCCTGCTTGATCAGGGCAAACTTGTGCGGCTTCTCTACGCTGCCTGTATAACGTTGTATATTCAATTTGGACAGCTCATCATATAAAGCCTTTTCCTTGACTATTAACTCTTCTTTCGATAGGTTTCTTAACTCTGCTGGCTTCAAACTGCACCTTCCCTTTATTTATGCACCCGGGTCACAAACTTAGTGCGCAACGGTATTTTATAAGCTACCAGGCGAAAACATGCCCTGGCATACTCTTCAGGTACTCCGCCTAACTCAAAAAGTATACGGCCTCTTTTTACTACACTTACCCAGTGGTCAAGGTCGCCTTTACCCTTACCCATACGTACCTCTGCCGGCTTCTTGGTTATAGATTTATCCGGAAAGATCCTAATCCACAATTTCCCGCCTTTGTGCAGCTGGCGCGCAAGAATAACACGTACTGCTTCAATCTGCGTATTCTTAACCCAGCCGTTTTCCAGCGACTTTAAGCCAAACTCCCCAAAAGACAGATACGCTCCGCTTGTTGCCACTCCGCGCCGCTGGCCCTTTTGTAATTTACGATATTTAACCCTCTTAGGCATTAAAGCCATTTAGACTCCTTTAATCTTTTATCTACCAGGATCCTGCCGGATCTGAAAGACAGGAAAAATTGCTTATTTTAGCGTTGAGGCCTAAATGATTCTTTAGGCTGCTGCTGTCCTGCCAGCCTTACCTCTTCCTGTATGAATTGCTTTCCCAGGATATCGCCTTTATAAATCCAAACCTTTACTCCAATAAGCCCATATGTAGTAAGTGCCTCGGCAAAACCATAATCAATATCCGCGCGTAAAGTTTGCAAAGGCACTTTGCCGATCTTGTAAGTTTCCTTTCGGCTCATCTCCGCGCCATTGAGCCGGCCGGAACAACTTACCCTTATCCCTTTTACTCCGGAAGCAATGGACTGTTCCATGGCCCTTTTCACTGCCCGGCGGAAAGCAATCCTTTTTTCCTGCTGCAAGGCAATATTTTCAGCTACTAACTGCGCATCCCAAGCAGGGTTGTTTATCTCATGTATATCTATGGAAAGCTCGTTTTTCACCAAACTATTCAAATCCGAACGCAGCCGCTCAATATCCGCTCCGTGCCGGCCGATAATAATACCCGGGCGGGCGGAAAAGATACGGATCTTGATCTTCTCGGCTAACCTTTCTATGACAATCTTGGAGATCGCTGCCTGTTTAAATTTACTCTTGATAAACTTCCTGATCTTGGAATCCTGCTGTATGAACAGCGGAAAATCTTTGGTTTTTGCAAACCAGCGTGAATTCCATTGCCTTATAAAACCAATCCTTAACAATAAAGGATTTACCTTATGCCCCATGAATTATTCTCCAGGTTTTAAATCCAACTCGATTTTTATGTGCGCGGTGCGCTTAACTATTGACGCTGCCCGCCCAAACGCGGCAGCCTTGAACCTTTTCCACATCGGACCGGGATTACATACAATCTTGGAAACATACAACTTATCCGCCCCAAAACCTTTAACCTTAGCATTGGCAATCGCAGATCTTAATATCTTTATTAAATATTCCTTGGCCCTTTTATTCAAATGCAACAAAATACTTTCCGCCTCAACAGCATCTTTGCCGCGGATAAGATCCATAACCAACCTGACCTTACTGGGTGAAACCCGTAAAAATTTTCCTTCAGCCTTTGCTATCATCTTTGCCTTGATTCTCCCTACATTCTACCTACTATATACTGACTTTACGTCTTCTCCAGCGCTTTTTTGGCTTTGATACCGCCGTGTTTCCTGAAGATCCTGGAAGGAGAGAACTCACCCAATTTATGTCCTACCATATTCTCGGTGATAAAAACCGGGATATGCCTTTTGCCGTCATAAACCGCAAAAGTCAAACCTACAAAATCAGGGGTTATAGTGGAACGACGGCTCCAGGTCTTGATCGCTTGACGCTGTCCGCTCTTAATATACCTTTCAACCTTCTTTAATAAACTCTCTTCGACGTATGGGCCCTTCTTCAATGAACGCGGCATAATTATGGTTTCCTTCTCTTAATAATGAATTTATTGGAATATTTATTACGGTTCCTGGTGCGGTAACCCTTGGTAGGTTTACCCCAGGGAGTAACCGGGTGCGGATTACCCTGACCGGATTTACCTTCGCCACCGCCATGAGGATGGTCAACAGGATTCATTACCACGCCCCTTACCGAAGGTTTAATACCCAGCCAGCGGTTTTTGCCTGCCTTGCCTAAAATCAGGGATTCATGTTCAATATTTCCAATCTGGCCGATAGTTGCGTGGCAATCCAGGCTCACCAATCTTACCTCACCGGAAGGCAGCCTGATATGCGCAAAATCACCTTCTTTTGCCATAATCTGAGCACTGGTTCCTGCCCCGCGGACGATTTGCCCGCCCTTACCCTTGAATAATTCTATATTATGAATAAGGGTGCCGGAAGGGATATTGCGCAAAAGAAGGCAATTGCCTGCTTTTATCTCCATATCTTTCTGGTTGCTGGATATAATTACGTCCTCCACGTTAAGGCCCACCGGAGCAATAATATACCTTTTCTCTTTATTTGGATATTCTACCAAAGCAATCCTTGCTGAACGGTTAGGGTCATATTCAATAGCCAGCACCCTTGCCGGCTGGTCATAAATATTACGCTTAAAATCAACTATGCGCAGCATGCGCTTATGCCCGCCGCCGATATGCCTGGTAGTTATACGGCCGTAACAATTCCTTCCGCCGGTTTTCTTAAGCGGCAACAACAGGGAACGTTCCGGTTTATGTTTGGTAATTTCGGAGAAATCCGGCCCGCTCATATGCCTTCTTGACGGTGTTGTCGGTTTAAATTTTATTGTCCCCATATTTTTATTCTTCTTTTTGATTTTCCCTATATTCTACATACTATATACTACATACTGTCTTTTAATGCCTACTGAACTTCAATCTTCTGGCCGGCAACTAATGTAACTACTGCCTTTTTGGTATCCGCAGTACGGCCTAACTGATGCCTTACCCTTTTTAGCTTGCCTGACGAAATAAAAGTATTCACATCTTTTACCTTAACCTTATATGCCTGCTCCACGGCTTTCTTGATCTGGATCTTGTTGGCGGAATTGGCTACCAGAAAAAGATACTTGCCGGATGGACCATAGGTGCTGGATTTTTCCGTCTGTAAAAGTGCCTTGATCACCATCTGAGCAACACCCATTATTTTAGCCTCTCAGTCAAATCAGTTAAACCGGCTTTGGTAATAAGCAGTTTCTGATTATTCATTACTTCGTAAGCATGGCAGTCCTTGGCCAGGTCAATGGTTAAAAAACTTACATTCTTTAAAGCCTTTTTTAAATCAGCTTCTAATTTATTTGTCAAAAACAACACCTTGCTTTCTTTCTTAATCTTGGGGGAGCATAATTTAAGGTTAGTTAATACCTTTACCGCAGACTTAGTCTTGGGGGCATCAACCTTAAATTCATCTAATATCAGCAGGTTATTTTCTTTCAGCTTAGCGTTTAAACTGGTTTTTAAGGCCAGGGACTTTATCTTTTTTGGTATTTCATAAGAGAAATCCCTGGGGTGCGGCCCAAAGACTACGCCGCCGTGCCTCCAAATAGGAGAACGCGTAGAGCCTACACGGGCCCGACCAGTACCCTTCTGCTTCCATGGTTTCCTTCCGCCCCCGGAAACCTCTCCGCGGGTCTTAGTCGCAGCTAACCCTTTTCTCTGGTTTGCCCTGTAAGCTTCAATCGCCTGATAAAGACAATCGGTGTTTTGCGAACCGTCAAAGACTTCAGCGTTAAGCTTTATGGTATCGACTTCTTTGCCTTCACAATTATAAACAGGTAAGCTAAACATATTATTTCTTGGCTACTGCTTTCTTAAAAGCCTTCTTCTTGGCTTTTGTAATTACCAAATAACCATTCTTATGTCCGGGTACTCCACCTTCAACCAAAAGAACATTATTTGCTAAATCCACTTTGATCACCTTAAGGTTTTGGACCGTGACCTTCTCCGCCCCCATGTGACCCGGCATATGATGTCCCTTCCATACACGTCCGGGAGTAGTAGTTGAACCGATGGAACCGACCCTGCGGTGGGAAGTGGAGCCATGCGTTCTTGGCCCACCCTTCCAATGCCAGCGCTTCATACCTCCCTGGAACCCCTTTCCCAGGGAGATTCCGCTGACATCCACAAAATCACCCTCGGCAAAAAGGTCTACCTTAAGTTCGTCTCCAATTTTATATTCAACATTAGCCTCTTTAGAGATATCCTTGATCACCTTCCGCGGCGGGATATTTAATTTCTTAAAAAAACCTGCCTGCGGCTTCTTCAGGTTCTTTTCAGACGCCAACCCAAAGCCCAGCTGGATATTCTTGTCCTTAACCATCAAGACAGGACAAGGCCCAGCCTCTATGGCCGTAACCCCGACCAGGCTGTTATCAGCCGTAAAAACCTGCGTCATCCCAATTTTCTTACCAATCAAGCCGATCATTTAAGTTTATCTTTTTTTAATTTGCTACTTGATCTCTACATCCACACCTGCGGGCAAGTTTAACTTCCTTAATGAATCGATGGTCTTAGCTGTGGGTTCAAAGATGTCAATAAGGCGCTTATGGGTAGATAAATCAAACTGTTCACGGGATTTCTTGTCAACATGCGGAGAACGCAGTACCGTATAAATCTCACGCTTGGTGGGAAGCGGCACAGGGCCGGAAATCCTGGCCCCGGTACGCTTAACAGTATCCACGATCTCTATTACCGCCTGATCCAAAAGCCTGTGATCATAAGCTTTTAGCTTAATACGAATCTTCTGAGCATTCATTTAGTAAGCACCTTTTCTTTTGCTAAAACAAAAACCCTGCGCAAGAAAAACAGGGTTATGCAACAATCTCCGTAACTACGCCCGCGCCTACGGTATGGCCGCCTTCGCGGATGGCAAAACGCGACTCCTTCTCCATGGCAATCGGAGTAATTAATTCTACCTCTAAGACTACATTATCGCCAGGCATAACCATTTCTACCCCGGCAGGCAGAGCAGCTGAACCGGTAACGTCAGTCGTGCGGAAATAGAACTGTGGACGGTAACCCTTAAAGAACGGGGTATGCCTTCCGCCTTCTTCTTTAGTCAGGATATAAACCTGGGCCTTAAACTTTGTATGCGGTAGAATAGATTTAGGAGCAGCGATAACCATTCCACGCTCAATATCGTTCTTTTCTACGCCTCTTAAAAGCAGGCCGACATTATCACCGGCATGTCCTTCATCCAGCAGCTTACGGAACATTTCGATTCCGGTAACTACTGACTTCTTGGCTTCCGGCCTAAGGCCGATGATCTCAACTTCTTCTCCGACCTTTATCTTGCCGCGTTCAATCCTTCCTGTACCTACCGTACCTCTACCTTCAATACTAAAAACATCTTCCACTGCCATAAGCAAAGGTTTATCTAATTCTCTGGGAGGAAGAGGAATAAACTCATCAACTGCTTTCATTAAATCCAAAATCGGTTTGGCATCCGGGCTATTAGGATCAGCTGCGGCATAAGCCTTATTTGAGCTGCCACGGATAATCGGTGTCTTGTCTCCGGGATACCCGTATTTAGTCAAAAGCTCCCTGATCTCCATCTCTACCAGATCCAAGAGCTCTTTGTCATCTACTAAATCAACCTTATTCATGAACACAACCATAGCCGGCACATTGACCTGGCGCGCCAAGAGAATATGCTCTCTGGTCTGGGGCATAGGGCCGTCAGCTGCTGAAACTACCAGAATTGCCCCGTCCATCTGGGCGGCTCCGGTAATCATATTCTTGATGTAATCTGCGTGGCCCGGACAGTCAATATGGGCATAGTGGCGTGAATCGGTCTCATATTCAACATGGGCGACTGAAATAGTAACTACCTTTGTATCGTCTCTAACTGTCCCACCCTTAGCAATATCCGCATAGTCCCTATGCGCAGCCTTACCAAGTTTTGATAAAACATTACAAATGGCAGCAGTAAGCGTAGTCTTACCATGGTCAATATGGCCGATGGTACCGATATTTACATGCGGTTTACTTCTTACAAATTTCTCTTTAGCCATTTCTCAAGCCCTCCTATTTTTTAAAAAGTTTTTCTTGCGCCCGAATTCACTGCTCCTGAAACAATTTTCTCCGCTACATGCGTAGGAACCTCGCTGTAAAAGGAAGGTTCCATTGTATACGATGCACGACCCTGTGTCAAGGATCTTGTTATAGTTGCGTAATTGAAAACTTCGGACAACGGGACATTCGCTCGGATAGTGCGTAAATTCAATCTCTGCCCAAGGGCAATAATCTTGGCGCGTCGGCTGCTTAAATCGCCTATGATCTGCCCCATGAACTCCTCGGGAACAATTACTTCAATATCCATAATCGGCTCTAATAATACCGGATGCGCTTTCCTCATCCCGTCCTGGAAAGCAATGGAGCCTGCCATTTTAAAAGCCAGCTCCGAGGAATCAACCTCATGGAATGAGCCGTCTACTAAAACAACATTCACGTCGGTAACAGGATAACCTGCCAGGACTCCGTTTTTAGCCGCGCCCAATACCCCCTGCTTTACCGCGGGGATAAATTCACGCGGGATAGAACCGCTTTTGATTTTGTCCTCAAAAGTAATCCCTGTGCCGGGCGTCTCCTGCGGGCTCATTTCTATAACACAATGTCCATATTGCCCGCGGCCTCCGGATTGCGAAATAAATTTACCGACGCTGGAAACACTTTTCTTGATTGTCTCACGGTATGCAACCTGCGGAGCGCCTACCTGCGCTTCTACATTAAATTCACGCAAAATCCTGTCAATAATTATTTCCAAATGCAGCTGCCCCATCCCGGCAATAAGCGTCTGTCCGGTCTCATGGTTATAAGTCACCCTGAAAGAGGGGTCTTCATCCTCCAGCTTGTGCATTGCCAGGCCCAATTTCTCCTGGGCATCTTTTGACTTAGGCTCAATCGCCTGCTGGATAACCGGTTCCGGAAAACGCATAGCTTCTATAAGGATAGGATTCTTTTCGGTACACAACGTATCTCCGGTTTTAGTGTCCTTTAAGCCGACAGCCGCGGCTATATCTCCGGTAGAAATACTCTCCACCACCTCCTGGCGGTTGGCATGCATCTTGACGATCTTGGTCACCCTCTCTCTTTCTCTCTTAGAGGCGTTGTAAATATAGGTTCCGGAGGCAAGTGTGCCGGAATACATTCTTATAAAATAGATTTTACCCACAAATGGGTCTGTGGCTACTTTAAAACATAAAGCGGTAAAAGGGCTCTTGTCATCCGCAATCACCTCTTCAAATTCACCTGTATCCGGATGCGTGCCTTTTACCGCGGGCACCTCTACCGGAGAAGGCAGATAATTTTTTACCGCGTCTAAAACAAGCTGCACGCCCTTGTTTTTAAAAGCAGAGCCGCAAAGTACCGGCACGAACTTGTTGGCAATTACGGTTTTACGGATCGTTTCCTTAATCTGCTCATTGGTTATTGTCTTACCCTGCAGGTAATCCTCCATGATCAAATCATCCGCTTCAGCTAATTTCTCAATAAGGATCAGGCGATATTTCTCAAAATCTCCGAGCATATCTTCAGGGACATCTTTTAACTCAATCTCTTTGCCTAAATCGTCTTTATATAAGACCAGCTTTTTATCAACTAAATCCACAATCCCCCTGAAGTCAGCTTCCCTGCCAAAAGGGATCTGGATTGCCGCCACATTTGCTCCCAGCCTTTTATGCATCTGGTCAATCACTTCGAAGAAATCCGAGCCCGTGCGGTCCATTTTATTTACAAAAGCAATACGCGGAACACTATAACGGTCTGCCTGGCGCCATACGGTTTCCGATTGCGGCTCAACTCCGCCGACACCGCAGAATACGACCACCGCGCCGTCTAAGACCTTTAGCGACCTTTCTACCTCAATAGTAAAATCCACGTGGCCCGGAGTATCAATAAGGTTAATCGTTACATCCTTCCAGGTGCAAGTAGTAGCAGCAGCGGTAATGGTAATTCCCCTTTCCTGTTCCTGGACCATCCAATCCATGGTTGCCGCGCCATCATGGACCTCTCCAATCTTATAGTTCCTGCCCGTATAAAACAGGATACGCTCGCTGGTAGTAGTCTTGCCAGCATCTATATGGGCGATTATCCCGATATTCCTTATTTTGTCTAACGCTATTTTTCTCATCTCTTTTTTGCTTTTCCCTGCATACTATATACTACCTACTACATACTGACTTTTTACCAGCGGAAATGCGCATAGGCTTTATTTGATTCAGCCATCTTATGCGTATCATCCCTTTTCTTAATCGCTGACCCTTCACCTTTATAGGCAGCAATAATTTCATCGGCCAGCTTTTCCTGCATAGGCTTACCCTTCCTATGCTGCGCGAAATCCCTGATCCAGCGCAAGGCAATGGAAGTTCCGCGTTCCTGTCTGACCTCTATAGGAACCTGATAAGTAGCTCCTCCGACCCTGCGCGGTTTTACTTCCAGGCGCGGCCGGGCATTATCCAATGCCTTATAAAATACCTTTAAAATATCCTGTTCATTTAAATTCTTCTGGGCAATATCAAAAGCACTATAAACCAGCTTTTCTGCAACTGATTTCTTGCCCTCAACCATAACCATATTGATAAACTTGGCTACTATCTTGCTGTTAAACTTAGGATCCGCTAGAATATTTTTTTCCTGCGCTTTTCTTCTTCTCATTATCGTTCCTTTATTTATTGCGTTTCAACTTGAATTTACGCCGCCTTTGGCCTTTTTGCTCCGTATTTTGAACGCCCTCTCCTGCGCGCGCTAACCCCCGAAGCATCCAAGGTACCTCTGACAATATGGTACCTTACACCGGGTAAATCTTTAACCCTGCCGCCTCTGACTAAAACAATGGAATGCTCCTGTAGGTTATGCCCTTCTCCGGGAATATAAGCTGTAACTTCAATACCCGTGGTAAGCCTGACCCTGGCAATCTTTCTTAAGGCAGAGTTGGGCTTTTTGGGCGTCATAGTTCGTACCTGAAGACAAACCCCCCTTCTCTGGGGACAGCTCTTTAAAGCCGGAGATTTGCTTCTCTTATTCTTGGAGATCCTACCAAACCTGATTAATTGCGCGATTGTGGGCATAGATTATTCCTTTTCCTCTTTCTTCTCTGCGCTCTTCTCAGCGCCTGATTTTATTACCTCAATATCGCGGTGTGCCCTAAACCCCGTACCTGCGGGAATCAAGTGGCCCACGATAACATTCTCTTTTAATCCAAACAACTCGTCGCGTTTCCCGCTGGTTGCCGCTTCCGTCAAAACACGGGTAGTCTCCTGGAAACTGGCCGCGGAAATAAAACTTTCGGTAGTAAGCGAGGCCTTGGTGATGCCCAAAAGTAACGGTGTTGCCTGTGCAGGCTTACCGCCTTTCTTGATCACCCGGGTATTCTCTTTCTGAAACACCCACTTATCTACCTGTTGAGTAGATAAGAATTCCGTATCGCCCGGATCCTCAATCCTTACCTTTTTAAGCATCTGACGGATAATCACCTCTATATGCTTATCATTAATGCGCACTCCCTGCAGGCGGTAAACCTCCTGTACTTCATTAACCAGGTACTCCTGTAAAACCTTATCCCCGCAAACACTCAAAATATCCTGCAGGACTACGGGGCCGTCGGTAAGCTGCTGGCCTGCAGTAACCTTATCCCCTTTATAAACATTCGGATGCTTGCCATGCGGAATAATATACTCCCTGGCCATACCGGTAACAGATTTGACAATGATTACGCGCTGATTCTTTTTGGTTTCGCCGAATTCCACGAACCCGTCGATTTCGCTGATTACCGCAGGGTCCTTAGGTCTCCTTGCTTCAAAAAGCTCTGCTACGCGCGGAAGGCCTCCGGTAATATCGCGGGTTTTAACTACCGTACGCGGTATTTTTGCCAAAAGGTCCCCTCCTCCTACCCGCTCGCCATCCCTGACGATAATATGCGCTCCGATAGGAATAGGATAAATACCCAGGACCTCTTTTTTCTCGTCTATGATAACCACTTGCGGATGATATTCCGGTTTATGCTCCACTACTACGCGCTCGGTTAATTTTGTAACCGGGTTAATCTCATCACGCATGGTAACATTTTCGCGCAAGTCTTCAAAACGCACTATACCGCCGACTTCGGTAAGCACCGGAAGGGTATACGGATCCCAACGGACGAAGACTATGCCTTTCTTAACCTCTTCGGCGTCAAGGATAGTGATAAAAGCCCCTTGCGGTACGGGATAACGCTCAAGCTCCCTCCCCTGGACATCATTGATACTGATCGCTCCGTTCCTGTTCAAAACAACATTCTCTTTGTTTTTAAGCGTAACCCTCAAATTATGGTATTTAACTATACCGTCATTCTTGGACTTTACAAACGACTGCTCAATAGTCCTTGAGGCTGTACCTCCGATATGAAAAGTCCTCATCGTCAGCTGAGTACCGGGTTCGCCAATACTCTGGGCAGCCACAACTCCGATCGCCTCACCCAGTTCAACTAACCTGCCGGTAGAAAGGTTCCGGCCGTAACACTTAGCACAAACCCCTCTTCCGGACTCGCAGGTTAAAACGCTGCGAATACGTATCTTCTCAATCCCCAGCTTCTCTATCTGTTCAGTCTTCTCTTCAGTAATCTCATGCCCCTGCTCAACGATGACCTCATCGGTAATAATATCAACCACATTATCCAAAGCCACCCTTCCGATAATGCGGTCCTTGAGGCTTACAACCTCTTCATCGCCTTCAATAATTGCCGAAACCGTAATACCGTTAAGCGTGCCGCAGTCTTCTTCGCAAACAATTACTTCCTGGGCAACATCCACAAGCCTGCGGGTCAAATATCCGGCGTCAGCGGTCTTAAGGGCGGTATCCGCCAAGCCTTTTCGCGCGCCGTGAGTAGAGATAAAATACTCTAAGACATTCAGGCCCTCGCGGAAATTTGCGGTAATCGGATTTTCAATAATTTCGCCGCTGGGTTTGGCCATAAGTCCGCGCATACCAGCAAGCTGCCTCACCTGCAGGCGCGAACCGCGGGCGCCGCTATCGGCCATCATAAAAATGGGATTAAATGACTGCATGCCTTTAAACAGCAGATCAGAGATTTTGTCGGTCGTATGCGTCCAGATATCGATAACCTTGGATTTGCGTTCACTGTCGGTAATTATACCTTTACGGTACTGATCCTCAACTCTGGAGACCTCTTCTTTAGATTCTCTTAGGACCTCCGGCTTCTCCAATGGGACAGTCATATCATCTATGCCGATAGAGATACCTCCCAGGGTACCCATCTCAAAACCCAGGCGCTTGATATCATCAAGCAGCTTGATAGTTACGGTGTGTCCGAACCTTTTATAACAGCTGACTACAATATCGCTGATCCTGCTTTTGTTTAACTCCCGGTTAACAAAACCGAATTCCGGCGGTAATACCTGATTGAATAATACCCGGCCGACAGTAGTAGTAATAAGCTGTTTTCCTTCAATGACCTGTTTTTGCTCATAATCATACAGGGCATTGATGCGCAGTTTGATTTTAGCGTGCAGTTCTACCGCTTTATCGTCATAAGCCACCAGAACTTCATCGGCGCCGGAAAAGATTTTCCCCTCCCCCAATGCTCCCGGTTTCTCCTTGCTAAGATATGAAACACCCAGGATAATATCCTGGGTGGGAGAAATTACCGGACGGCCGTCAGCAGGAGAAAAAATATTATTTATGGCCATGATCAGCACTTTAGTTTCCAGCTGCGACTCTAAAGACAAAGGCACATGTACAGCCATCTGGTCACCGTCAAAATCAGCGTTGAAGGCGGTACAGACCAACGGATGTATCTTTATTGACTTGCCTTCAATCAATAACGGCTGGAACGCCTGGATGCCTAAACGGTGCAGGGTCGGCGCACGGTTAAGCATAACCGGATGGTCTTTAATCACCTCGTCCAGGATATCCCAAACCTCGATCTTGCCGCGCTCAACCATACGACGCGCGCCTTTAATCGTATGCACAAAACCTTTCTCTCTTAGTTTTTTAATAATGAACGGCTCAAACAGCTCCAGGGCCATCTGTTTGGGAAGCCCGCATTCATGAAGCTTTAGCTCAGGGCCTACGACAATAACCGAACGTCCGGAATAATCAACGCGCTTACCAAGCAGGTTCTGCCTGAAACGCCCCTGTTTACCCTTGAGCATATCGGAAAGTGATTTCAAGGGACGGTTATTAGCCCCGTTGACGGCTTTACCGTGCCTGCCGTTATCAAGCAGGGCATCCACCGCTTCCTGAAGCATGCGTTTTTCATTACGTATAATTATCTCGGGAGCGCTTAGCTCCATTAATTTTCTCAGGCGGTTATTGCGGTTGATTACCCGGCGGTATAAATCATTGAGGTCGCTTGTAGCAAACCTTCCGCCTTCAAGAGGCACTAACGGCCGCAGATCCGGAGGGATTACCGGCAGGATACCTAAGATCATCCATTCCGGCTTATTCCCGCTCTTCTTGAAATCTTCGACGATTTTTAAATTCTTAATCGCCTTGCGGTTGCTTAAAACATCTTTGGATTTCTCAAGGTCTTTCCTGAATTTACGGCAGACCGCATCCAGGTCCAGCTCTTTTAAGAGTTCAGATATCGCTTCAGCACCTATTTTAGCCTTGAAATTTGCCCCATACTTATTCAATGCCTCCTGATATTGCTCATCAGTAAGCAACTCTTTTTTCTTTAAAGGCGTACTCCCCGGTTCAACAACTACATACTCCTCATAGTAAATAATTCTTTCTAAATCCCTTAGCCCGATATCCAATAATGCGCTCATGCGGCTGGGTACGGCTTTGAAAAACCAGATATGCGTAACCGGAGTAGCTAAATCAATATGCCCCATCCGTTCGCGCCGGACGGAGGAACGGTCAACAGTTACCCCGCAGCGGTCACAAGTAATCCCCTTGAATTTGATACCCTTATACTTGCCGCAATTACACTCCCAATCGCGTACCGGACCAAATATCTTCTCGCAAAACAAACCGTCTTTTTCCGGCTTAAGCGTGCGGTAATTAATGGTTTCCGCCTTTTTTACTTCACCCTTAGACCAAAGCTTAATTACCTGGGAGCTGGCGATCTTGATCGAAATACTGTCAAATGAGATAATCTCTTCCATTATTTAGCCTTTTCTGTCTTGATATCAAGGCATAAGCCTTGTAATTCTTTGATTAAAACATTAAACGACTCCGGAGTACCGTGAGTTAAGCGCTGCTCGCCCTTAACAATTGCTTCATAAATACGCGTCCTGCCGCTGACATCGTCGCTCTTGACAGTAAGCATCTCCTGTAAAGTAAAAGCCGCTCCATATGCTTCCAGGGCCCAAACCTCCATCTCCCCGAGCCTCTGGCCGCCAAACTGCGCCTTACCGCCTAATGGCTGCTGGGTTACCAAAGAATAAGGCCCGATAGAACGGGCATGTATCTTTTCATCAACCAGATGGATCAATTTCAACACATACATAAAACCAACGGTTACCTTCTGGTCAAAAGGCTCCCCGCTGTAACCGTCATAAAGAGTAATCTTGCCATCCTCCGGGAGCCCTGCTTTCCTCAACAGATCTTTAATTTCAATCTCCTTGGCTCCGTCAAATATCGGGCAGCTTACTTTTAAACCCAAACTCTTAACCGCCCATCCCAAATGACATTCAAGTATCTGCCCTACGTTCATACGTGAAGGTACGCCTAACGGGTTTAGTACTACATCCACCGGCGTGCCATCAGGCATATAAGGCATATTTTCTTCGGGAATAATCCTGGCTACCACACCCTTATTACCGTGGCGGCCGGCTAATTTATCCCCTTCGGAAAGTTTTCTCTTTGTAGCTATATAAACTACGACCCTCTTCAAGATACCCGTGGGCAATTCGTCTCCGCGGCGCACCTTCTCAATCTCCTGTTCTTCTTCAGCCAAAAGTTCCTGCATCTGCTCGTCAAAAGAAGCAGCTAAAATCTTTGCTTCGTCATTATCGCTAAAATCAAACTTCTCTACCTTCTTCTTTTCAATCCCCAAGACCTGGGCTAAACGCACATTCTTTTCGATCTGCAGGAATTCAATCTCCTGCTTATAATAAGCTTTAAGTTCACGAATCTTAGCTAGTTCTTTTGTCTTTTCTTCCTTTGTTTTACGTCCGCGGTCTTTACGCTGAAAAACATGCACGTCAATGACCACCCCCTCAACTCCCGGAGGCACAACCAAAGATGTATCGCGTACATCCCCGGCCTTCTCTCCGAAAATTGCGCGTAGTAATCTTTCTTCGGGGCTTGGTTCAGAATCAGTCTTAGGGGTAATCTTGCCTACCAGGATATCCCCTGCGCCGACTTCTGCTCCAACACGAATAATCCCGTCTTCATCCAGGTTCTTTAAAGCCTCTTCGCTGACATTGGGAATATCACGGGTAATCTCCTCGTTCCCCAGCCTGGTTTCAGCAGCCTCAATCTCAAATTCTTCGATATGAATGGAGGTGAAGGTATCTTCTTTGATTAATTTCTCGCTGATAAGAATAGCATCTTCAAAGTTATAGCCTCTCCAGGGCATAAAAGCCACTAGAACATTTTTACCTAAAGCCAGCTCGCCTTCTTTTGTAGCAATCCCATCGGCAATTGCCTGGCCAGCCTCTACGCGGTCGCCTAAACTTACCAATGGTCTCTGGTTAATTGAGGTGTCCGCATTAGTGCGCAGGAATTTCTTTAGATGGTAAATCTTCTTGCCTACGGTAATTGACGAAGAATCCACACTGGTTACTTTGCCGGATTCTTGAGCAATAACCACTGTACCGGAATCCTGCGCTACCTTTGACTCCATATCAGTACCAACCAAAGGAGATTCGGTAATCATCAGCGGTACAGCCTGCCTTTGCATATTAGAACCCATCAGCGCGCGGTTGGCGTCATCATGCTCTAAGAAAGGAATCAATGCGGCAGCAACGGATACAAGCTGCTTGGCGGAAACATCCATATACTGCACTTCTTTTGCCAAAACTTTTGGGAAATCTTCTCTATAGCGGCAGGTAACAAACTTATCTACAAATCTTCCTTCGCTGTCTAAGGCAACATCAGCCTGAGCAATAATCTTATCCTCTTCGATATCTGCGGTTAAATATTCAAATTTTTTAGTTACGCGGCCATCCTCTACCTTGCGGTATGGGGTTTCAATCAAACCCAAAGCATTAATACGCGCAAAACAGCTTAAAGAAGCAATCAGGCCGATATTCGGTCCTTCGGGAGTTTCAATAGGACATACCCTCCCATAATGAGAAGGATGGATATCCCTAACTTCAAAACCTGCCCTTTCGCGCGAGAGACCGCCAGGTCCTAAAGCGCTCAAACGGCGCTTATGTGTCATCTCTGCCAGAGGATTAATCTGATCCATGAACTGGGACAACTGGCTGCGTCCGAAGAAATCACGGATCTGATTGCTTAGAAGCTTGGAGTTGATCAAATAATGCACATTTAAATTATCAAACTCGCCTAAAATACTAAGCCTTTCCTTAATTGAACGCTCAACCCTGGAAAGCCCGATACGTACCTGATTCTGCACTAATTCCCCGACGCTCTTTACGCGGCGGTTACCCAAATGGTCTATGTCATCAATCTTGCCTGTGCCGGCATTTAACCGGATTAGATATTCAATTACCTTTATTACAGTGTCTGAATCAAGTATCCTCTTTTCTAAAGATACATTCATATCTAATTTACGGTTCAGGATAAAACGACCCGCCCGCTCCAAATCATACCTGGCAGGATCAAAAAATAGCCTGTAAAACAGGCCCTCCGCAGCCTCTTTGGTAACCGGTTCAGTAGGCCGCATCTTACGGTAGAAGTCAAGGTATGCCTCTTCCTTATTCTTGGTGTAATCTTTTTTCAGGGTATTGACGATCTCGGGATGTTCTTTTCCGAAAGCGGCGAAGATCTGGTTGTCTTCAGAAAAGCCCAGTATCCTTAGGATCTGCGTTGCGGGAAAATTTCTGCGGCGGTCAACATAAGCGGTGATTGTTTCGGTAAGGTCATATTTAAACTCAAGCCAGGCGCCGCGGTAAGGGATAACCCGGCCGTAAAAGATCTTCTTGCCGGTAGGATGCAGTTCTTCTTCAAAAGACACACCGGGAGAACGCTGCAACTGGCTGACAACCACACGCTCATCACCATTAATAATAAAGGTACCGGTTTCAGTCATCAAAGGTATCTCGCCAAAATAGGCGTCTTGCTCTTTTGTTTCCCGGGGAGTAGTCAAACGGAACTTCACCTTAAGCGGAGAAGCATAAGTCAATGAGCGGTTCTTAGATTCACCTATTGTATATTTAGGCTTGCCTAAAGAATAGCTGATAAATTCCAATTTTACCGACCGGTCAGGGCTTTCTATGGGAAAAATCTCTCCGAATACCTCTTGCAGCCCCTGGTTCTTTTTTTCATCTGCCGGCACATCCATCTGCAAAAATTCACGATAGGTATCAAGCTGCACATCCAAAAGATTAGGCAAATCGTAAACTTCTTTTATCTTAGCAAAGCTTTTACGTTTATTCATAATCCCTTATGGCTTTGGCTATCAGAAGCCAAACCATAACCCTGTAATTAATGGCTAAATTCAGCCTATCTTTAGTTACTTTAGTTTAATTAAATTTACTTATACTTACTTAAACTTACTTTAACTCTACGGTTGCTCCGGCTGCTTCCAGTTTCTTTTTCATTTCAGCAGCTTCATCTTTAGTAGCGCCTTCTTTAACGGCTTTAGGAGCAGCATCTACTAAATCCTTAGCTTCTTTCAGCCCTAAGCTTGTAATAGCGCGGACCTCTTTAATTACCGCGATTTTATTCGCTCCGGAACTAACCAGCATTACGGTAAATACGCTTTTCTCCTCGGCTGCAGCAGCCGGGGCAGCAGCACCGGCGCTAGGTGCAGCCATCATCGGCATATTCGCACTTACGCCAAACTTTTCTTCTAAAGCTTTAACTAAGTCCGAGAGCTCTAAAACACTCATCGTCTCTATTGACTTGATTAATTCTTCCATTTTCTCGGTTGCCATTTCTTCCTCCTTTGTCCACCCGGACAACACCCGCGCAATTTGCGCTAAGCGCGGGGTGTCTATGTACGGATTGTTATTATTTTGATTTACTCTGTTTAATCTGGTCTAAACAATAAACAAATTTCTTTAAAGTTTGGTTTAAAACAACCACCAGCTTTACTATCGGCCCGTTCAAAGCGCCGACTACCTGAGCCCTGAGCACTTCTTTAGAAGGAAGACTGCTCATGGTTTCTATATCTTTTGAGGTCAATAACTTCTCATCCAGTATCCCGCCTTCCAGCATAAGCTTTTCATGCTCCTTACGGAAGGCACAGAGAATCTTGGAAGTATCCACCGGCTCGTCCTTGAAAAAGATCAACCCGCAAGGCGACTCAATAGAATTAACCAGATCATTCAGGCCTAATTCCTTCATTGCCCTTCTGGCTACGCTATTTTTGACTACAAAGAGATCTGAACCGGTGGCTTTAAGCGTTTTTCTTAACCCGCTCATATCAGGGCTGGCCACCCCGGAGTATTTTACGATAATCATGCCCTTGGATGATTTGAAGTTGCTCTTTATGCGACTCTCTGATACTTCTTTTACCAACAACCCTATTTTTTTCATATTATAAGCTCATATTGTGTACTGCTATCTTAACAAGCGACCCGTAACCCGGGGTTCATAGAAGCAGCAATGCTTAGACTCTTTACAAATTTACCTTTTACAGACACAGGCCTGGATTCATTAACAGCCTCAATGACCCTGGAAGCATTGTCATTCAGCTGTTCTTCGCTGAATGAAATTTTGCCCACGGACAAATGCATCCCGCCCTGCTTATCAACGCGAAACTCAACCTTGCCTTTTCTTACATCCTCGATAGCTTTTACAATATCATTAGTAACTGTGCCGGTCTTGGGGCTGGGCATCAGACCACGCGGGCCAAGCACCTTTCCCAGCTTACTTAAATCTTTCATCATCTCGGGAGTAGCTATAGCGCAATCAAAATCAAGGAATCCGGCGCCGACTTTATCTATCAACTCCGTGCCCCCTACATAATCGGCTTTTGCTTCCCTGGCCTGGCGGTCATGTTCACCTTTACAAAACACTGCCACGCGTACCTTTTTACCGGTCCCGTGCGGCAGCACTACCGTCCCGCGTACCATCTGGTCGCTTTTCTTAGTATCCACATTCAAATTAAAATGCAGGTCAACTGAGCCGTCAAACTTTGGTTTAGGCAGCTTTTTTAATAAAATAATCGCCTCCTTTAACTGATAAAGCTTGTTCAGCTCAACCTGCTTAATTGATTCTTTATATCTCTTGCTTTGGACCTTCATCTACGCATCTCCTAATCAAAACTTATCTTACCGCAAAACACCCGGCGATAACATACGGCTACCCTTCAATAGCAATGCCCATGCTCCGGGCAGTACCTTCAATAATCTTAACCGCCTGTTCCATGCTGGCGGTATTCAAATCCGGAAGCTTAAGCTTGGCGATCTCTTCAACCTGTTTTTTAGTTACCTTGCCAATAGTCTCTTTCCCGCTGGTGCCTGATGCCTTGGCCAGGTTCGCCGCCCTTTTCAATAAAATAGATGACGGCGGGCTCTTAATAATAAAGGTAAAGGTCCTGTCCTCATAAACACTGATCACTACCGGCAGGATCAAGCCATCCTTACCCTTAGTCTGGTCATTAAACTGCTTGCAGAACTGCATTATGTTTACGCCATGCTGGCCTAAAGCCGGGCCTACCGGAGGAGCAGGGTTTGCCTGCGCTGCCGGAACATGCAATTTGATCTGTGCCTTAATTGCTTTTGCCATGGTTATACCCTCTCCACCTGCCAGTACTCTAACTCTACCGGCGTAGAGCGACCGAATATAGAAACGCTTACCTTAACCTTACCTTTTTCGGGATAGACTTCTTCGATTACACCGTTAAAATTCAAGAACGGCCCTTCATTAACCCTTACCTGTTCGCCTTTCTCAAAAACTATTTTAGGCGAAGGTTTGGCAACAGTTTCCTTTGAACGCTTGAGAATACTATCGACCTCTTCCTGGGGAAGAGGAACAGGTTTCCTGCCCAGACCGATAAAACCCGTCACTCCCGAAGAATTCTTAATAAAAAGATATGTCTCTTCGCTTAAGTCCATTTCTACCAGTAAATACCCCGGGAAAAACTTTCTTTGGGTTATCTTTTTTTTGCCGGAACGTACTTCCGAAACCTGTTCCGTAGGGATAACCACGCTGGGGATTAGATCTTTAAGGCCGCTTGCTTCAATCTTTTTTTCCAAAGATGCCTTTACCTTCTCTTCTATCCCGGTCTGAGTATGAACAACATACCATTTTTTCATTTGAAGACCACACTTAAGAATCTGGATAATCCCAGATCAACTATGCCGATAAAAATTGTCATTATCCCTGTAACGGTAATTACTAAAACCGTGGAAGCCAAAAGCTCTTTTCGGGTTGACCATGAAACCTTGCTTAATTCAACCCTGACTTCTTTTAAGAAATTTACCGGTTTTGCTAAAATATTCATACCTGAAACCCCTTCCCCTAACCTGTGCTACGGGTGCAACGGGAGTTGCCCCGTTTTCCTAGATTTGTTCACTTTGGGAACGGGACTGCCTACCATTTACAAGCCGCTCTT
>JAQUOV010000006.1 GCA_028716965.1 Candidatus Omnitrophota bacterium
CCATGTTGCTTGCCATCCTGGCAAAGTAGCCGGATAGGTTAAGCTCTACTGCCGCTGCCTGGGCAAAGCCTGTCTGCTGGAAGATGAAGCAAAGGGATAAAACCAGAGAGATAATTCTACGGGACATTGTTGGGCCTCCTGTTTAGCATATGTTCTTTTTTAAAGTTTTTATTTAGTATAAAAAGAAAAGCGGATTGACCCATTTCAAGTCAATCCGCTTAAATATTTCAGTGGCAGACCTTAAGTCCTCCATAACTTAAGGCATGCGGACAATCTTACCAAATTTGTACTAAATATACCATATTTTATGGGCTTGTCAAGGAAAAAAGAAGATTTTTTGTATTTTTACAATCAAAACCGCCTTTTAGAGCCTCTGCCATAACCATTCCTTCCGTGCTTCGTTTGACATCTCGTTGATCTTGCTTTCCATCCTGGTGTCAGTATTGATCAGCTCGAATTTATCATCCATGTAAATAAAATTCAGGGTGCATAAATTAGTTACCGTGTATAAATACTGTTTTATATCGCTGACATTTGAATGGTGCGACTTTTCGGCATAAAGTATTTCTTTTACGACTACTATGCCTTTATATACGGGGCTGATGGATTCAGTCTTGATTATATCGCTGTTGGATACGCTGTATTCATAGCCTCTTAAATAATAGTTGTAATCAAAGGGCAAAATCATGGCGGTCCGCGGCTGTTTATCCCAATCTTGGCCAATTACGTTATCTAATTGGCTGTATCTGGTTTTCTCCATATTAGCTATCCATGCCTTTGTCGCCTGACCCAACAGGGAATTAAGGTGGACCTTAAAGGTTTCCTCCTCGTTCTGTTTTTTTGTATCGTAATTCTGTAACGCCTTCTCAATAACTTTAATCGTTCCCGTATTTTCATTGCCGTTTTCCTGTGGCTGTGCGTAAGCGGGAATTAATATGCTAGACAGAAAATAAAGCGCGGCCAGGGAAATTGCAAAATCAAAGGTCTTATTTGTTCGCATATCTGTAGACAAGCTCAATCCCCCTTAAAGTCAGGTCCTTATCAGTTATTATATTAATCTTAGAATATTTTTCAATCAGTTTAATGGCGCCTCCAGTGCCGATAACCGGAGTATTTTTCCCAAGTTCTTGGCGTAATCTTGCAATAATGCCTTTGCATAAATCGGATATACCGAAGACAACCCCGCTTAGAATGCTGTTTTGGGTATCTTTACCGATCAGCATTCTCGGAGCACTAAGATTTACCAGGGGCAATAAGGCTGTTTTCTCGTTTAAGGCCCTGAACGCAATTTCAAAACCGGGAAAAATCAGGCCTCCTGAATATTCCCTGTTCTTGGAAATTACGTCAAAGGTAATAGCGGTACCGGAGTCTATGACAATTAGCGGCGCTGCGTAAAGAACGCTGGCAGCGTAAGCATTTACCAGGCGGTCCTGCCCCACCTGTCTTGGTTTATGGTAAAGGTTTTTTATGGGCACGGTTAAATCCTTACCTATGATATAGGGCACTTTGCCGGTAAGTATAGCAAGGTTGCGGGAGATAACTTTTGTTTGCGCGGGCACGACACTGCAGATTATACTGGCGGATATATCGGATGCGTTTCTAACTTTTCGAACCAGGTTGCTTTTGAAGCATTCTTTTGTGGGAGTATCAAACTTTTTAACTAACCTTGGCCCTTTAAATATGCCGCATGATATATTGGTATTACCAATGTCAATTGCCAATAGCATATCTTATTTCCTCTTACCTGCCTGCCGCAGGCTTGAAATTTCCTTGATTTTGTCTCTTAAGCTGGCTGCTTTTTCAAATAACAGGTTGCGCGCGGCCAACTCCATTTCATATTCTAACTCAGAAATATATTTATGCAATTGATATTGTTCTTTCGGTTCTCCGGTCAGTACGCGTACAAATTCATCAGCCTCCTGCATCACCTCAATCCCCTCTTTAATGGATTTTTGGATGGAACGGGGGGTAATCGCATTCATTTGATTAAACTCAAGCTGGAGTTTTCGTCTACGCCTGCTTTCGTTGATTGCTTTTTTCATAGATCCGGTAATATTGTCTGCGTACATAATTACCGTGCCGTTGATGTTGCGCGCTGCACGTCCGCCAACCTGTATAAGGCTTGTGGCGGAGCGCAAAAACCCTTCTTTATCCGCATCCAGGATTACCACTAGTGAAACCTCGGGTAAATCCAGGCCTTCGCGAAGCAAGTTGATCCCTACCAGGCAGTCAAACTTCCTCTCCCTTAATTCTTTCAATATTCTTGAACGCTCAATAGTTTTTATTTCGGAGTGCAGATATTTCACTTTTATCCCGTTTTCTGTCAGGTAGTTAGCCAGGTCTTCGGAGCTCCTTTTAGTAAGTGTGGTTACCAAAACCCTTTCTTTGTTCTTGGCGCGTTGTTTGATCTGGTTAATCAAGTCTTCCATCTGGTTTTTTGCCGGTTTAATTATGATCTCGGGGTCAAGTAGGCCTGTAGGCCGGATAATTTGTTCAATAACCGTATTTCTGCTTAACCTGAGTTCGTATTCGTCAGGCGTAGCCGAGACAAAGATCGTTTGTTTTACAAGCTGGTTAAATTCATTGAATTTAAGGGGCCGGTTATCCAGGCAGGAAGGAAGTCTGAAACCGTATTCAACCAAGGTCTCCTTCCTGGCCTTGTCCGCCGTGTACATCCCCCTTATCTGGGGAATAGTGGCATGGGATTCATCAATAATGGTCAAAAATTTACTTTTGAAATAATCAATCATTGAGTAGGGCCGGCTGCCGGCAGGTCTTGCGCTTAAATGGCGAGAATAGTTTTCTATGCCGTGGCAATATCCGATCTCCTTGAGCATCTCCAGGTCGTAATTCGTACGTGATTCCAGGCGTTGAGCCTCAAGCAGTTTGTTACTTTTCCTTAAATCTTTAAGTTGCGCATCCAGTTCTTCTTTTATCGAACTAAGCGCCTCTTCAATCTTTCCGCTGGAAACGATAAAATGTTTTGCCGGATAAATGGCGATTTTCTCTATGCTGCTTAATATCTTCGCGGATAGCGGGTCAATTACGGAAATCCTGCTTATTGTTTCTCCGGACAACTCTAGGCGCACCGCTTTTTCGCCATAAGAAGGAAAAACCTCAATCACGTCCCCCCGTACCCTGATCCTGCCGCGCTTAAATTCATAGTCGTTTCGCTCATACTGGACCTGGATAAGCCTGGCTATTAATTCTTCGCGCAGGATCTTCTCTCCTTTATTTAAAATCAATAGATGCTCCTGATAATCCTGGGGTGAGCCTAAATTATAGATACAGGAAACGGAGGCTACGACAATTACATCCTGGCGGCTCATTAAGGAAGTAGTTGCGGCAAGCCTTAAGCGGTCAAGTTTTTCGTTTATTGACGAATCTTTTTCTATGTAGGTATCTGTGGAGGGGATGTAGGCCTCCGGCTGGTAATAATCGTAATAACTTACAAAATATTCAACTGCGTTATAAGGGAAAAACTCTTTAAATTCCGAATATAATTGGGCTGCCAGTGTTTTGTTATGTGAAATTACCAGCGTCGGCATGTTTACTTTGGCTATGGTATTGGCTAAAGTAAAAGTTTTGCCGCTGCCGGTAACTCCCAGAAGCGTGGTATAGGGTTTATTCGCGAGTATGGATTTATTAAGCTGCTGTATGGCTTTAGGCTGGTCGCCGCACGGTTTAAAATTAGAAACGAGCTTGAATCTCATTAATGGCCAGTGGGGATAAGGTTTTAGTTTTAAGTTTTAAACAACCTCTAAGCTGATATCTACGGATTTTACCGAATCCGTCAATTCTCCTACCGAGATTATCTCTACGCCGGTGGCGGCGTATTCCTTTATGTTATCAAGATATATCCCGCCGGAAGCCTCAAGTTTGGTGGGCAGATGATGGCTTTTGAATTCGGTATCATTTCTTATTTTTACAGCCTCTTTAATATCTTCGATCTTCATATTGTCAAGCATGATCACATCGGGTTTAAAATAAAGGGCGTGTTTAAATTCTTCCAGGTCCTGTACCTCTATTTCAATCTTATAGCCTTTCGGCACGCTTGGCAGCTTGGAGTATCCATCGCTAGCCTTAATATGGTTATCTTTGATTAAGATCATCTCGTCCAGGCGGATCCTGTGGTTTAACCCCCCGCCTATCCTTACAGCGTATTTCTGCAGATCTCTTAAGCCGGGCATGGTCTTGCGCGTATCGGTAATCTTGGTTTTATAGGGCTCAATCTCGCTTACAAATTCGCGAGTCTTTGTGGCGATACCGGAAAGCATGGACAATAAATTCAACGCTACCCGTTCAGCGGTAAGAATGCTGCTGGCTTTCCCGCAGATAACTGCGATTGTCTTTTTGGCTTTAACCATCCTGCCTTCTTTGACCTTTTGCTCAAAAACCACCGACGGATCGACGGACTTGAATACTTTTTCCGCGACAATTATACCGCAAAGCAGGAATTCCTCCTTGGCGACAATATGCGCCTTGATCATTTTATCTTTTGGAACAGTAAGCTGGGTGGTAATATCACCACGCCCGATATCCTCGATTAAGGCGTGCCGGACTATTGCCTCCAGTTTCTCAGGGTTAATTTCAGGTTTACTTTCCGATAAGAAATATTTATCGTAACCCATTTTTAATCTCCTCCAGTTTAATGGCCTGTTCATGCATATACGTCAATTTGTTTTTTTCCGCATCTACGACATCTTTTGGGGCCCGGGCAAGAAAATTTCTATTAGCCAGCATAGCTTCTTTATTCTTGATTTCGGATTTTATTTTATCGATTTTTGCCTGATTTTTTTTAATTTGCTCCGCCACGTTTACTATCCCGCTAAGCGGCATAACGATATGCATATTCTTAAGCACACAGGCAAATTCATTAGCCTGCGGGAGGTAACTTTCAGATATGCTTAACTTATCCACTTTAGCCAGATTTTTTATATGCTCAAACAGAGGCTGTACTGTTTTTTCCATATACTTATCCGCAAAGGTAAGCCTGATCTCCACGTGGCTGTTTACGCTGACCTCCATTTCCGCGCGCATGTTTCTTATGCAATTAATGATATCAAAAAGTTCCTGCATTTGTTTTTCATCTTCGCGGTTAATTAAATCGGCCTGCGTACGTACCCATGCTTGCTGCAAGATTGAATCTTTAGTTCCCGGCAGGCGTTTCCAAATTTCTTCGGAAATAAAAGGCATAAAAGGATGGACGAGCTTGAGGTATTTTTCCAAAACATTATACATGACTATCTGGGTGGTTTTTTGGCCTATCTGGGGCTTGATTAATTCCAGGTACCAGTCGCAAAACTCATGCCAAAAGAATGAATACAGGTTATTGGCTGCTTCATTAAACCTATACGCATCCAGGTCCTCCTCTGTTTTTCTGAGCGTAGAATAAAAACGGCTCAATATCCAGCGATTGACGATATCAAGCCTCCCTTTTTTCAAATATGCGCATAAATCCACGTTAGAATTTTCCGCTTCAAGGTTCATTAAAATGAACCGTGAGGCATTCCAGATCTTATTGGCAAAATTCCTGCCTTGTTCAAAACGTTCCTTGGACAAGTAAACATCCTGCCCCTGCGCGGTAATGGAAATCAAGCTGAAACGCAAGGCGTCAGAGCCATATTCAGCGATAACTTCAAGCGGGTCAATAACATTACCCAGTGATTTAGACATCTTTTTTCCTTCTATATCGCGCACTGTACCATGGATATATACATCTTTAAAAGGGATCTTTTTCTTGAACTCCAGGCCGGCCATGATCATGCGCGCAACCCAAAAAAATATAATTTCGGGAGCGGTAACCAGAGTTGAGGTAGGATAAAAATATTTTAAATCAGCGTTTTCTTTAGGCCAGTAGAAAGTGGCGAACGGCCACAGCCAACTGGAAAACCAGGTATCTAACACATCTTCTTCTTGGATAATATCGGTTGAGGAACACTTCGGGCACTTTTCAGGTCTTGTTTTAGATACGATAATACCTTTGGCGGGGTTTTGGGACTGGCAATTTCTGCAGTAATAGACAGGTATGCGGTGCCCCCACCAGATCTGGCGCGAAATACACCAATCCTGGATATTTTCCATCCAGTTAAGGTATACTTTTGTCCAGCGTTGCGGGTAAAATTTAATTTTATTTTTTTTGACCGCCGCAATTGCCGGTTTAGCCAGGGGTTTCATCTTTACAAACCATTGTTTTGACAGGTATGGCTCAACGATTGTATGGCAGCGGTAGCAGTGTCCGACAGAAAGTTTATGCTCTTGGATCTTCTCCAGTAAAGCTGCGGCTTTTAATTCACCCAAAACCGCTTCCCTTGCTTTAAAACGGTCAAGCCCGGAGAATTTTCCGGCAGATGAATTCATTGTCCCGTCAGGAGACATGATATTAATAAATTCCAGGCCGTGTTTCCTGCCAAGGCGGTAATCATTAAGGTCGTGAGCAGGGGTGACCTTTACCGCGCCGGTCCCAAACTGCATATCCACAAGATTATCAGCAATGATTTTGATCTGGCGGTTGACTAACGGCAGGATCAGGGTTTTCCCTATATGTTCCCTATAACGTTTATCATTTGGGTTTACGGCTACCGCAGTATCCCCGAGCATAGTTTCCGGGCGGGTAGTAGCAACGCATATAAATTCATGCGGAGTATCCTTTAAAGGGTATTTAAGGTAATATAGGCTCCCTTTCATTTCCACATGAGTGGCTTCTTCGTCGCTTAATGCTGTCTGGCAGCGGGGGCACCAGTTAATGATGTAAAACCCCTGATAAATGAGCTTTTTATTAAATAGCCTGACAAAGGCTTCGGCCACGCTTTCCGAATATGCCTGGTCCATCGTAAAGCGGGTGCGTGACCAGTCGCATGCAGCGCCTAATTTCTTTAGCTGAGTGATAATCGTTGCCCCATTACGCTCTTTCCAATCCCAGACCTTGGAGATAAATTTTTCCCTGCCTAAATCCTGGCGTTTTAGCCCCTCTTTAGCCAGGGATCTTTCTACCACGTTCTGCGTGGCAATGCCGGCGTGGTCGGTTCCGGGCATCCACAGGCTGTTAAAACCTCGCATTCTTTTATAGCGGATTAAGATGTCCTGAATGGTGTTATTTAAGGCATGCCCCATATGGAGTATGCCGGTAACGTTTGGCGGTGGGATAACTATGCAATATGCTTCTTTTCCTGGCGAAGCTTTTGCTGCAAAAAGGTTATTCTGCTCCCAAATCTTATACCATTTTTCTTCTGTTTCACCGGGGTTGTATTGTTTGGATAGCTCTTCAATCATTTATTAATATTTCTCGTAATGTTTATCCTTACTCGCCTCGCTATTTTTATCTTTAAGCAGTTTATATTCTACGCTGTCAACCAGGGCTTGCCAGCTGGCCTCTATGATATTTTCATGCACGCCGATAGTGTTCCAGATGTCTTTTTCATCCTGGGATTGGATTAACACGCGCACCTTTGCGGCAGTGCCAGCCTTTTCATCCAAAACGCGTACTTTAAAATCGGATAGGTGCATTTTGGCCAGGGTGGGGTAAAAATCCTTTAAGGCCTTGCGCAGGGCATTGTCTAATGCGTTAACCGGCCCATCTCCTTCGGCAGCGGTATGTTCCTTAACCCCTTTTACCTTTAATTTAATCACTGCTTCGGAAGTGACCTTATTATTTGAATGTTTTTCAATAACTACCTTAAAGCCTTCCAATTCAAAGAACTTATTATATTTCTTTAGCGCCTTTTGCATCAATATCTGGAATGATGCCTCGGCAGCTTCAAACTGAAACCCCTTATGCTCAAGTGCTTGCACTAATTTCAGTATTTTCTTTGTCTGCGGATCATCTTTGCTTAAGTCATAGCTTAAATCCTTAGCCCTGAGCAGGATCCCGGTCTTGCCGCCCAGTTCAGATACTAAGATCCGGCGGTGATTGCCTACCAGCAAAGGATCGATATGTTCATAAGTAAGGGGGTTTTTCATTATGGCGTTTATATGCATTCCGCCTTTATGCGCAAAGGCAGAATCACCTACAAAGGGCTGCTCATTTTTCACACGCATATTGCTGATCTCGCTGACAAAGTGGGAGATGTGCGTAAGTTGTTTTAAATTCTCATCCGAGAGGCAGTTGATCCCTAACTTAATTTTTAAATTAGCGATAATCGGGATTAGATCCGCGTTCCCGCAACGCTCACCATAACCGTTAATTGTACCCTGGACCATGCTTGCCCCTGCTTCTACAGCCGCCAGTGAATTAGCAACAGCCACCCCTGCGTCATTATGGCAATGGATGCCTATATCTATCCCTGAAAGGCCGAAGTTATTTCTGATCTCCGTTATTACCCTTGATATTTCTCCGGTTAATGATCCGCCGTTGGTATCGCAGAGGCAGATTGTTTTTGCCCCGCCGTTTAAAGCGGCGTTTAGAGTTTTTAAGGCATAGGCCTTATTTGCTTTATAGGCATCAAAAAAATGCTCTGCGTCATAAAAAACCAAAAATCCTTTTTTCGTCAAAAAACAGACCGTATCTTCGATCATCGCCAGATTTTCATCCTGCGTGGTCTTTAAAACCGCGCTTACGTGGAAATCCCAGGTTTTACCGACGATCGTAATCACCTGGGCGTTGGATTTTAAAAGTGCTTTTAAATTTGCGTCCTGTGAGGCTGAAATTGACGGCCTGCGGGTCATGCTGAATGCGGCAAGCTTGGAGTTTTTCAGCCTGCTCCTGCCCATTTTTAGGAAGAATTCCCGGTCTTTGGGGTTTGAGCCAGGCCAACCGCCTTCAATAAAATGCATGCCCATCTTGTCCAGCTCTTCGGTTATGCGGATTTTATCCATTACCGAATAAGAAATGCCTTCCGCCTGGGAGCCGTCTCTTAGCGTGGTATCATATAGTTTTACATTTTTCATAGGTAGCCTCATTTATTCAACCCGAACTCTTTGTGTAATTCTTTAACCGCTGTTTCAGCGAATTTCTTTTTAATAATACACGATATGCTTATATCGGAAGTTGAGATCATTTCAATATTTATTTTATTATCGGCCATTATTCCGAACATCTTGGCTGCAACGCCGTGGTGGGATTTCATACCTACTCCTACTATAGAAACGCGGGCGATATCTTCGTCAAGGAGTACTTCGCTTGAACCGATCTTTTTTGCTACTCTTTTAGTGATCTTTTCCGCCTTGGCACAGTCTCCTTTGGTAATGGTAAAAGATATGTCGGTTGAACGGGTATGGCTTACGTTTTGTACGATCATGTCAACGCTTACCCCGGCTAAGGCCAGGTCCTTGAATAACTTTACCGCTACCCCTGGTTTATCAGGAACGCCGCAGAGAGTAATTTTGGCCTGGTTTTTATTTAAGGTTATGCCGCTTACAACCACATCCTCCATCATTCTTACCTCCTTGATAATCATCGTTCCGGCTTTAGTTGTAAATGATGAGCGTACATGCAAAGGTACGTTGAATTTCTTTGCAACTTCAATAGAGCGAGCCTGCATAACCTGGGCGCCCAGAGAAGCCATTTCGAGCATCTCATCATAGGTGATCTCTTTGATCTTTCTGGCTTTTGGCTCAATGCGCGGATCAGTAGTATATATGCCTTCAACATCAGTATATATTTCGCAGGAACCGGCGTTAAGTTCTTTAGCCAAGGCAACGGCGGTTAAATCCGAGCCCCCCCTGCCTAAAGTAGTAATATCCTGGTTCAAGGCTACTCCTTGAAAACCGGCAACTATGACTATCTTGCCCTTTTTCAACTCATCCTTAATCTTATCCGCGTTTATCTTGATAATCCTGGCCCTGGTGTGGCTGGAATCGGTGATAATGCCTACCTGGGCCCCGGTAAATGAGATTGCTTCGGCTCCTAACTTATGTATAGCCATTGCTAAAAGAGCAACGGAGATTTGTTCGCCGGTTGAAAGCAGCATATCCATCTCTCTCTCCGATGGATTAGTATTGATTTCTGCCGCCAACTGGATTAATTCATCGGTAGTATCGCCTAAAGCCGAAACCACAACGACCAACTCATAGCCATTTTTACGGTAGCGGACTACCCTTTGCGCTACTTTTTTGATGCGTTCCGCGTTTGCTACTGATGAACCTCCGTATTTTTGAACGACTAAACCCTTATGCATCTTTCTTCTCCTTAGGGTGCTACTCCCCACAAATTAAAGCTGGGGCGGTATGCTTGAGCGGTCGTTTCCTGCCCGCGAAAGTATAAAATACTCCATAAGTTGATAACCGTTATCAAAACAGAGCTCCGATTTCTGCGCTTCCTTTTCATTATAGCCAAGAAAATCTTTTCCCGGAATATCTTTTCCGTAAATCGCAAACGGGATAGGATCACAAGTATGCGTTTTCAGGGAAAGCGGGGTAGCATGGTCCGGCAATACCAAAATACGGAAATCATTTCGGCTCTTGCAATACTTCAGAAATGCGCCTACCACCAGTTGGTCAAAACGCTCAATCGCCGTCAACTTCTCCCGCAAGTCACCGTTGTGTCCGGCTTCATCAGGAGCTTCCACGTGTACGAAAACGAAGTCATTTTTATCTAAAGATTTTATCCCTGCCTTGGCTTTAGCCGCATAATCGGTATCGTAATAACCAGTTGCTCCGGGGACATCAATTACATTCAAACCGAGTATCCGGCCCAGCCCCTTGATCAGGTCGACTGCTGAAATTACGCTGCCGGATAAGCCAAATTTATCTATAAATCTAGGCATGTTTGGTTTCTTACCCTGGCCCCATAACCATATCATATTCGCCGGGTTTTCCTTTAAATCCAGGCGTACGAGATTAATCTCATGGTTGGAAAGGATTTCCCGGGAGTCCAACATAAGTTTTATGATTACATCCGCATTATCCCCTTTAGGCAGGTTTTTATTTATGTTTTGTCCTGGAATATCATGTGGAGCCCGGCATTTTAAATTCTCAAGTTTTAATTCCGAACCGCGCTTTGCTAAAAGCAGGTGCCTGTAGCTTATCCCGGGGAAAAAACGCATCTTGTTCGTGCCTATTTTCTGGTCAAGGAATTTAATCAGTTTTTCCGCTTCTTTGGTCTTAATATGCCCGGCGCTGTAATCAAGGAGCTTATCTCCGCCTGTGGTTATTAAATTACACCGGAAAACAACATCATCGTCATCTAGTTTAATCCCCAGGTTTGCCGCCTCAAGGGGGCCTCTGCCGGAATAATATTTTTTTGGGTCATACCCTAAGATAGAAAGATTGGCTACATCTGATGCCGGAGTCATTTTTTCCGGGATGGTCCTTGCCTGCCCAAGTAGTCCGTATTTAGCGATAAAATCCATGTTAGGGGTACGCGCCGCCTCTAAAGGCGTGCGCATACCCAGTTCTTCTATTGGGTAATCCGCCATCCCATCGCCAACTAAAACAATATGCTTTGTCATATTAAAACTTCACTTCTGGGACTGTTTTTGCTTTTTCCTCAGCCGTAAAATATTCACTTGCTACCTTATAACCGCAAACTTGAGCGACAAAATTTCCGGGGAACATCCTTACTGTAACATTGTAGTCCCTTACCGCCTCATTATAGCGCATACGCTCAACCACAATCCTGTTTTCCGAGCCCGAAAGTTCATCCATAAGCTTTAAGAATGTTTCATTTGCTTTCAAATCGGGATAATTTTCGGCAACAAAAAGCAGCTTGGATAATGCGTTGTCAAGCGTGGAGGCTGCCTTGACCTTTTCATCTAACGAGCCAGCTTTCGCCCACCGGGAGCGGGCATTGGTAACCTCTTCAAATACATTTTTTTCATGAGATGCGTATCCTTTTACCGCACTAACCAGGTTAGGGATCAGGTCATTGCGTCTCTGCAGCTGATTATTGACTTGCGCCCATTTGGCTGTAATAATCTCATGCTTTGAGACTATTGAATTATAAGAACCGATAAAAACGATGATAACAATCAATGCTGTTATGCCTAAACCGATTAATATTTTGTTCATAAATTCCTCCGAAAGTTTTATTCTATCTAAAATCCTCCACCGCCTCCGCCGCCACCACCGCCACCACCGCCAAACCCTCCGCCACCGCCAAAACCCCCTCCGCTAAAACCACCATTTGACCACCTTCCGTTGCCGGAGACCAACATTGGTAAACCGAATATTAATACGTGCCAGAAACTCACCTGCTTCTTTGGACGCATCCCTTTCCAGATATTAAACCTGAAAAATATTGCCGTTAAATACCCCAGGCATATGAGTAGCGCCAAAGCTGGTGATTCTTTAGAAAACCCTAAAATAAATATCAGCGTAACTGGCAACCCAATAAAAATTGGCCAGGGGATGTTCCATAAACAAAAGAAGACGGGTAGAATAAAATAAAGGAAAGGTCCGGATACCGCGTTTCTTGTTTTTTGCCTGTTTAGTTCCCGGGTGTTTAGATTATCGATGGATATATTATAGCTTTTGGCTATTTGATAAGCAATTTTTGCTGCGCCCAGGTATAAACCTTGAGAATAATCACCGGATTTAAAATACGGCACCATAAAATTACGGCCGATTTCTCCGCAAAGGCCATCGGGGATAATCCCTTCGACCCCGTAACCGGTTTCAATCCTCCAGCGCCTTTCTTTAACCGCTAAAAGTATCAATACCCCGTTATCTTTACCTTTCTTGCCTGGTTTCCAGCTGTCAAAGAGCATGCGCGCATATTCTTTTTCATCATAAGGCGCAATAGAATTTACCGTAACAACTGCAATTTCTGCAGAAGTTTTTTCTTCTAATTCAATAATCAGCTTATTTAGCTTATCCCTGTAGTCCTCATTAATAACCCCGGCAAAATCATTCACCCATCCATTGGGGCTAGGCACTTTATCTTCGCAAAAACACAAAGAAGCAAAAATACCGGAAGAAAGAACAAAGAACAGGAGCAGTCTGCGTATCAGCTTATAGAGCATCAACTGTCCGGACAATTTCTTCAAGGTCCCCTACGAAAACAGCAAACAATTTTTCCGTGTCTGCATTATTGAGCCTTATTTTCTTAAGCTTAGCTGATAGTATTCTATCCCAATGGCTGAAACCTATCTTAAAATACGCAGCCAATTCTTTAAGCAGCTCCTCTTTTTTGTAGGGGGTCTGCCTATCTTTAATACGCAGCACATTCCTTAAAATATGCAAAACCGAAGTAAAGTATTTAAACAGCGGTTCTTTTAAAGATGCGGGACGGCTACCAAGAGCCGCATATAACTGTTTCAAACGCAACAATTTCACTTTTAATTCCTGTTCGCATTGGAACCTGAGGTTTTTTGAATCAACATGAATTTCTTTTAAGGGGTCCTTGCCGTAGAGGATGATATAATTTTCCTGCATATCTAAGAATTCAATTGGGAAAACATCCAAGGATGTCAAAATATACTCCTCGGTAATAAACAGCGGAGAAAGGTCTTTAAACCTATTGACTATACCAGTGGCCTTTTTAAGCTCAGCAAGCTGCGTGGACCTTAAAAGTACAAGTATGTTCAGGTTAGAGTATGCGCAGCTAAACTCAAGGCTTGCAGCGCTGCCGTAGAGGACTACGCTTAATAAATCTTCCCTGTAAATATTCTTCAGCCCCAAAACAAAAGAATTGATTTTCTTCTCTAATTTTAAAGGCAAAGATAGATTCCTCATATTCTTTTCTCTATCAGTTTTAACAGGCAGGCAGCCATTGCAGGCTTACTCAAAAATGGCCCGTGCTTTCGCTCTCCATCCGTTATATAAGCCTGGTACCCTTTATTTCTTTGGGAGTTGGCAACTACTAAATCCAGGTTTGCCTGTTTAATCAGACTGTTGCCTTTCTTAATCAGCATCTTTTTTCCCCCCCCAGGCTCAAATTTGAAGCCCACGGCAATTAATCCGGGGTCGTAATCTTTTAACTTGTTTATAAGTTTTTTTGCCGGAACCAGGTCGATCTTCCAATGAGCAAGGCGCGAGCTGACTTTCTTGCGAAATGTTTTTCTCGGTTGATAATCCGCCGCCGCCGCCGCGTGGACAACTACCGAATATATCCTTTTCCTCAACTCTTTCTTTAAAAGTTGATCCAGTTGAGAAAGATATTTGAAGCGGATCACCTTTATCCCGCGTATCTTCAAAGCATAAAAATCTCCCGGCCCAAGCAGTAAGGTGACTTTAGCACCAAGGCGCCTGAATCTATCTGCCAGTATAAAACCTGTTTCTCCGGAAGCAATATTGCTGATTACTCTGACTTTATCAAGGGCTACCCAGGTAGAGCCGGCAGTAATCAGGACATTTCTTTTAATAACCAATTTCTTTAATTATTGATTTTAAGTTTGCGCGCATAAGCTTAGGAGGTTTTATCGTCTTGATCGCCCTTTCCGGGTCTTTTAAACCATGCCCGGTCAGTATGCACGCAACCCTGCATTTTTTATTCTTAAAGTAACCTTTTTTGATCAGTTTTAGCAGCCCGGCAATGGAGGCCGCGGAAGCCGGTTCAGCAAAAATACCTTCTTTATGCGCCAATATTTTATAAGCCCTCAGTATCTCGGTATCCGAAACCATATCAATTAAACCTCCTGATTCATCGCCTGCCTCTACCGCTGTTTTCCAGCTTGCCGGGTTTCCGATACGTATGGCAGTAGCGATGGTTTCGGGATCCATAATTGGCCTGCCCCTTACAATAGGAGCGGCTCCTTTTGCTTGAAAACCAAGCATAACCGGCAGCTTCCTGCTTAGGCCGTGCGCCTTATATTCTTTATATCCTTTCCAGTAAGCAGTAATATTGCCCGCATTACCTACCGGCATAATCTGAAAATCCGGAGCATCCCCGAGATAATCGCATATTTCAAAACTGGCGGTTTTTTGCCCCTCAATTCGGTAAGGATTTAAAGAATTTACCAATTTTATCGGATAATGATTAGCAATTTCCTTAACTATGTCTAAGGCGGTGTCAAAGTTCCCTTTAATCGCCAATACCTTTGCTCCGTGTATCAATGCCTGGCTAAGTTTTCCCAGAGCGATTGCCCCTGACGGGATAAGCACGATACATTTTATTCCGGCGCGCGCGGCATAAGCGGCGCTGGATGCGGAAGTATTTCCAGTGGAGGCGCAGATGACCGCAGATGCGTTCTCTTCGCAGGCTTTGGATATAGCTAAAGTCATCCCCCTGTCCTTGAATGAACCGGTGGGGTTAAGCCCTTCATATTTCAAATAAACTTCTGCATTTCTGCCGGCAAGCTTACTAAGGTAAGCAGCATAAATTAAGGGCGTATTGCCCTCATTTAAGGTGATTACCGGAGTATTCCCGGAAACCGGAAGCATCCCCCTGTATCTCTGGATAATCCCCCTGTATCTATTTACTCTCATTAAACACCTTCTATCCTTATAGCTACGGATTTCTCTTTGATCTCATTTATTTTATCGATCATCTTTAAGGCCCCGTGCAGGTTCTTTTCTTTTGCTTCGTGCGTCACCATGACAACCGGGACAACCTGGGATTTTAATCTTTCTTTTTGAGTTACGGAGGCAATGCTGATACCGAATTTTGCCAGGATCCCGGATATTTTTGCCAGCACACCCGGTTTATCCACCGCCATAATGCGTATATAATATTTACTCTCAAATTCATTTATTTTACGCAAACCCTTGATCGAAGCGTCTTCAATAGAATTCAAGGTAGGCCTGAACAGTCCTGCCTTGATATCCTGGGTCAAATCAACAATATCGGAAACGACTGCCGAGGCAGCCGAAAGCTGTCCGGCGCCCGGGCCGTAGAACATCAGGTCTCCTGCCAAATCGCTTGAAACATATATGGCATTAAAAACTCCTTCCACCGAAGAAAGCAGGTGCTCGCAAGGCAGGAAAGTAGGGTGGACCCGCACCTCCAGCTCATCAGATTCTTTTTTAACGATAGCCAGCAACTTTATTTCATAGCCTAATTCCTTGGCGTAAGCGATATCAGAGGAGGATACCTGTGATATGCCTTCAATAAATATGTCTTTCAAATTGACAATCTTGCCGAATGCCAAATAAGTAAGTAATACCAGCTTGTGCGCGGAATCTATGCCTTCAATATCCAGCGTGGGGTCCTTCTCGGCAAACCCCCTGGCTTTAGCCTCCTTGATCGCGCAAGATAAAGAACAGCCTTCCCTGGACATCTGTGTAAGTACATAGTTTGATGTCCCGTTTACAATGCCAAAAATAGAGCTAAACCTGTTTGCAACCAGTCCTTCTTTTATTGATTTTATAATAGGGATCCCCGCTCCCACCGAGGCTTCAAAATAAATATTCTTCCCTCTGTCGCTTGCCACCGTGAATAACTCGCTGCCATGTTCAGCCAGCAGGGCTTTATTGGCAGTAACCACGTGTTTTCCTTTTTTCAAGGCCCCTAAAATAAACTCCTTAGCCGGGTTAATGCCGCCGATCAATTCCACGATGATATCGATTTGAGGGTCATTGATGACCTCATCGGCGTTGCGGGTAAGGCAATTCTTATCCACGAGGACATCTCTCTTTGAAAGCAAGTCTTTATCGCATATTCTTTTAATTGCAATCTCGATTCCGATCTTCTGGGCAAGCAGGGATTTTCTCTGCTGCAGGATCCTTATTACTCCGCAACCGATATTGCCGAAGCCGATAAGCCCAACATTAATCCTTCTCATAAATTACCCTTTCTTGTTCTTCATATAATAACCCACTGTCTCCCCGATTACCTTGCGGTGCCTTTCGTCTATTGCCAGAAAAACCAATCGCGTGTCATAAATTAAACCCTTGCTGATTTCTTTTGATTCCAGGACCTTGCCGATAAGCATGATTGAATTTGGGTCAAAAGGCAGCCGTATCTCAAGGGCTAAGTTCGTACCGGGAGTAAAGGGACAGTTAGTGGTAAGCAGCATGCCGCCCAAGCTTAAATTCTTAGTCTGCGTTATATCGTAAATACCGGTGTTTTCCATAACCCTATAAGAAACTATAAACCGACCATCCGCCCGGGGATTTTTTCTCTTTTCCAGCCCTGAGTAGCCCATTTACGCACCCTCCTTTTTAGGTCTGTCTGGGTCATTGTTAATAAGCCAATCAACATAATCGCAAAGCATTTTATTCTGATCATCTTTCAAATCAATAAATTCTACCCGCGTAAGGAATGTCCCGGTTGAAACAGCCGAGTTAGACAACCTTAGCGCCTTGGATTCTATAATTTTGCCGCGGATATTCAGGCTTTCATAGGGTCGGGAAGGAAGCCTGATCATAAAGTCAATTTCATTCCCGCAGATATAGGCGGAAGTAAAAACCATCCCCGTCTTACTGAAATTCATAACTGTAGTAATGTCCCATTTTTCCACTACCCCCAGATGGTTCCGCATCCCGTAGCTGACTATAAGACTTTTATATATGCGCTCTGCCTTTCTTTTTTCATTCTGCGAAGAAAGCGGGATCTCCGGAACCTTGTTTCCTAAGAACCAGACCACATAATCCCTGATTAGTTTTTTCTGGTCTTCATTAATGGAAACGAACTTCAGGCGCGTTGAAAAGGAACCTCCCGTATGGGGAAGAGACTCAATTACGGACCCTTTTGTCTCTATCCAATTATACGGATCAAGGGGGATTTTAAACATCAAGAGCAGGTTTTCACCGGCATGGAATTGCTTGTTCGTATCAAACAAAATCCCCGCTTCGCTTACATTCTTAATAAAAGAAATATCCCAGCTTTTTTTATCTTCCGTTTCCAGAGAATATTTTATTGTTAGAGGTTTTTCTATGCGCACGGATTTTCTTTTCTCCAACATGGTATCTTCTCCTTTTTAATCCACCCTCCCTCATCAAACCGCTCAAAAATCCTCTGGGATTTTTTCGCAGATTGGGGATTAACTCATGAACTCTTACGCTACAACTTATGTCGTTATCACTCCATAAGTTGTCCACTCGTTAAATTTATGTCGGGGCGACAGGACTTGAACCTGTGACCTCTTGAACCCCATTCAAGCGCTCTAGCCAAACTGAGCCACGCCCCGTATTGGATACTGCGTGTGTCCCGCACGTCTTTTGCGGGGCCACGCCCCGTATTGGATACTGCGTGTGTCCCGCACGTCTTTTGCGGGGCCACGCCCCGTATTTAACCTACTCCTCCTTGCTTTTCCTCGTCATTAAATCTTTCACAACCTGACGGGGGGATTTATTCTGATAAAGCAAGCGGTATACCTCTTTTGTTATAGGCATATCTACTTTATATTTTAAGCTTAAAGCATAAGCGGATTTTGCGGTTGAAATACCTTCAGCAACCATCTGCATATTTTTACAAATTTGTTTCAGTCGCTTACCCTTGCCTATTTGTTCTCCCACAAACCGGTTACGGCTCTGCCTGCTTATACATGTTGTCACCAGGTCTCCTAACCCGCTGATCCCGCTGAAAGTTTCCAGCCTTGCACCCATGGCTTTCCCGAGCCTGGATATCTCCGCCAGCCCCCGGGCCAGGATTGCCGCTTTGGTATTGGTTCCAAAACCCAAGCCATCCGATACCCCGCAGGCAATAGCAACTACATTTTTCAAGCTACCCCCCAACTCCACCCCTATAACATCAGGGTTAGTGTATACCCTGAACCTTTCGGTATTAAATATCTTTTGAATGGTTTTGCGCGTTTTTTTGTCATGTGCAGCCGCAACTATAGTAGTAGGTATGCCTAAAGCTACCTCCTGGGCGATAGTCGGGCCGGATAACACAGCAAATTTTACAGGACCTAATGTTGCGTGAATAATTTCAGAGATTCTTTTGGAAGAACCAATTTCTATCCCCTTGGTAACGCTTAAAAAAACGGCATCTCTGGCAAATCTTCCTCTGATTTTATTTAATACGCTTCTTGCGTATTGAGATGGTACGGCCAGGATTATAATATTCTTACCGGCAAGTGCAGCTTCTATATCGCTGCTTATTTGAATCTCCCGTGGGATCTTTATCCCCGGCAAAAATTTGGGATTAAGCCGGCTCTTGGCCATTTGCCTGGCATAATCCTTAAAAGCGCTCCAGAGAGTAACCGGGTAGCCTTTAGCGCAGAGTAAGATTGCTAATGTTGTACCCCACCCGCCGTCACCCAATACCAGTATACGCGGATTATTCATGTTTAGCCTTAAAGTCTTTTTCAAAAAAATACACCTGCGGGTAAATATTGCCGAGGTTTCTTTCCTCGCGCGTTATAAACCTTATCCCAATACTATAGCTACCGATTTCTTCTGCTTCAACCCGGGTAACATTTCCGATGATCCCGTTTTGATAAATGAGTACCCGTTTTTCCAGTTCTTTGCAAAAATCCAGGGTAGCCCGGTCAAAAGAAAGCCATAATATATCGTCAAGATTTACCTTTTCGCGGATATTGCAGAATATCCCTGACTGGCTGATATTTACGGAGTATCCGGCGCAAAGCTTGGAGATGGTCTCTTTTTTGCAAATCTTAAAACCTAAAGGCACGGAATAGTCCAGCCGCACAAAGGAGCGCCTTTCATCCTCTCCGAAAGTATTATTCATTTTTTATTCGTCCTTAGCTTTGCCAGGTCCCAGGCATAATCATAAAGGTGAAGCCCTTTGCTTACCGCGATGATCTCACCATCCTGGGCGCCGATCTCTTCAGCCATATATTGTTTAACCAGTTGCAACCCCCCTAAATTTGAAGGAAATCCTCCCCATAGATCCCATGAGCGGAAATAAAGGATAAAATGCAGCTTGCCATAGCGCAGACGCGTGTCAATCAGCCTTAAACAAGGAGGATCAACTAATTTTATGTCCGAAGGCATGCCGATCTCCATAACCGCCTGGTTAGTCCCCGGCCCCTTCTCTTTATACATCTTAATTACCTCTTCTATTTGGTTGACATTTAAAGGCATATCGCAAAGCAGATCCTTGCCGTTCAGATTTTGCTTAATTTTAACTTTTGGATCAACTAGCCTTTCCCCGTAAGTATAATCTTCGGTCTCTGTTTTTGCCCCCGTAAGCAGGTAACTCAAGTACCCTTGTATGTAATCCATATCCGTCGGAGCGGGTATGCTCATACCTTCCGGGATGATCGGGATTATCTGGTGCGCCGGCCGGCGCACCCTCACCGTGACAAAATCAAACTCCAGGCGTTTCTGGCCTTCATAGCTGCCGCGGGTAATCGTATATACGTGGCCCTTATCTAATATCGCCGATAAACATTGAAACCAGGCATCGTCTAAGTCAAAGGCATCTATATGTACAGGTTTCAAAAATTCTTCGCTCATTTTAACTCCACTCTCCTTAAGTTCATTGCTCATTTTTTGCGCCTTTTACAATCTGTTTAAAAGTTGTTATAATCTGCGCTACGGGCATGTTCTTTCCGATATATCCGGAACATCCGAATTCTTTTGTCTTGCATATCAAATCTTCGTTATAACCAAAACCGGTGATCATTATTACCGCAAGACCTTTATTTGTATCCCGGATATTCTTGAGCACCTCCAGCCCGCTTATGCCGGGAAGCTTGATGTCCAGAAGCACAACGTCAAAGCTGTCTTTTTTAAGCAGCTCCAGGGCCTCTTCCCCTGAGGGGCAGACAGTCACTATATAGCTCTCTCTTTTCAGTAAATCGTTTAAAAGGTCTCTTACCGGCAATTCATCATCCACTACCAAAACTTTATGAGCCATATGCACCTCTCTTCTTAAATAAATGGTAATTTAATAGTAAACGTCGAACCTCGGCCAACCTGGCTTTTTAACTCTATTGAACCGTTGTGGCTCTTAATTATATTATGGCAGATGGATAATCCTAAACCCTTGCCGTCCCTTCTCATTGAGAAAAACGGCATAAAAACATCCTTCAGGCGTTCTTCAGGTATGCCTATTCCGGTATCTTGAATCTGGATAAGCGCAAAAAGGTCGCCCGTGCTTTCGGTAGTGATTTTAATTTCTCCTCCCTCAGGCATAGATTGGTAAGCATTTATTACCAGGTTAAGAAATACCTCTTGCAGCTGATGGAGATCTCCTTTTACCGCACGGATATCCTTTTCAAAATTCTTTTTTATCTCCACTTTGACATTCGGCAGGTTGCTGTATTGTGCAAACGGCAAGATAAATTCAATTGCTTCATTTACATCCACCGGGCCGAAATCAAGTTTTGTCTTTTGTGAGAACTTCAATATCCTATCTACCAGCTTATGGATACGTTCAGCCTGTGAATTAATCAGATCAAGGTCATTTTTGACCTTACGGCTCAGCTTCTCCTTCATTAATAATGAGGAGCGTCCGGAGATGACTAAAAGCGGGTTATTTATTTCATGGGCCATCCCCGCAGAGAGAAGGCCAAGCGCCGCTAATTTCTCTGCCTGGAATGCCTGGTATTCCAGTTTCTTTCTCTCGGTTATGTCTTTTGCGACGAATATATAGCCTGAATGCTTGCCGCCGGAACCCAAGAATTTATTTACAGTCAGTATCACCGGGATAGCTTCTCCGGTCTTAGTAAGCAAGACAGTTTCTTTCTCAAATTTTCCTGACAAGCGCACCTGCTCTAAAATAAGATCCAGGTTATCTCCAGCTTCCCCGCAATTATGCAGGATGCTGGCGTGTTTGAAAATTATATCCTCCCTTTTCCATCCAAGCATGATTTCTGAACCCATGCCGAAATAAGTTATATTACATTGCAGGTTTATTACATATAAAGCGTAGTCCTTAAGGCTGGAGAGTATATCCTTCAGTGTCTCATCAATGCTTTTTGCGGAATTGCCCGCCTCCCTGATCTTTGTAATATCATGCCCGATTAACAAAGCGCCTCCGGCTTGGTTATTTTCACCTCTTACGGGAGTAAAATTCCAGGATATGAGGCGTTTGTTACCTTCGTTATCTAAAATTATTCCTTCGAAATCCTTCTCTCTGTTATGCCTCATACATTCATCCAGCACCGCTTTGAACATATCCTGCTTGATAATACTGCTGTTGTTATGGAACAAGACCTTTAGCCAGTTGGCGCCGAGAATATCGCCGTGTTTAAGGCCAGTAAGTTTTTCGGTCCTCTTGTTGCAAAAGACAATATTTTCGTTAACATTAAGATAAATTACTATTACTCCGGCGTTATCCAGCAGGTCATACGGTATTCCCTTGTTTTCTTTAATGGTAAGGCTCATATTTAATAAAGCGGGAGAGGGGAATCGAACCCCCATATATAGCTTGGAAGGCTATTGTTCTACCACTGAACTACTCCCGCATAATATTTGCGCGGGAGTAACCCGCGATATAGACTATTATTCATACCTGATTTCATCAATGTAGAAGGTAATGCTCTGGTTGTTCCCGGTCTTCAGGCTGGTTGCCCAGCAGAAACCGCCGATAATACGGCTTAAAGGCTTCATAAACGGCCAGCATTCCTTATCTTCATAACTGGTAATTATCGAATTATCAATTCTATTTAAGTTGATGGTGTATTTTTTCCATTGTTTAGACAGGATTACCGGGCCGATAGAAGCTACGCCTGAATCACGGTATTTTCCGGCGATGCCTCCGACCTGAAATTTATTTATTACTTCTCCGCCGTATTTGCCGCGGGCCCAGAATGTCAACCTCCTGGCTCCGGTCAGATCATAGGCATTGGGAATATTACCCCAGTTATTAGGAGGGTATTGCCAGTATAATCCTGCCCAGCCATAAGCCTGTTCAGATTTTTCTTTGTATACTATTTTGACGCAGCTTGATCCGGCATAAGGGTATTCTTTGCAAAAAATATTAATTTCAGCTCCCCCTATGTCACCCATATTACCGGTGGGGAAAAAGTTATTTTCACCTGAATCAGCATCTCTATAAACATAAAAAGGGAAGTTTTTGACCTTTTTTCCTACTAAGCAGACTGCTTTCGCTTCAGCCTCTTCCTTGAGCGAAACTTCCCCGCTTTGGTTATTTGCTTTACTGATATTAAAAACCGAAAGCAGGAAAACGCATAAGGTCAACGAACTAAAAATAATAATCGGCGATCTTTTATACCGCATACCAAACTCCTTCCCTTTGCAAGATGAATTATTAACAGGAGTTAATATTATGGGCAGGAGAGGATTCGAACCTCTGAAGCACAGGTGCAACAGATTTACAGTCTGTCCCCTTTGGCCACTTGGGTACCTGCCCAGAATAAACACTATTTTTTCATCCCTGCCCTGAATTAGCAGGGATATTGACCATCAGAGCATAAAAGCCGGCGAGAGGAATCGAACCCCCGACCCATTGTTTACAAAACAATTGCTCTACCAACTGAGCTACGCCGGCATCAGCTGCTCTTTTTTAACGCATCCGGGATCCGGTCAATGATATCGGAGGCGATTAATCCTAACTGAGTTTTCTCTTTTGCTGCTAAATCTCCGGCTAAGCCGTGGATATATGCCGCGTATTTGGCAGCTTTAAAAGCATCTAATCCTTGAGCCAGGAATGCCCCTGTAATTCCGCTAAGCACATCTCCGCTGCCGGCAGTTGCCATCCCGGGGTTCCCTGTCCGGTTTATATAAAAACCTTTTAACCCATCGGTAACAATGCTTTTGTGTCCTTTAAGAATAATTATACTATTATAATATTTTGCTGACTTTTTAGCAATCAATTTTCTGTTATTCTTTATAATATCCGTGCTTACGCCAAACAGCCTGGACATCTCCTTTTGGTGCGGAGTTAAAATAAGTTCGCCCTGATGAGCCTTAAGTATCTCCGGGCAATTATTAAGGGCATTAATCGCATCGGCGTCTACGACTTTCGGGCAGGTTGTTTTACGCATAATCTTCTTCACCAACGCATAAGTTGATTTATTTCTGCCAAGGCCGGGTCCGATTATCAAAACGTCGGTATTTTTAAGCAGGCCGGATATCCTGGCAAAAGCTTTTAAGCTTAACGTGCCTTCGCTGGTTTCCGCTAAAGGAAAGGTTATCAGTTCTTTTGGCTTAGACCTGATTAACGCTAAATTGATACTTTCAGGTATCCCTAACGTCACCACCCCGGCTCCTGAGCGCAGGGCTGCCTCAGCGCAAAGCAAGGCAGCTCCAGAAAACCTGCTTGAGCCGGCTAAAATCAGGATGCGCCCGTAGTCTCCTTTATGAGAATCAGCTTTTCTTCGTAACAACCGCGCTGGCAAGCGCATAAGTTTTAACATGTGAGATTGAAATGCAGACGTTGATAAAATCCCCCTTACCATTTAAAAATGAACAGATGGGCTTGCCCGCCCGGTCATTATTTATCTGGATATCCTGCCAGGAAAGCGAACTGTCTCCGGCCGCTTTAAAAATCGCTTCTTTAGCGGCGAACCTGCCGGCTAAATGCTGATAAAAAGAATTCTTTTTTCTGGCATTTTTGAGTTCAGCATCAGTAAAAATACGCTTCAGGAAATCATCCCCCCACTTTTCAACTGCAGAGCGGATACGCCGTACTTCGGTTATATCTACCCCTGTTCCGATGAAGGTCATTTAATTAACTGGCGCATTTGTCTTACCGCCTTATATAATCCTACATATAACGCCTTGCAAATAATGGAATAACCGATATTCAGCTCTTCTATTCCTTTAAGTTCGGCAATCTGCCGGACATTTGCATAATCCAGGCCGTGCCCGGCGTTAACAATTAATCCCTGTAGACAGGCGTAATCCATAGCCTGCCGTATTTGGTCAAAAAATGTTTCTTTTTGCTTGATACTCCTGGCATCAGCATAACGGCCGGTATGTATCTCAATGATCCGGGCACCGATTTTACCTGCGGCATCAATTTGTGTTTTATCGGGGTCAATAAACAGGCTTGCACGGATACCGCATCTCTGAAGTTTAAGCACAGCAGCAGAGATGCCTCTCAAATTACCCGCTACGTTTAATCCCCCTTCGGTAGTTAACTCTTTCCTGTGCTCGGGCACCAGCGTAGCCTGATAAGGCCTTATCTTACAGGCGATCTTCACGATCTCCGGCGAAATAGACATCTCCAGATTAAGCCTGGTCTTGATACTCCGGCGCAGGCGCCTGACATCTTCATCCTGGATATGCCTGCGGTCCTCTCTTAAATGCGCGACTATACTGTCAGCCCCTGCCTCTTCGCATAGAAATGCCGCATAAACAGGGTCAGGCAGTTTTCCCCTGCGCGCCTGTCGTAATGTAGCCACATGGTCAATGTTTACACCTAATTTAGGCATCTCTAACTTAAAACCTTTTATCTCAAGAATCTTTTAACAACCAGTCCATGAATATAAAATCAAGGTTCTGTATGGAAGGGGTCTCTTATAGCGCTGTATATCTTCAAAGCCTGGCTTACCTCTTTTATGTCGTGTACACGCACTATATTTGCGCCGCGTTCGGCAGCCATCACGCAGGCTGCTACAGTGCCGGCGGTCCTTTGCGTGGGATTTGTTTTTAGGACCTTGCCGATAAACGATTTTCGGCCGGGGCCTATAAGTATAGGCTTGCCCAGGATTTTAAAATCCGCCAGCCTGTTTATAATTTCAAGGTTTTGCCCGGGCATTTTTCCAAATCCGATCCCCGGGTCTATAATTATCTTCTCGGGCATTATGCCGTAAGCTTCAGCGCAGTCAACGGCGTTCTTTAACCAAAAGATGATATCTTCAATCAATGATTTATACGCGATCCTCTCCTGCATATCCACCGGTTTACCGAGCATATGCATGATGACCACCGCGGCCTTGCACTTTGCGGCTGCCTTAATCATGCGTTTATCCCTTAAGCCGGAAATATCGTTAACTATCTGTGCCCCGTTTTCAAGGGCAGCCATGGCTACCTGCGGTTTAGTAGTATCTATAGAAATAGGAGCGGTTATATTTTTTACCAGTTTCTTCAGGACAGGCAAAACACGCTTCAACTCTTCTTTGACGGTAATACTTCTGGCGCCAGGCCGGCTGGATTCTCCTCCCAGGTCAATAATATCAGCTCCGTCTGCAAGCATTGTTTCCGCTTTTTCTAAAGCCAGGCCGGGATAATCATGAGAGCTAACATTATACAGGCCGTCCCCGCTGAATGAATCCGGTGTTAGATTAATAACACCCATAATGCGAGGCCTGCCTTTAAACCTTAAAGATCCTTTTTTTAATGGTAATATAAAATTACTTTTGGTATATTTCTTTATGTTTTCATTCAGTTCGCCTGCAAGCCTGCTTAAACCGAATGGCTGAAGTCTTAATTTACGGATAAGTGATTGGATTTGGCAGGGCTGTCCGATGATAAGGCATGTGGAATTTCTGGTTTTACCGGTAAGAGTGCCGCGGGAGACCGCAACATCACCGCCTAATGAAAGCATCTCCTGCTTTAATATATTAGCGGCAATGTTAGATACTGCTTCTAAACGGACCAAAAAAGTAACGGTTTTAGGCAGCATGATCTTGATCCCATAGGGATCTACGCCGATACCGCGCATGACCCTTTTTACTTCGCCCTCGCCGCTAAAACTAAAGATACGCATTTATCTTTTAAACAATGTCCCCCTTCTGTATTCCAAGTATTTTTTTAACCTCTTCTCCGCTTAAAACCTCTTTTGTCAAGAGGGTGTCGGAAAGAAGTTTTAGTTTATCCTGGTTACCCCTCAATAGATCCAGTGCTTTCCCATAGGCGTGATCAATAATCTTTTTTACCTCTTCGTCTATAATCCTGGCGGTCTGTTCACTGTAATTCTTTTCTTCCATAATATCACGGCCCAGGAATACCAATCCTTCCCGCTTGCCTAAAGTAAGGTTCCCCAGTGTTTCAGACATACCGAATTGGGTAACCATACGTCGGGCCATAACCGTAGCTACCTCTAAGTCGTTTTGTGCCCCGGTAGTTACTTCACTTAAACTTATTTCTTCCGAGGCCCTTCCCCCGAGTATCATCGTAATTTCCGCCAACAGTTCTTTCTTAGTCCAATAATGCCTGTCTTCCAGGGGAGGAGTAAAAGTATAGCCGCCGGACAACCCGCGCGGAATAATGGAAACTTTTTTCAAAGGGTTGACTTCGGGTAATAGCAGAGAAAGCAGGGCATGTCCTGATTCATGCAAGGCGGTGATCTCTTTTTCTTTCTTGGAGATTATATGGCTTTTCTTTTCTGGTCCCATCAATACCCTCTCTACCGATTTGTCAAAATCAATCTCTTCTACCGCTTCTTTGTTATTGCGCGCTGCCATGAGCGCCGCCTCATTGCATAGATTAGCAAGGTCCGCACCGGAAAACCCCGGCGTCTGGCTGGCCACTGATTTTAAATCAACGGTCAAAGCAAGCTTGATTTTACGGGTGTGCACTTTAAGTATCTCTTCACGCCCTTTGATATCCGGAAGGTTGACGATAATAGTACGGTCAAATCTTCCCGGCCTAAGAAGCGCCGGGTCCAAAGTATCCGGCCGGTTGGTAGCTGCGATAAGTATCAAACCCTGCTGGGCATCAAAACCATCCATTTCAACCAAAAGCTGATTAAGGGTCTGTTCACGCTCATCGTTTCCTCCACCGATGCCGGAAAAACGCAGGCGGCCAACAGCATCAATCTCATCAATAAAGATTATTGCCCCCTTACCCTCAATCTTGCCGGCTTTACGCCCCTGTTCAAACAAGTCTCTTACGCGGCTTGCTCCCACACCCACAAACATCTCCACAAAGTTAGATCCGGAAATGCTGAAAAATGGCACCCCGGCTTCTCCTGCTACCGCACGTGCGATCAGCGTCTTTCCGCATCCCGGGGAACCGATCAAAAGCACACCTTTGGGAATTTTCCCTCCAAGACGCTGAAACTTTTTAGGGTCTTTAAGGAACTCGATTACCTCTTTTAACTCTTCCTTTGCCTCATCCACACCGGCAACGTCGTTAAAGGTAGCTTTTTCGTTATCACTTTGGATTTTAGATTTAACTTTTCCAAAGCTCATAATCCTGCTTCCCAGCTGTTCACCCCTGGCCGCCATCATCCACCAGAAGAAGATCAGCAGTAGTATGGGGCCCAGGTTAAAAAGCAATGAGATCCAGAATGTACGTGCCGGTTTTACCTCAAAATTTTTAAGGTTCTGGCGCATAAGCGAAAGCATCTCCGGGTCGTTTTCGGGAAGGTTAACAAAAAATTTTGAATTATCCGAGAATTCCCCCTGCAGAATAATCTCCGTTTTAGTAGCCTGTTTTATGCTTTCAGGATTGTCTCTTAATATGCGGAAAAACTGGCTATACGGAATCTCTTTAGGGATCCCGGTTATCGGAATGTTGTTAATGGTGTTGACTAGCATGATGAACAAAAAAATTATCAACAGCCAGCCAAGAGGTGAACGTTTGAATAGATTATTTTTGTTTATTTTAGGCTTATTTTGTATAGGCATTTGATTCTCCCGGTTCAAAGAAACCGCTTTTGACGGTAACTAAAAAACTTTTAAAAATAAATCAGATAAATATTATATACTTAAAAAGATGTAAAATCAAGTATTTTACGGATTTAACGCCTGTAAAATCGCATGGTTTTACGGGTTTTTTCAACCGAAATCCCTTTAGGCAGGTCAACAATAGAGCCGGTTGGCCGGTTATGTAATAAGTCTTCCAGTTCTTTAATATGCTGAAAACCTATCCTGCGGGTATCTCCCTGGATACAGGCAATGCTTTGTCTGATCGCCAGCCTTGATATTGCGGGATGCAGCCTTTTGATTGCGCCTATTTTAAGCCGCAGTCTGTTTCCTTTCAACCAGTTCTTTGCAACCTGGTCCAGGTACTCATAATCATAAGATACACTTTCGGCCAGGTTAGCTAAAAGCTCAACGATATTATAGTTATACCTCTTTTTAAGCAAAGGCATGAGATTATGCCGTATCTTATTACGGAAAAATACCTCTTCCTTGTTAGTAGGGTCAATGCGCGGCCGGATCTTTCTACGCTTCAAGAAATCTTCAATTCTCCTACGGCTTGTTTCTAAAAGCGGCCGGATAAAGATAACGCCATCAATTTTGCGTTTCACGGATATTCCGGATAGCCCTGATAATCCGGTCCCTCTCAAAATGCGCATGAGTATAGTTTCTGCCTGGTCATCAAGGTTATGCCCCAAAGCGACTTTATCCGCTTTAATTCTCTTGGCAGTACGAACGAAGAAATCTAACCTTGCCTGCCTGCATAGTTCTTCAAGAGAACCTTTTTTCTCCTTCCTTATGGAATCCAGTCTTATAGTAGTTATGGGTACCCCAAGCCTTTTGGCCCAGCTTCCCACAAAAAGCGCATCGCGCTGAGAACCTTCGCGTAAACCATGGTCTACATGCGCAATATGTAAACTTAACCCCAGTTTAGATTTGAGATTAAATAGCTGCAATAACAGAGACAGGGAATCCGGCCCGCCTGAAACAGCTACCAGGATTTTATCCTGTTTTTGAATTAACGCGTATTTCTTGATCGTATCCAGAAAATTGTTCGGCATGTAGTTATTCTAACATAAAGATTATAAAACTTATATACAGATTTTATCAGCTCCCCGTAAACTCAAAAACATCCTCATTGCATAAAATATTGACTTTTTTGGCAATAAATAGTAAATTAATGCCATGTCCGCACGGATAGTTACACACAAAGAAAGAAAAATCGTCTTTAAGAATTTCCTTTCCCTTACCACCCTTCAGACCGTTAACTATCTTTTGCCCCTGGTTGTCCTGCCGTATCTTGTAAGGGTGATCGGGATTGAAAAGTTCGGCTTAATTGCCTTTGCGCAAAGTTTGGTTCAATATTTCATGATCCTTACGGATTACGGGTTTAGCCTGTCGGCAACCAGGAAGATATCACTATGCAAAGATTACCAAAACCAGACAAGCGCCATATTTTCATCCGTAATGACGGTAAAACTGCTGCTTGCGGCCTTGAGCTTCCTGATTTTATGCATTCTTATATATTTTGTCCCGAGGTTCAGGAACGACTGGCTGGTTTATATCTTAAGCTTCGGAGCGGTAGTCGGCAATACCCTCTTCCCGGTGTGGTTTTTCCAGGGTAAAGAAAAAATGAGCTATATAACGCTGATCAATGTAATCGGCGGCCTGGCTTACGCGGTATGCATTTTTATTTTTATAAAAGGCCCTAAAGATTACCTCTTGCTTCCGATATTAAGCTCTTTATTATTTTTGATCAGCGGTTTATTGGGCCTTTATATTGCTTTCAGCAAATTCAAGTTGGAATTTATCCTTCAGAAATATATCGATATAAAAACCGAGTTGAAAACCGGTTGGGATATCTTTATCTCTACCGTTTCCATAAATGCCTATACCACTACGCGTATCTTCGCCGTAGGCCTGCTTACCAACAACGCCATTACCGGGTATTTCTCCCTTGCCGATAGAATCGCTAATTTTATCCAGACCTTCCCCATGGATTCTTTTTCCCGCGCCGTATTCCCCAGGATAAGCAAGGTTTTCGCAAGGAATAAGAAGAGGGCGCTGGCAATAATGCGCAGGATCCAGTTCGGCATTACCTCAGGTTTTGTAATAAGCCTGCCCATTGCTTATTTTATTGCCCCCTGGATTATCAGTTTTGCCTGCGGAAGCGTGAACGAAGAGGCAGTACTTATATTAAGGCTGCTGCTTATAGCTGTGTTTTTCGTAGGAGCTAATGCCTTCAGGGTCCAATTCCTGCTTGTCGCCGGTAAACCTGATTTCTACGCAAAGATCCACGTGACTGCGGCAATTATCGGTTCCCCCCTTATATTCCTGATGATAAAGAGGTTTTCTTATCCTGGGGCGGCGTTGGCTACGGTAATGATTGAAGCAGGGGTATTTACTATTACCTGGATCACTATTAACAGGCTGGCGCGGGAAATTCTAAAGAATAAATAAGCTCATAAAACCAATGAGCAATTAAAGACAGCCCTGAAATTCGCAGGACTGCCTCTCTTGTCTTTGGTGGCGGAGAGTGGCCCTGCTCAGCTATCGCTTCGCAGGACTGCCTCTCTTGTCTTTGGTGGCGGAGAGTGGCCCTGCTCAGCTATCGCTTCGCAGGACTGCCTCTCTTGTCTTTGGTGGCGGAGAGTGGATTTAAACCACCGACCAAGCGGGTATGAGCCGCGTGCTCTATCAGGCTGAGCTACTCCGCCAAAATCAATTTAAATTATCAAGTGTTATTACGCGGCTTGTTTTAAGTATCAAGCCGCCTTATCTATCCTATCGGTGTAGTCCTCCCGAAACTGCAAGCTTGCGAGGAGAGCCGCGTGCTCTATCAGGCTGAGCTACTCCGCCAAAAACAACTTTTCAAATATTATTTCTTCCTGTATGCCTCTAAATATGAATCACAATAAATATTCTTGTCCAAGATAAGCTCTGCCGTAATCAATGTATCAATAAGCTCTCTATCCTTGGGGTCAAGTATAGCAGAATCCAGGCCATATGCAACTGCCATTGTCAAAAAAGTGCGGTTAATCAGGCTGCGCAGATGAGTGCCCTGGGAAACATTACTCAATCCTAAAGTAGTCTTGGGACCGGGTTCGGAAATAATCTTAAATTCGGCGATAGACTCCAGGATATCCCTCATTTGCGCCTGGGCTACATTAACCGGTAAAACTATGGGATCCAGATACAGGTCTTCGACGGGAAAACATGCTTTTAGGCAATTGTCCACGATAGCTGCCGCCAGTTCAAGGCGCTGGTCCTTGTTTTGCGGGATGCCCTTTGAACTAATAGTAATACCGATCAGCTTAGATTCGTATTTTTTTGCCAAAGGGATGAGCGCTTCAAGCTTTTCCGCATCGGCTGTTGTAGAATTTATAATTGTTTTATTCCTGGAAGCCTTCAAGCCCTCTTCAATAACGGCAGGCTTGCTTGAATCCAAACAGAGCGGCTTATCGGTTACCTCCTGGATTGCCTCAACTAACCAAGGCATATCAACTTGCGGCTGCCCGGAAGCCGGTCCGCAGTTGATATCTAAAGCGTCTGCCCCGCAGGCAATTTGAGTTAAAGCGCAATTTTGTATTTCTTTTTTATTGCGCTCTTTGATTGCCGAGCCTATGTTAGCGTACATACCGTTAATCAACTCACCGATAATGAACATAAGGTATTCCTTTTAAAAAGTACGTTATTTCTTAAAAAGCGTATTGATATAAGCAAGCACCTTCTCAGCTGCTTTCGGATGCCGCATAACCAAAAGGTCGGCGCCGGACTGTATCAGGCTGGTGGCGGTAATTACTTCCCAGATAACCCCGTGATCAGGACCGGATTTGGCTTCTTTTGTCCTCCATGCCTCCTGCCCCGTGAAACAAATAAACGGAGAAGCCAGTGTCTTATCGCCTGATAAAGCGGCAAGCCTGGCCCTCTCCATAATGGAATAGGCATATTCAAGCCCGTAACCCAATGCCCCGATGGTGGGGTTAATTACGATCCGCTCAAGGCTTAAGCCCATATCCGAAATCAATATATTTAATTGCTTGGCGATATTGATGTCTATCGGGCTTTCGGCGATAATATTGTGGCCGTCAGCTAATACACTGGCAACCAGGGTCTTATAATTATCCTGGATTGCGCAGCCGATCAAACAGCGTTCTGCTTTAGCCGCTTCAGAACAGGCAGGTAAAATCAGGTTATCTTTGGCATCATCGCCGCAGCCTATGATTATTAACGGTACATTTACTTTACTTAAAAGGGTAGAAATAAATTTTGCCGCTTCCTGGGGGCCTTTATTTCCGTAATCAGGGTGGCTGCCCTGCATTCTTACACAAAGTAGTTTTGCTTTAAATTCCCTTACGCATTTATCAGCCCAGGCAAAGGGATCATGCAAAACATCTCCGTATGCGCAGACAAGCCCTTCATCCCAATCCTGCGGAGGAGTATCCCAAACTTCAAAAGCAACCGCGGGCAAATTAGGTATATTGCCCTCCTTGAATAACAAGGGCAGGCTGCTTTCTCCGCCTATCTTTACCGTATTGCCGCGGGAACCCCCCTCTTCTTTATTTGCTCCGATACTCAGGGTGTAAATTGCACCCGCCCATTTTTCAAGCACTAATTGTGTTTCCATATTTTCTCCCCCAGTGAATTAAGCGCCGTCAAAATGGGCGCATTTTTATCCAGAGTAAAAATCGAGGCACCTTTTAAACTTAATTCCCCGATTGAAGGGTCTTCCGGTAAAAAACCAAGATACTCCAATCCTGTTTCTTCGATTTTTCTCTTCTCTATATCCTCATTAAAACGGTTTACCAATAGAAAGCTTTTTTTTATTTTAAGTTTCAATTGCGTTGAGAGCTCCTTTATCCTGCGTGCTGATTTTAATCCGATACTTGAGGCATCCGATACCACTATAAGCAGATCGGCAAAACAGCTGGTGCGCCTGGACAAATGCTCTAATCCCGCCTCATTGTCAATGATTATATAATCATAATCTTTGCTCAATTTGGAGACAACCGACCTTAAAACGTTATTCACGTAACAATAACATCCCGGCCCTTCGGGTTTACCCATACTCAAGATATCAAACCCGTCTTCTTCCTGGATCGCTGACTGCACCTGGTATTCTATAAAACGTTCTTTCGGCATGCCGGTAGGCACCTTTTCCGGGTTTGCGGATATATCGTCTAAAATCGCCCCCACGTCGCATCCGGGCTTAAAACCTAGAATCTCACCCAGATTACTATTGGGATCGGCGTCAATAGCCAAAACCGAACCAATCTTCTTTTCCCGGATCCTGCGGATAATCAAAGATGCGATCGTAGTCTTCCCCATGCCGCCTTTACCGGCCATCGCGATAATCCTGCCCATCTAAAATTTCACCGTAGGGAATTTTGTTAAATCCGTATGAGGGAAAAATAACGCCTGGCTGTATTCATCCATATACCCCGGGTCAACAGATAATTCAAAATAGGTGATCCTAGAAGCAATATTATTGGCCATGGTCATGGCCTGGTTTGATAAAAGTATCTGGCTGGCCCCCGCAAGCGCGCTGTTGCCGATAAATGAAAATTTAGCAAGCCCTAAATCAGGCAGTAAGCCGATCTTAACCGCCTTCTCAATATCCAGGTAGGTGCCAAATCCGCCTGCGATAAATATCCTGGATATCTGCGTAAAGCACAGGCCAAGGTGCTTAACTAAAATAGCGGTAGCGGAATATATCGCTGCCTTTGAGCGTTTTAGATTTTCAATATCCGCTTCATTAATTACGATATCCGATGAAATATCGGTTTCTTCCTTAAAACAGACCACGAATTCTTTTCCGGTATCTGTTTGACGGATACGCCTGCCCGCGGCTTTGATCTTGCCGCCTTTGTCAATTATGCCGGCCTCCAGCATTGAGCTGAGTAGATCAATGTATCCCGAACCGCAGATCCCCTTCGGTTTTTTATCACCGATACTTGAATATTTGACCTCAAAGCCGGTTTTATCAATACTTATTTTCTGAATAGCCCCGTTGCTGGCGCGCATACCGCTGGTTACGCCGCTGCCCTCAAAGGCCGGTCCGGCTGAAGCTGCGCAGGCAACCAGGAAATCCTTATTCCCTAAAACAATCTCCCCGTTTGTTCCGATATCAATTAATATGCAAAGTTCATCCTTTTGATATATGCCGCTTGAGAGCACCCCTGCGGTAGTATCCCCTCCCACGTAACTGGAGACTCCCGGCACGCAGGAAAGCAAACCCCGGGGGTTAATACTTATCCCGGCCTCCGCCGCGCGCAAAACAGGCAGAAAATTTGCCGTAGGCACATAGGGGTCTTTGCGGATGTGCGCCGGGTCAACGCTTAAAAGCAGATGGATCATTGTGGTGTTCCCCGAACAAACAACGCAGTTAACATCATTTAAATCAATATTATGCTCAAGGATCAATTCACGGATTATCTGGTTCATTGTATTGCAAACAGCCTCATGCAGCCTTTCCAGACCGTCGCTTTGCCCGGCATAGACTATGCGCGTAATTACATCGTTTCCAAAAGTAGCCTGTTGGTTATAGGTTGCCTTGGTCCCAAGGATTTTTTTTGAATTCAGGTCTACCAACTGTCCGGAGATAGTGGTTGTGCCGACATCAAAACAAAAACCGAAGTTTTTATCTGTCGTGTCCCCGGGTTCAACCAGGACGATCTCTACGGTATCGTTGCGCTTGCCTAACGTAACAGTAACCTTCCATTCGGAATCACGCAATAGTTCACCCAGCTGCCGGATATTGAATAAGCCGGTCTGGATTACGGGAAAATCCCCAAGCTGGCGCAAAGCGCGGTATATCCGCTCCAGGTCTCCCGCGTTATCATCAAGCGTAGGCGTAGGCAACTCCAGGTATAATTTTGTGGCAAAGGGGGAATGTTTAAAAAGGCCTTCTTTGAATTTTGCATTCACCGGCTGGATATCCTCAGCTTTTGAATAAAGGCTGCCTAAACGCTCCCCTACCTGCGAAGGAGTAAGGCTATCAAAGCTAAGCCGGGAACTTTCAGGGATCTCTACCTCTAAATCGCTATGGATATTCGTAAGACAACTAAGGTATATATTGTGTTTTCTCTCTTCTGCCGTAATTATCCCGTTAGGCTGGGTACTTACCTGCCCCTTCTTTAGAATAACCTTGCATCTTCCACAGACACCGTCACCTCCGCAGACAGAGTTGACATATACCCCCGCGGAGATGGCCGCAGAAAGGATAGTCCTGTCTTTTTCCGCAAGGACAGATTTATTATCCGGCATGAATGTGACTTTGAATTTTTGCATAAGCTGGAAAGCTGTGGTTAGTTCAGGTTCTTTAAAAACGCGGGGATTCCCGCAGCTTCTTTGGGACCTACGATCACTTTAAAACCCGATTGTTCCTCCAGGTCGCCGCTTAAAACGGCTACATAACCCGGGATAATTAAGTTCCTGTGCTTCACTACATCCTGAACACCGAATTTATCCAGCGACTTGGTAATAGATTCGGCGTTGAACTTCTCGGCAGCCCAGGCAGTAAGCACGGACATACCTTCGGTATCTACGCTTAAAATATAAGAAGGTATTTTGCTGGCTTCTACTTCTCCCAAGACGGTGAAATAACTCAATGAGAAATTAGTGGTTACCAGGACCGGGGATTTTTCGGACGCCCCTCCCACGGGATAAAGCTTAGGTTCAATCTGCAGTGGTTTTTGCGGATCAGTATAAATATTCTGCCTTAAGGTTAAAATTGCCAGCACCTCCCATGCTTCAGTACCCCGGATAAGGACAGCACCGGCATATTTAGATATATAAGCGGTTGCCTCCATCGCTTCTTCATAAAAATCAGCTTTATCTACGATGGCCAGGCTTGGATAGCCTAAAGCGCGGTTTGATTTCTTAAGCGCCTGGCGGCGCAACTGGGTCAAATCCCATATTTTATCGGTAACGGATTTTGCGCCGGTATCTAAAATCAGCTCGTTTACCCCGAGAGCATTAAGCTCTTTACTAAGGAACGCAAGGCCGTCAATATCCTGCGCGACTACCACTAAGGGGAGCTGAAACTCCTTAGCAATAGGCGCAATCTGCGCGAAATTATCTTTAGTCGCGCAGTAAAGCAACGGTTTACGCCCCCTGGAGGCGCCTGCCGCCTGCTTAAGGGCAGACAGGTCGCTGCTCATTAACATAATCGGCAGGGCAGTGTTTTTTAAGACCAGCTCGGTTGCTTCCAGAAATCTCTTTGCATCCGTATTTTTATTTATTGCAATAAGGTTTACCTCCAGCACCTGGCCCACGCGTTCAAATTTCAGCTGGTTGATTCTTTCAAGTCTCTTCTTTATCTCAATGTCCGATAGGTTATCCTCAATAATAAAACCCAGGGCTGTCGGATTACGGAATTTCTCCTCATGCCTGAACATTACCGTTTCATTGCCGATCTCAAGCTTTGCATCACCGCTACCCAAAGTAATGAGCTTAATCGGAGGCAATGCCTGCTCCTCTAATGCGGCCCGGGCTTGCGCCGAAATAAAAGGGCATTTCTCGATGGCCAGTGTCTTTTTGGCCAGCTGCATCGCAAAAGCAAGACAGGTAGCTAAACCGCACTGGCGGCAATTTGTTTTAGGGAGCAGCTTATAAATATCCAAACCAGAAAGTGCCATGATTATCTCCTTGCCCATAAGGGCACACCCGCGCAATACCTTATTAGCGCGCAGTGCTGTTGATTAAACTGGCGAAGTAACCGGCGCCAAACCCGTTATCAATATTGACTACTGTCACACCCGGGGAACAACCGTTTAGCATGGATAAAAGAGCGGCTAACCCGGAAAAGCTGGACCCGTACCCGCAGCTGGTCGGGACCGCAATAACCGGCGATTTGGCTAAACCGCTGACTAAACTAGCCAACGCACCTTCCATCCCGGCTACTACTATTATTACCTTTGCCTTTTTTAATTTATCTATATTGCTCATCAACCGGTGGACCCCTGCGACACCGACATCATATAATTTATCAACACAATTCCCCATTACTTGCAGGGTCTGCGCCGCTTCCTCGGCTATCGGGATATCGCTGGTGCCGGCAGAAATAACTAAAACCCGGCCCTTATAGGGTTTCTTGGGCTTAGCTGAAAAATACCCGATCTTCGCCAGGGGGTTGTATTTTAAAACAGGAATTGACTTTTTCAGAACAGAAAATGTAGCCTTGTCTAATTTAGTTAATAACAGGTCTTCTTTTAACTTAATTATCTTTTTAGCTATTTTCTCCAGATGCCCTATATTTTTCCCCGGGCAGTAAATTACTTCTGCAAACCCCTTGCGTTTCTTTCTGTCTGTGTCCAGCTTAGCAAATCCCAGGTCACAGAAACCTTCTCTTAACGACATTTATCTATAAACCCCGGTAAACAAGAAAACCAAACAGGGCTATTAAAAACATAGCAAGGATATAGAAGTCATTGAAATAAAAAAAATCGTGGATCATATCCTGCAAAGTTCTTTCTTTCCCCTGGTATTCGGAATGCATAAGAGGATGCTCTTTTTTGTATTGCTCTACCTGGTCTTTCTTAAATCTTAGGTATAACCCGCCTATTTTATAAGCCGGGATTACCCCCTTTTCCGCCAGGTCCAAAACATCCTTTTCGAATACGCCCAGGATAAGCGAAACATCCCGGACAGTCAGCAGTTTTTCTTCAGCCATTTTAGTTTATTTTCCTATTTTGCCTGCCGCAACCCAGCTGTCAATCGCCTTACGCTCAAATTTCCAGTCATTCCCTTCTTTATTCCCCGGCATCTTACCCGAATTCGCCCACTCCATTACTGAATTTAATTCCACCTCCAGGTATTTTGCCAGCTGTTCGGAATTAAGAAAATCATGCAGCATTGAACACTGTCCTTCCAAAACAGCGCCTTCAGCGACATTCAACCTGGCTGGATAAATATGCCCTTCAACAATAGCCTGTGGCAGAAGAGTCAATCTCTCCTTTGCGGTAATCCTTCCTTTGACCCGGCCACCGATAATTATATTATCTCCGATAATATCCGCGTTGATTACGGCTGTAGAGCCTATGGTAAGGTTACCCCTGATATCAAGGTTGCCTTCAAATTTACCGTTAATACGCAGATTAACCGGATCTTTAAAAGATAAACTCCCCTGCATTGCGGCATCAACATCCAAAGTCTTTTCGTCCAGCTTCTTTTTAAATGCCATGCGCACCCTCCTTTTTCTTAAGCTTAGGGTTATTTAAAATATCTCTCTCTATGTAGCGCAGTAGATATAGAACGATTAAGACCAGAGCCGTGGCGTAGACCGCCATTCTATTAAACCCGCACCCTACCGCCAGGCCGATCCCTGAAACCACCCATAAGCTGGCGGCAGTAGTCAGCCCTCTTACCCCTTCGGGTTCGCGGATAATCGTACCGGCGCCCAAGAATCCAATACCGGTAATTACCCCCGCGGCAATGCGCGCCGGGTCTAATGAAGCAGTTTCTTTATATATATCAAAAACATACAGAGATGTCAACATTATAAGACAAGAACCCAAAGCCACCAGGATATGCGTGCGCAGGCCGGCATCCCTGCGATGGACCTGACGCTCAAGACCGATTGCCCCGCTTAAAAACAAAGTCAATAATAAACGCACGATCATCTGAAGATCAGTAGGCATTAATCCTCCTTAATTATTAAGCTCTGTATTCAAATACAAGCTGTCTCTTGCGCCCTGTTTATAAAGAAAATAGGCAAGCCCGCTAACCATGGCGGCGTTGTCCATGCATAAACTGATAGTGGGGAAAAAACAGTCAATCCCTTCGCTGCGGGCCGAAGAAAGTAATTTTTGGCGTAAACAGCTATTAGCAGCTACCCCTCCTCCGATCAGGAGCCGCTTGGCATTCTTGCGCCTGCACGCCAGCAAAGATTTTTTTATCAGTACATTTATTACGCTCTCTTGAAACGAAGCAGCCAGGCTGGCATTCCCAGATTTGATCTTCTGCCGGTTATTTTTTAAATAGTACCAAACAGCTGTTTTTATACCGCTAAAACTGAAATCCAATTCTTCCTGTGTCCCTGAACAAGCGAATTTAATCTTATTTTTATTGCCGTCCCGGGCTAACTTTTCAATCAACGGGCCGCCGGGATAACCCAGCCCCATAATTTTAGCCACCTTATCAAAAGCCTCACCGCAGGCATCATCCCGGGTCTGGCCCAAAACCCGTATATCAGAAAAATCCTTAACATAGAAAAGGCTTGTATGCCCTCCAGAGACCACTAAAGCTACAGAAGGAAGTTTTATGTTCCGATGACAAAGAATGTTCGCATAAATATGGCTATAGACATGGTTGACTCCCAGTATCGGCTTGCCTAAACTCAAAGCTAATGCCTTGGCAAAAGAAACTCCCACCAGAAGCGAACCCGGCAGGCCCGGCCCCTTAGTAACCGCAATCAGATCTATATCCTCCGTTTTGATCCCGGCTTCCTTAATTGCAGCGGAGTATACCCTGCCTATACTTTCCAGCTGCAAACGCGAGGCAATTTCCGGAATTACCCCGCCGTATTTACTATGTATCTTCAGGCTCGAGACAACCAGATTAGCCATCACCGACTTGCCGTCCCTGACTATGCCGATACCTGTCTCATCACATGACGTCTCTATTCCCAGAACGATCATTTAGCTATCTCCGAGACAAAAACAAATTTATAACCGTCTTTTACCATCTGAGGTATGACCTCTTTTAGGACCGCAAGTGTATTCCTGCGGTCATGGCCGATTCCTATAGCTTGTCCTTTTTTCTTAGCCAGATCCCTTAATTTGAATATCTGTGCTTTTATATATGCCGGATCATCACGGTTATCCAGAAATATGTCTCTTTTAGCGAAACGTACCTTCATTTTCGCGGCTAATAAAGAACAGACGGATTTAGCAGTGACAAAACTATCCAAAAAATATAATTTACGCCTTTTTACTTCAGAGATAATTAACGCGCTAACCCTGCTGTTTTCGGTAATACGCGAACCCATATGGTTAGAGATGCCTTTTGCAAATAAGACCGAGGCTAAATCCTGGTCAAGGATGCTGCGGATGCGCAAGGCATCCATGGTTGTTGTGATAGTATTCTTTTCCAGCCGGTATTTTTCTTTTGGCTCCATCGGTAAATGCAGTATGATTTCAAACCCGAAACTATTCAATTTTCTCGCCACTAGGGCCGAATTATTCAGGTTGGGCAGGACCGCGCAAGTCAAAGGCTGTTTTATCTCTCCGGCATCCTTAAGGTTACTTAAATTATAGCCCCAATCGTCTATTACGATAGCTATTTTTCCTTTTATAAGCGCAGCCTTGGGCAGGATCCTCTTGTGTACTGCAGTCAGGATAACAGCGACAAAGACAAGAAACGAAAGAATCAAAACGGAGATAATTACCAGCTTTCTATTCATCTGTTTTCTTGCTTTAAACGCCATATTCCAGGTCTAAACAGGAGGTTGATTCTCCTCGGATTTTTTATATAACTCTATGGCTCTCAGGGTATTTACAGCCCGCATTATCTGCGGGTCATTTTTATAATCAAAGGTACCTTCAGGAAGCTTGCCTTTTTTTTCTACGGATTCAACCTCTTTGAATATTTCATCGGTTTTGCTGATATTTACCTGAGCCGCCTTATTGTTACTGCCTTCATTTGAATCCACCTGGATATCGGGAGTGATCCCCTTGCCGTGAATTATTTTTCCGGAAGGGGTAAAATAATGGCTGGTGGTTAAGCGTAACGCCGAGCCGTCCCCTAAAGGGATAACCGTCTGCACTGAGCCCTTGCCGAAAGATTTATTTCCTATAATTATGGCGCGTTTATAATCTTGCAAAACGCCGGCAACGATCTCACTGCCTGAAGCAGAGCCCTCATTAATCAGTATTACCAACGGCAAATCCAGAATGGCATTCTTATCTCCGGAAAGGAATTCAAAATCCTGATCCCGTTGCCTGCCTTTGGTATAGGCAATCATTTTATCCGGCGGAATAAACCTGCCGGCAACTTTTACCGCCACATCCAGCAAGCCGCCGGGGTTATTGCGTAAATCTATGATCAGGGCATTTAGCTTTTGTTTAGAGAGGGTGCTTAAGGCATTGTTCAGTTCCTTTAAAGTGTTCTCCCGGAATTCAGCCAGGCGTATATAGCCGATGCCATCTTCCAATATGCGCGCCTGCTTGATATCCTTGATTTTTATGATGTCCCGGGTGATCTTAAAATCCAGGAGTTTTTTTTCGGAATCCCTTAATATAGTCAGGTTAACTGCCTCCCCGGGTTTGCCGCGCATCTTCTTAACGGCATCCATCAGCGTCATCTCCCGCGTCAACTCATCATTAATCTTTACGATGTGGTCATTTGCTTTTATTCCGGCTTTCCAGGCCGGGGTATCTTCAATAGGCGTGATTACCGTCAACACCCCGTCTTTTATGGTAATCTCGATACCCAGCCCTCCGAACTTGCCTTGTGTATCTACTTTCAGTTCGTTATAAGTCTCCGGATCCATGAATTGGCTATGAGGGTCAAGCGAAGCAAGCATGCCTTTCAATGCTCCATAGATTAAATCCTTCGGTTTAGTATCTTCAACATATTCCTGATTAATAATCGCCATGGTATCCGAGAACAACCCTACCTGCCGGTATAGATCATCATGGTTTTTCTTTTTATTAGCCGAGTATACCCCTGTTACGCCAACAAGCAAAAGCAGGGTTAATAAAAGCCCAATCAGTATATTTTTACGCATCAGTCAGCCTCCGCTTTATTAATTCTCCGACGATTTTGGGGTTAGCCTTACCGGCGCTCTTTTTCATTACCTGGCCTACTAAAAACATAAGCGCGTTTGTTTTTCCCGCCCTAAAGCTTGTAACGGATTTCTCGTTTTCCCGGATCACCCCGGAGATAACCTGCTCCAGCTCCGCGGTATCGGATATCTGCAGCATGTTATTTTCCCGGATTATAAGCTCTGCCGGTTTTTGAGAGTCGATCATCTGTGTCAAAACGAGCTTTGCGGAAAGGTGCGAAATAGACTGGTTTTCTACAAAACCGATTAAGCTGATCAAATCCTCCATATTAACATTCAACTCATGGAGCTCGACCTTGCGGCTATTGGCCTCGGATAACATAGGGCCGATCAACCAATTGGCCATATTCTTTTTATCTTTCCCCGGATATTTCCGGATGCACTCTTCCGCAAATTGGGCGTTTTTTTTAGAACTCACCAGGATCTTGGCGTCGTATTCGGATAAACCGTAATCACGCATAAAACGCCGCATTTTATCATGGGGCAATTCAGGCAATTGAGATTTAATCCGGGAGACCATGGTTTGTTCAATGATAAAAACTGTCAGATCGGGGTCGGGAAAATACCTGTAATCCTTGGCCCCTTCTTTATTACGCATAGAGACGGTTTCCCCATTTTCCGCATCCCAAAGGCGGGTTTCCTGAACCATGGCCTGGCCGGCCTCAAGCAAGGCAGCCTGGCGGTCTACCTCAAAAACCAAAGCATCCTTTACCCCTTTAAAGGAATTCATATTCTTCAGCTCTGCCTTAACCCCTAACTCTTTAGAGCCTTCGGGGCGTAAAGAAATATTAGCGTCGCAGCGTAAAGACCCCTTTTCCATATCGCAATCAGAAACATCCAAATATTCAATAATATTTTTTAAGCTGGTTAAATAATCAAATGCCTCCTGCGGGCTGTTTAAATCCGGCTCACTGACAATCTCAAGCAGGGGGACCCCTGCGCGGTTAAAATCCACCATACTTGCGTTTGATTCATGGATAAGCTTGCCCGCGTCCTCCTCAAGATGCACACGGGTGATCCCGATGCGTTTAGTTTTATTATCGCTGAATATATCAAGATAGCCGTGGCGCGATAACGGCAGATCAAACTGTGAGATCTGGTAATTCTTCGGTAAATCCGGATAAAAATAATTCTTACGGTCAAATTTAGTATGTTCCTGTATCTGGCAGGAAAAAGCCAAAGCTACTTTAATTGCGGAATTCAGTGCCTCTTTATTGTAGACCGGCAAGGTGCCGGGAAAACCCAGGCATACCGGGCAAACACCGGAATTAGGTGTTTTTCCAAAATCAATAGCGCAGCCGCAGAATGCCTTGGTTTTAGTTTTTAACTGCAGGTGAACCTCCAAACCGATAACTGTCTGGTATCTCATAGGCGTGGTTTAACTTTATGCCATTGCGTACTCTGCTCAAAAGCATGGGCCAGCCTGAAAAGCATCCCTTCATTAAAAGGCTTGGCCATAATCTGCAGTCCTATCGGAAGGCCGCTTTTGGAAAACCCGCACGGTATGGATATCGCAGGTATCCCCGCCAAATTTACCGATATGGTATATATATCCGAAAGGTACATCTGTAAAGGGTCAGCGGTTTTTTCGCCGATTTTAAAAGCCGGGGTCGGTGAAGTAGGGGTGATAATACAATCAAAATCCTTAAAGACCGCGTCAAAATCATTCTTTATAAGAGTGCGCACTTTCAAGGCACGTAAATAATACGCGTCATAATAACCGTGGGATAAAGCAAAGGTGCCTAAGATTATCCTGCGTTTGGCTTCCTCACCGAACCCCTCCGCACGGGTCTTCTTGTACATCTGAATAAGGCTGTCCGATTTGGCGCGATAACCGTATTGCACCCCGTCAAACCTGGCCAGGTTTGAACTGGCTTCGGCAGTAGCCACAATGTAGTAAACCGGAACAGCATATTGCGTATGCGGCAAGCTTACCTGTTTTGAAACAGCCCCTAAAGATTCAAGCTTCTTTATTGCCTCTTCAATAACAAGTTTGACCTCCGGGTCAAGGCCTTCGATAAAATATTCTTTGGGGATGCCGATTTTTACCCCTTTGATATCTTTGCCCAGGCTATCAGTGTAATCCGGTAGATCCTGGTTTACCGAAGTCGAATCATTAGGGTCATAACCCGAGATAATCCGGGCCAATATTGCCGCATCTTCTACATCCTTGGTAATCGGGCCGATCTGGTCAAGGCTTGAGGCAAAAGCTATTAATCCAAAACGTGAAACACGGCCGTAAGTAGGCTTTAATCCTACCACGCCGCAAAAAGATGCAGGCTGGCGTATCGAACCACCCGTATCCGAACCTAACGCCCAAATCGCTTCATCGCTTGCCACAGCGGCAGCTGAGCCTCCGGAGGAACCCCCGGGCACACATTCCAAATTCCAGGGGTTATGCGTTGGGCCAAAGGATGAATTTTCCGTAGATGAACCAAAAGCAAATTCATCCATATTCGCTTTTAGCGGGAAAATAGCATTGCCGGACTTTTTTAGCTTACTGATAACCGTCGCGTCGTATGGCGGGCGAAAACCACAAAGGATCTTTGAACAGCATTCCGTATTTAATCCTTCAGTGCAAATATTATCTTTAACCGTTACCGGTAAAAGGCCCGCTAAGCCATTTGCCTGGGTATTTCCCGGCTTAAATCTTGCATAAGCTTTGACTTTAGGCTCAACGGCTTCTATGCGCGCATAAAGCGAATCCAGTATCTGCCCGGAAGCAACCTGCTTGCTTCTAAGCTTATCCAGCAATTCATGGGCGGTCAGTTGATTTAATTCCATAATTATTCGATCACCTTTGGGACGCTGAAGAAGTTCCCGTTTTTGCTTGGGGCATTTTCCAGGGCTTGATCAACAGTTAAACAAGTACGCACTTCATCCTCACGCAATACATTACTGATAGGCAAAATATGGCTGGCAGGTTCAACCATGGCTATATTTAGAACGCTTAGCTTATCAATAAAACCTAAAATATCATGCAATTGCCGTGATAGTTTCTCTAATTCACCGGGCCCTAATTCGATGCGCGCTAAGTGCGCAACCTGTTCTACTGTCCCTTTATCTATTGCCATCTTCTCCTCCGCTTGGCAAATATTTTATCATCTTTATCTCAAAAGTCAATGAACACTTGGTTTACGAACCAAACAGCATATAAGTTTTTAACTAACCCAGCCCTTGTAAGCTTAAGCGGGCAAAGATAATCCTGAAGGCTGCAAAGCGATTAACTGCGGGGATAATACTATGTGGCATCCCCCATTTTAAGTTGACAAAGGCAATAAAACCTGTAAAATACTACTAATTAACTGCAGCAAATATATAAAAATATGAAATTAAAGCCAAAATATTATTTAAATAAAGAAGGTCAATTCGTTATTGAAAATTATAATTACGCAAAACCTTTTGCAAATTTCTTCCCGGGGATTGCCGGAAAATACGGTATCCCGATGTGGGTTTTTTACGTTAACCGCGGGCAATGTATCTCCAGTTTTGGCATTAAAGATAAGGACCAGTCAATCCTGGAGTTCTTCCCGGCAAATAAATCCTGGCAGTTTGTTTCAACCAATGGGTTCCGCACATTTATCAAGGTCAAAACCGCAAAAGGCCCCCTTTACTATGAACCTTTCCATAACGGGTATGTGAACCTGAAATACCGGATCGCTAACTCCATGCGCATAGGTTCAAGCCAGCTGATTATAGAAGAAGAAAACCTTAGCTTGGGGATCAAGACCCGCGTGGAATACTTTGATATACCTAACGATGCTTATGCCGGCTTAAGCCGTACCGTAAGCATTGAAAATACCGGGCGCAGCCACAAATGCATACAACTGATTGACGGACTGCCGCAAGTTGTCCCTTTCGGCACGCATAATTTCTTCTTAAAAAAACTCGGCCGCACGATTGAAGCCTGGATGAATGTTGAAAACCTGGAGAATAATATCCCTTTTTATAAGCTTGAGGTTGACCCATCGGACCGCCCGGAAGTAATACATATAAGTGGCGGTAATTTCTACCTGGGTTTTTATTTCAAAGGCTCAAAGCCCGAAATCATCCGGCCTATTGTTGACCCGGAAGCTGTTTTCGGGCCGGTAACCGATTTCTCCTACCCTGCGCAATTCCTGGCTACCCCCAAATTCCCGTATCCCGCAAAGCAAATGACCAAAAGCAAAACCCCTGCTTCGCTTCTCTTAATGGGTATGGGCCTGGCGCCTAAAGAACAAAAAACATTTTATTCAATAATCGGGCAGGCGCGAAACGTAAAAACTTTAAATGCTCTAGTGCCTAAGATTACCAGGCTCGGCTATACTGAGAAGAAAATGGGGGAAAATATAGACCTTATCCGTAAGTTAAAAGAAGGTATAGAGACTAAGAGCGCTTCCAGAGAATTCAACCTCTATGCGGGGCAAACTTATCTGGATAATATTATGCGCGGGGGCTACCCCGAGGTTTTCAAATCCGGACTGGTATTCTATCTTTATTCCCGCAAGCACGGTGACCTGGAAAGGGACTACAATAAATTCCAGCTGCAGCCAAACTATCTTTCCCAGGGTAACGGGAATTACCGGGATATCAACCAGAACCGCCGCAATGACTGCTGGTTTAACCCTGAGGTAAAAGACGAGAATGTAATCTTTTTTATTAACCTGCTTCAGACGGACGGTTTCAACCCGCTGGTGGTAAAACCCGACGCTTTCCTGTTTAAAGAAGGCGTTGACTTATTTGGGCTGCTTGAGAAGATTGCCCGCAAAGACGATATTGATAAACTCGCTGTTTATTTCAAAAAACCGTTTACCCCGGGAGACCTTATCTTCTTCATCGAAGAAAATAGGATACAGCTGCATGTTTCTTATGACGATTTTCTGGACAGAATACTTTCCTCCTCCTTAAGAATACAGGAAGCAGAGCATGCGGAAGGTTTCTGGACCGACCATTGGACCTATAACTTAGATTTAATCGAAAGCTACCTGCGGATTTACCCGGAGAAATTTAACGAATTATTCTTTGAGAAGAAACTTTTCACCTTCTATGATAATGCCGAATTAGTCAGGCCGCGCAGCGAAAGATACATCCTTTACAACGGCAAACCCAGGCAGCTGCATTGCCTGGTACTTGACGCAATAAAGAAAGAGATGCTGCACAAACGGACAGATAATCCCCATATCTTAAGGACCCAGCACGGCAGCGGCGAAATCTACCATACTACCCTTATTGCCAAGCTTTTATGCCTGGCACTTAACAAGCTGGCTTCCCTTGACCCTTTTGGTATCGGCATCGAGATGGAAGCCGGTAAACCTAACTGGTTTGATTCCCTTAACGGACTACCTGCCCTCTTTGGCTCATCAATCTGCGAAACTTTTGAACTTAAGCGCCTGCTTATAATGGTCAAGAAGGCTTTAGAAAATTACCAAACTGATGAAATTGAGCTTGCTGAAGAGATTGCTAATTTCATGGGACAACTTTCCGTTATCTTACCCGAAGAGGCCTTCCCCTATTGGGATAAAAGTAATACCATAAAAGAAGAGTACCGGCACAATAGCCGCTTAGGTTTCTCCGGAAACCATACATATGTACAAACTAAAGAACTACTCTCTTTTCTAACCAACGCTTTAAATAAAGTTGAATCCGGTTTAGATAAAGCCCTTAATAAGGCGGACGGCACATATCATTCATATTTCATCAATGACGTAGTTGAATTCGCACTGGTCAAAGACCATTACTTAAAACCCAAGAAATTCAAACAAAGGCGCCTCCCGCTGTTCCTTGAAGGACAAATGCACGCGTTAAGGCTGGCCCGGGATGTCAACCAAGCTGCCGATATTTATAAAGCAACCAGGAAAAGCGCGCTTTTTGATAAGGAATTACGCATGTATAAAGTGACCGCTTCTCTTAAAAGCATGCCGAAGGAGATTGGCAGATGCAGGGTATTTACCCCGGGATGGCTGGAGAATGAGTCCGTCTGGCTGCATATGGAATACAAGTATATGCTGGAGTTGCTTAAGAAAAACCTGGCTAAGGAATTCTATTCGGAATTCAAGAATGTGCTTATCCCTTTCCAGGATGCACAAAGATATGGCCGCAGCATTTTAGAGAACTCTTCATTCCTGGCAAGCAGCGCATTTCCTGATAAGAAGTTGCACGGTAACGGTTTTGTGGCCAGGCTGTCAGGCTCAACTGCCGAATTCCTGCAAATTTGGCTGGTTATGAACGTCGGAAGCAACCCATTCTACCTGAACGATAACAAACAGCTTAATCTGTCTTTTAATCCATGTTTGCCGGATTGGCTATTTGACCGCAAGGGAGAATATTCTTTTAATTTTTTAAGTTCCATTAAAATAACCTACCATAACCCCGCAAGAAAAAATACTTTCGGCAAAAATAGCGCGCAGGTATCCAAAATAATTATTTACGAAAATCTCTCGCCCATAGAGATGGCTGGCACAATTATTCCTGCCCCCTACGCGCAAAGAATAAGATTGCGCCAAATTGACAAAATAGATATTTACCTGGAATAATAACGACCTGCCGCATTTAATACGCTTAAAACGGAAAGATTCACAGCCGCAATCGTAAAACAGCTCCAGGTTATCCCAAGTACAGGGATTAAGAAAACGCCGGTCAGAAACGCGCCGAAACTTGAACCTAACAGGTCCACACCGTAAGTTAACCCTGAAACCCGCCCCTTCTGCTGTTTACCCACCAGGTATATTTTATTCACTACGGGGAATTGCATGCCGGCAATCAGGCCGGTAAATAGCGAGAAAAGAGGGAAGATAAAGCCTGCCCCTAATTGTAATATAAACTCCTTGCCGGAAAATGACAACCAGGAGAATAACAGTGGAAGCCCTAACGACAAAACAGAAAATAAGATTCCCGCCAGGGCCAGGAATCTAAGCGGTTTTTTAAAATGTTTCATCAAAATACTTATAAAAAAACTTCCCGCAGCCAGGCCCGCCATAAAGACCGTAAGCAGAAGCCCGATTTGGTAAAATAAATAGCCGTAAATAACCTGGAAGGAAAACAATATTATTATCTGTATAGACATGGCGGAAAAACCCCCTGCCATAAGCGCCATCAGGCCTGCCGCTTTATAAAAATCTTTATTCTTAAGCGTTCCTACTAAACCCCACAAAATAATCAAAAAGCAGATACCTGTTACGGAAATAATGACTTTCTTGAAGCTGGCACCTTGAAGTATTTTCCTAAAGACCTTATCGCCCAGGCGCGCTGCCCAGAAGGAAATATTGTAATAATATGCGCTGGGTTGAAAGTCGTAATTTAACTTAACCTTCCCCTTTTCCGCCAAGACGCCTTCAGTATAGGAGATAATAGATGGGGATAATTTAGAAAACAGGTAATACTCCCGCACATATTTTAAATCCAGGTTCCTTTCTTTGGCCCTATCCATTAAAATATTATAGTCATAGGTAAGACCCCCTGCTTTATCGCAAGCCAGGAAATATGCGGTCTCTCCGGGGATAACCAGGACATCCTTAAACACCTTTTTTAACCCCAGGTAAACAGACCTTAGGTATTCCCCCAGTTCCGGGCTGATATAACTTTCCGAAGAACTTAAAGCAAACGAAAAAACCCCACCCCTATTCAGGACCCGCTTTACTTCCTTAAAGAATTCAACGGTATAGTACCTGTTTAACTGTGCGGTATAAGGGTCCCCAAGGCGCACAATTACGCAATCATATTTTTTATGTGTGCTTTTGATAAAAAACCTGCCATCCAGATTATAGATGGAAACCTTCGCCTGTTTTAAAGGCTCATATTCCTTTGCAGGAAGATACTTCTCTGCCATTTCTACAATTAGAGGGTCAAGTTCAAGGTAATCAATGCTTCTTACAGGGTATTTAAGCATTTCCCCTATTAATCCTGCCACCCCTCCTCCTATTAAAAGTAAATCCTGCGCGTCTTTATGTTCCAAGAGGGCAAAATGCACTGTTTCCTCGCAGGCAAGTCTATCCGGCACGCTGTAAAGATGAAGACCATTGTCAAAAAAAGAATACTGGCTGTCCCTTTTTGTTACCATAATATTGCCATAGATTGAATTTTTTGCTCCAAGTATAGTGTACCCCTGCCACTGCCTGTTACGCGAATGTTCATCAAGCTTGCCCCAGGTGCCGGAAAACCATAAAACTGATACCGCAACAAAAATCAACGCTAAGGCGCCTGTAAACATCCTGCCTGTTTTCTTTGCTCCTCTCTGGTGCCGTAAAGCGATGGCTGTCAGGATATTCAACAATCCCAAAGCCACGCCAATATCAATAGAGCTCATGAAACGGATAAAAATGAAGCTTGCTATTAAGCCGCCGAGCAAAGAACCTACGGATTCCCAGGAATAGGCTGCGCCGATACTTTGCGCCGGCTCTGCAGATTTAGCTTGATAAACCCTGCAGCCTAAAGAAAACATAAAACCTAAAAGCATACAGACCGGCGCAAGGATAAAAAAACTTGATAAAAGCATGGGGATAAAACCGATAATCTCTCCGGGTGCAAGAGAAAAATAAAGCTTTATTGACCTGATTGCCAATATGCTTAAAACAATAAGGAAGCTTAAGACAACCTGGGCAACCGAAAACAGGTTCAGCTTTGATTTGGCCTTATCGGCAAAACCGCCTAAGGCCCAGCTGCCCGCCGCTCCCCAAATAAGCCAGCTGCCGAGGACCAATCCAATAGACAACTCATTCCCGTAAAAAACGGTTAGAAACTCGCGCAGTATGACTATCTGCACCGACATGGCGGTAAAACCAATTAAAAAAATGGAAAGTAGGATTGTCATTTAAAATTTTCCCTGCTGTTGGTTCATGGACGAAATAGTATAAAGTTTAACCCCATCAAAACTAAAAGCACTGCGCAGATAAACCGGAAGATCGATAAGCCCAGGCTTGATTTTAATACTTTTGCCGGGAACCAGCTGATTATTCCTGATAATCCGGCAATAACCAGGAGGTTTGAAATAAATGTTCCCAATCCGAAGGCAAGAGCGAAAAGCATCCCCTGAAAGGCGCTTTTGGAAATAATCGTAATTTCAAAAAGCAGGGCCAAAAGCGGCGCGCAAGGAAGTAACCCTATAGTGAAACCTAAAATAATCAGGCTGCTTAAGGCAACGGTTTTATTCGCAGGTATACGGCATCTGCAGTAGTCCTGCCCTCCGGCAAAGAAAACCAGGATTCCCAGGACAATAACTATTATCCCCCCTAAAGGCTTTAAGTATAAGACAAATACGGAATTACCGAATCTCCTGAGCAGGGTTGCCGAGAATCCGGCCAAATAACCCAAAATAAGGTAAGCAAACAAACGTGCAGAAAGAAATAACGATACCTGCGCCAATCCCCTGCCCCATTTAAGCGTCCTTCCGGCAAGGTATGCGATAAGTATAGGCGTACAGGACAAAAAGCATGGCCCGGCAAAACCAAAACTCAGGCCAATCCCGAAAAGCTGTAAATAAGTCAGAGGTCCCATCTACCGGCTATTTTATTGCCGCAGAATTCACATTTCCCATCTTTAATATGATTTTCTAAAATCTCATAACCCACTCTCTTTACAACAATCTTCCCGCATTTCGGGCAATATGTGTTTTCCCCCGGATGCCCGGGGAGATTGCCGATATAAACATATTTTAATCCCGCGTTCTTAGCGATCCTATACGCCTCTTCGAGTTTTTCAACCGGCGTAGGAGGAAGATTCAATAATCTGAAAGCCGGCATAAAACGGCTGAAATGAACCGGGACCTGGTCCCCCAGATTCTCCTTTATCCACACGCACATCTCCTTAATCCTTGCTGACTCGTCGTTTAAACCGGGGATAATCAGGCAGGTTATCTCAAGCCAAACACCGGATTTACTGATTGTCTTAAGGGTCTCCAAAACCGGGCCTATCTGCGCCATCTCTCCGATTTTAGCGTAAACCTCGGGAGAAAACCCTTTGAGATCCACATTAACTGCATCCATATATTTAAGCAATTCACCTAACGGCTCCTGATTTATATAGCCGCAGGTATGCATCGTGTTTTTCAACCCTTTTGCATGGGCGAGCTTTGCGATATCAAGCATATACTCATAAAATACCGTTGGTTCGGTGTAGGTATAAGCGATAAAACGGCAGTTGTTTTTTATGCACTGGACTACCGCCTCCTCCGGGGAAAGGCTGTAACTTTGGGCCTCATCAGGCTTTGATTGGGATATCTGCCAGTTTTGGCAGAAAATACAACGCATGTTGCATCCGGCAACGGCAAGCGAATAAACCGCCTCACCCGGAGAGACATGAAAAAAAGGTTTCTTTTCAATAGGATCAATATGGATAGCTACGGGGTTACCATACCCAAGGGTATAGAGTTTCCCTTCTTTATTTAAACGCACAGTACAAAAACCGCGCTGCCCTGGTGAAAGAACGCATTTACGCGGGCACAAAAGGCATTGCAAAGTAGTATCTTTGACGGTCTTCCAATAAAGGGCCGGATGCATCTCTGGCTTAGAAGTTTCTTCGGCCCGGCTGTTTATCAAAAAGATACCTAAGCAAAGAATGATTGTTACTGCCAATTTCTTCATTGTAAAATCTCCTGATACCGGCGCCTTACGCAGATACCGAAATTATTATATAACAGCTATACCCTTATTTCAAATCAAATGGAAGGAATAAAAAAAACCGGGAATTTAGATTCCCGGTAAAATGAATGGTTGATATTTACAGGCTAAACTACTTGTTCGCCTGTTTTCTCGGTTGCGGTAAGCTGGATGCTTAAGGTATGAATAAAAACAATAAGAAAAACCTTCCCTTTATTTACCGCCAAAAGGCCTCCTTTGATCTTACAGAAAAAGCGTTCACGTTTTTCCCTGGTATTTCTTTCTTTTAAAACATAGAGATAAGGTGCGGGTTTTTCCGCTGCGGAATTCTCAATCTGTTTCACCATGCAGGCAAAATGCCGGCGGACAACGCTGTGCACGCCTTCCTTATCCGCTATCTCCGAACTGGCAATCACCCTGCGGCTTCTGTCCGGAGAAGTCATATTTTTGTAAAGTAAGTCTCTCATCTCTTCCTTAGAATTAGCTGGATTGCCAACCGGCAATCCAGCTGCCCTCTGTGGCTAGTGGGGCTTATTTGATTAAGCTGCTTTGTACAAAACAATTATGCAATTAAATAAAGCATATTTCAATAGTAAACGGGCTCAAAAAGAAAGCGTTTGCTTTAATATTATAGTCGGAAAGTTAATTCTTTGGTTTCTTAAAAGAGAGGCGCGGCTCCTTGCCCTGTGCTATTCTCAAGAGATTAGCCTTGTGCCTGATGAGTACAAAAACGCAGAGTATTAGGCTGGCAATAATCAGTATTAGGGGTTGCTTGAAGAAAAGGATAGAAACCGGAAGGGATATTGCGGCAGCGATTGAAGACAAAGAAACTATCTTGGAGATTGCAAAAACAGTTACCCAGGTAAGCACTAATATTCCAATTACCATGCCTAATCCGGGTAATTTTAAAGCCAGCCCAAGCAAAACTCCAAATGAAGTTGCTATACCTTTTCCCCCTTTAAACTTGAGGAAAATAGTCCAATTATGTCCAGAGATGCAACATAGTCCCATAATAATGCGCAAGTTCTGCGCCTGCAAGATAGCAACCTTATCGGCAAAATAATCACCCAGCAAAACTACCGCTGCTAAACCTTTAAGAATATCTAATAATAGGACAGTAATACCCGTGCTCTTACCCAGTACGCGCAAAGCATTAGTTGCCCCGATATTGCCTGAGCCAACCTGACGGATATCGACTCCTTTGAACCTGCCAAAAAGATAAGCCGTAGGTATTGATCCTAATAAATAACTAGCTATTAACGCGGCGATTATCCAAAGCATATAAGATTTTAAACCCTCTCTTTACGTAGTCTATACCCGAAATAACCGTAAAAATCACCGCCACCCACCAGACAAAATCAGCCAATCTATATTGCAAAAGAACGCAAACAACTGAAAGCATCTGGAATGTAGTAGTCAGCTTCCCCCATCTCGTAGGATGAACGTCTAAAGATTGCTTAACCATATAAATAACCAGCGCCCCTATAATGATAATTACATCCCGCGATATAACTATGAAACTTACCCAGAGCGGGAATTTAAGCCACAGCCTGCTGACAGGAGATAAAAATATAAAAGCGCTCATCAGCAAAAGCTTATCCCCCAGGGGATCCAAAATTAACCCCGCCTTTGACTGTAATTTTGCTTTTCTGGCGATAAAGCCGTCCAACCCGTCGGAAAGTACCCCTAAAATAAAAATAATTAAGGCCAGCACTCTCAAGAAATCCTTTTCAGGGGTATAATACACCAGGCAGGCAATAAAAAACGGGACGCTTAAAATACGGAATGTCGAGATTTTATTCGCTATGTTCATTTGATTATTCTTATACGGCGTATCGGCCAATAAATGACCATTGCCTGGCCCAACAGGTTTTCCTTGGGCACAAACCCCCAGTAACGGCTGTCTTTGGAAGAAACGGAGTTATCTCCCAGGACAAAATAGGAATCTTCCGGCACAGTAATTTTCTGTCCTTCCGCAGCAAAATCCCCTCTATTATAATAATAGGTTTGTTTAAAAATAGGCTCTCCCGCCGGTTTGTCGTCAACATAGATCGACCCGCCTTTTATCTCTATAGTTTCACCCGGCAGACCAACCAGTCTCTTGATAAAATCCTTGCTTTTATCTTCAGGATAGACAAAAACCACCACATCCCCTCTTTTCGGCTGCCTGAACGCCGGCAAATAAAAATTAATAAGCGGTACTTTAGCGCCATAAATAAACTTATTCACCAGTATAAGGTCGCCCTCCTGCAAGGTCATGCGCATTGACCCTGTGGGAATCTTGAATGCCTGCACCACGAAGGTCCTAATAACCATAGCCAGCAGGAAAGCTATGACGATAGATTCGATCCAATCGCGTAACACAGATTTCTTTTTCAAACTCATATTTTCAATACCTCCAGAAATGCTTCTTGCGGAATCTCAACCTTGCCAAACTGTTTAAGCCGCTTCTTGCCTTTCTTCTGTATATCCCAGAGCTTGCGTTTACGGGTAATATCACCTCCGGAACATTTGCTCGTGGCATGTTTTCCAACCGGCCTTACTCTTTCAGAAGCCAGGATCTGGCTGCCTATAGCTGCCTGGATGACAACTTCAAATAACTGCCGGGGGATCAGCTCTTTTAATTTACCGACCAAAAGATGCGCGCGCGAAGTAGCCTTTTCTTTAAACATTAACGAGGAAAAGGCATCGCAGATCTGGCCGTTTAATAATATATCAAGTTTTACCAGGTTTGTCGGAAGGTATTCTTTAAACTCGTAATCCATGGAGCCATAACCCCTGGTAACCGATTTGATGCGATCATAGAAATCAACGATTATTTCAGAAAGAGGTATCTGAAAAATCACTTTTACCCGGTCCTCGCTCAGGTACTCATTTGAAACAAAAACTCCCCTGCGGGATTTTGTAAAATCGCATACCGCTTCTATGGAATCTACCGGCACTATCATTAAAAGGCTTGCGTACGGCTCCTGCGCCTCCACGATATCCTGCGAGGCGCAAAGCTTAACCGGAGTGTCCACTTCAATAAGCTGGCCGTCCTTGGTTTTTATACGGTAAACCACGTTTGGCACAGTAAGGATGAGGTTTAAATTATACTCCCGCTCAAGCCGCTCCTGCACAATCTCCATATGCAAAAGGCCTAAGAAGCCGCAGCGGAAACCTGTCCCGAAAGACTGTGAACTCTCCGGCTCAAAAACAAAAGAAGCATCTGAAAGCTTTAACTTATCCATGGCATCGCGCAATTCCGGGAAATCCGCGGGGTTAACCGGATAAATCCCGCAAAAAACCAAAGGTTTAACCTTACGATAACCAGGCAAAGCTTGCGAACAGGGATTTTTAGGCTCGGTAATCGTATCCCCGATAACTACCTCCCTGGGATCGCGCAGATTGGCGGTAAAATAACCAACCTCTCCGCAAGTCAAAGAATCCACGGCGCAATATTTCAAATCCTTAAAAACACCCAGTTCTTCAATCTTATAAGTTTTTCCCGTATGGAACATCTTTAAATTAGTTTTAGGAGTGATCAGGCCGTCAACAACCTTCACAAAAACAACCACCCCTTTAAAAGGATCAAAACGGCAATCAAAAATCAGTGCCTTAAGCGGTGCATTTATTTGTCCGCTGGGGCTGGGGATAGTCTCAACTATCCTATCCAGAACATCAATAACCCCGGTACCTTCTTTTGCCGAAGCCAGGATTATCTCTTCATCCTTAAAACCCAGTACAGTCTCCACCTGAGACTTAACATGCGGGACATCCGCGGAGATTAGATCGATTTTGTTAATTACCGGAATAACCTGCAGGTTGCTCTCCAGTGCAAGGTAATAATTGCCGACTGTTTGCGCTTCTATGCCCTGTCCGGCGTCAATTACCAGTACCGCACCTTCACAGGCAGCCAGGGATTTAGAAACTTCATAAGTAAAATCAACGTGGCCGGGAGTATCAATAAGGTTTAAGATATACTCCTTATTGAATTTCTTAGAGAAATAATTTAACCTGACCATGGAAGCCTTGATCGTAATACCGCGCTCTTTCTCCAGCTCCATATCATCAAGCAGCTGGTCTCCTTTATGCCTTACGTCAACGGCGCCGGTTAACTCCAATATCCGGTCCGCCAGGGTAGATTTACCGTGATCAATATGGGCAATAATAGAAAAATTCCTAAGCAGCGAATTATCCATTTATTTACATAACTTAAGCATCTTTTCAACAACCTGTTCTATGGAAAGTTCCGTGGTATCAATATATATGGCGTCTATAGCCTTACGCAGGGGAGAGACCTTCCGGCTTGAGTCAATCTTATCGCGGTTAGAAAGGTCTTTGGCAACCTCATCCTCTGCGACATCCTGGTTTAACCCTTTTAATTCTTTGAACCTGCGGCTGGCGCGGACCTGCGCAGAAGCATCAATAAAGAATTTTTTCTGGGCATCGGGAAAAACTACCGTGCCGATATCCCTACCCTCTAAAACGCAGTCGCCTTTCTGCCCCATCTCCCTTTGCATCTTAACCAATACCTGGCGCACCCCCTTGATCTTGGAGACATCGGAAACAAACCTTGTGATCCGCACCTGGCGTATATCGGAAGAAACATCCCTGTTATCAAGAAAAACGCTTAACGAGCCATCGGCATTGTTGCACAGGTCTATCCTGGAGTTTAAAGCCAGCTCGTAAACCTTATTCTCATCATGGATATCGGTATTATTTTCCAGGGCCTTTAAAGTTATGGCCCTATACATTGCTCCTGTATCTATATAAAGAAAGCCCAGTTTTCTTGCCAATATTTTGGCTACCGTACTTTTACCGGCCCCGGCTGGTCCGTCAATAGCAACAATCATCCTAATCTTTCTCTTTTTTTATTAGCTTCCACGAGGATATTAGACAAAAACATTTTATCATTTCTTTTTAAGGCAAGCTTTAAAACGGCAAGTTTTTCCTGGAAAGCTGAAATACAGGACAATAAGTTCCTGCGGTTACTTAAAAAAACCTCGCTCCAAAGATTGGGGTCTGCAGCTGAAATACGCGTAGTGTCTTTCAAGCCCCTTGAGCTTAAGCTTAAGAGTTCATCCGGGATACAACCCATTAAGGAAAAAGCAACAGCATGCGGCAGATGGCTGGTAAATGCTAAGATCTGATCATGCTCTTCAGGAGAAAGGATAACTACCCGGCTGCCCAATTTACGCCAGAGCAAAACAATCTTACTCAAAATCTTTTTATCGGTCTTAACAGTAGGAGTTATAATACAAATTGAGTCTTTAAAGATCTCCGGCTGCAGATTAACAGCCCCTCTCTTTTCCGAACCCGACAAAGGATGGCACCCGATAAAATTAGGGATGGCCCGGCTGATAGCAGAGACGATCTTCCCCTTAGTACTGCCCACATCAATAACTACGCAGCCTTTCTTAATCCTCTTTGAAACCTTTAACGCAATATCAATGATAGAATTCACCGGCGTTGCCAATACGAGCAGATCCGCATCTTTTACCTCTCCCAAAGATTTACCTACTCGGTCTATAGCCCCGCAACCCTTGGCTAATCTGGCATTCTTCCGGTGGCGGCTTAATCCGGTAACCTGAGAAACCAGGCGTTTTTTCTTCAAGGCAAAACCCAGGGAGCTGCCAATTAAACCGGTGCCGATAATTACCGTCTTATTAAACAAACTCATAAGATCCTTCTCTCTACGGAATCCGCAATCCCCCTAAGCTGGCTCATAAGGCTGGAGAATTTATCCGGCATAAGCGACTGCTCACCGTCGGAAACAGCCTCTTCGGGACGGTCATGTACTTCAATGATCAGGCCGTCACAACCGGCGGCAACTGCCGCCTTGGCCAAGGCCGGCACCAACCCCCATTTTCCCGCAGCATGCGAAGGGTCAATAATAATCGGAAGGTGCGATAGCTGTTTGGTAACCGGTATCGCGCTTATATCCAATGTATTGCGCGTGGAATCTTCAAAAGTACGTATACCCCGTTCGCAAAGGATCACCGAGAAGTTGCCTCCGCTTAATATATATTCGGCAGACATAAGCATATCTTTTACGGTAGAAGCCATACCGCGCTTTAAAAGTACAGGCTTCTTGGTAGCCCCTACCTCTTTTAACAGATTAAAGTTCTGCATATTCCGGCAGCCGATCTGAAGGATATCCACGTAACCGGCGACCATCTCTACATCCCGGGAATCCATCACTTCGCTTACCGTAACCAACCCCAGTTCATCACCCACCTGTTTAAGCATCTCCAAGCCTGCCTTGCCTAATCCCTGAAAGCTATAAGGAGATGTCCTGGGTTTAAAAGCCCCCCCGCGCAGCACGGTTGCTCCGGCTTTCTTTATTTGCCTGCCGATTTCAAACAACCGGTCAATATTCTCTATCGAACAAGGACCTGCCATAACCACCAGTTCCCTGCCTCCGATCTTTACCCCTTTTCCCAATTCAATTACCGAATCTTCTTTTTTAAATTCGCGGGAAACCAGGCGGTAAGGAGAAAGTACGGGGATAACCTTTTCAACTCCCGGGAAAACTTCAAGCGGAGTAACCCGCAAAATATCTTCCGGGCCGATGACCCCGATAATCGTCCTCTCCGCACCTTTAGAAACATGAGGAGTCAAACCCAAAGTTTTTACTTTGTCAATAATATGGCTGACCTCTGCCTCGGTTGCTTCCGGCCTTAAGACAATAATCATCAGTTCTTCTCCTTAAGTATTTTTCTTAACACGCGGATAAATCTCTCATTCTCTTTCTGAGTGCCGATAGTCACGCGGATAAAATCTTTTAAGCCGTATTGTTTCATCTGGCGCACGATCACTCCGAATTTAAGCATCGCCTTAAAAATCTCAAGCCCGTCTTTACCCGTATCAACCAGGACAAAATTTGCCGCTGAAGGCAGAAAACCCAGGCCCATCCTGGAAAGTTCCTGGTAAATAAAATCCTTTCCTTTTAAAACCAGCCGGCGCGTATTTTTGATGAAATCTTTGTCATCTAAAGCAGCTATGCCTCCTGCCTGGGCCAGCATGTTAACATTAAAAGGCTGCCTGACCCTCTCCATATAAGAAACCAGCTCGCGCTCAGCCATGGCGTATCCTAAGCGCAGCCCAGCCAAACCGTAAGACTTGGAAAAAGTCTTAAGTATAATAATCTTCTTTTTCCTTCTAAGGTAAGCTAAAGAATCGGGATAATCATCAACGTCAATAAAAGCATCATATGCCTCGTCGAAAACAACCAGTATTGAATCCGGTAAAGCCCCCAGAAAATCCGCTACCTCATATTTAGTTACATAGGTTCCCGTAGGATTATTGGGGTTGGCGATAAAAACAAGCTTGGTCTTCTTATCCACCAGCTTAAGCATAGCAGCCAGGTCGTATTTGAAATAACGCAGGGGCGCCTTCTTGATCTTACGGTCATTGACCTGCGCAATAATCTCATATTCCAGGAATGTAGTATCTGAAGTAACGATATTCTCATCCGGTTCAACAAAGGTCTTGATAATTATATCGATAAGCTCATCAGAGCCATTGCCAAGAATGAAATTTTCCGGATCAAGAGAAAGATGCCGGGCAAGGCGCCTCTTAAGATAAAACCCCTGTGAATCCGGATAACGGTTGATGCCGGATAAACATTTTTTAATTGCGCTGACTGCTTTAGGACTCGGGCCTAACGGGTTCTCGTTGGAGGCCAGCTTAATTACCTCGCGCAGCCCCAGCTGCCTCTTAGTTTCCTCTATAGGCTTTCCGGAAACATAAGCCTTTACATTTAGAATATTGCTACGCACTAACTCTTTCACTATTATTATTCTCCTATGGGATAAGAACCCAATATTTTCAAATACGTGCACTTGTGCTCTAACTCGTTTAACGCCTTCTTTACTTTATCATCATCCTGATGACCCAAAATATCAACAAAGAAATAATACTCCCAGGCTTTTTTCTTTGACGGGCGGGATTCAATCTTGGTAAGGTTGACCCCGTACTTACGGAAAGGAAGCAGCATCTCATATAAGGCGCCTACGCGGTCTTTGATTGAAAAGAGCAACGATGTCTTATCATGGCCGGTGCGGGCTGCCACATTCTTTCCCACTACCAGAAAACGCGTGATATTCCGCAAAGAATCCTGGATCCCGGAAGCCAATACCTTTAAACCGTAAGTTTTAGAAGCCAAAAGCGAGGCTATGGCTGCGCTATTTTTATCCTTCTTTGCCAGCTCAGCCGCGCGGGTGGTACTGGAAACATCCGCTAATTCAGAATTAGGCAGATTCTTTTGCAGCCAGATGCGGCATTGGCCAAAAACCTGCGGGTTGGAATAAATCTTACGAATCTTGTCCTTCGGGCAGTTTGCCAATAAATTATGCGATACATTCAAGATCACTTGTGAACAGATCTTCAGTTCGGAATCTACCAGCATATCCAAAGTATGCGTTACTGCCCCTTCTATGGAATTTTCAACTGGTACTACTCCATAGTCGGCAGCACCCCTTTCTACCTCCAGGAATACATCAGGGATAGTAGCGCAGGCAATAAAGCTCATCTGCGAACCAAACCTTTTTAAAGCTGCCAGGTTACTGAAAGATGCCTGCGGTCCCATGTAAGCTATCCTTAAAAGTTTCTCTAAAGCAAGGCTTGCCGACATAATCTCGCGGTATATTGCCTCAATAGCGTCCTTTTTTAAAGGGCCTTTATTCAAATCGGCGACCTTATGCAGAACTTGCATCTCCCTTTCGGGAGAATAAATGCTTTTCCCGGTATTAATTTTTATCCTGCCGATTTCTTTGGTTATTTCAGCACGCAGGTTCAGTAAACTAATAAGCTTACGGTCCAAAAGGTCAATTTTCTTACGCATTTTATTCAAGGGCATCTTAAACCTCCTGATTAGTACTTTCACGGCCGGTAAGATTTCCATTTAGCCCGGATAATGGCCGCTTGGGCATCCCCTCTTGAGGAACCCCGGGATTTAACCCAAGGGGCTCTGTTTCAGGTAATGATTCGATATTATTATCTTCCATCTCTTTTGCCATAGCGGTAAAGTCATCCATTTTCGGAAGATCATCCAGGGATTTCAACCCGAAATGCTCTAAAAACTGACGGGTTGTCCCAAAGACAAACGGCCTGCCGGGGATCTTCTTCCTGCCGCATATGCGGATCAAATTCTTATCCAACAGGCTCTTCATAACCCCGTCAACATTTACATTCCTCAAAGATTCTATTTCGGACTTCGTAAGAGGCTGTTTATAGGCGATAATTGCCAGGCTCTCAAGGGCCGGCTTGGATAGCTTATCGCTAAAGCGGTATTTGAAAAGCTTTTTTAGAAATGGCGCAAACGCAGAGGAGGTAATCATCTGGAATCCCCCGGCAATCTCAACTACGCGTATGCCCCTGTTTTGCGCTTCATATTCAGCCCGTAAATCATCAATGCTTTTACGCACGCCTGCTGATTCCGAAATACCCAGGACCTTCTTTATCTGTTCCACGGTCACCGGCTTATCCGATGCAAAAATCAACGCTTCAATTACCGACTTTAAGTTATTCTCTTCCATTTTAGTCAGGCCGCAGCTTATCTAACGATAACAAACATAAGCCAGATGGCCAAATTAATACTTTGCCAGCAAGGCAAAATATGCATCTTTATTTTAAACGTTTCTGCTTGTAAACCAGGTTTAATAATTCTTCAGTAGTCCCGGCCTGTGTATTTGATTCCGTGGCTTTCTTAATCATGCTTAAAGCTTCCGATCTCTTGTATCCCAGCTGCAGCAACACATCCAGGGCCTCTTCGGATATATCTTTTGACGAAACCTTAAGCTGCATATTACGGTCCTGAATTAAACCGAATTTACCAACCTTGTTTTGCAGCTTGGCCACAATCTCTTTTGCCCTTTGCTCTCCTATACCGGGAAGGGATTTAAGAAAGAATAGGTCTCCTTCATCAATTGCCCTGGCGATTAACGATATAGGTTTATTTAGCGCCTTTAATGCCGCGCGCGGGCCGATACCGGAAACAGTAATAAAGATCTCAAAAAAATCCTTCTCCACCTGGCTGAGGAACCCAATAAGCACAGGAACGCTCTTTGCTTGCTCAACCTGATAGTAGTGGTAGGTCAACAAGGTGATCCTGCCGTCTTCAGCGCAGGATTCATCAATGCGCTGCATGACACAGGCAGGGATAAAAACATCATAGCCTATACCGTCTAAATCCAGGACCAGACAATTTACCCCTTTTTCCGAAATCTTCCCCGTAATCCTAGAGATCATATTCTTGACTTTACAATATAACTATGCGCTATGGCCAAAGCTAAAGCGTCGGTAACATCCATATAACGCGGTAAGGTTTTTAACTTTAAAGTATCTGCTACCATCCTCTGTACCTGGCCTTTAGAAGCCAACCCCTTCCCTACGATCGCCTTCTTTATGCGGGTAGCCCCATATTCAAAAAAAGGGATCCCTTTGTTTGCCGCAGCCAGGCAAATAACGCCCCTTGCCTGCCCTAGAATATATGATGTCGTAGGATGCCGGTAATGTGAATATATCTTTTCAAGTACCAGGCAATGCGGGCGCGTATCATCAATTAATTTAATAATCCCGCGGTATATTTTACCCAGCCGCTTTGAAGTATCCTCTTTTGCACTGGTCTGGATTATCCCTGCTTCAAGCAAAGCCAGGTGTCCTGCTTTTGCCTGGATAGCGCCATAGCCGGTGATAGCTAAAGCAGGGTCTATTCCCAGAATAATCATTATTCTGAAGCAACCTCATTCATAATCTCATCCGGAATATCAAAATTAGCATAAACCTGTTGCACATCATCATGCTCTTCCAGGGCCTCCACCAAAGCCAAAACCTGTCTTGCTTCATTGCCTGTAAGTTTTACGGTAGAAGAAGGGATCATGGTTAATTCGGCATCCTCCCATTTGATACCTTTATCTTGAAGCGCCTGTTTAACCTTTTCCAGGTCTTGAACGGAAGTATAAATTTCATACACATTATCTTCATGTTTCATATCTTCGGCTCCGGCATCTAAGACAATATTCATAAGCTCATCTTCCTTGACTTTATCTTTAGCCACCGAAATATACCCTTTTTGGGTAAACATCCAGCTGACTGAACCTGCGCCAGCCATATTCCCGCCCCTTTTTGATACGATATTGCGCAATTCTGCAGTTGAACGGTTTTTATTATCGGTAAGAGAATCAATTAAAATCGCTACTCCTCCGGGGCCATAGGCCTCATACATCACCGACTCATAGACTACCCCGGGTAGTTCTCCCGTACCCCGCTTGATCGCCATCTTCACGTTATCTGACGGCATATTAGCTTCTTTAGCTTTCTGCATTATTGCGCGCAGGCGCGGGTTAGTATCGGGATTGCCTCCGCCGTCTCTGGCTACTACAACAAGCTCTTTAATAATCTTAGTAAAAATAGCCCCTCTCTTGGCATCTGCTATGCCTTTTTTGCCTTTGTTCGTCTTCCATTTAGAATGACCTGACATGATTTCCTCCTTAAGTTTTAACCAGGTTCAAAACTTCGCGTAAGACACAAAGCTTTGAACTTCTTCTTTAAACTTTCTTAATAATTTCATTTAATAATAGCTGAATCGTAATTTAAGCGCAGGCAGAATAAGCCGGGTTCTGTCTTGATGCGAATTTGCGCATCGGTTAGTGGCTATTCCTCTCAATCGGCGCGTTGCCGCGCTGACTTTAGCAGTTTACCCGAGATTATCTCCCGCCAAAGCGGGAAGCGCGCCGGATGAACGCTCATCTCCTATTCTACATTGCTCCACGCAGAGATTGCCGCGTTTCACATTACCCCGCGCCTTTTATTCATTCTTTTTTGAATAACTAAAAGGTGCGGGGCTACTCGTCTCTGTGGCTCTCCCGTCAAAAAATGACGGGCCCGCCGCAATTTCTTGGCGGGGATCCTCCGTATATTCACATATACGGGACGGGGATTACCCGTTGCGTTATCCTCCGGAGCCCGGACTTTCCTCCCTACTCACATAGGGCAGCCACATTCTGCCTGCTCATTATCAAAGACTATCTGAAACCTGAGGGGCTATTCTTTATAATCGCCTTCACTGCCCCTGTCGCCAATCTATCAGCAAAACTGTTTTTCTCCCTGGGGATATGATTAACCAGGGCTTTTTCAAACCCGCTTAAAAGACGCACTGCCCGTTCATGCAGGCATTTTAACCCTTCGTTCCTGACTTTATAAACCCCGCTTATTTGCCTGGCCAAAAGCTGGCTGTCAGTATTAATCTCCAGGTTTTTGGCTTTCAACAGGAGCGCTTCTTCAAGCGCGCATATGAGAGCGGTATATTCGGCTATATTATTCGTGGCTTTACCAATGTAACTTGAAATGCGCTTAAGTATCTGTCCGTTACGGTAAATTACGATGCCAATTCCGCTGTGTCCGGGGTTACCCTTTGAAGCACCGTCAATATAAATCTCCAGATAACTCATTCCGCAATGTAAAAAATACGGTTGCACACTTCACAGGTAACAACATGTTCATACATCTTAATTAAATTTATTACCTGTGCTGGCACTGACATATGGCACCCTCCGCAGGAGTTATCTACAACCGTAACTATCGCCAGGCCGTCCCGGCTGGCAAGTATTCTTTCATACTCGGCCAGCATCTTGGGATCTACTTCCGGGGTGACTTGCTTCCTTTGCGCCTGCAGTTGGCTCAAGCGGTCATCAATCACTTTTACGCGTAAATCAATATTCTTCTTCTGCTCCAGGAATATTTTTTCCTCTTCTTTCAGTTTAACATTCTCCTGGTCAATCTGCGCCTTTATCTTATCCGAATCCTCAAACGACATAAGGATCTTTTCTTCAATCAGCGAGCCGTCGGCTTTGGCATCGGCGATCTGCTGCAACATAGCTTGAAACTCCTTGTTCGTCTTCAAGGAATACAGCTGTCCTTGCAGCTTCTTTACGGCTTCAACATTAGTAGCAAGCTCCAACTCCTTCTCCTTGCGCTGTTTTTGTAATTCCAGGGAGTTTTTTTCAAGTAAGGACAAACTTTGCTTCTTCGCCTCAAAAGCATCCTCTATAGCTTTAAGCTCCAAGGGCTTGGCCTCTTTCTCATTTTTTAAAGCGTAAATCTCGCTATCTAATCCCTGCAGCTTTACTAAGCCGATAATCTGCGTTTTTAGATCAATCGTAGCCAACTCGTCTCCTCGTTAAGGCTGTCCTGGTTAAATTTGGGCGATAGAGGACTCGAACCTCTGACATCTACAATGTGAATGTAGCGCTCTAACCAACTGAGCCAATCGCCCTTAAAAAATATACCAACTGACCCCACAGGTACTCCAACCCCGGACCAGTCGCTCCTTTATAAACTCGTCGCTTTCCATTGGTCCAGAGTCAAAAATGTGGGCCCCAAATATATCAACTGGGCCCACAGGGACTCGAACCCCGGACCAATTGATTATGAGTCAACTGCTCTAACCGACTGAGCTATGGGCCCTAAATAATACTATATATTACTATTTTTAACGCTTTTTAGCAAGCTAAAAAAGGGATTATTTTTCTTTCTTGATAACAGCAAGGAAGTTGTTTACGATTCGGGGGTCAAACTGGGTCCCGGAAGCTCTTTTGATCATATCAATGGCCTTGGCCTTGGCAAAAGCCTTATGATACGGCCGGTCGCTGATTAAGGCCTGATAAACATCGGCAATAGCGATAATCCGGGCTCCGATAGGTATCTCTTCGCCTTTTATGCCGAGGGGGTAGCCTTTACCGTCCCATCTCTCGTGATGATAGAAAATAAACGGGATTAAGGCATGCAGGAATTGGATGGGGCGGATAATATCTGCTCCGATCTGCGGATGCTTCTTGATCTCCTCAAATTCTTTCTTGTTCAGCTTACCTTTTTTAAGCAGTATGTTTTCGCTGATGCCGATCTTGCCTAAGTCATGCAGCATCGCCGCCTGCCTAAGCAGCTCCACGTCGTCACCGGGCAGTTTAAGCTGTTTGGCAATTTCCGTCGCGTAATGTACGGTGTTTTCAACATGCTCACCGGTATAATGATCCTTTAATTCAATGGTTTTAGCAAAAGCAAAGATTGACTCTGCCAGCCCCTGTTTTGATTTTATAGTAAGCTTATCAATTGTCTTCTTTAAACTCCTTACTCCGGCGGCCCTTAATATCTTGTCTTTTTTAGGCAGATTGTTCATCTCTAAAGTAGAATAAACGCAATTACCGCCCTGCTCTTTAGCTTTACTTAATGCCATATTGGCTAAATTAACTAAATCCGTGCCGCTTCTTACTCTATCGTCCGGGAAGGAAACCGAAACCAGGCTTAATTTCAAGCGTACGCTGTGTTTTTTATTCCCGAATTTAATAAAATTCAGTGATTCAAGCAGTTTCTGCGCCATATTGAAAGCCGACTCCCTGTTCAGCCTTGGCGAAATAATCAAAAACTCCTCTCCGGCATAACGGATTAATGTATCATAACGCTTAACCATGCGTTTAAGCTGTCTGGCCAGTTGTTTCAAAACCAAATCTCCAAAAGTAAAACCATAAACTTCATTTATGGATTTAAAATAATCTACGTCAAGCATAATAATCGCCAGGTTGTGGGCATACCTGCGGGCGCGGTCAAACTCCCCTTCGATAGCATCCTGCAGGTAACGACGGTTATAGAGCCCGGTTTGCGAATCAACAAGCGAAATACTCTTTAGTTTCTCATAAGACTTAAGCAGCTCCTGATGAAGTTTGCTCTTTTCCAGCTCCGCTTTCTTGTGCAGTGATACCTCCCTTAAAAGGTCTGCTGTCCGTTCTTCCACGATCTCTTCGAGATGTTCACGGTAACGCCGTAGTCCTTCCTCAATCTTTACTCTTTCGCTTATATCAATATTTACCTCGGCAACCAGCCATTCCCCATTTTCATCCTGAAAAGGTATGGAGGTTACTGAAATCGGCCGATTACCCTCTTTAGCTAATAGCTCATGGCTGACTACGGTCTTCTTTGTTCTAAAAGCCTTTTCCAAAGCACAACCTGGACAGGGGCTCTTACGCTCCATGAAATAATCAAAGCATTGCTTCCCCTTCCAGGGACCGTAAATTTTAGCCCACTCCGGGTCAATATAACGGATATAATACTGCCTATCAATAATATCAAGACCGGTTTTAGTCGCCCCTAATATAAACTCGATCTGTTGGCGCAATTTCTTCGCCAACAGTTCCGCCTCTTCTTTTGACTTGACCTCCGCTTCCAGTTCTTTTGTGCGGTACTCTACCAAAAGCTCCAGTTTCTCACGGTATACCTGAAGCTCAAACTCATATTCCTTGTCTTTGGTAATATCCCGGTTGCTGGCTCTACGCCCAAGCAGCCTGAGCTCTTTATCGCGTATAGGCACACTCACGTGGCTGACCCATCTAACCTGACCATTGCGATTAATTATGCGAAAATCGGTTTCTAGTTTGCAGCAATTATTTACTGCCTCGCTTACCTTTTTACGCAAGTCTTCAATATCATCCTTATGCACGATCTTTTCAATTAAACCGGAGTCATTCATAAAATCGCCCTGCGCATACCCCGTAATGCGCTGGCAAGAAGGAGAGACATAGATCATCTTATTGTCCGTACCCTGCCAATACTCCCAGTCATATGTAAAATCGGCTATGGTGCGGAACCTTTCTTCGCTTATGCGCAGGGCCTCTTCGGTATTTTTACGGTCTGTTATATCACGCGCATACTCTATTGCACCGATAAGCTTTTTTGTTTTTTCATCAAACATCGGAAAACTATAAATATCAAAATACCCCGAAATATCCCCATCTTTATCATACATGGGTATAACGGCGTAGGCCGGCTTTAAGGTTTGCAGGGTCTCTTTCACCGGGCAATTCTGACAAGGCTCATGCCGGTCATAAAAAGCCGCGTAACATTTCTTTCCTACAACAGGCATATTATGCGCATGCCATTTTTCATTGGTCGGGTTAACGCGTAAGATATTCATTCCGGTATCCAATACGCTTAGGCTGTCCTGGATGCTGTAAAATACGCTATTTAAGAATCCTCCCGCTTTAAGCAACTCCTCTTCTGCCCTTGCCCTTTCCTTTATCTCTTTGCGTAAATTTTCATTCAGGCTGGTCAGCTCTGCGGTCCTTACCTTAACCCTTATTTCAAGCTCAGAACGGATATCCTTTTGCCTCTCTTCTTCTTTTTTACGCTGAGAGATATCCCTGGCTATACCTGTAGTGCCGATCACATTTCCGTGATCGTCAAAAATCGGAGTTTTGACTGTTTCTATCCAGGCTTCTCCGCCCTGCTTATTAACAAGCCTTTCTTCAATACATTTACGCTTCTTGCTGTTCATTACCTCACGGTCATCAGCGCGGTAGCTCTCTGCCAAATCCCTGGGCCAGAGGTCAAAATCGGTCTTGCCTACAATCTCATCGGCCCTAAAACCGCAAGCCTTGGCAAAGGCGTCATTGACCACGATAAATCTGCTATCGGTATCCTTAAGCCAGGCGATATCCGGGATATTATTCAAAATAGCTTTTTGCTGAAGCTCCGTGTTACGCAGCTTCATAACCGCCAACTCCGGATTATCCCTGAAATCTTTGAGTTTATTCAACTCATTCCAGGTTAATTTTACTTTATCCTTCTGCTGTTCATTTCCCATATATTAACAGGTTAAAAAACAGCAGCCATCCGAAAGGATAGGCTGCTTCAAGATTTAAATCAATATGCATGCTGTGACCCGTAATTTTATAAGGTTAATACTCCCTCTGATGCGCTAAAGTCATGTCCATAAAAGTACGCAACCTGCGCGAACGCGAAGGATGACGAAGTTTTTTTAATGCCTTGGCTTCAATTTGCCTGACCCTTTCGCGGGTGACCCTGAAAACATTGCCTACCTCCTCCAGGGTGCGCGAAGAACCATCATGTATCCCGAAACGCAAGATCAATATCTTTTTTTCCCTTTCCGTTAACGTACCCAAAGCAGAGTTCATCTCATCCTTGAGCATCGAACGCACAGTTTCATTCGCCGGAGAGACAGCTTTCTTATCCTGGATAAAATCGCCGAAATGCGTATCCCCCTCATCCCCTATAGGCATCTGCAGGGAGATAGGTTCCTGGGCAATCTTTAATATGGACTTTATTTTACCCTGCGGAAAACGCATTTTATGCGCGATCTCTTCAGGGGTAGGCTCACGGCCGTTTTTCTGCACAAAGACCCTTGAAAAACGTATTATTTTGTTTATCGTTTCTGTCATATGCACTGGTATTCTGATGGTCCGCGCCTGGTCGGCAATCGAACGGGTAATCGCCTGGCGTATCCACCAGGTGGCGTATGTAGAGAATTTATATCCACGCTTATATTCAAATTTCTCCACGGCCCGCATAAGGCCGATATTGCCTTCCTGGATCAAATCAAGGAATGAAAGCCCGCGGTTGGTGTATTTCTTGGCAATACTTACAACCAGGCGCAGGTTTGCCTCCACCAGTTTTTTCTTTGTGCGGCTGAATTTAAGATGGGCAGACTTGATCAGCTTAATCTGCTCCTTGATCTTAGCGTAAGGTTCCGCTATCTCTTTAACTATCTGCGACTTGCGCTCCTTATTACTCTTAGCTGAGCGTTTTATATGCTCCAGTTCCCGGACCAGTACAGTTAACTTGCGTACCGCCGCTTCAATTACAGAAGTGGTAAAATTAAGCTGCAAAATAAAATCAATGATTTTGTTTTCGCTGCGTGAATGCTTGGCCTTTGCCAAAAAACGCTTGAATCTGCCGATCACGTTATTTTTCTTTATTTTAATATCTTCTTTGACTACCTCCTCCATGTTGATTTTGTCTTCGAGGATATCGTTGGCGACAGCCAAGACTTCATTTCTGGCAAATTTAGTGGCCAGGACCACCCGCTTAAATTTATCTTCAGCCTCTTCAATCTTCTTAGCCAATTCAATCTCATTTTCACGGCTCAAAAGCGAAATAGACCCCATCTGTTTTAAATACATTTTTACCGGGTCATCCAAAGGCATAAAGCGTTCTTCGCTTTTGTTGTTCTGCTCGCTGAGTAATTCATCCCTTGCCGATGACAAAGCCTGCTTGTCCTGTTGGGTTCTTCCGGCTGGCAAGCCCGCCTCGGTCTCTCCCTCAACCACCTGGATATCTTCATTGCCCAGCAATTCAAAAAGATGGTCGATCGCTACTGTGCTTGAGAGGTCCTCGGGCAAAAGGTCATTTACTTCATCATAGGTAAGAAACCCCTTGCGCTTACCCAGGGCGATCAACTTCTCCATATCTTTAGTAGGTCGCTGGTTCTTCTTCATCCTTATTCGCCTTTCTTTATCAGGTTATGGAATTCTTTAATAAGACTGTCCAATTTTTGTTCATCACCCAAAGACTGCGCGCTTTTTATCTGTATGTGCAGGCGCTCTCTTTGAGACCTCAATCTTTGCACTTTAATGCGCGAGATACAGTCATTTACCGCTTTTTCTCTTTCCTGCCCCATAAGCTCCGGCATAAACATAGACTCACAAACCAGCTGGCTGGCATCATCTTCGTTGAAATAATTCATCAAAATGCTGGGTTCTATGTTCTTGCCCTGGGTAAATAAATCATGCATTACTGAGACGATCTTAGCGGTGCGCAAATCGGCAAAGTCAGCGGGTGAAAGTTCCTGCATAATCTTTTCAATCAGCTCTTTTTCTTCAAGCATAAATTTAATCAACAGCTTCTCTGCCGGATTAATCCACGAAACTGATTTTTTAACGCATGAACTTTCGTCTGAACGTACGGCCGGGCCCGGCTTGATTTTATTCAACTCTTCAAGTATGTAATGCTCCGCGATCTTAATCTCCTCTGAAAGCCGCTTTATATACTCGCTTCTGAGAATAGCATTATCAAATTTATTAATAGTAGAAAGCATCTCGGAGGCTATCCTGCTTTTACCATGCGCATCCTTTATATTATGACGGCATTTTAAAACCTCAAGCTTATAGTCAAAAAGGCTTTTGGCGTCCTGGAGCCTATCTTTTAGGCTGTTAACTCCCTGCCGGCGGACCAAGGTATCCGGATCCATGCCTTTAGGCAGAGGAACGACCTTCACATTCATGCCTTCTTCAATAAGTATATCCAGGCTTCTTAAGGTAGCTATCTCGCCGGCAGTATCGCCGTCATAAATCATTACTACATTGTGGGTATAACGCTTAAGCAGCCTGATCTGCTCTAAAGTAAGCGCGGTCCCCTGTGAAGCTACAATATTACTCAACCCCTCCTGATATGGAATCATAAAATCCAGATAGCCTTCTACGATTATTGCAAAATCATTTTCTCTTATATGCTCCTTGGATAAATTCAGCCCGAAAAGATTCCTGCCTTTGATATAAACCGGGGTCTCCGGAGAATTAACATACTTGGGCAAGGTTTTATCCATTACCCTGGCGCCAAAACCGACTACGCGGCTGCGGATATCAAAAATCGGGAAAATAATACGGTTGCGAAAACGGTCATAATACCCTCCCCCATCTTTAGGCAGGATAAGACCCGCCTTTTCCATCAGGGAAAGACCGATGAGCTTTGATCTTAAGAAATTAACCATGTTATCCCAGCCCGCAGGCGCCAGCCCCAGATGAAAATCTTTAATTGTTTGGGCCTTGATCCCCCTATTCAAAAGATAATCGCGGCAGCTTGATCCCCCCGGAGTACAAAGGTTATTTTCATAAAAGTTTAAAGCCAGCTCATTAATCTTGTAAAGCTGGCTTGTTAAGCTTGCATGTCTGGCTATCTCCGGTTTATCTTGTTCAGGTAAGCTAATCCCGGCTTTCTTTGCCAGCATTTCTACAGCTTCCGGGAATTCCATTCTCTCATGGCGCATCAGGAATTTAAAAGCATTGCCTGATTCCCCGCAGCCGAAACAATGGTAAATCTGGCGGTCCGGAGAGACCACAAAAGAAGGGGTCTTTTCGTGATGAAACGGGCAGTTAGCCTTGAAATTACGACCGGCTTTTTTAAGCGGGATATATCCGGAGATAAGTTCAACTATGTCCACCCTGCCGAGTATATCTTCCAGCAAATTTTCGGGTATACGCGCAGACATCTTACCCTCTCCTAATCCTGGTAAAACCGGAACAGGCGATTACCTGGAATTGCTGTTTTGCGGCTTTCTCTATCCTGTCCAATAGCAGATTTAATCCCAATGTATCACTGGATATATGCCCGGCGATAACCACATTCAGGTTTGCCTCTTTGGCTTTTTTGAGATGCTCTTCGCTTAAATGCATGGAAACCAATGTCCTTACTCCGGCCTTATAAAGCTTGGCAAAAGCTTCTTTTGGCCCTTCCGTTCCTCCCGTCATTTCAAGCATTATTTTGCCTACAGGCCTTTTTTGATTACCCAGGATTAAACGCGGACCGGTATTGAATCTTCCGGCGATCTGATACTCGGTGATAGAGCTTAATATTTCAACCACATCCCCGACCAGGCGGGGAGTAGTGCCTTTTTGTTTAAAAATACCGCTTAAAAACCTGTGTACATGATTATCGGCGGGAGTATGCATGTTCATAAAAGGCAAATTGAGAAGCCTTGCGGCATCCACAGGGCGGGTATGGTTCTGCGGTAAGACCCTGCGTTCTACCTCCCGCATTCTTTCTTCAAGCAGCCTGGCGGCTGCTTTATTGGCGACTCCTGCCTGCCTTAATAAATCCACCTGCAGCCTCATAACCTCATGCAATCCCGTATAAGCCTTACCTTCAGGATGATGGCCAATTACCAGGTCCAAGCCTTCTTTTTCACGGATACGGTCGGCAAGCATAAGTTCGCCCACCTCAATATCAATGCCCACCATGATCTTATTTACTTGCGTATTAAAATCCCCGAAAAGGATTGCCGAATCCGGGAAAGAAACGATACTGCGTTTATTCTTACGCGGGTCAGCGTCACGGCCGAAGGCTACCGCCTGGTTGTAAAAATCAATCAATTTCATTGTTTGATAAAGTTATCCCTGATCTTGCCTACAGCGGGGTTAAATTTTTGCTGGGGGAAGAATTTAGAGAAAACACCCTCCCAGATCCAGCTATATGTTTGAGCGGAAACCGAAACAGCCCGGCTGCCTAAACAAGAATGCCTTACTGAACTGCCGAAATAGCCTACATTTGAAACAATCAGCACAAAGATTAATAAGCCTATGGTAAAATACCCTCGTACTAACCCCAGGATAAGGCCGCCATACTTGTTAAGATTGGGTACGGCCTCCATTTTCATAAAACGGTAAAAAGTGGAGCGTAAAAGCACAAACACCATATAGCCTGCTACAGCCAAAATAATGAAGGTTATAAAATCTATAAACCCCAATGGCATCTTCTCCGGAAAATAACGAAGCTGAAAAGCATGCGAAAGAGTGGTGTAATAATGCGAAGAAATAAATATTGCCGACAATATGCCTAAGAGCTTAAATAATTCTATAACCAAACCCGTCTTAACAGCAACGTAACATATTCTAAATAATATAATTAGGATAATAACATCCAGAAAATTAAACTGCCAGATAGGGGTATTAACCACTCATATCCTCCATTATTTGAATACTGGAAAGTATAACATATATTCGGGTGGCTTGTCAAGGAAAGGGCTTTCTTTTACCTTCTGAACCAGGATATTGTGCGCTCAAGCCCTTCCTGCAGGCAGACAGCAGGTTCCCAGGACAGCAGTCTTCTGGCTTTAGCGATATCCGGCTGGCGCTGGCGCGGATCGTCAGCAGGAAGCCGTTTATATATGATACTGCTTTTTGACCCGCTTATCTTCAAAACCAGCTTAGCCAGCTGCATTATAGTAAACTCATCAGGATTACCTAAATTTACAGGCTCATTTATCTTTGAAAGCATCAACCGCATTACCCCTTCCACTAAATCATCAATATAGCAGAAACTCCGCGTCTGGCACCCTTCCCCGTAAACAGTTAAAGGTTTATTTCTTATCGCGGAAAATATAAAGTTAGGCATTACCCTGCCGTCATTATGGCGCATCTTTGGCCCATAGGTATTAAAAATACGCACAATTTTTGTATCCAGGTTGTGCACCCGGTGATAAGCCATAGTAATGGCCTCGGCGAAACGCTTGGATTCATCATAGCATCCTCGTACACCTACAGGATTGACATTGCCCCAATAACTTTCTTTTTGCGGGTGCTCTAACGGATCGCCATAAACCTCTGAAGTAGAAAACAGCAAGAAAACGGCTTTCTTCCTTTTTGCAAGGCCCAATGCGTTATGCGTACCCAAAGAGCCGACCTTCAGCGTCTGGATAGGAAAATCCAGGTAATCCTTAGGCGAAGCCAGGGAAGCGCAGTGCAAGACATAATCCACTTTACCAGCTATACTGATATAATTCGAAACATCAAGCTTGTTAAAACGAAAGGCTTTATATTTAAGCAGCGCCCGGATATTTCCGGCAGAGCCGGTGATGAGATTATCCAGGCAGATTACGGCGTAATCATTATTCAGCAGCTTTTCGCACATGTGCGAGCCGATAAAACCTGCGCCACCGGTAATTAACACTGTTCTCTTACGCATTATTTTTCCAATAATCAACGGTAAGCTTTAGGCCGTTTACAAAATCAACCGCAGGCTTAAATTTCAGGATTTTCCTTGAGGCGCTTATATCTGCCAGCGTCTTGAATACATCCCCGGCCCGCCGGCTAAGCAATAAAGGCAATATATTCTTCCCTAAGATTTTGTTTAATATCCTTACCAAATCCAGGATCGTGGTATCCTTGCCTCCGGCAACATTAAAAACCCCATATCTTACTTTATCCGCTTTTACAGCCAAAAGGTTAGCGTCTACTACGTTCTGCACAAAAGTAAAATCGCGCGACTGCTTTCCGTTGCCAAACACTGGCGGCCGGCGGTTATTCAAGAGGCAATTGATGAATTTCGGGATCACCACCGCATACTCATCGTCAAGCGCCTGGCGCGGACCAAAAACATTAAAATAGCGCAAGGCAATTGCCGGTAATGCAAAATGCAAGCTGAATATCCTGCAATAATGCTCGCCTGTCAATTTTGTCAACGCGTACGGCGAGACGGGCTCAGGGACAAAGCTTTCTTTTTCGGGAAACGTATTGACCTCTCCATAAACAGAGCTGGAAGAAGCAAAGACAAACCGCTTAACCCTGTTCCTGCTTGCGGCCTCAAGCATGTTTAATGTCCCGCCGATATTAACCCGGTTGTATCCGCGCGGATCAGTCATAGATTTAGGCACGCTTCGCAGTGCTGCCTGATGCAGCACAAAATCAATGCCCCGCGCTGCTTTAAAACATATGGCCGGAGAACAAATATCACCCTTGATCAAATCAATCTTTTTTTCTACACCACGGAGGTTGGCGATCCTGCCGCTTGAAAAATCATCCAGCACGCGCACATAATGTTTCTGCCTAATTAAAGCCTCAACAATATGCGAACCGATAAAACCTGCCCCTCCTGTTACCAGAAACCTGCTCACCACCCGCCTTCTTTCCTGTCCGATTTTCTTAACCACAACTTTACGATAATTAATCTCATTTTTCAATCTTTTAAGTTTAAGGAAAATGCGCAGTTTATAACCGCTCCACCTTATCTTGATGCATACCTTTAAATATATTCCTTGAATCAAAAATTAATTTTGCATGCTTCAATAAACGGAAGTAATCTACCCCTGAATGGTCGGTAGCAATTAGGACGCAGTCAAACTCCCTGATCTTCTTAGCGCTTAGGGTTACCGATTTGAGGTTGATCTCTTTCAATCTAAGGAATGGTATAAGCGGATCAGAATAAGCGACGCCAGCTGCATGCCTTCTTAAACTGTTAATCACATCTATACTCGGGGACTTACGCAGGTCCTTCACATCTTTTTTATATGTAACACCCATGATTAGTATCTTTGAGTCTTTAATTTTTTTATTGTACCGGCCAAGGGACTCTTCAATTCTTTTTACGATATATTCAGGCATATAATTTATTACATTTGAAGCCAGGCTGATAAAACGGGAATGAAAACCAAAACTTTTGGCTTTCCAGTGCAGGTACAGCGGGTCTTTAGGGATGCAGTGCCCTCCTACGCCAGGCCCGGGATAAAACGGCATGAAGCCAAAAGGCTTGGTACTGGCAGCATGGATTACCTCCCAAACATCAATCTTCATTTTATGCGCCATCATTGACAACTCATCGATTAAACCGATATTAATCAGGCGAAAGGTGTTCTCAAGGAGTTTTACAGTTTCGGCGCAGCGCGCGCTGCTTACAGGCACTACCTGCTTAATAATAATGCCATAAACTAAGACGGCCAGGCGGGTAGCTTTAGGGCTTAAGCCCCCCACAACTTTGGGGATTTTATGCACGGGGAACCTTTTATTACCCGGGTCTATCCTTTCAGGAGAAAAACAAAGGTAATAATCTTTCCCGTGCACGAAACCGCGATTCTTAAAAATCGGCATGATCTCTTCTTCCGTTGTCCCGGGGTAAGTAGTGCTTTCCAGAATCACAAGCGCGCCATTCTTTATATGCAGCGCAGCTTCTTTTACCGCATTTCTTATAAATGAGATATCCGGCAGGTTCCTGCCCTTAAGCGGAGTAGGGACACAAACCAGAACTACATCGGCTTTTCTAATATCCGAAAAATCAGAGCTTGCTTTAAAATAACCGTTTTTCAAGCTGTCCCTTAACTGTTTATCGCTGATATCGCTGATATAGGACTTAAGATTAACAATAGACTTGAGCCGGTCGCAGTCTATCTCAATACCGATTACCGAAACGCGTTTCCTGGCAAACTCCAAGGCCAGCGGGAAACCCACATAACCTAAGCCGATCACAGCTATTTTCAACTGCCTATTTTTAATCTTTTTGCTTAAATCCAAAATAGCTTTATCCATTCCCCCTGCCCACTCCGATATAGGTAAACCCCATTTCTTTAAGCAACCCGGGGTCATATATATTTCTTGCATCAATAAGCAGCATCCGTTTTAGTACCTTCTTTAAGCGGGTAAAATCCATCTCTTTGAATTCATTCCATTCTGTAGCGACGATAAGGCAGTCTGCTGACCTGGCTGCCTGGTAGAGGTCTTTGCAAAAAACAACATTTTTTAAAGATTCTTTTGCTTTACTCATTGCTTTAGGGTCATAAACCCTGACCTTAGCCCCTTCCTGTATCAAAGCCTTAACTAAATCAATGCTGGGGGCATTCCTTAAATCATCGGTATTGGGCTTAAAAGCAAGCCCTAAAACCGCTATCGTCTTATCTTTTATAATCCACAGCTCATCCTTGATTTTCTGCAAAACAAACCTCTTCTGCTCTTCATTGACATTCTTTACTGCTTTAAGGATCTTGAAATCATAACCTAATTTCTCGGCAATATTTATAAAGGCTTCCAGGTCCTTAGGAAAACAGGAACCCCCATAACCTATGCCGGCGTGCAGGAAATAACGGCCGATACGGTTATCTAAACCCATCCCCTGGGCAACTTCTTTTACATCCGCCCCCACTTTATCACAAATACGGGATATAGCATTAATGAAGGAAATCTTGGTGGCCAAGAATGCGTTGGATGCATGCTTAATCAGCTCGGCAGATTTTATGTTAGTAACTAAAATCGGCCGGTTTAACGGCCGGTACAAATTAAGCATTATCTGCTTTGCCTTTGCGTTTTCTACTCCCAATACAATCCTGTCGGGATGAGTAAAATCATTTATCGCCGAACCTTCCCTTAAGAACTCCGGGTTGGAGACTACGTCAAACTTATGCCTCTTCTTAAGATAAGTTGAAACTGTCTTCTTGATCCAGGCACATGTCTCAACCGGAACAGTAGATTTCTCCACTATCAGGCGGTAACCATCCATATTCTGCGCGATGCAGCGTGCGACATTTTCTATGCAAGTTAAATCCGCTTCACCGTTTTCAAGCGTAGGCGTCCCTACGGCGATAAAGATCACTTCGCTGGCCTTTACGGCAGAACTGATACTTGAGGTAAACTTAAGCCTATTATTTTTAAGGTTAAGTTTGATCATCTCCTCCAGGCCGGGTTCATAAATAGGTATTGCCCCTTTCTTAAGAAAAGTGATCTTCTTAACGTTATTGTCAGCGCAAACAACTTTATTGCCTAATTCGGCAAAACAGGCACCGGCAACCAATCCCACGTATCCTGAGCCAATGATGGAAATATTCATTTTGAGTGCTTAAAATTTTAAGGATTCTACTGCGATCCGGATTTCTTTTTAGTCATAGCCTGGTCAAATCCAAACTCATTTTCAGGGAAAGCCTTAAGCCTAAAGGTAAAAAATATAGTTGTGCCGGTATCAGATTTCTTATTCAATGTAAAATCAAATTCCCAGCAATGTAAATCCCGGGTAAAAGCATACTCTTGCTCCTGCGAGCCGCGGTCAAGCGCAGATGTCTGCTTAAGGTTATAGCGTTGATACATGTGGAATTTCCATTTAGGGGTCAGCCGCCAGTCAAAACCCAAGGTAAACTCATTTTTGCCTTTTCTTTCATAGCGCTGCCCGATGCTGAATGAACGCTCTTTGCCCAAGTCAAAAGTCAAATCATAGTTTGCCAAGGAAAATTTATTGTAATTAATATTTGTGTGATCTGAATGTTCAAAGGTCACGTCGGATTCAAACCTCATCCAGGAATAGGGCAGGACCTTTAATTTATAAAGGATATCCGAAAAATTGCTTTTCAGGTTCTCACCGGACCGGGGAGTAAGAAATGCGTTATCCCCTGTTTTCGGGTCAATCACATATTCGGTTGTGATCAAGAAATCAACAAAATCCACGCTTTGGCCGTTACGCTTAGTCTGCAGCTTATTGGATAAACCCAAGGTAGCGGTATTGCCACGGTAAATATGGTCTACGGTGGCATCGATTTGTTTTATATTAGTAAATGGAATAGTAGGAGGGTGGGTATATAAATACTCTATAGTAGGGGTAATAATATGGCGTAAGCCGTTAAGATCCAACCCCAGAAAATTGGTCTTAACATCAAAAATACGGAAAAACTTGGTGCTCATATCCGCTCCGCTGTAAAAAACTGTGCGCACAATCCCGGTTTGGTCGTTAGCGCCTTTATCATAAAATGTCTGGCGGCTGGAAACAAAAGGTCTAAACTGAATAAAAGCAACCTTGGTTGGTAAAGAAAAGGTATTCTTGCTATCTATCCTGGTGTCAGTAAGACCATTATTAACTTCGGGATCCACGCCATTGTCCTTTTTCTTATTATAAGTACCCATTTGGTTTATGCTCTCAAAATAAAAAGGCGTCTCCCCCAATTGGAGGCTTGGCAGATTATAGTTTATCTCCGGCTTCTTTTCTATCTGGTCAAACCAGCGGTTAGTGCGCATTTGCAAAAGCACATCCAGGCTGGAATAATTGAAAGCATGATGAAATAATGCGTAGCTTAATGGCTGGGAATCTTTTTCATATTCACGAAAGAAATAATCCTGAAGAAAACTACGGCTGTTGGGATAGCTGCTGTCTTCTTTCCTTCTTTGATCGGTAATTTTAAAGAACTCCGCAGTAACGTTGGTGCGTTCATCAATATTCCATTTATGGCGCCAACGCATAAAATAACGATAGTAATCCGAGTACGGAGATTCATCAGGTTGATCAGGAGGCGTTTCAAGCGTATAGTAGAATTTAAAATCCCCTTTGCCTACAGGGGTATTTATATAGTTCACCTCAAAACCTTCCCCCCAGCCTAATTTACTACGGTAATCAAGGAAGCCTTTGGCATTTACCTTCTCTGTAAGGTTATAACGCCAAACACTTAAAAGATAGGGGCCCCAATCCTTGCGCGTGCCGGGTTCAACCTGCACATGCATAATCGGCTCTTTCATTGAATAGTTAAAACGCGGAAGATAAGCCGTCGGAACCGCCCCGAGATAAAGGGTGGTTTGCTGGGACTGGACTTTGTCTCCGGGAAACATGCTAATCTTTTTTGAGGCTAAACGGTAATGCGGATGGTCAAAACTGCAGGTGGTAAAATACCCGCCTTTAGACACAAACTCGCTCTCGCTTACCTTTTCTATTTTTTTGGATTTCCCAAAATAAGGGTTGGCGCGAAAATCCGCGTCGTAAATTACACCGGTTTTATTCGCGAAGTCATAAACTATCCTTTCGCCGGTAATCACCCCCTTTGCGTCTTCAATCCGGGCATTGCCTTCGGCTAAACCTTCCTTTGTCTGCATATTTACCTTTAATTTATTACAGGTTAGCTTGGAGCCTTTATAGATGACCTCAATATTTCCGGTTGCTACAACCTCCCTGTTATCGGCAGAATACTCCACATTATCCCCGTTAATAATTATGGGGGATTCCCGGTTATCCGCAGCGTACGATAAACCGGCGCAAGAAAACAAAACAAATAGCAGGATGGCTGCCAAGAAAATGGAGTGCGAGTGGTTGAAAAACCTATTTAGCATTATTAGATTGAGGGATTTTTTTGTAATCTTCCAGGAACCTGCTTACACCGGCATCCGTTAAAGGATGCTTGATCAACTGTTCAATCACTGAATACGGTATTGTGGCAATATCTGCTCCGATTAAAGCCGCCTTGACCACATGTACGGGGTTACGCACGGAAGCAACGATTATCTGCGTATTAAAGCTGTAATTGGAGTAAATTTTCTTTATGTCGCTGATTAAACCAATCCCCTCCTGGGCAATATCATCCAGCCTGCCGATAAAAGGCGAAACATAAGTTGCTCCTGCCTTAGCTGCCAGCAAAGCCTGGGTGGGTGAAAAACAAAGTGTTACATTGGTCCTGATGCCTTCAGCTGAAAGCACCTTTACCGCTTTCAAGCCCTCCCTGGTAAGCGGGACCTTGACTACAATATTCTTGGCCAGCTTAACCAGCGTACGGGCCTCATCCACCATTCCGGAAGATTCAAGGCTGATCACTTCAGCACTGACCGGCCCGCTGACTAAAGCGCATATCTCTTTTAAAACCTGTTCGGCATTCCGGCCTTCCCTTGCCATAAGAGTAGGATTGGTAGTTACTCCGTCAATAAGCCCAAGGCTGGCTGCTTCTTTTATCTCTTTAACATTTGCAGTATCAATAAAAATCTTCATCCCGCACCTTCCTGTTACTGATTCATTGAGATTATAAACCAGCTTATTTATTCAGTCTTTCTTTAACTAAGTAACCTGCCCCGATTATTCCGGCATCATTTCCTAACTTAGCCTTAAAGATACTTACCCTTTTTGCCTGCACGCTCATTGCGCGCAAGAGAATAACCTGATTAATACTTTTGAATAACGCCCTGCCTGCGTAAGATATGCCGCCGCCGATTACGATTGCGTCAAGATTAAGCAGATTTACGATCCCGCTTAAAACCGAACCTATCTTCCTGCCCACTTCATCCCAAAATCTTACTGCCCTGGCATTATCAGCCTGCGCCAAGCGGCTTACTTTTTCAAGCGTAATATCAGGACCGAATATCTTGCGCGCTTCTTTGATGATCCTGGTATTGCCTACATAAGCCTCAAGGCAGCCGCGTGAACCACATCCACATACAGGGCCATCTTCGTTAAGCGGTACATGCCCGATTTCGCCGGCAGCATTATCTTTGCCCCTGTAAAGAGAGTTGCCGATAATCAACCCACCGCCCACCCCCGTGCCTAATGTAATACATAAGACATTCCCGTACCCTTTCGCCGAACCTGCTTTATGCTCTGCCAGGGCCATTAACTTGGCGTCATTATCAATAAAAACCCGCAGGCCGGTTTTATGCTCCAGAACCTTTTTTAACCTCACTTCTTTCCATTCCGGTATATTGGGAAGGAAATGTACCAATCCCTTAAAAGTATCTACCGGCCCGGGCAAACCAATACCTACTCCCATGATAGAACTCTTAGTTAAATTCAACCTCAAGATAAAGCTGTTTATGGAATCAATTATGCCGCCGATAAGTTCCTGCTTGCTGCTGAAACTCTTTGTGCTAAATGAGGTTTTGGCCTTGATCTTCAGGTGGCTATCAAGCAAAGCGCATTTTAAGTTAGTCCCCCCTAAATCTATAGCAATAATGAATCTTTTAACCATGGGTGGTATTCTATATTAAAAAACGTAATTTTTCAAGGATATTCTAACCGCCGAAGCTCAGAAGAATCATTAGGGTAAAACATGGGGATGCGGGATAAAAGAGTGTCAGGAAGGGCAAAAAATGACCTTATTCCTTCCTGTCCCCTTAGCCAAATACAAGGCCTGGTCAGCTTTTTCAATTAAATCCTGCATATTTTCAGCATTATCCGGGAAAGTTGATACGCCGATGCTCACAGTTACCTTCAATTCTTCATCATATGCCTTGATTACTGACTCCTCGATTGCCTGGCGGATACGTTCAGCGGCAAAAGAAGCCTGCTCCTTATCTGTTTCCGCTAATACTATTACAAGCTCCTCTCCTCCGTATCTGCCGATAAAATCTATTTGCCTGACCATATCGCTTATGGTTTTAGAAACCTGCCGCAATATAGCATCTCCGACCAGATGCCCGTAATGGTCATTAAACTGTTTAAAATTATCCAGGTCTATCATGAGAAAACAAAGGTGCAGTTTATTCCTTCTGGAACGCTTAAGCTCTTCAGCGAAACGCTCAAGGAAATACCTTCGGCAGTAAACCTGGGTAAGCGAGTCGGTAATCGCCAGGCCCTGGACCTTCTGATAAAAGAGGGCCCTGCGAAATCCGATTAAAAACTGCTGGGAGAGTATTTCAAACTTTTCTTTATCCTTATCCGGAATACCATCCACTACCAGATAACCGGCAATCTGGTTCTCCGCGGTGCTTAAAGGCAACACCGTATAATCTTTATAATTGATCAGCCCTGAGCTATTTTTTATATACTGACAATCCCTGACCTCAATATGTTTTTTCAGGTTATCGCGGAAGATGGCAAAAACCTGCTCCTCATCCAGGCTCTTGCAGACATCCATAGTCAATTCATAAAGCGCTAAAGTTTCGGCAAATACCCTATTAAGTCTGGAGTTCTCTGCATCCAGGGCCTCTTTCTCCTCTTTTAGCTTATTAAACTCCTTAAGTAAATCGGCGCTTTCAGCATGCCTCTGCATGAGGCGCAGGGACAAAATATCATACAGAAACACAGCCCAGGAAACTGTCAGGATCAAAAATATGATTATATAGAACATACCCGGTTTCTTCCTTTGCGCTTGGCGTCATACATGGCTTTATCCGCCTGCTGGATCAACTCATCATCGTCTTTTGTGTCAAGCGGAAAACAGGCCAGCCCGATAGAGACCGTAATAGATGTATTCTGGCGGCGCAGGAGGATCTTTTCCTTTTCAATCTTCTGCCGCAGCTCTTCAGCTACCGCATTAGCTTTCTTTTTATCTATCCCCGGCAACATAACTAAAAACTCCTCTCCCCCAAACCGGCACAACAAAGGGTTCAGCTCGCTTAAGCCCCCCTTTAACAGGAAGCTTACTTTCTTTAAAACAATATCTCCGGCAGTATGGCCGAATTTATCATTATATTGTTTGAAAAAATCAATATCGATCATCATCAGGGCAAGGCGCTGGTCAAGGCGCTGGCATCTCTTAGCTTCATCTTTTAACCTGCCGATAAAATACTGCCTGGTATAAAGGCCGGTCAAATCATCATGTATGGCCAAATCCTGTGTTTTTTGAAAAAGCAAACTGTTTTCCAGGGCTACCGCTCCAAGCCCGGAAACCAGGGAAAGAAAACGCAAATCATCCTGGTTAAAAGAACCGCTCTTATCCCTTTCAAGGCGCAGCAGTCCGAGGAGGGAATGATGGCTAATGAGCGGGGAACTGATCAATGATAAAACCGGGCGCATCTCCCGGCTGCGGATGGCATCCAAATCAAAACGAAAATCATTTTTTAGGTCCTCAATGATGAGCTCGCGCGAATGCCTTAATACCCAGTAGTCAAAGATATCCCCTTCTTTAGAACGAATGGCCGTCTGGTTGTCTTCCTTTATGGAATGTATGAGGTTTAATTTCTGGCTGTGGTTATCCAGCAGGTAAAAAAGAACGATCCCCGAGGAATTTGAAATTAAAGAATAGACCGTAGAGCTTAATACCTTGACTACAACCTCAAGCCTTAAGCTGCGGGTAAGGTCTTCAATGACTTTCTTTAGGTTATCATAACGGGTGATCTTAAATTTAAGCGAAAGGCTAAAATCCCGTACTTTTTCAATCTCAACATTGATAACATTTATCTGCTCTTTGATATTTTCAGCCTGAGTTAAGGCTAAAGCATCCTTATCGGAAAAAAAACGCAGCAAATAGAATAAAATAAACGTATTTGCTGGTATAAAAATAAGGAAGGCGGACAAACTGATTTTTTGATGGAAAAAGAAAGGATTGATTATCAGCAGGATAAGAGAGGATAATGACAAAAATAAGCAGATCTTTTTTCGAGAGATACCCTGCTTCATACAGCCTTCTCATTAGTCCAGGATGAGAAACTTCAGACGATAGTCTCTTCGGTGTTTTTATCGAAAAAATGTACCTTGCTCATATCAAAGACTACATCCATCTCCTGGTTGACCTTTGGCCGGTCATGCGCGCCGACGCGCGCGATAAAGGTATGCCTGCCCGTATTAAGATATAGATAAACCTCCGAGCCCATCGGCTCAAACACTTCGCAGTTTACCCTGACAATGTTCTCCGGCGGGGCATCCGAAACAAATAATTTATCATATATATCCTCGGAACGGATACCGAAGAACACATCGTTTCCCACGTAGCTGGCCATCTTCTTGTACATATCTTCAACCAGCTTGACCTTAATCTTACCCTCATCAAAATACATCCTGCCTTCTTTTTTAATGATCTTTCCCTTCATGATGTTCATCGGCGGAGAACCGATAAAGCTGGCGACAAACTTATTTTTCGGGTGGTCATAAACATCAATGGGATCATCCAATTGATTAAGTATACCGTCCTTCATTACCGCAATACGGTCCCCCATAGTCATAGCTTCAACCTGGTCATGGGTCACATATATAATCGTGGTCTGCAGCCTTATGTGCAGCTTATGGATTTCCGTGCGCATCTGTACGCGCATCTTGGCGTCAAGATTGCTTAAAGGTTCGTCAAAGAGGAAAACCATGGGTTTACGCACAATAGCCCTGCCTACCGCCACGCGCTGGCGTTCCCCGCCGGAAAGCTCCCGCGGCTTACGGTTCAATAAGCGTTTAATCCCCAATATATCCGCGGCCTCGCTTACTCTCTGGATAATTTCCTGTTTGGGAAGGTGCCTCAGGCGCAGGCCAAATGACATATTTTCAAAAACTGTCATATGCGGATAAAGAGCGTAATTCTGAAAGACCATGGCAATATCCCGGTCTTTAGCCGGGACATCATTGACACGCTTATTGCCTATGAAGATATCCCCTGAGCTTATCTCTTCAAGTCCGGCGACCATCCTTAAGGTAGTGGATTTACCGCACCCCGAAGGGCCTACCAGGACCATAAACTCTTTGTTCTCGATACCCAGGTTCACATTGCTGACCGCCATGACATTACCCGGGAAAACTTTACAAACATTCTTCAAACTTACCTGAGCCATTTAATTACTCCTCTAAGTTTTGTCCAGAAAAATCCTCGTAAGCGGAACGAACGAGGGTACACTCATTTAAATGTGCACTTGGCTTATAGAACTAATATCAGCTTTTAACTATTATACAAATTTAACTAAAATAATCAAGCAGTTGGCTGAGATTATTCTTCATATCCTTGCGATGCACAATCATATCAATGAGCCCGTGGTCCAGCAAAAATTCCGAGCGCTGAAAACCAATGGGCAGCTTTTGCCTTATTGTCTGTTCAATAACCCGCGGGCCGGTAAAACCGATCAAAGCTTTAGGCTCGGCCATAATTATATCCCCGACGCTGGCAAATGAAGCCATGATCCCGGCCATCGTGGGGTTGGTAAGCACAGATACATATAATAACCTTGCCTTGCGGTGATAGGATAAGGCTGCGCATGTTTTGGCCATCTGCATAAGGCTGTACATCCCCTCATACATACGCGCTCCGCCTCCTGAACCAGATACGATAACTATGGGAAGTTTATTTTTTGTAGCATATTCAATAGCCCGGGTTATCTTCTCCCCTACTACCGAACCCATAGATCCCATAATAAAACGCGAATCGGTTACAGCCAGCACCGCCGGTTTTCCTTCAATCCTGCCTTCCCCGGAAACAACCGCATCTTTTAACCCGGTTAATTCCTGGTCCCGCTTCAGTTTCTCCTTATATGTCTTTGGCCCTTTAAAGTCAAGCGGGTCAACCGCAAGCATATCCTTATCAAATTCAGAGAAGGTGTCTTTATCAAATAACATATTTATTCTTTCGTAAGCGGTCAACCCGAAGTGGTAGTTACATTTCGGGCAAACCTTAAAATTCTCTTCAAGGGTCTTATTATATAATGTTTCCAGGCACTCTTCGCATTTTGTCCACAAGCCGTCGGGGATCTCTTTTTTCTTTACGCGGACGATCGTATATTTTGGTTTACCGAAGAGGGCCATATTTCGTCAACTATTTAAAGTCCTCCAGTTTATTGATTACCAGTCCGGAAAGCACCTTTGGATAGAAATAGGTGGATTTAGGAGGCATTTTATTGCCGCTCAAAGCAACGTCTATAATCTGCTCTATCTTTACCGGATTCAGGAAAAACGCCACCTTCAGGGGGTCCGCATCAACCTCCTTGATAAACTCATCGGGATCAGGGTCGTATCTTACGGCAGGCAGGTTATCCAGATCGAAATTTAAGATATTCTTCAATACGAGATAATTCAGGATAGCTACATCCAGGGTCCTGTATTCTTTAGGTTTATCGGCAATTAACTTATCCAGGATCTTTATATTCTTCAGGCGCAAAAGAAAATATTTTCCGTCCTTATATACCCCTATAAGATGCTCGCTGCATCCGGCCTTTTCAAGCAGGAAGAAAAAACGCACCTTGTCCTTAACCTGGTCTACATCAAAATACTCCTTGGCCTGCAAGATAAAATCCGGAAGGTTCAATTCGGCATTTAACGTAAACAGGCGGTGGATAGGAGAAATTGACAGCCCGCGGGAATCCGTATTGGTGAAATATGAAAGGCAATAATTAAAATCTTCTTCCCCTGAAAATTGCGCCCCTAAATCCTGGCGCATGCGGTTTCGCCAGGAGCAGGCGACCTCGTAACGATGGTGTCCGTCTGCAATGAACATATTCTCGTTGTTCATGCTGTTCTCCACCGCTTCCAGCGCTGCCGGGTCATCCAGGCGCCATAATTTATGCAGGGTTTTTTCGTCGTCGGCAAGCTCAATAAAAGGCTCTTTACCCCAGATATATTTCTGGAATGCCCTGCGGATAATCCTTTTCTTATCCAGAAAGATAACAAAAATAGGGCTAAGGTTAGCCTTTACCTGTTTGAGCAGCTTAAAACGGTCCTCTTTTGCTTCCGTATGAGTATTTTCATGTCCGAAGACAGCTGACCCCTTATCATCTCCCAGCCTAAGCAGAGAGATAAACCCTAAACGCGTCTTTTTCTCTCCGCGGATTACATACTCCTGGCTGTAAAAATAAATGGCAGGCCGCTGGTCCCGGATAAGCACATTTTCATTAAGCCAATTACGGAAGATTGAAGCTGCCCTGGAGTACTTATCATCGGAAGCCGAATCTTTGGACAATAGTATGTGGATAAAGTTATATGTGGAACGCTGGCGGTATGATTCCTGGGCAAACGCAGAGATAACATCGTAAGGCGGGCAGACAACCTGGCTGAAATCTTTTATTTTCTCGGGATTGTAAACTACTGCTTTAAAAGGTCTTATCTTGGTCATTAAATTCGTAATTGCAAAAAGGTTGATTTAGCAACACGAGGATAATTCTACCACATAAAACAATAAAAACAATGATTTTATCTAAGTTACTTCCCGGAACATCCGGTACAGCCTTCTTGCGCCTTAGGGCAGGAAGCAACGCCGGTTTTCTTTGAAGGACTATCCGTTTTCCTGTAATCCGTAGCGTAAAATCCCGGCCCCTTGAAGATGAAGCCTGCCGTGCTGCTGATTAATTTCCTGACCTTCTTTGAGCATTGGGGGCATTTGCTTACGGGCCTTGCTTTTATGCTTTGTAAGACTTCAAATTTATGTTTGCACGATAAACACTCGTATTCATAAGTAGGCATCTTCTCCTCTTCTTACCTGAATGATTTCTTGATCTTTTCCGTAAAACTATCTTTTACCCGCAGATCCTCTCCGCTAAGGCGCGCGAATTCTTCCATTAATTGCCTCTGCTGTCCGGTTAACTTTGCCGGGATATCAATGTTCACCTTCACTAATTCATCCCCTATATCCCGGGAATGCAAGTCCGGTATCCCTTTGCCTTTAAGCCGGAAAGTCTTGCCGCACTGTGTGCCAGGTGGAATTTTCATCATCAACCTGCCTTCTAAAGAAGGGACCTCTACCTCCCCGCCTAAGACAGCTTTAGATAAGCTGATATTGACTGACGTGGCAATATCATTGTTGTGCCTTTCAAAAATATTATGCGGCCTTATTTCAATAACAACGTAAAGATCGCCCCGGCTGTTAATACCGGCTTCTCCTTCCTGGCGCACGCGCAGTTGAGAACCTGTATCTACGCCTGCGGGGATCTTAACTTTGATTTTCTTGACAACCTTAACCCTGCCTTCTCCCCGGCAATCCGGGCAGGGAGACTGGATAATCGCGCCTTCTCCTGCGCAGCGAGAACAGGTTTGCGCTAACTGGAAAAAACCATTGGAAACGACTGTCCTGCCTGAACCTTTACATTGGGGGCAAGTGCTTCTCTTTGTCCCCGGCTTTGCTCCGGTACCGGAACAAGTGGCGCAAGTCTCGTAACGCGGCACGGTGATTATCTTTTCAAAGCCCTGCGCCGCCTCCTCCAATGAAATATCTATGGCTATCTGTAAATCCCTGCCTCGCCTCCTTGCGGACTGACCCTTTGGTTGATGCCTGCCCGAAATATCAAAGCCAAGGTCTCCGAATATCTCTTCAAATATACTCCCGCCGGCGCCAAAGCCGCCGCCCATTTCCCTGAAGATACTGCTAAAATCAGCGCCCTTGAAGATATCTTCCTGGGCATATTTCTGGTCAATGCCGGAATGCCCGTACTTATCATAAAGATCCCTTTTTGCGGAATCAGAAAGCACGGCGTAAGCCTCAGAAACTTCTTTGAATCTTTCTTCCGCTTCTTTTTTTTGCTCCGCAGGCACACGGTCCGGATGGAACTTAAGCGCCATCTCCCGGTAAGCTCTGCGTATATCTTCCGAAGAAGCGCTTTTGGTAACCCCTAATATTTCGTAATAATCACGCTTGGTAGACATTAAATGAGCACGTAACTTATGGAACGAAGTGAACATAAGTTACTGTGCGAATTAATCCCGTCGAATGTGGCAAAATTGCTTTAACAATTTTGCCACATTTTACGAGACGGGATATTGTTATTTCTTATCATCCTCTTCTTTATATTCAGCGTCAATGATATCCTCGCTGCCTGCCTGGGAAGCTCCGCCCTGCTGATCCTGTGGCTTCTCCTGCGTAGCAGAGTCCGAAGACTGTTTAGCGCCTGCCTGTTGTTTAGCGGCTGCCTGCTTATATATCTCTTCCGCAAGCTTATGCGAAACCTTGGTCAAATCATCCATGCCTTTTTTAACACGCTCAATATTTTTATCCTTTATCGCGGACTTTAGGTCATTCAGCTTAACCTCAATATCTGCCCGTTCAGACTGGCTGACCTTATCCCCGTAATCCTTCAACGATTTTTCCGTAGCGTAAATAAGGTTATCCGCCTGGTTTATAATCTCCACCTCTTCTTTCTTTTTTGAATCTTCAGCCGCGTATTTCTCGGCATCCCGCACCATTTTATCAATTTCTTCCTTGGAAAGTTTCTTAGGCGCAGTAATCTTGATAGACTGCTCTTTCCCGGTACCGAGGTCCTTGGCAGAAACATGCACAATGCCGTTGGCGTCAATATCAAAAGCTACCTCTATCTGCGGCACGCCGCGCGGAGCCGAAGGTATACCCACCAGGTCAAACCTGCCCAGCTCAACATTGCCTTCTGCCTCGGCAATAGCGCGCTCACCCTGGATAACCCGGATAGTGACTGCTGTCTGGTTATCGGCGGCAGTAGAGAAAACCTGGGATTTGCGGGTAGGGATAGTAGTATTTCTCTCTATCAACTTGGTATTTACCCCCCCTAAAGTCTCTATACCTAAAGACAAGGGAGTAACGTCAAGCAGTAAAACATCTTTGACTTCGCCTTTGATGATTGCTGCCTGCACTGCCGCGCCTAAAGCCACGCATTCCATGGGGTCAACCCCGCGCTCTATATTTTTGCCCGTATAATCTTCTACAAATTTTTGCACAATAGGCATACGCGTAGGACCACCGACCATAATAATCTTATCTACTCCTTTATCGGTAAAGCTGATACCTTCTTTTTCAAACGCCTCTTTTGCATCCTTTAAAGCATGCTCTAAAGGCCCCCGGCATCTCTCTATGATCGGGCCGACCAATTCTTCAAGTTTGGCCCTGTTGATTGACATAGTTAAATGTTTAGGCCCTGAAGAATCCGCGGTGATAAAAGGAAGGTTTATATCCGTGGTAAGGGTGCTGGAAAGCTCAACCTTGGCTTTCTCCGCGGCTTCACGCAACCTCTGCATAGCCATTTTGTCGTTCTTCAAGTCAATGCCGGTGTCCCGCTTGAATTCCTTGGCGATATAATCAATCAGGGCGTTATCCATATCCGTACCGCCTAATTGGGTATCACCGCTGGTGGCCATGACCTTAAACCCGCCTTCTTTCCACATCTCCATAATCGTAACATCAAGCGTACCGCCTCCCAGGTCAAAAACCAGGATCTTCAGCTCTTTCCCTGCTTTTTCCAAACCGTAAGCCAAACAGGCAGCAGTGGGTTCATTAATAATCCTTAATACCTTTAGACCCGCTATCTCTCCGGCATCCTTAGTAGCTGTCCTCTGGTTATCGTCAAAATACGCCGGGCAGGTGATTACCACCTCTTCCACCTTATCCCCGAGATAGGCCTCTGCATCCTGCTTGACTTTCTGCAGGATAAAAGAAGATATCTGCTGCGGGGTATACTCTTTTCCGTATACCTTAAACTTATAATCTGTGCCCATTTTACGCTTAGCGGCCTGAATCGTACCTTCCGCGTTTATAGCCGCCTGGCGCCTTGCCGGTTCACCTACCAGGCGCTGTCCATCTTTAGTAAAAGCAACAAAAGAAGGAAATGCCTTACCGGAAGCCACGCCTGCACCTTCAGCCGAAGGGATAATCACCGGCCTGCCGCCCTCCATAACTGCAGCCGCTGAATTAGATGTTCCCAAATCAATACCGATTACTTTAGCCATAGCTAACCTCCTTGTCTACGAAGACAACACCCGCACAACTCCCCTGAGTGCGGGGTGCCCACTATTGTTTTTTCGAAACCTTTACTTTAGCGGTCCTGATTACCCGCTCATGCATTAAGTATCCTTTTTGCAAAACTTCAACGATCGTATTTTCCGGTAAATCCCTGTTCTCTACCTGCATAAGAGCTTCGTGGCAATTAGGGTCAAAAACTTTACCCTCAGCATCAACAGGCTTAACCCCGTGCGCTTTAAGCAATTCATAAAGATGCGCCAGGATCATCTCCACGCCTTTTAAGAAAGCATTAAGCTCTTCATGTTTGTCTTCAGCCAGGTTTATCACGCGCTCAAGGTCATCCAGGACATTCAACAACTCTAAAATTATCCCTTCGTTGGCATATTTTAGAAAATCCTGCTTCTCCCGTTCAAGGCGTTTACGCATATTCTCAAAATCTGCATGAGAACGCAAAAGCTTATCCTGGATATCCTTGAACTTTTCCGCCGCATCCTTAAGCTGACTATATTCGGATTCCTTCAGCGTAACCGTAGCTATACCGTTGTCCTCTTTCTTATTTTCATGGTTTTTCTTCATTTCATCCATCTTTAAAATGTGCTCAGCACATCCGTTAAAACATCAGAGATATACTCTAAAACGGGGATAATATGGTCATACTCCATACGCATCGGCCCTAATACTGCAAGCCTGCCCGAAGGCTGGTCCTTCAATTTATAACTGGTAACGATTAAAGAGCAATTTTCCATCTCGGGGATCCCCAGTTCCCCTCCGATATAAACTTTCAACTTTCCGGAAAAATCGCGGTTTACAATGCCCAGCAGCCGGCCCTTATCCTCCATCAGTCTGACTAACAGCCGTATCTTATCCGCATCCCTGAATTCCGGCTGGTCCAATATGCGGCTGATCCCCTTATAGAATACCTTATCCTGCCATTCCAGGAAGGAAGCAATGCCTGCGTAGTGCGTAATCTCAGAGATCACTTCAGAGGTATTTTCCAGGGCATCCTCCAGCCGGCGGATCTTCTTCTTGCATTCCTTAAGGATACGTTTCTTCTCATCATCAATAAGCTCAATCTGCCGGACAAGGAAATCCACATAATAACGATAGCCCTTATCGGTAGGGACCCTGCCTCCTGAAGTATAAGGATGTTTTAAAAACCCGGAATCATCAAGCTCGGAGAATATATTCCTTATGGTTGCCGAACTTAGATCAAACTCATCGGCAATATCTTCGGAGGCAACGGGAACCGCATTTTTGATATAACGGTTAATAGCCGAGTTTAGAACTAATTTCCTGCGAGAGTTATAATCAACACTGCGCACGATTTTGCCTCCTTTTTACCACCTGCTAAACTACCAATGTTAAGGAGTAATTCTAACATAATTTGCTGTTTTGTCAACAAGATTAGCACTTAAATATAGAGAGTGCTAATATTTGACTAAAAAAATTTTCATCCCTCCTTTTCCAGTATTATTTTTACCCCATGCAAGTTTACGCGTTTTTTCTCCATAAGGTAATGCACATACTCCAGCTTCTTCAGGTCCTTCAAGGAATATAAACGGTTTTTCTTACCCATCCGCTTGGGCCGCACTACGCCTGCTTTATCCAGCTGGCGCAGTGTCCAGATAGGAATATTAATCAGCCTGCAAACCACGCCGATTATATAAACCGGTTCTTCAGGGCCTATCTTGAGCCTGAACATTGGCATACCTGCTCCTTACTGTATTAGCTTAACAGAACCTACTTACTTTGTCAAGTAAAATAATTATTTTTGTTATGTAATCTAACAGATAATTTTTATGTCTTTGTCTTGACTTATCCTGCTGAACAACTCCCTGGGGATCTCCAGGCTTATGCTTATTCCTTCCTGCAGATAATCGATCTTATTTACTTTGGCCTGGCGATAAAAAAGATTTACTAGCTCCATACGCTTATGGGGGATGATTATTTTCAGGCTTAGCATGAGGCTGGAAAAATACTTTTCTATCCGCTCAATTAACGTTTCCATCTTCTCTCCTGTCTTAGCCGAGATGGCGATAGGATCGCTAAACTCATTTTTATATACCTGAAGCCAGCTGCGGTCTAAAACCAGGTCCATTTTATTTAACACCACCAGGGTCGGTTTATCTTGTAACCCTAATTCATCCAAAACACTCTCTACAGCCTGGTTGTGCTGATGGATACGCTGGTCAGCCATATCCAAAACATGGATCAAAAGATCCGCCTCGCGGAGCTCTTCCAGTGTAGCTTTGAACGCTTCAATTAAATGATGCGGCAGTTCATGCAGAAAACCAACGGTATCTGAGATGATGATATTTTGCCCATTGGGCAGCTGAAAACTCTTGGAAAGCGGGTCCAGCGTAGTAAATAATCTCTCTGAAGTGGCTTGGGAAGCACTGGTCAGACGGTTAAGCAAGGTAGATTTTCCCGCGCTTGTATATCCTATTAAAGCTACCAGGGGCAGGTTATTCCCCTTTCTTTTCTTATGAGTAGTCAAACGGTGCAGCCTGAATGCCTCTAAGTCGGCTTTTAGTTTAGCGATTCTTTTCCTAACCTGGCGGCGGTCAATTTCAAGCTTAGTCTCTCCCGGTCCGCGCGTGCCGATCCCCCCGCCTAAACGAGAAAGCACTATTCCCTTGCCCACCAAGCGAGGCAGCAGGTATTGAAGCAATGCCAGCTCAACCTGCATTTTCCCTTCAGGGCTTTTGGCCCTGCGGCTAAAGATATCAAGGATCAGCTGGGTACGGTCAATAGTCTTTCTGCCAAGCGACTCTTCCAGATTACGCTGCTGTGTTCCGGACAGGTCATGGCTGAAGATTATTGTATCCACACCCTCCTCATTGGCGATAAAACCGATCTCCTCAACCTTGCCTTTACCAATAAGGTAGTTTGCCGTAGCCTTATCGCAAATGCAAATTATATTTCCAGCCACTTCAGCACCGGCTGAAACTGCCAGTTCCTCCAGCTCCGAAGAAATATCTTCGATGCGCCAATGGTGTTTGTCAGTCTTTATTTGAATACTCACTAATAAAGCTTTTTCCATATCCTTTTAGCAATTTCCCCGGGCCTTTGTTTATCTTTAATATTAATCCACTTTATGCGCTTATCTTTCCGAAACCAGGTGAGTTGGCGCTTGGCATAACGCCTGCTATTGCGCCGGATAAGGCGTTTGGCCTCATCTAATGAATACTCCCCATTAAAATAACCCTCTAATTCACGTACCCCGATAGCGCAAAAAGCAGTCTTGCTTAATTTATGTTTGAGCAGCCGCCTGACTTCATTAATTAAACCGGAGTTGAACATTTTACTGACCCTTTGATTGATTTTATCATAAAGGGCCTGCCTCTTCGCGTTTAAAGCGAATACCTTGACTTCATACTCATTATCCAGGCCGACCCTGCTTTTTTGTAAAGCGGATATAGGCGCGCCTGCCTTCATATAAACCTCCAAGGCGCGGATAACCCTCCTGGAATCGTTAGGATGGATTTTTTTGGCGGATAGAGGATCAACTTTGCTTAATTTCTCATGCAAATAGTTATTGCCCTTAAGCCTCAGCTGATTAGAAAGTCTGGCACGGATTATCTTATCCTCCGCTACTGACGGGAATATCCCGTCAACGATAACAGAATAATAAAGACCTGTGCCGCCCACAAACAACGGGACCTTGCCTTTCCGGAATAACTTATTGCAAATCACCAAAGCATCTTTTCTATACCGAGCTACATTATATTCACTAGAGGCATTGATTACACCCAGCAGATGGTGTTTTACCCTTTTTCTTTGCGTGCTTGAGGGCTGGGAGGTAACTATGCCCATTGACCTGTATACCTGCATAGAGTCGCAGGAGATGATCTGCGCGTTAATCTTTTTGGCTAAATGCACTGCGATCGCAGATTTGCCTATAGCGGTAGGGCCAAGAAGAAAGATAATTTTTTTCTTAAACATAAATACTACGGGCAAAGCTTGGTTGGAAACCCATCAAGGGAAAGTTTGCTCTCTGTCTCCAATGCCTCTGTTTGCGTTTTAAACCTGCCTACCTTAACCCGGTAACCTTCGCCTGACCCCTCAATATAAGCAGGATACCCCATATCCAAAAGCCTGTCTTTAAAATTCACTGCATTTAAGCTCTTTACGAAAAAACCAACCTGTACCGAAAATTCGCCTGTTTCATTTAAAAACGATACGCTCTGCGGTATGCCCTTAGAAGATTTTAATTCAAGGCTTAAAGGAAAATCTCTTTTTAATTTTAATAAATATTCATTAAACTGCTCCCTGTTGCCTTTTCGATAACCTGACTGGCTTAAACGATAGAATATGCCGGCCTTCAAGTTAATATTGGGGTTATCTTCAAGAAGTTTATTATAAATATCTTCCGCATCTTGAAATTGCCCTTTGATTAAATAGGCGTCCGCTGAAGCCAATGCCGCCTGGGTCTTAAACCTGCTGAGGGGATTATTTAAGATACGGCGAAAACACTCCTGCGCCTGATCTAGCTTGTTTTCCTTTAAATAACTCAAGCCTGACAAATAACTCAACTCATCCGTCCCCTGGATACTGAAACGCCCTGTCTGAGCCTGCGCTTCAAGTATTACCCTGCGGTAATTTCCCTGCAGGAAATCGGCTTTTAATTTATCCAAATTAGCCGCCCGGCTGATACCGGGGAAGGAAAGAAAAGCCAAAATCATGAAATAGAGCTTAAACTTTCGCATGCTTATTCCCGGCCCTAAGGCTATTGGAGATCCTTCTCTGCAAATCAAGAAGCTTCTTATGCCGTTTCTCCTTTCCTTCTTTACTTAACAGGTCGGCTATTTTTGCCGCCTTCGTGTTCGGCCTGGGAGAATATTTGAAAATGTAGGCAGCGTTAAATCTTGTTTTTTTAACTAAATCATATGTCTCTTCAAACTCTTCGTCCGTTTCAGTGGGAAACCCCACAATGATATCCGTAGTTAAAAGGCCTCCTTTAACAATTCTACGATAAGAATCAATTAAATCCAAGTATTCTTTTACAGAATACCCGCGGTTCATAAGTTTAAGGATCCTGTCTGAACCTGACTGCAGAGGTAAATGCAGAGACTTGTTCAATTTATCCAGGTCGCGTATAGCCTGAAAAAACCCGGCGTTGGCATCTTTGGGGTGAGAAGTAAAGAAATTAAGCTCCGCCAGCCCTTCCAAAGCATTGGCCTGCTCAAGCAATTTAGTAAAATTAATGTGATTATCCTGATAGGCGTTAACATTCTGCCCTAAAAGAGTGATCCTGGCAGCTCCGTTTGAAATAGCTCCCTGGATTTCCATAAGTATATTCTTGCTCTTCCGGTGCCGCAAAGAGCCCCGTACATACGGCACTACACAATAAGAACAGAAATTAGAACATCCTTCGGATATAACCACATAGGCATGGGACTTATCCTGAAAGAAACCTGTGTGGTAAATTTCTTCCGGCCGCTGAGAGCTATCCACTTCCCAGATCTTGCGTTCAAAGAATTCGCCACCGGCCAGTTTATCTAATATTTCGGGGATTTTATAGATATCCTGCGGCCCGGCGACAAAGCTGATATTTGCCTCGCGCTGGAAGGCGCGTTCTTTATAATTCTGGGCCATGCATCCGACTAAACCAATTATCTTGGAACCTTTATAACTTCCGATCAAACTCCATACGCGGTCCTCGGCATGCTGGCGCACAGAGCAGGTATTGAATATAACAATATCCGCTTCGCCATCAGAAGAACAGATTTGATAACCCGCTTTTTTCAGCAATCCGCAGATTACCTCGGAATCCCGTATATTCATCTGACATCCCAGGGTCCTGATGAAAATTTTTTTCATGCTTTATTTCACCTCCCGGCGACAACGAGCATTTCGAAATCGTCAGTGGTCAGTTTGTCGTTTCTTGAGTATGCCCCAAGCTTTGCGCCAAAAATGTCTATTCTTTTATATCCCAGCGTCTTTAAAAGCCACTTTATTTCACTAGGAACATAATAGCGCTCATTGCTTTTGAGTTCTCTTTTATTCCCGGAATCATCCTCAAAAACAACGGTGTTATAATCACGGAAAGTCATCAGATCAAAGGAGCACTCCTTACACTGGGATTGGCCTTCTTTCTGCGCCGACTTATAGAATTCAGTAACCGAATGAAACAACGGGAACAATCCGTTTAATGTTGTGAAAATGAGCTTGCCTTTACTTTTAAGCGCTTTTGTGGCGTTCTTGAGTATCTGGAAATTCATCTCATCTGTTTCCATAAGAGAGAATCCGCCTTCACACAACATAATCACCAGATCAAATTCGCTGTCAAAAGAGAAATTGCGCGCATCTTGTATTTGGAAATCGATGGTTGCCCCTGCCTCTTGTGCCTTTTCCCTTGCCCTTTTTATCTGATTCCCGGAAAAGTCAACGCCGGTAACGCTGTATCCCCTTTTCGTAAGTTCAATCGAATGCCTGCCTGTCCCGCATCCGACATCAAGTATTCTTACCTTTTTGTTATGCTTTAACTCCTGTTCAATAAAATCACATTCCCCAAGCGTTCCCTGGACATAACATTCTTTATCATATTTCTGTGCATAGTTCTCAAATAATTCTTCGTACCATTGCTTCATTTTAACATTCCCTCTTGCATTGTAGCTTTTCACTCGAAATTACTTATCCCTTTCAATATCTCCAAAATCATCTCGCGGTACTTGCACCAACGGACATCCGAAAGTGCGGATAAAGACTTTTCATAATCTTACCTCTTGTTTCATGGCGCCTAGTATATTTTAAACATTTTTGTAATAAGATTATTATTGGGAGTCTGAAACTATGAATAAGATTCGGAGCTTATTCTAAAAATTAAACCCCGCGCCAGTCCAGCGCGGGGTTTAATTTTATCAAGCATAAACTGCATTATTTCTTTTTCAAGTTCTCCACTATTTCGGAAACAAATTTACCTACTATATCTTTACAACCAAGGCCAAAAGCTAAAGCCAAACCTAAACCTAATGAACCTAAGATTATACTTATAGTAAGTTCGGTGATACGCATACCGATATTAAGCTGCTCCAGGCCCACGATTATCGCAAAAATCATAACAATAATCTCTACGATTTGGCCCAGAATCTTACCTTGGCTAAGCCCGGCATTATTAGCGGCGGTAGTTACAATATTCTTCAGGGCTGTGGCGGCAAACATGCCAATAACCAAAATAAATATCCCCGCGATAACATTCGGTATATAAAGGACAACCTGGTTCAGCAAATCTGCGGCCACAGTCAGGCCTATGGCATTAATGGCCACCATAAAAGTGACTAAAAGACCAAGCCAATAACAGATTACACCGATCAAATCAGAAAGAGAATATGTTATACCGCCTTTGCTGAGCATTTTGTCCAACTCAATACGGCTGGCGAGGACATCAATCTTTATAGCTTTTAATGCCTTGCTCACTATTGCCTTGATCAATTTGGAAATCAACCAACCGATAATCAGGATGACAATAACCAGAAGTACATTAATCATAAACTGGCTTATCTGGGTAAGCACGCTTCTGGCTGGCTCAAGTAACACAACTTGCCAACTACTCATATTTCCCTCCTTTTTTGTAATATGGTTTATTAACTTTAACATAATTAAACAGTTATGTCAAGAATATTCCTATGTTTACAGTTCTGCATATGAATAATCTGCTTTGAAATATTGTTACCTGCTTTAGGCAAACTCAAAAGTCGCTAATTTATAATGGAATACATTAAAATATTCGGTTATTATACTTTCCTATATTACTTTATAATGCAGCGGTAATTTTATTCATAATTCAAGTAATAATCACTATAACTATCGTATTATCAGTATGTTATATAAATAATAATATTTCAGCTGCATATTGAAATTTTTCGGAATATGTGTTATACTCTTAATACAATTTGGTTTAACTTTGTAAAAGGCTAACTAGCAGTAATGCTGGGGCGCAAAGTGACAGCTCCGAGGTTTCTTGGAGGGCTGCACTGCCAAAGAAGCAAACCCTAAAAATAAGCCTTTTAGGGTTTTTTTATGGCCCCGGCTCTTTTAAAACCGGGGTTTTTTAATGGGCAAGGAGGTGTAAGATGGGGAAAAAAGAGATTTTAACGGGGTTGCTGGTTCTTTTCGCGGTTTCCACTGCCTGGGCTGGTGATAGCGTAACAATCAGTATGTCTTGTACAATACCTTCTATTCCGGGGGTAAATGCACCTGCCCGTATTCCGGAAACACTGATCAAGAATTACCAAAGGGAAGATGTAGCCAATAAAAACTCAACCGCCACGGTAGATGAGGAGATTATAGAAAAGGAGGAGAGAAAGGAAAACCTTCTTGCCCAAGGAGAAAAGGTTACCAGGCAGGTAAGAACAATTTATACCCGGTAACGCCCCCTCCTCCTATTTCTGTATCTTGCGCAGAGGAATGTTCCAAATAGAAGATTCCCCCTCTTGTAGGGGGAATTTCTTTTTAAGGGCCACCAAAGGCAGGTAATAAACCGGTATAGAGTTTAAGTTAGCGGATAATTCATGTACGCCCGGCTGCGCCTGTGAAAAAGTATAGCTGCCATCTATGCCGGTAGCCGCTGTTTTATCGCCATCCAGAGTTATCTCAACCCCGGGCACGCCTTTTTCTCCTAGCGAATATTCACCGTCTTCATTTGTATCTTCAAAAACCATACCGCGTATCTCCGAACGCGAAGTTATCCCGAAATAAACTTTGGAGGAAGCGGCATTCTCGATAGGAACCCCCTGGGTAACCGGAACGGTAAGCATATAGCCCGCCGGAAGAGTGCCGGTATCCAAAGTCACATAAGCCATCTTGCCGTGCACCTTATCAAACTTAAAATACCCGAGTTCATCGGTAACCTGATATCGTTTTTTGCCCAGCCATACCTTAATACCAAATACGGGCGGCTCATTACGCTCCATAAGGCCATTGGAATTATAATCTTTGAAAACGTAGCCCTGGATGGTAGAAACAGCATCCCAACGAAAACCGGTATCCCAAAGCAGCTTCATCCCCACGTTAAAACTGGCCTCCACCCTGCTTACAGCTGCAGCATTTTCTTTCCAGATATTCCTGATCCTGGCGGAAGCGTAAACCTCTTGTCCGTCAGCCGGACGGTATGAAAGCTCGCTATACCCTTCTATATAATCTTCCCCAGCAAGAAATGATAACGGAGAATCTGCGTGCTCTTCGTCACGCCAGGTAAAACGCATTGACCCCCAAAATGGGGAAGTGCCGATGCGGTCATACCAATCAAGCCCGGTCTCCGTAACATTAGGCCGCACGTGATTTCCGGTGTAGCGCTCGGTAAGCCAATTAATTTCCCTATTAAAATAATAGTACAAGGCGCCGATAACGCTGAAACGCAATCCCGCAAAGAATTTCTCATTAGCATAGTCCAAAGAAGGAGCAGAAAAATTCTTATTATCCTGGTGAGAATACTTTATATAAGTAGAAACCTCTTTGCCGAATACTGGAACCAGCTTGTCTATGCCTATGCCGGAGGACTGGTACCTTACCTGTGATAACTTACCCAGGTCATTCTGGAGTGTATAGCTGACCTCCAAATTAGTCAACGGATCTATCTTATAATCAAGGGTAGCATCCAGATCTTCGTTATAACGGTCAGCGTTATCTTCCGCAGGATAAAGCCGGTCACGGTATATGTCAAAACGCTGGGTATAAGTAAGCTTATCTGTAGGCCTGTAGGTTAAATTCAAGAGAGCGCCGAATTCTCCCTGGCGCCATCCGGGCCCGGTAAGGCTCACAAATTCCTTATCGATATCTCTAAATTGCAGGTTAGCATAAAGATTATCACCGTTGTAACGGCTGTTAAATAATTGGGCTAAATTTTTAGTATCGCTGGCGATTTCATAGCTATAACCATGGTTTTTAAAATTCCAGCTGCCGATTAAGTCATATGCATAATCTTTAAGAAAATCCTGCCGGTCTCTCCCCCATCCGTGACCCACGCTAAACTTATAATTCTGCCAAGTTTCAGGGGAGAAATTCAAATTAAAACCGCTCATAAAAGAATGTTTGGTCTTATCAAAAGTTTCCGTAGCCAGGGTCCCGTAACGGCCGCCGTTTTCCCTGCCCCAGAAAACAGAATAATCAAGCTTATTATTGAAAGCGGGCGAATAAAAATACACGCCCCTTAAATCCGCCCCTGGTATAGCCAGGTTATTAAAATAAGGGTTATAATCACCGGCCCGGATGTTAAATCCCTTAAAATTACCCAGTTTACCGTTGGTCAAGCCGGCAGTGATATAAGTCATATCAGTGGTAGTAGAAAGGACGCGTTCTGTTATCGCCCAATCAAACATTCCGTAAGGGGTGGCGCCATCCAAACGTAAATTATGTATCCAGGAGTAAGTGCCGTTGCGCTCAATAGCCTGGAGCCTGCGGCCGGTATAATAAGAATACCAGTCCAGGTTATAGCGAAATTTGAAATTACCCATTTTCTCCTCTTCCTTGCGTATTGTTTCCTCCAGCGTAGGAGATTCAGGTATAGGCATAATACCGGTGCATTCAAGGGTTGTACGTCCGTTATCATCCCAGATAATAATTGAAGCCAGCCCCCTGCTTTTAGCCATCACGGATATCTCATTATCATTTAACCTTTCCGCATACAGTATATCCGGCTGCACAACCAGAAAACGGGTAATATTGCTTCCGGTGATAATAACGTATTTCCCTTCTTCGATCTTTATTGGCTGCTGCATGGAAAGGCGGGGGTCGTTAAGAAGATACCTTGCCTGGGTTTTTATTCTGCCGCTGGTATCAGCCTGCTCCGGCTGGCCTGGCTCGGGGATAAATATCTGAGAAGCGCTTAAACCTTCAGTCTCTTCAATAGATTTTCTGACTTTAGCCTGGCCAAGGGCATTCTCCATCGCCGTTTGCCTATCCAGTTTGGGATAATCAGGAGTACTGACCTTGCTGGTTCCGGTATCCCTATATATCTTTTTACTATATATCCTTTCGCTAATAAGCTCAAGATAATAGACGGCCGGAGGATAGCCTGGTTCTGCGATAAGGGCCTTGTTAAATTCACTCTCGGCCCGCTGGAAGTCGCCTCTTTTTAAATCCTTAATGCCTTCCTCACAGAGAAATTCTGCAATTTGGCTATAAGCAAAAATCGGTTTAGGTGCTACGATAACGGAAAAAAAAAAGAAAAAAACCAGGAGGGAGATTCCCAGAAAAGGAAAGGTCTTGCCGGAAGGCCTTTTATTAACACCTGTTTTATTGAATGACCTCCCGGTTAAAGAAAACATATTAATTAAGCTTGCCGATCTGCACAATTTTATTATTCTCTCCTATTGTAACTTGAGCTTCTTTGGTAATTACCGGTCCCCTGCCTATACCCGCATCCTCAAGCGCCTTGCCAAGATCAACATTTATTACCAAGTCGTATTCTCCGGGGGGAATTATACCTTTCCATGTGCCCAAAAGACTGCCTTTGCCCCCAGGAAAAGCATAAACGCCGTTAAATGCTCCGCGGGCGCTGACTATTCCGTCATTATTCATAAGGCTATAGCTGCCGGAAGTAGTTATGTCTGTATTACCGGAATTTTCAAAATCCAGGGTTATGTCTATAGCCCCTTTTTCTTCCTTTGAAGGCTGGATATTCAAATTACCGATTTTGGCGCTGCGTTCTATAGTACCTTTTACCTCTATATAAAACAAGGTAGCCACCCTGACATTAACATCAAGCCCGGCTGAACGCCCGGTATCCGAAAGAGAACCTTTACCGATTGCCGTCTCAAAGAAAAGAGAGGCAAAACGCGCTCCGCTTGCATTACTGGGAACATTGACTGAATAATTTATTCTCTGCTTGCTAAATGGCGCAAGCGTCACATCCGCGGGAGAAAAACTTATCCATGGACAAGCAGAAACAGGGGTTGAGTCTGCCGGAAGGAACTCTTTGGCTCCTGTGCCTCCCGGCAGATAATACCAATCCTCTAAATAAAGCCGCATGCTTTTACTCTCATCGGTCGGATTTTCAAGCGTGATCTCTCCGAATGCGCGTTCGCCGGGAGCAACCACAACTCTTATTTTTGACCGATTCATAAAAGGCAGTTTATCTGCTTGTGCGCTAGTAATAAAGAAACTGCCAATAAGACAGGAACAGATCCCTACAATGCGAATTAGAGCAAACAAAATACCCTCCTCTATAAATACTGCTATGCCTGCTGATTAATTACGGTGTAAGTGTAATAGTAACAGAACCGGTATATGTGCCTGCCGGAGTATCAAGTCCGATCGGCGTAACTCCCGTAGCGTCTTTTCCCGCTTCTCCCGTGCCAACACCGTAATATATACGTAACCAGCCTCCTGATAGCTGCGTTTTAGTATAAGCTATATTCTGGCTGTTAGCATAGCTGTATTTGGCTAACTCTGTACCGACAGAGCTGCTGGTCTGTTTATTAAAAGAAACATTGACCTTGCCATTAAGGTTAGTCCCCTGCCCGGCAAGATTCACCCGCGTATGCGTCAGGGTCCAGACAGTGCCGGAATTATCTGTTACGCCTATGTCTACAGCGTAATAACAGTTGGGCAAAAAGATCTTGTTTGTATTATCCCAAATCAACGTCCCGAAGCTAATCGAAGATGCGGTAGTCCAGACACTGCCGACAACCTTACTTACGGTTACAGATAACCCTCCGGCCATTGTAGGAACAGTGGCATTGACGCTAACAGTCTGGCTTGCGGCAGCCCAGGCGTTTGTTACGCAAAAAACAACCACAACAAAAACAATGCAGCAAATAAGCAAGTTTTTCATTTTTATCACCTCCTTCATTGATTTTTCCTGTTTACGGTTATTATTTCCAAACATCCCCTCACCCCTCCTCTTTAAATTTCGGTTAATGTATAAGTTATCCGCGATGAATAACTACCCGCACTTAAATCAGCCGGGCAGATTAATTCGTAAACTACTTTAAATTTATCGGCAGAGCCCTCTGCGTCAGAAATGAATAAAAGCTGGCTACCCTTCTCAACTGAGGCTTTGTTGAGAACTCTTAGATTCCCTTTAGTGTTATTTACCGAAACGGTCTGCAAAGAAAAATACTTGGCAGGTATTTTATCACCCCGGCTATTTACCAATTCCGAAAGGACATTTTGCGTTACCTGGTATGGCCGGCCAAGGTTAGACCTTACTTCAATAAGCACTTCATTTAAACGCGGTCCATCGCTGGGTTTAATATTCGCAAAATCAATATTATAACGTTGATCCTGCGGAGAGATGGCTATCTCAAAAACACGTTCCTGCCTGATCTCTAAATCCAAAGCGCCCAAGTTTACCTGTCTGCCCTCAGATTCCAGAAGATACTGGATGCGCGAACGGTAGTTGCCTGCTACCAGGCTTAACGGGTCTGCTAAAGAATAAGCGATTACAAAGGCCTTATCCGCGCTGCCGTCAGGCCGGGAAGAATATATTGTCTGCATATTGTTTGAAACCGGAGTAGGCTGATTCATTGCCACTCCCCTTTGGGCATCCGGGACTCTAAACAGAAGATTCCCGCTGCCAACATACTTCCCCTCTTGAGACTGGATCGGCTGGGGTAGCATCTGCAAAATCCTGAACGGCCCGTTAAAAGAACCATTAATAGTGACTACGGCGTTAGATGATCCGCGAAGATTATCGGTATCGGAGGGATTGATGATAATCGAGCCTACTCCTTCCGCAGGAGCGACAGAAACCGATAAAGAACTGCCTTCATTAGGGATAGTTACATAAACCTCAATCACTTTGGTCACCGGCATCTGGGATGAATTGACCGGGTTCAAGACCAGGCTAATGCGTCCGGTATAATAACCGGGGGACAGCTCCTGAAAATTTTTAATACCGTATACGAGAGTAAGTGAATCGGATGCTCCGGCAGGATTGGAAACATAAATAAGCTCATCATTCCTTACTACAATATCGCCGGTTGGAATGCGTAAATCCCCGTATTTATTTGAACCGCGAAACCCTCTGACTACAAAATTATCCTTAATGGTAACCGAAGGGTTATCGCGGTTCCTCAGCGGGCTTTCAATGCGCTGCCGTATTTCATAACGGTTGTTAACCGTATCATTTGACGTCGTAACTGTAAGTACCTTGGAAAAATTCCTTTTATCAAACTCAAGCCGGTATCCCCCTTCATCAAGCATATAACTTAAATCAAAGACAGCAAAGGCCTGCCGGCAAAAGACTCCCGAGCCTGCCAACGCCAAGGTAAATATCACTGTCTTAAATAACTTATTCATCTTCATTATTCTACCGCCATTTAACTTTAATTACAATAATAAATAAAAAACCGGACAGATCCAATCCCATATTGGTCTTATCCGGTTAAATCACGTGGCTCCTTTGCTCCTCCAGCAAAGGATCCCGAATATATTGCTCTAGATTTTATTGTGCACACCAAATTTAACACTGTTTAAGGCCTTTGTCAAGATAAATATGGGATAGAAAAGAAAGCGGTTCCCGGCCCCTTAAAACTCCAGTTTCATTCCGTCGTAAGCGGCAATTACTTCAATCCCCAAAACCCCGGATAATATTTCCGCCTGGCGAACCGGGCCGGCCTTAAGCATAGACATACCGAAATGAGTAAGCACGGCCTTCTTGGGCCTGAGCTGATTGATAATCAGGCCTGCTTCTTTTAAACTAAGGTGATCAATACCCTGGCGCAATTCATAAAGGACCACTGCAATAATCAAAACATCTGTTTTATAGAAACCAGCTAACCCGGGAAAATACCTGGTGTCGGTAATCAAACCGATGCTTGTACTGCCAATTTTGAACTTTAAACCATAAGTCTGGCAGGGATGAATATGGCGCATAGAGGTAGTGAATCTGAAATCCCCCACTTTATACCGATGATTTGCCCGGATTACCTGGATCTTCCCGGGGAAGCTTCTTGCGTGCCTGAGGATAACTGGGTCGTCGCCAAGCGCATCGGAAGGGCAAAAGACCACCCCTCTTTTTTTAAACCCTCCTTCGGTCATTGCTTCAATCATTACGTTTATATCATTGGCATGGTCTAAATGCCGGTGGGTTAAAATAATGGCATCTAGTTTTCCCGGATCAAGCTTTGGGCGGCTGGATGCGCAACGCACAATGCTGCCCGGACCAGGATCAATCAGGATGTTAGTTTCGCCGCAAGAAACCCATAACCCTCCGGAAGCGCGCAGCTGTTTGATCATTACAAAACGCGCCCCGGCAGTACCCAGGAACTTGATATAGTTTACTTCCTTGTTCTTTACTCTAACCATTTCTTTTTAAGCTCGGCGTTTATTTCCTGCATTTTAGAATAAGAGATTGTTTTTTCTTCCATTTCCTTGCGCGGGGAATCAAACACCCTTGTGCTTTTCTTGCCGCAGATAAACTCTTCTACGCCGCAGACCCGCGCGTTTAAGAACCTGACAGCTAATTGTATGCCTTTATCGTCCGAAACCACGATAATATCCCCGGGGTTAGCGGATTTTTCAACCAGCCTCTTTATTAACTCATCCGCTTCTATCATGCGCGAGAATACGCAAAACAGTCCGTCACCACAGGGCATCTTCTCTCCATGCGGAGGATATCCGTCAAAAACAAGAATAACCCTGTTTTTTCTGCTTCCCGATAATCTATTTAATCTGATAAATTCTGCAAGCGAACTCTGGATGTTTGAGGGCTCTCTTACGCGAGGACTAAAATGAGGATGGTTTATTATGTTGTAGGCGTCGATGATGTACTGTAAAGACATAAATAACTCCTGCTATAGCTCCGTAAAGAACGATACAAGAAAACGATAGAAGAGACATGGCCAAGGCCAATTGCTTCATTACCCCGGCCTTGGCAAAATAAAGGACGAACAACCCCTCCCTTAAACCTAATCCGCCTATAGAGATTGGAAGTAATGTGATAGCGCAAATTATCGGCAGGAAGATAAGATAGTAAATAAAGCTTATTTTTACCCCCAGAGAAAGCCCGATGAAATAAACACTTACGGGAAGGGTGGCCTGGATAAGAAAAGACAGCATCAGGTTGCCGGAGATTATCTTTTTATGGTTACGAAAAACATGTATCTCCTGGTGCATATCCCTAATCATCTCTTTGACTTTTCCTGCCCCCGGCACAGACAAAAACCTGCTTATCCTGGTATATATAAAACTATTAAACAGCAGTAAAAGGATGATAACCAGCAGTATTATGATTACGGCAACGGAAAAGAAAACAATTTTATCGCTTATAAGCTCGCCGCCTAAAAGAATAGCGATCAATACTATAGCCACTAAGCCTATGTAGCCACTTAATCTGTCCAGAAAAGCCGTAGCGATAACCTGCCTTGCTTTTTGGGTATGCGCAACAAGGTCTGCTGCCCTTACCAGGTCACCTCCTATAGTCGAGGGAAGGAAAATACTGAAAAAAATCCCTCCGCAAAAAGAACTAACCAGCTTTTTTAAAGGGATTTTTATTTCAACCGCTTTAAGCAACATCTTCCAGCGCAAAAAGCCAAGGAGATGGGCAATTGGAAAAATCAAAAAACCAGAAACCAAAAACAACCTATTTGCGCCTTTTATATTGTTAATTAAAACATTGATGTCAATTTTGTTGAACTTAAACAAAAGGACCAATAGTCCAACGCTAATAACTACTCTTAATAATACCGATAATATCTTCTTGAATCCGTACATTATTATTTTAGTTCCTTACCGGTTAACTTACGGTAGGCATCCAGGTATTTTTCCGTTGTCCTGACAATAATTTCATCAGGCAAGGCTGGCGCAGGAGGAGTCTTATCCCAATCAAGCGTCTCTAAATAATCTCTCACAAACTGCTTATCAAAACTTGGCTGCGGCCGGCCTGCCTGATAATCTTCAAGCGGCCAGAAACGCGATGAATCCGGAGTAAGCACCTCATCTATGATAATAATCTTGCCATTATAAATTCCAAATTCAAATTTTGTGTCAGCGATAATGATCCCCTTGCTTAAGGCGTAATCCCTTGCCTTGCGGTATATTTCTATACTTGTCTTTTTTAAAAACTCGGCTGTATCCTTGCCCAGCAGGCCTTCAACATACCGCTGGTTGACATTCTCATCATGCCCGGCGTCTGCTTTAGTTGATGGAGTAAATAAGACCTCAGGCAGCTTATCTGATTCCTTTAAACCGGGAGGTAATCTTATTCCGCAGACCGACTGCCCGCCTTTATACTCTTTCCAGCCCGAACCGGAGAGATACCCCCTTACTACACACTCAACCGGCAGGGGTTTGGTCTTTAGAACCAGCATTGAACGTCCGGTTAGGATATTTTCATATTTTTTCAATTCTGGAGGGTATTCTTCCACATCTGCCGTTATCAAATGATGCCTGATTATGTCTTTAATGAAATCAAACCAGAAAAGTGATATATCGGTTAAAACCTTCCCCTTATACGGTATACCGCATGGTAAAACAACGTCAAAACAAGATATACGGTCTGTAGAAACAATCAGAAGCTTGTCCCCTAAATCATAAACATCCCTGACTTTCCCCCTGCGAAAAAGCTTAATGTCAGTAAAATCGGTCTTTAGTATAAGATCATTTACCATATTTTTTTAATCTTCCCGCCAATGCTTCGTATTCAACCCAAAGCTCTTTCGGGAGGTCTTTTTTAAACTCCCCGAAGAATTTATTTACACCTTTTAACTCCTCAAGCCACTCTTCCTTCTCTACCTTAAGCAGTTTTTCCAACGTCCCCTCGGGCATGTTTAATCCGGTCAGATCTATATCAAAAGGATAAGGCAGATAACCAATGGGGGTCTCCATGGCGTTTACTTTATTGTTGCAGCGGTCAAGTATCCATTCAAGTATTCTTAAATTCTCGCAAAAACCCGGCCATAGAAACTTGCCATGCGCATCCACCCTGAACCAGTTAACATGGAACACCTTCGGCGGCTTTGCCATAAGCTTACCCATATTCAACCAATGCCTGAAATAATCCGCCATATTGTATCCGCAGAAAGGCAGCATAGCCATAGGGTCTCTACGCACCTGCCCTATCTTGCCCACCTGGGCAGCAGTCAACTCTGAACCCATAGTTGCGCCTACAAACACTCCGTGCTGCCAGTTAAACGCCTGATATACCAATGGCGATACGTGTTGGCGCCTCCCTCCAAAAATAATAGCTGAGATCGGGACTCCATGATGCTGTTCCAGCCTGAATGAGGCTGAAGGGCAATTTGTGATAGGAGCGGTAAATCGCGCATTCGCATGCGCGCCTTTAATCGGCTTTCCTTCACCGTCCTTCATATTAGGCTTCCAGGTATTACCCTTCCAATCTATGCCTTGATTCGGAACATCCCCGTCAGACCCCTCCCACCAAACCGTATTATCCGGTTTTAAAAGCACGTTTGTATAAATTGTGTTTTTTTTGATTGTCTCTACCATATTGGGGTTGGATTTAGAATTCGTGCCGGGAGCCACTCCGAAAAAACCTGTTTCGGGGTTAATCGCCCACAGGGAGCCGTCGGAATCAACGCGCATCCATGAAATATCATCGCCTACTGTCCAAATACGGTAACCTTTCCGTTTAAGGCCTTCCGGAGGTATAAGCATCGCTAAATTTGTCTTGCCGCAGGCGCTGGGAAAAGCAGCGGCTATATACTCAACATGCCCGTTAGGCTCTTCAATACCCATAATCAACATATGCTCGGCCATCCATTTTTCTTTTCTGGCAACGTAACTGGCGATACGCAGAGAAAGGCATTTTTTGCCCAAAAGCACATTGCCGCCGTAGCCTGACCCTACGCTCCAAATGGTATTATCTTCCGGAAAATGCAGGATTAACCTCTTATTAATATCCAGTTGTGCTTTTGAATGCAGGCATTTGGTAAAATCATCGTTCTTTTCCAATTGTTTTAAAACAGCATCGCCGCAGCGGGCCATAATTAACATATTCAACACAACATAACGGGAATCCGTCAGTTCTACGCCTATCTTACTAAAAGGCGAACCTACCGGCCCCATGGAAAACGGGATTACGTACATGGTTCTTCCGGACATAGAACCTTTAAATATAGCCCTGGCCTTATTATAAGCCCTGGCCGGGGACATCCAGTTATTATTCGGCCCGGCATCACGCTTTTTCCTGGTACAGATAAAAGTCAAGTGCTCTGTCCGTGAAACATCATCATGGGCAGTGCGATGCAGGAAGCAACCCGGCAGTTTCTCCTGGTTTAAACGCAGCAACTCACCCGATACAACAGATTCTTTCTCCAGGGTAAGCTTCTGTTCTTCCGAACCGTCTATCCAAACAATACGCTCCGGCTCACAAAGTCTGCTTATCTTAATTACCCAATCAATCAGTTTTTTATTAGTCGTGGGAAAGCCTTCCATCTATTTACTCCTGTTGGCGATAAATTTGTATGCAGAATCAGCTGCTACTGCCCCGTCACCGCAGGCGTTTATCACCTGGTATAAACTCTTCTTTCGGCAATCGCCGCAGGCAAATATTCCTTCAACTGAAGTAGCCATGGATTCGTCGGAAATGATAAAACCGGCTTCATCCATCTGCAGCTTGCCTTTTAAAAATGCCGTTTCAGGCTCATAACCAACATATATAAAAACACCATCGCATTCAAAATCGCTTTCCCTGCCGCTTAAAAGGTCCCTTGTCCTTACCGCCTCAACTTTTTGAGCGCCTTTAATTGCGGTAACCAGGCTGCTCAAAATAAAGTTTATTTTTTTGTCCTGGCGCATCTTTTCTTGTAATATCGCTGAAGCACGTAATTCCTGACGGCGGTGAATTATATTTACCGAGCTTGCAAAACGGCTAAGGTATATTGCTTCTTCGGCAACTGCATTGCCTCCTCCGACAAGCACTACCTTTTTCCCTTTATAAAAAGGCGCATCGCAAGTAGCGCAATAAGAAACGCCGCGGCCGGTATATTCTTTTTCTCCTGGTATATTTAATTTACGCGGATGCGCGCCGCTGGCGATGATAACTGCCCGGGCGGTTTGCGTGCCGTTTGAGGTTTTGATCATTTTTTCTGCGCAATCTAAATCCAATACCTCATCGCTCTCGATCTTTACCCCTAATTCCCTGACCTGCTTTTCCATGCGGCCGACTAACTCAATAGTAGATATCCCGCCGGGGAACCCCGGATAGTTTTCAATGCTTTCGCTCATCAGGATCCTGCCGCCGGGTGCCATCTTTTCAATCAAAAGCGTATCCAGCCGGCTGCGTCCGGCGTATAATGCAGCAGCAAGACCTGCCGGCCCTGCTCCGATTATAATCAGATCATGCATCATTATCTAGTACCTCGCTAAAGCTGCAGCTTACAGGCTTTTGCCCCTGCTTTTAATGCTTTCAGTTTTCTTTTGATTTTAAGCTTATTTAAAAAAGAGGTATAATCAACTATAAGCCTGCCTTCTAAATGATCGATCTCATGCTGCAAAACACAAGCAAAAAGATCCTTAGCTTCTATTCTTACCGGGCGATTATCTTCATTAAGCGCCTCAACCCAAACCTGCCTTGAACGCCTGACCTTAATACATATTCCCGGCACACTAAGGCAGCCCTCCTGGATAGCCTGGGCGCCTTGACGCTTTACAATTTTAGGGTTAATCAGTTTATAGAGGCCTTCCCCGATATCTATTACGATTAGCTGCGCGCTTATGCCTACCTGCGGCGCAGCCAATCCTATCCCCGAATGCTCATACATGGACTCAGCCATTAAATTCAGCGTTTTCCGGTGTCCGGCAGTAACCTCTTTTACCGGTTTGGCCTTCTTCCTTAATACAGGGTCTCCAAATGTTTTAATTCTTAATCCGGTTTCTTGCATTTACTTTTACGACCTTCGGTTTAATTTTATTCATCAGCTTATCTTCAAACAAAACATACGAAAGGACAATCACCTGGTCTCCTACACACGCCCCCCGGGCAGCTGGTCCGTTTAAACAAATCACGCCGCTATGGGGTTTTCCCTTAATCACATATGTTTCAATGCGCTGGCCGGTATTGAGATTAAGCACTTCTACCTTCTCATGCTCAAGTATATCCGCCGCTTTAATCAGTTGTGCATCAATGGTAATGCTGCCCTCATAATAAAGATTGGCTTCGGTTACCGTGGCCCTGTGGATCTTGGATTTTAACATAGTCCTTAACATTTTACCCTCTCCTGATTAACTTATAAGATTGGCGAGCGATCATCAGTTCTTCATTTGTGGGGATAACCATGATCTTCGGTTTCTTATTTAAATACCCGAATAACCCCCGGCAAATACTACCCCGCACGCTTGCCTGATTTTCTCCTATGCCGGCGGTAAATATCAAGGCATCTAATCCTCCCAAAACCGACAGATACGCCCCGATATATTTTCTGATCCGGTAAACAAATATATCTATGGCTAGTTCAGCGCGTTTGTTCCCTGCCTTAGCCTTTGCTTCAAGAGAACGCATATCATTACTGATCCCGGAAATACCTTTTAATCCGCTCTCCTTATTTAAAATACACTCCATAACCCGGCTATCTATTTTCTTTTTAGTCATGATATGTGTAACCAATGCCGGGTCAACATCACCGCAGCGCGTACCCATAACTAACCCCTCTAAAGGCGTAAACCCCATGCTTGTATCTATAGATCTGCCCTTATCCACGGCAGTAATACTGCAGCCGTTGCCCAAATGACAGCTGATCAATTTTAATTTATTAAGCGGCTTCTTAAGTATCCGGCTGGCTTCCGCAGCGACATATTCGTGGCTGGTGCCGTGAAAACCGTATTTTCTTACCTGCAGTTTCTTATAATAATCATAAGGCAAGCCATAGATATATGCATGGGCCGGTAGGGTTTGATGGAACGCCGTATCAAAAACCGCCACCTGCTTTACCCCCGGCAAAAGCTTCTGACAGGCAACTATACCGGCTAAATTCGCCGGATTATGCAATGGGGCGATGTCACAACATTCCTTGATCCCTTTTATAACCTTACGGTTTACCTGCACTGGCTTTTTAAATTTCTCAGCGCCATGTACTACACGGTGGCCCACAGCTTCTACAGAATCAACCTTCTCCAGTATGGTTTTTAAGCCGGAATAATGGTCGGCAAACTTGGAGCCCTTTTCCCCTATGTGTTCAAGCGTGCCTTTTAAAATCAAACGCTCCGAAGGCATATCAAAAAGTTTATATTTAATAGAGGAACTTCCGCTGTTAATTACCAATATCTTCATTATTGCGCCCTTATTGCCGAAACAGCCACACTATCAACTATGTCTTGTGCAAAACATCCCCGGGATAAATCGCTTGCCGGTTTATTTAAACCTAAAAACAGCGGGCCGATTGCCCGGCAGCCGCTTAACCGTTGTGAAAGCTTATAACCAATATTGCCCGCCTCCAGGTTAGGGAAAATAAGCACATTGGCCTTACCCTTAATCGGGCTATCCGGGCATTTTATCATCGCTACTTCCGGCACAATCGCCGCATCCGCCTGCAACTCTCCGTCAGCCAGTATGCCGGGTGATTGCTGCTTAAGCAAAGCCAGCGCCTCGGATATTTTTTCCGCGGATTTTGTTTTGGCTGAGCCTTTGGTAGAATAACTCAAGAAAGCTATGTGCGGGGTAATATTCAATACCTTGCCCGCTAATTCCGCGGCAGTTAAAGCAATGCAGTATAACTGGCGGGCATTGGGGTCAGGGATGATCCCGCAATCCGCAAAAACAATTGTCCCGTTATCACCGTACTGGTTTCCCGGCAGGTCCATAATAAAACAGCTTGAGACGATAGTAAAACGTTCATCTAAACCAATACAGCGTATACAAGCGCGCGCCACATCCGCGGTAGTATGAATCGCCCCGGCGACCAAACCATCTGCCTTTCCGCAGCGCGTCATCATTGCCGCGTAATAAAGGTTATCTGAAAAAAGCTGTTTTACCGTATCCAGGCTGATATCTTTAGACTGGTATAATTCATAATATTCCTGGATAAAACTATCCAGCTGGTTTTTATCTATCATATCGGGAGTTAAAACCACCGGGTTAGCTATATTTTCTTCACGTACAATGCGCGCAGCTTCTATTGTCCGCTTGTCCCCGTATTCCGGCAGGACAATTGTCATAAGTTTCCTTTTGGCAAGGCTTCGAATCCGTTTGATCGCATCCATCTTAAATTCCTTTCAAAATTTTCTTAAAATCCACGTTTTCCTTAATCAGCTTGATTACGGTATCAATTTTATCTTTATCACACGGACGGATCTTTACCGTCAGGTCATGCACGCAAGTAGCCACATCATAAGTATCAGACTTGGCTAACAAAACAGGGATCTGGGCTTTAGCCAAAAGGTTCATAATCGGCGGCTCAGGAGTGATCCCTCCGGTTAAAATCATCCCGCAAATCTTCAGCTTTGTATTCGCAGAATCCCTAAAACTGCTGAGGCCGCAAATAATCATATCTTCCCTGTCACCGGGCGTAATCATCAGGCTGTCTTCGCAGATATAACGCACCGCATCACGCGCCTCCATTGCCGCCACGATCACTTTGGCGACAGAACGCTCCAGGGATTCTTTCCCGCAAAGCACTTGAAAACCAGTCTCCTCCAGGATCTGCTCAAAGGTAGGCCGCGCAAGCATGGGATTAAAAGGCAGCACACCTAAAACATCGATCCCTTTTCTTTCCAGCCCTTTTCTTACTAAACGGCTTATCTTATCAAACTTATCCGGCAAAACTTTATTTACAATTACCCCCAGGACCTTAACCCCTTCCTTTTCAAAAAGAGCCTTATTCAAAATGATTTCGTCAATCGGGCGCCCCACCCCGCCGGAAGAAATAATAATTACCTTTGAGCCCAACAGCTTGGCAACAGTGGCGTTTGAATGGTCAAATACCGAGCCAACCCCGGCATGCCCTGTCCCCTCAATTACCACTAATTGCTGATTTTTGGATATCCTGCGGAAAGAATTCTGGATCTGCCCGGTAATACTCTTCTTATCCGGCTTCATAATATATTTTTCGGTAAATCCTTTCTCTACCGCAATCGGGCTCATATCCTTTAGCCCGGATTTTATTCCGCAGACCTCCTCAATAAGTATAGAATCCTCGTCTATCTTTAAACCTTCTTCTTCCAGATAGCGCTGGCCGATAGGTTTAATAAAACCTACTTTGCCGAATTTCTCCTGCAGGTTCTTGATTATCCCCAAAGAAACCGTGGTCTTGCCGTCATTTTGCTTGGTGGCGGCAATAAATATTTTGCGCATCAAAGGTTCTCTTCTATGTTACGTTTTATATCAAGTTTACTGGCTATGCCTACTATTTGGCTCAAAACCTTCCCTTTTTTAAAAAATATAATCGTAGGAATTGACATTACCCCATATTCAGTGGCGACCCGGGGGTTGGAATCAACATCGATCTTGCCAATTTTTATCCTGCCTGTATACTCCTTGGCTAACTCATCTATATGCGGGGCAATCATCTTACATGGCCCGCACCAGGTAGCCCAAAAATCAACTAAAGTCAACTGATTAGATTCTAATACCTCTTTTTTGAAATCAGCATCCGTAAAATGTAACGCGCTCATATCTTGGTTCCTTCACATTAAAAGGGTTAATAAATTGGCAGGCTGTTATAAATTATCACAAACGCGGGGAAATTGCAAGAATTTAATGGGTAGATAACTTACCAGAGGCGGTAGCGGCGTAAGTTGTCTGACCGAATCAAGCACCTTGTAGCTTTTATCCAGCGCAGTCCCCGCAATTACGGACAAATCAAGTTCCTTATAGTTTTAATCCAGCGAAGTCCTTGCGAACACAGTGAGCAAGGATAATACTAAAACTGCGAAGCGATTAACTGCAGAGAAATAAGCAAATCCATTTAATTCTTGGACATGATCAATTGTAGTTGTTCTGAATAATACCCCGCAGTAAGCGAATCCAGGGAAGCGGTCAACTCCTCAAGCTTGAGCTGTTTATCAAACCTTTTATTCCTGTCCTCAATAGACAGATTATCCAGCTCGGATTTTACCCGCAAACGCTCAAAGAAAAGTTTATTCACCTGATCAAGGATATCATCGCGCAGCTCCACCATGAGCTTTGAACGCACGTCAATACTCGTCTGGGCATCGTTCCAGATCAAATCACTTAAATCCCAGCTCAAAGCAACGTCCCAATCAATGCTTTCTTGCCCATGACGCAAGGTATCATCATCGCTCTTTGCAGAAGAACCTGTTTCCCAATGCCAAAGGTCAGTTGAATTACGGTCTAATCCGATACTAACCTTAGGTAATAAGGCTTTTTTTGCCGCATTCCTTCTCCAGCGGGATATTTTATCCGGGCTTACCTCAGCGTATTTTATTGCCGCCTCTTGCAGATCGCTTATCTTTGGCTCGTATTTTAAATACTCCTGTAACAAGCCTTCTCCGGAGCTGTTATAAAAAACTTTTTGGCTGGATTTAAATATACCTTTGCGCCCTGCGACATATATATCTCCGTTTTGGTTTAAAAAAAGATACTGTAATCTTCCCGCGTCTAAATCAAATGTTAATTCTCTCCAACGTCCATCCTGATAAAAAAATACCCCTGACTGAGTAAGGGCAAAAACCCTGGAGTCAGCCGACAAACAAACCATCTTGACATCCCGGTCCAATAACCCGTATTCGGGCAACTTACTCCAGGTCTTTCCCTGGTCCAGGCTCTTATAAACTCCTCTTGCTCCGCAAAAATATACGCAATCGATATCCTTATTATCAGCCCTTACGAAATGTATATCAGGTAAAATATTTTTTTCTCTGACATCCTCAATATCAACAGGCGCCTCCTGGAGATCCTCCTGAAAATAACCCACGAAAATCCTCTCCCAGCTTTCACCGCCGTCCGTTGATTTAAATATCCCGCAAGCAGATGAAAGATAGATGACTTTACCGGAAAAACTAATATCAATATTTAAAACAGCAGCCTTATTTATTTTAACACTCTCCTTCTGCCAGCTCCGTCCGTTGTCCCTGCTTATAAAAAGCCCGGCTTTTGTACCCGCGAAAACGGCGCAAGAGTAAACCAGTACGGCAGTACACTGGTTATCCAGGTTGTTTTTCCCGCGAAAAACCCTTTCCCAACGTTCACCTGAATCCCTGCTGCGGTATAAACCATTATCGGTAGCCGCATATATAACGTGTAAGTTGTAAGGATCAAATACCAAAGCATTGATATTATTTGATCCGCTTCTTATCCCTAACACCCTGCGCCAGCTTTGGCCGGCGTCACCGCTCTTGAAAATATTACCTGAACCTGCTGCAAGGATAATTTTACTGTCCTGCGGATTTACCAAAAGCACCCGCAGGTCAAGATTAGCCCTGCCTATATCCTCCCAGGTAAAATCCTGGGCCAGGAGAACCCCTGTCATAGCTAATAACCAAATCGATATGAAACTAACTGCCTTTTTGCGCATTTTTCCACCTCCTGCCTTAACTGACGAAGGAGGCAGAAAAATCTAACAAAAAAATGGGCGCCTTTTTAAAGGCGCCCCTTTTAACTCCGGGTTACTATATTTTATTACCAGAGTAAAGCCCTTAGCTTATCATCCGCTGTCCTCAATGCATATTCCGGTTTCATTGCCGGCTTAGTATAGGAAGGGATGGGGAAGGTAACAGTATCATAAATTCCGGCCAATCCGCGTATAGCGCTGGTAATTACGCCGTTTACTACGCCGATGGTCGCCCCTACCGCGGGATCCTGCTCGATAGAAACCTTTGCTACCTCGGCCGGAAGCTCCGCCCAACAGGTAGCCATATTCATTACCCCGCGTTCAAGCTTGTTAATCGCGGAATTGCTATAGGGAATTTGATCACGGTCAATCACCATAGGAGGAGAAGGATAATTAGTTTCATTATCTACATCATAACAATACCCAACCGCCAAGCTGCCGAAAATTAAAACGAATACACTTAGGATCAAGGTCAGTTTCTTCATTAGTTCCCTCCTTTTTTAACCTCTATCTTTACTAATTGATGTAACAGTTTCTCCTTAAGAGACCTGGCTGAATCTATTTTTTCTCCGGATATTCCTGCTTCCATAGCAAAATCAATAAGCCCGCGCAAGATGTCATTATAGGAAAGCTTACGGCCGGTAGAGAACAAGGCATCTTTGCCTAATTTATCAAGATAATCCATCTCCTGACGGCCTAACATAGTAATAACCCTATGCGTAAGTACCTGACGCCCACCGCTATCCTGCATAGTTAACCACCTCCCTTATCCCGCTCAGAAAATAAAATTACTATCTTAACGGCGAACTCCAAACAACGGCATACCTTCAAATAACCTTAACGCCTTAAGAAAATTCATATGTTTTTTGTGATGCCTCCTGGCTTTTGCCAAGGCTTTATGTAAAACTTTCTTCATTTTACCCCCTCCTTCCTTAAGATAGCTAATAAACAAAAAACCCTAAAAGGCATATTTTAGGGTTTATCCCTACTTGGCAGCCCCGCTTTCCCCTTTATAAGAGGACCGGAAGTTTTGCGCCCCAGCATTACTGCTGGTTAGCCCTTATCATTAGGTTTGTTAAAATACCAAATTGTCAAAATGTCACTTTACATAATATTATAACATATTTTCAGCTATTTTTCAAGCCGGGCCTTTCCCTTGTCAATTAAAATTGAAAACTGGACTGTTTTTAAGCAATTAAGGCTCAAAACTGGACTGGCGTTTTTGCGCTATACTTCTCCTAAAAAAGGAGGATTTTGCTATGGCGCAAATACACAAACAGTTTTCTACCGAACAGGTCAAAGATCTTTTAAGGCGCTACATGGACAAACAAATTGAGCGTGCGTATATTCAGGAACTCTTAGGAGTTAAACGGTCCCAGTTCTTCTCTCTGTTGAAAGAATACAGGGATAATCCCGATAGCTTTTCCATCAACTACACAAGGACATCTCCTAAGAGGCTTTCCCCTGAAGTTCAGGAAAATATCATCAAGGAGCTTGCTATCGATAAAGAGGCAATTGAAGATAAGAACGTTCCTCTAAAGTACTATAACTACTCTTACGTTAAAGATCGCTTAGAAAAAGCCTATAATCAAACAGTATCCTTACCAACAGTAATTAAGTGCGCCAAAGAGCATGATTATTATATCCCACGCAAGGAACACAAGAAAATACACGACCGCGAAATCTTGACTCGCTACATTGGAGAGCTTATCCAACACGACGCTTCGTATCATCTCTGGGCGCCGGCTTCCAAGCAGAAATGGTGCCTGATTACTTCACTGGATGACCATAGCCGCTATATCCCTTATGGAAAATTTGAAGAGCACGAGTCAAGCTGGGCGCACATCCAGGCCTTGCAATCCGTCGTCGTAAAATACGGCTCTCCTTATTCCTACTATGTAGACTGCCATTCCATCTTTAGGTATGTTAGGGGCCGCGACCAGGTACATCACAAGTTTGAAAAATTCACCGATGATGTTGACCCGCAGTGGAAGCAGGTCCTGCTTGACTGCCGGATCAAGCCTATTTATGCCTTATCACCACAGGCTAAAGGCAAAATTGAGCGGCCCTACCAATGGCTGCAAGACCGGATCATACGTTCTTGTATCAGGGAAAATGTTACTACTATTACCCATGGCCAGCGAGTCTTAAACGCAGAACTAGACCGCTATAACCATAAGCAAGTGCATTCAACCACCGGTGAAATACCTTATTTACGATTTGAGAATGCCAAAGAACGGGGTAAATCTTTGTTCCGTCAATTTACTATTCCCTTGCCCTATCTTACTTATAAAGACATCTTTGCTTTTAGGACTAAACGCTTCGTTGACCAGTATTGCAAGGTTACCGTTAAAAACCTATCTATTAGGCTTAAAAATGTTGAGCCGAGGGAAACGATTGATATACGCGTTTATCCTCTCGATGGCTCTTTAATAGAGCTAAGATTCTGGAAAAAAGGCAAACTTATTGATGCTCAAAGGATCAAAAAACGCGAACTCAGGCTGTCCAGTTTTCAACTTTAAGCAGTCCAGTTTTGAATTTTAGCTAACAGCCGGGCCTTTCCCTTCCAACAGCCCATAAAACTACTTTAGAACCTGCCGATTAAGTCTTTGGCCACTTTCTTACCTGCCAAAAGCATGCCTCCGAATATCGGGCCCATGCGCGGGCCGCCGAATACGGCGTTTGCGCACATACCGCAGGCGTATAAACCGGGGCATATTTCTTTTGAATTACGCACTATCGTATCCTCTCCCACTTCTGCCCACATTGATCCTTCCCCCATAGTCTTTCCGGTCTTTGTTTTAAGCCGGATACCGGATTTCTTCTCAATGATGCGCGCTACCTCCGCAGGATGCCCTGTAGCGTCAACGACAACCCTGGAGCGCATACTTATAGGGTCAACATGCAAACCGGCAATCTCAACAGCGGTCCAGTTTAATACCAGGCCGGCTACTCTCTTATTACGCACCATTACATCCTCAACGCTCATAAGGTTAAATATCTTTAAGCCTGCCTTTACCGCTTTAGAACAAATGGTGGAAACAGCCTCAATTGAATCCGCCAGATAATAGCCCTTTTCATAAAGCCTGCTTTTAATGCCAAATTCATCCAGCACGCCTTTGGCTTTATCCTGGACCACTATCTCATTGAACATAATACCGCCGCCCCACATTCCGCCGCCTACCGAAAGCTTTCTCTCAAAGAGGGCCACGTTCTTGCCTGCTTTGGCCAAATAGTACCCGCAGACCATCCCTGCCGGGCCTGCCCCGACAATCGCCACATCAACATCAAGGGCTTTTACCAGCTTTTCTTTATAAGATTCTATTATCGCCTTTGAAATCACTATTTCATCCAGTTTCACTCTAACCTCCTATTTAGTTTAAATTAAAAAACCCTTTTGCCGCAGCATAAGGGTCAAAATAACCATCCATCTTTCCCTCCGCTGGCATTATCCAGATCAGGTTTTTATAAGGGTAATCCGCTTATTACGCGGAACTCTCAGGCCGGTTAACCAGCCTCCCCATTTTAAATATGTAATTAGTATAGCTTTTGCACTAACTTTGTCAAGCCTTTCATTATTCCCTGTCCACTTCCGGAATCGATATCTACCTAGCAGTTAAACGCCTTCTTTATCGGCATTCTGCCTTTTCTGCCTCTTGTTAAATTGTTTCTCTTTTATCCAGCAATATAATACGGGTACTAACAACGCATTTGATAATGTAGCGCTAATCAACCCTCCCACTGTAGGAGATGCCATAGGCCGCATTATCTCTGAACCGGTTCCTGTTGAAAGCATTACCGGGATCAAAGCAATAATGGTTGTCGTAGTAGTCATCATAATCGGCCTGATCCTCAAAAGGCATCCTGTTATTACCGTCTGGCGAATCTCTTTTACGGATTGTGGGATTTTCTTGCTGAAAAGGTCATCTAAAACCGAAACCAGCACAACCGCGTTATCCGTAGCTACTCCGAATAAGGCGATAAAACCCACCCATACTGCAGTAGAAAACCTGAAACCAAGCAGGAACAAAAGTATTATCCCGCCCATCAAAGATACCGGCAGGCTGGTAGAAACTACGGCCAAAGAACTAAAAGATTTAAATGCCATATACAGGAGCAGCAGAATAATACCCAAACAAATAATTAAGGATGGGATAAGCCTTTGCCTTGATTCGATTTCCGATTCAAATTGCCCGGACCAGCTGATAAAATACCCCGGCGGCAATTTTATCCCGCCGCTTTTAATCTCCTTGCTTACCGCATCTTGCGCCTGCTTAACGAAATCAACCAGCCCTATTACATCCTGATTAACATTTACAAATACACGTGCATAGGGAAGCGTGTTCTCCGATTGGATCATCGCAGGACCGTTGACTTTTTCCAGCTTAGCTACCTGGCTCAGAGGTATTTGTTCACCCATCATCGTCGAAACGAATATTCTCTTTAGGGCCTCCGGATTATCCCTTAGCTCCCGCATATACCTTATCCTGACAGGATAACGTTCCCTACCCTCGACTGTAGTAGTAAGGTTAAGGCCGCCAATAGCCGTAGAGATGATTTCCTGGATATCATTTATTTTTAACCCATAACGGGAAGCCTGCTGCCTGTCTATTACTATCTCAAAATAAGGGCGGTTACCAAAACGTTCGGCAAAGGGAGACCTTGCGCCTTTGACTTTCTTCACCACTTTCTCAATCTGGATGGCTATTTTTTCTATAGTCTTCAGATCAGAACCGAATACTTTTATGCCAACCGGCGTCTGGATTCCAGTAGCAAGCATATCAATCCTATTTCTTATTGGCTGGGTGGTAATAGGGCTGACTCCGGGGACCATAGTTTTCTCCTGGATCTCTTCGATCAATTCCTGCCGCTTTATGCCTTTACGCCAGGATCTTTCCGGCTTCAGATGAATAATTGTCTCTACCATCGTTACCGGCGCCGGATCGGTCGCTGTTTCAGCCCGACCCAGCTTGCCTACGACCCACTCCACCTCATCGGGGAATTCTTTCTTTATTATAATATCCTGCTTCTTTAAAACATCCTGCACCTGTGTGAAAGAAGCCCCCGGGAGCAATACAGGCATAAACAATAAGTCGCCTTCATTAAGGGGGGGCATGAATTCCTGTTTCATTAGCGAAGCGGAAATAGCCCCGGCAACAAGCAGCAAACAGGCTAAGAATACAGTTATTTTTTTATGGAGTATCACCCAGTTTATAGCAGGCTTATAAACCTTAAAAAGCAGCCTGGAGGTAATATTATCTTCGGCCAGCCTTAATTTACCTTTTAGCATAAAATATGCCAATGTCGGCAGCAGGGTAAGAGCGATAACCGCTGCCCCGAACATAGCAAAGGTTTTTGTAAAAGCAAGCGGCCTGAAAAGCTTCCCTGCCTGACCGGTTAAAACAAAAACCGGCATAAACCCGATAATCGTCGTAAGCAGTGAAAATATTACCGGCTTGCCTACCTCCTGTGCTGCATTGATACAAACCTCAAGCCTCTCTTCGGAAGGTAAGCGGGATAGGTTTCTTTGAGCCATGCGTTCGGCAATCTTCCGGTAAATATTCTCAACCAGGATACATCCGGAATCAACCATAACGCCGATAGCAATAGCTATACCTCCCAAAGACATAATATTGGCATCTACACCGATTAAGCGCATAAGGATAAAGGCGATGAGAATACCGATGGGCAGGACTACCGAAATAATCATGCTGCCCCAAAAATGAAAAAGAAATACAAGGATTACAAAAACAGTAATCAAAACTTCTTGAATTAAAGCACCCCTTAATGTGCCTATAGCCCGCTGGACAAGCCCTGTTCTTTCATAAAAAGGCACAATCCTTACCCCCGCGGGCAAGCCAACAGACAACTCCCTGATCTTTTTTTCTATTGCCTTAATTACCTGAAGCGGATTTTCGCCATAACGCATAAGGACCACACCGCCGGTTACCTCTTTACCTTCCTTATCTAAAGCCCCCCTTCTAAAATCAGGCCCCAAGACAACCCGGCCTATGTTTTTAACATAAACAGGGGTGCCATTATGGCTGGATATTACCGTATCCTCTATATCCTTTATATTTTTAATAAACCCTACGCCTCTGACAATAAACTCCACATCTCCCTGCTCAAAAACCTTTGCCCCCACGTCAATATTTGAACGCCTTACCGCCGTAATAACATCCGCTATCTTCACTCCGTAAGCCAGCAGTTTATTCGGGTCGAGGTCTATCTGATATTGTTTAACAAAACCTCCTACCGAAGCTACTTCAGAAACTCCGGGGACGGAATTCAATTGATAGCGTACATACCAATCCTGGATTGAGCGTAGCTGGCTTAAATCATAATGCGAAGGGACAAGCTGTTCTGAATCAATGGGGCATTTACCGGCCTGAGCATAAGATTTCTGGGGATGCTTTGGGCAATAATAACCGTTTTCAACCGTATACCAGAAAATCTGGCCAAGGGCTGTGGCATCCGGACCCAAAGAAACCATGGCACCTGCCGGCAAATCTGCTGTCGCAAAGTTCAACCTTTCCAACACCCTTGTCCTGGCCCAGTAATAATCAAGACCTTCCTTAAAAATAAGGTTAATCATTCCTATGCCAAAACCTGAGCTCGAACGAATTACCTTTACACCTGGCGTACCTAACAACCGTGTAGTCAAAGGATAAACAACCTGGTCCTCCACATCCTTGGGGCTTATCCCCGGCCAATCCACAAAAACAATGACTTGCAGTTCTCCTATATCGGGTATCGCATCTACCGGCGTGTTTTTTATGGAAAATATACCCCATAGGATTATAAGCAGGAAAGCGCTGATAACCAGAAAACGGTTTTTTAAACAAATTGAGATAATCCTGTTTAACATTTTACAATTTGATGTTAGTAAAAATCTGCTTCTTTATTTTCCGCTTGAACCAATTGCTCCGCTATAAGCGCTGGAGGCTACATCACTTATCTGACTCTGGGAATCAATCAGGAAATTTGCTTTTATTACAACCCTGTCCCCCTTATTTACTCCTGAGAAAACCGGATAAAAATTCATCTTTTGACCGTTAGCATAGGCGCAAGCCATAGGTCCGACTTGGACCTCTTTACCCAGATATGATCCATTACCTAAATCAAGGTATACAAGTTTCCGCATACCGGTATCCAATAGCGCATCTTCGGGTATAGCCAGGCTAATTCCATGCTCTCCCTTTTCATTAACTAAATACGCCTCAATATATATGTCGGCATACATCTGCGGTTTTAATTTAAGTTGAAGGTTTTCAATCCTGGCCCTGATACGCACGGAACGGGTTACAGGATCAAGGTTAGAATCTACTGCTACTATGCTCCCTTTAAATTCTTCATCCGGAAAACTCACGATATTTATTTTTACAGGCTGGCCTACCCTAATCCAGCTTAACTCATATTCATATATATCCGCATATACCCATACATAAGGAGTATCCTTATCAGAAATAATAAGGCTGCGATCGGGCTTGCCCTTGAGCTTAAGGTCATCAATCTGTTCCTGGCTTAAACCAAGCAAACGCAACTTAAGATCAGCCGCTTCCACCAACGCATCCGCGCGCTCCCTTACTTCATCTATCTGGCTTCTTTCAAGGCTCTTCTTAGCCTTGAGGGCCTGAATAAATTCCTCTTCTGTTTTATATAACTCAGGATCATAAGCAACCCTGCCTACGGTACGTATATCCTTAAATAGCTGCATAGCGCTAACCGGCTGTGAAACTATACCTGCCAGGGATACGTCCCTTTGAGTCAAGTGTACCGCACCTTGATGCTGGGTGCCAGCAGAAGACTCAGGGGTTTTATCTTCCTCATACACCGGGATATAATCCATACCCATATTGTCTTTAGCCGGAAAATCCGAAGTAATGGAAGGGTTCATAGGATTACGGTAGTAGATGATCTTACGTGACTTTTTCCCTTCCGCGGCATAGGACATATTCACGCAAAATAAAACCAGCAGCCCCATGATTAGGATAACATAAAACTCCATTCTTTTATTTACCTTGATCTTCATCTTTCGCTCCTCTTAAACTTACGCCCACATATTTCTCAAGATCAGACAGGCTCATATTATAACCGGCCAAAGCACGGTAATAATCAAGTTTTGTTTTAATCAACATCCGCTCACTGTCTAATAGCATCATAATATCACCTCTCCCTGAACGGTATGCAGAAAGCGATGAATCAATGGAACTGTTTAATATAGGTATCTGGTTATCTCTGTATAACTTTATTTTATTTGAGGCAATCTTCAGTCTAGTAATTAAATCTTTTGTTCTTGC
>JAQUOV010000007.1 GCA_028716965.1 Candidatus Omnitrophota bacterium
CCGACTGGTGCACGGGAAATACGGGAGCGCGCTCCGCGCGCGGAACATTGACAAAGATTGAAATTATTTTAACGGTGAGTGCTGGAGACAGGTTCTAACTTTCTCCAATACGCACCACTTTTTTATTGTTTCTCCGGGTGTTTGTGGTTCAAGGAGCAGGGGTGACTATCGCAAAAACTCAATAAAATCTAACCCAGTTATCTAATTTGATAGCTGGGTATTTTATTTAAAAAAGGAGTTTAACAATGAGAAAAATTATTTGTTTGATTACATTTATGTTGTTCGTTTCGGGTTGCGGTCAAAATAAACCCATAACTAAAGCAGCCCCGGGAGTAAGCGATACTGAGATCATTATCGGTTCTTCGGCTGCCTTAGGAGGATTCGCGGGTTTCTTGGGTACCCAGACAATCCACGGCTCTCTGGCTTATATTAACGAAATTAATGCCGCCGGAGGTATAAACGGAAGGAAAATAAGGCTGATTAGCACAGATGACCATTATAACCCGGCGGAAACAGTCACTAATACACAGAAGTTAATAGCCCAGGTAGGGGTTTTTGCTTTGTTTGATTATGTGGGGACCCCTACAACCGCCCAGATTGTGGATATTATCCATAAGGCAGAGATCCCGCTTCTTGGGATATTTTCAGGAGCAGAAATATTCAGGACCCCTTATAGACCGTATATATTTAATGTCAGAGATTCATACTATGCCGAAGCCGAAGGTGCTGTCAGCTATTTCGTTGATAAGTTAAACTTAAAGAAAATAGCCGTTTTATATCAGGATGATGTTTTTGGAGTGGCAGTGCTTTCAGGGGTGCAGTTGGCTCTGGAAAGGAGAAATATACATACGGTTGCCACAGAAACCTTTGTCAGGGGGGAAATGAATGTGGAAGAAGCAATGCGCAATATTAAGTTAAGCGCAGCCGAAGTTGTTATAATGGTCGGCACTTATTCCCCTTTAGCTAAATTCGTAAAGATATCAAATGCCGCCGGATTTAAACCTTATTTTCATACTGTATCATTTGTCGGTTCAGAGGCATTCGCCAAAGAGCTTATCCAGATACAGAAGATAGACCAGGCAGATTATGGCAAGATCATTGTCACTCAGGTAGTCCCGGACCCCTTCTTGGAAGAACTACCGGGAGTCAGGCAGTATAGGGAATTGGTAAAAAGGTATTTCCCTAATGATGAGCCTAATTATGTGGCTTTAGAAGGTTTTATAAACGCCAAGGTATTGGTAAAGGGGTTAGAAATTGCAGGAGCCAATCTCACAAGAGATAAATTTATAGAAGCGCTTGAATCAATGCGTAATGTTGATATTGGGATAGGCAAGGAGATCACCTATAGTGTTTTGGGCCATCAGGGGTTAAAGGGGATTTATTATTCCAGGTTATCGGAGGATGGGAAATTCAGGATATTTAATCAGGTAACTGTCGTCTTAGGATATAAAAATGAAACTACGCCATAAGATTATTTCAAGCTTTATCCTTGTAATAGCCGTATTGTCCATAGTCAATATCTTATCCGTTGTCTACGCAATCAACCATAATCAGGAAAAAAGGCTGCAGGAAGAGGAGGTCTTGTTTGCTCAAGACCTTGCCGCCAGATTTGTCAGGGACGTAGTAGAAGATAAAGCCGATGCCTTGACCGACGCTTTATTCAAAGACAAGAAATTAAGAGAGGAGATGATAGAATATATCCTTGTTTTTGATAAAAAAGGCTACCTGCTTTCCAATACTTACTTGGAGGCGATCCCCAAACAGCTTTTAAAATTAAATAATCAATTTGCCCGCGGAGAGAATTTTCGGTTGCAGAAAATTGTCAATAGAAAGGTATTTGTTTATGATATAGCTGTTCCCGTGAGAGAGGGCATAGAGCAGGTCGGGGCTATCCACATAGGTTTTAAAGGTATTTATATACTTAGGACTATTAAGATAGCTTTGGCTTCGGCATTAGTGGGAGTTTTGATCATCATAACAATCGCGGTTTTATTCGGGTTGTTTATATCGGAAACAATAGTCAGCCCGATCGGTAAGCTTAAAGATGCCGCGGCCAAGATCGGCGCAGGCAGCCTTAAAACCAGGGTGTCTATTAAGTCTGCCGATGAGATTGGGGCTTTGGCCGATTCATTTAATAGGATGGCTGCCCGTTTGGAAGAAACAACTGCCTTGATGATCCAGGCAGAAAAATTTGAAGCAATCGGCAGGTTAGCCAGCGGTGTCGCCCATGAAGTAAAGAACCCCCTGGGGGTCATATTGCAGGGGATTAATTATTTGGAAGGGAATATCCCCTCGGGGAATAAGGAGGCATCCGAGGTTTTTCAATTAATCAAAGATAGCATTGTAAGGGCGGATAATATTGTGCGGATGCTTTTGGATTTCTCAAGGGTTGATGAGTTGTATATGCGTCCCGAAGACGCCAATATTTTAATGGATAATTCGTTATTATTGGTCCAGCAAATAGCCAGATTAGAAAATATCGAGATTGTCAGAGACTATCAGATGGGGATCCCGAAGATCCTGGCGGATAAGTCCAGGTTAGAGCAAGTTTTTATAAACCTGTTCACGAATGCTTTTAATGCTATGCCCGGAGGCGGCAGGCTTACTTTGCGTTCGTATCTGTGCAGGTTCGATGGTTCTGTGTATGAGGGGGATAAAATAAAGAAAGATTTTTTTAACCCTGGCGAAGAAACCGTGGCCGTGGAGGTTGAAGATACGGGCCAGGGGATTAGTGAGGATAATCTTAAGAAGATTTTTGAACCATTCTTTACTACTAAAGGGCCTGGCAAGGGTACGGGTTTGGGGCTTTCAGTTACAAACAATATTATCAAGTTGCATGGAGGGATAATAGAGATCACCAGCCAGTTGGCAAAGGGGACGAAGATAAAGCTGTTGTTTAAAGTTGCCAGATCTGAATAAAAGGAGCCAGGGATGAAAAATAAAGTATTGGTTATTGACGATGAAACAGCTTTCCTTAGGATAGTAAAATTAAATTTGGAAGGGACCAATAAATATGAAGTATTAACTTTACCAAGCGCCGAGGATATTTTATCCCAAGTGCGCACATTTAAACCGGATATTATATTACTGGATATTGTCGTGCCCGGGATAAAAGGGCCGGAAGCTTGCGAGATGCTCAATAAGGACCCTGACGCAGCCGGAATACCCATTATTATACTTTCTGCGCTGGATAGGGCCGCTGATAAGCTCCAGGCTTTTAAGGCAGGGGCAGTGGATTATTTGGTAAAACCCATAGGGAAAGAAGAGCTTATCGCAAAGATAGAAAAGGCTTTACGTGACAAGAATCCTTAAATCCGCGCATCTTTTCTTTTCATCAAATAAAACTACATCGTACTCTTAGCTTTTGGCTTGACGCTATTTTTACCAGGAGGTATAATCTAACCACTATGATTCTAGGCGTGCATGTCAGCGGCTCAGGGAAGATTTATCAGGCATTGGATACTGCCAAGGCTTTAGGCTGCGATACCATGCAGATATTCAGCCGTTCCCCCCAGGCCTGGCGCAACGGGTCCCATCTTAATCCGGAAGATATCGCGGAGTTTAAAGCCAGGCGCAAGAAATGCAAGATTAACCCTGTTTTTATCCATATTTCTTACCTGATAAATTTGGCCTCACCCGATCCGCGGCTGTATAACGGTTCTATACAAGCCTATATAGAGGATATCCAGGAAGCGGATGAATTGGGAGCGGATTATATTGTCACGCATATGGGCAGCCATAAGGAGACCTCCGAGGATGCCGGGATAAAAAGGCTTGTTGATGCCTTGAATAGGATATTGGAGAAAACCAGGGGTTCTAAAGTCGGCATATTACTGGAAAATACTTCAGGAAGCGGCTCCTGGTTGGGCTATAGATTTTATCACCAGCACAAGATAATAAAAGGCCTAAAAGAAAAGGCCCGGGTAGGCTTATGTCTGGATACAGCGCATGCTTATCTGGCCGGGTATGACCTGTCGCGTAAGCAAGGGTTGGAAGAGATGCTTGTTGAGATTGAGGAGATGGCAGGGGTAAAATTAATTAAGCTCATCCATCTTAATGATGCAGCCGGAGACCTGGGGTGCCACCGTGACCGGCACGAGCATATCGGAAAAGGGCACATTGGCATTAGCGGGATGAAAAGGATCATTAACCATCCTAAATTGAGAAATATACCCATGATTTTAGAGACGCCTAAGAGTACTGAAAACAGCGATAAGGAAAACCTTGCCCTGGTAAGAAAATTGAGCCGTAAATAAAATGTTTTATGACTTTAAGAAAATAGAAAAAAAATGGCAGAAGGTCTGGCTTGATAGCCATGCCTTCGCCGCCGAGATTTCGCCTACGCGCAAGAAATACTATCTTCTTGAGATGTTCCCTTATCCGTCAGGGAAGATCCATATGGGGCATGTGCGTAATTATACCATCGGCGATGTTGCCAGCCGTTTTAAGGTTCTGGAGGGGTATAACGTAATGCACCCTATGGGTTTTGACGCTTTCGGCCAGCCGGCGGAGAATGCGGCTATCAAGAATAAGACTAAGCCGGACATTTGGACACATAAATGTATCAAAGAGATGGAAGTAGAGTTAAAAAAGATGGGTTTTTCCTATGATTGGGAGAGAGAGTTTTCTACCTGCGATAGTGATTATTATAAATGGAACCAGTGGATATTCCTGAAGATGTTTGAGCGCGGTTTAGCTTATAAAAAGGCCTCTGCGGTTAACTGGTGTTCCAGCTGTCAGACTACCCTGGCCAATGAAGAGGTGGTGGACGGTGGATGCTGGAGATGTCATACAAAGGTTGAGCAAAAAGACCTGGAGCAATGGTATCTAAAGATCACCGAATACAAAGAAAGACTGCTGGAAGATTTAGGGCAGTTGAAACAATGGCCGGAAAGGGTTTTAGCCATGCAGAGCAACTGGATTGGCAAAAGCTCCGGAGTGGATATTTATTTCCGCCTCAAAGCAAGCGATAAGGTCATATCTGTCTTTACCACCAGGGTAGATACTATATTCGGCGCCACTTATATTGTTTTGGCTCCGGAGCATCCCCTGGTAAAAGAGTTGATTAAAGGCAGGCCGGAAGAAAAAGAAGTTTTGCATTTTATGGATAAGGTTTCTAAGGAAAGCAAGCTTGTGCGCACATCTTCCGATGTAAAGAAGGAAGGGGTATTTACGGGTTCTTATGCGATAAACCCGGTAAACAACGAAGAGGTGCCGGTATGGGTTGCGGATTATGTGTTGATGGAATATGGGACCGGTGCGATTATGGCTGTGCCGACACATGACCAGAGGGATTTCCTTTTTGCCCGGGAGCATAAACTGCCTATGCGTTTAGTTATCCAGCCGCCAGCTGTTAACCGCCAGCAGCCAACCGATGATATGACCGAAGCATATGAAGGCGACGGGATACAGGTTAATTCCGGGCAGTTTGACGGTTTATCTAACTCTGAAGGCAAAATTAAGATTGCCGAATGGATGGAGCAAAAAGAAATTGGCAAGATACAGACGCATTGGCGCCTACGGGATTGGCTGATCTCCAGGCAGCGTTATTGGGGGACGCCGATACCGATAATTTATTGCCCAAAATGCGGGGTTGTCCCCGTAGCGTATAAAGACCTGCCGGTAGAATTACCCAAAGACGCTCCTTTTACCGGAGACGGCGGAAGCCCCTTGGGTAAAGTAAAAGATTTTATCCAGGCAAGTTGCCCTAAGTGTTCCGGCCCTGCCAGGCGCGAGACCGATACGATGGCTACATTCTTTGATTCCTCCTGGTATTTCCTGAGGTTTTGTTCGCCCAAATATAATAGCGCTGCTTTTGATGTGCAAGAGGCAAAATATTGGATGCGCGTGGACCAGTATATCGGCGGGATCGAACATGCTATTCTGCATTTGCTTTACTCGCGTTTCTTCACCAAGTTCTTCCAGGATTTAAAGATGGTTGATTTTTCCGAGCCGTTTGAGAAGCTGCTTACGCAAGGGATGGTCTTAAAAGACGGCCAGGTTATGTCAAAATCCAAAGGCAATATCGTAGACCCGGATTCAATGATTAAAGATTACGGTGCGGATTCCTTGAGGTTGTTCATTCTGTTTGCCGCTCCCCCGGAAACAGAACTGGAGTGGGACCAGCGGGGGCTGGAGGGAGCTTTTAAGTTTCTAAGCCGCGTCTGGCGCATCCAGGAGAACCTTAAAGACAAGGCCGATGGTGCTTTGGTAAGGATTATGCATAAGACGATAAAGAAGGTAAGCGTTGATTTTAGCGAATTCAAATTTAATACTGCTATTGCCAGCCTTATGGAATTGACCAACGCGATTTATCAGCTGGGAGCGGATAAAGAGGTTTTCTTAAATTTGGTTATTATGCTTAGCCCGATCGCGCCGCATTTTTCAGAAGAGCTTTGGCAGATTTTAGGCAACAAGGAAAGTATATTTAAGGCTGCCTGGCCAGCATACAACCCCAAATTACTGATCGAAGAAAATGTAGAGTTAGTGATCCAGATTAACGGTAAGCTGCGCAGTAAACTGCAGGTTCCCCGCGGCATCTCGGAAGATGAACTCAAAGAGTTAGTGTTTAAAGATGATAAACTGGCTGTCTGGCTGGGATCTAAGCAGCCGAAAAGATTTATCGTCGTCCCCCAAAAGCTTGTCAATATCGTCGTCTAAATACTGAAAAGCTTATCCTCCCAGGACATCTTTAATATCAAAAAGCAGGCGTTTATAATCTATAGGTTTTTCAATATATACGGTGACCCCGCTTTTGGCAGCGATATGTTTGTCAACCTCTTCGTGTTTGAGGGAGGTGGCAATAATAGGGGTGTTCACAAAATCAGGCAGCGATTTAATATCCTGGGCGACTTTAAAACCGCTTTCATCAGGCAGTACAAGGTCTAAAAGCACGCAATCCGGTTTTTCTTCTTTCAGCTTGTCAATCCCTTCTTTGGCGCTGAATGCGGCTACTACCGCATATCCGGCCTTAAGTAATTCCTCCTTGCTTTTCTTGACGATATTATAATCATCGTCAATAATCAGGACCTTTTTGACCATAGACAAAGTATACACCATAAGGGCCAGGAATACAACCGTGCTTTTTATGCGGTAAACCTCCTGAGGCCGTAATAGAACCAGTTTTTTAGTTAGGTTCCCGGGTTTTTGGCGTCTATTGCGGCAGGGAGGCAGAAGATGTTCAATCTTACCCCGGAAGAAAAGAAGGTCATCCTGTTTCTTCTGGCCATTTCTTTTTGCGGGATAACCTTAAATAGCCTGGCTAAGCTGAATTGCCGGGTAAAGAAGATTTTTTGTCCGCAAGAACATTTATCTCGGATTGATTTGAACAAAATATCTTTGGAGGAATTAATAAGGGCCAAATGCCTGCCGGCAAAGACCTCCCAGCGGATTATCGCATACAGAATGGAGCATGGAAATTTCAGGAATTTAGAGGTGTTAAAAGAGATCAAGGGGATAGGAGAGAGGCGATACGAGAAGCTTAAGGAGATCTTTTTTGTAGAATGAAAAGGCTGCTTGCAGTTTCAACCTTATTCTATTGCCTGGGGATTATTTTGCTCAGTTTAACCCGTGTAAGTTTCTGGTTAATCCTTGTTTTAGGGGTAGCCGCTCTTGCTGCAGCCTGCTTGAATTTCAGGAATAACCGTATATTTACGTTCCTGGTATTCTTTTTTGCTTTAATCCTCGGCGCGCTTAACCTGAAAAATTCTTATATGCGGCATAAATGCCATCTCAGCAATTTTGTTCCTTATAATGACGGCACTGTTTATAGCTTAAGCGGTTTTGTAGATAGCCAGCCGGTTATAGAGGGCAAGAGCACTGCCTTTGTTTTCCGCGCGCAGGAGGTTCGGTCCGGCAATTGGAGGTGGCCATGCTGCGGCAAGGTATTGGTTAAAGCTGATTTCCCTCAAGATTTAGATTATGCAGAACCCCTGGTTCTTAAAGGCGCCCTGCACCGTCCTTTTCGGTCCTCTTCGGCAGGCTGTTCTTACCGGGATTTCTTATCTAATCAGGGGATTTATTTGTTAATGCGCATAAAAAACAGCTTACAGATCATTCCGTATTCTAAGTCAGGCAGCGGAGCTTTACCTCCCGGCTGCCAAATCCAGCCAACAGGCATAAAGAGATTAATTGTTTTCTCGCTTTGGCTGCGCGATGAAATAGAAAGAGTGATCAGGAGGTATCTTCCCGATCTGCCTGCAGGCATACTTTCTGCTATGGTCTTAGGGCAAAGGCGCTCCATCCCGCGCCTGGTGAATAATAATATGGTTAAAGCCGGCACCGTGCATATTTTGGTGGTCAGCGGTTTCAATGTGGGGATTGTTGCTTTTATTGTTAATCTCCTGTTAAAGATCATGCGTATCCGGCGGAAGGCGAGGATTTTCCTGACCATAATCTGCCTGCTTATTTATTGCCTGACCACAGGTGCCAGCAACCCGGTTATCCGAGCCACGGTTATGGGGATCGTATTCCTGTCGGCGCATATTTTCAAAAGGGAAGCCGATATTTATAATTGTTTGGCCTCTGCGGCAATATTCATACTGGGACTTAACCCCCGCCAGCTTTTTGACGTGGGTTTCCAGTTGTCCTTTGCCAGTGTTTTGGCGATTGTCTGCCTTTACCCAAAGGCAAAGACTTTTTTGCGCCTGGATAATTGCAAGAGCAGGCCATTGAGGTACATCTACGAAGGCTGCCTGGTTTCATTTTGCGCCTGGATCGGGACAGCGGGGATTGTCGCTTATAACTTCCGGATCATTGCGCCGATAACTGTTTTGGCTAATATTTTGGTTGTGCCGCTTGCTACCCTGATTACCTTATGCGGCTTCAGCCTTGTTTTGTGCGGTCCTTTTTGCACTCTTCTTGGAAAGGCCATCGGCACAACCTCGGCCATGTTAATTACCCTGCTTTTAAATGTAAATGCCGCGGTAATCAAAATCCCTGGCGCGTATTTTTATTTCTAGATAAAAGCTATAAGGTGCTTTTGCCCTTGATTTCGCTGTCGCTCAATCAAGGACTGCGCTAGATAAAAGCTATAAGGTGCTTGTTTTTACCTTTGACAAAAGCCCCAGGCTATGATAATTTAAGACATTATGCGGCGTATAATTTTAAGCTTATTATTCATTTCCTTTTTATTTATATCTATCCAGCCGGCATACCCCTACTGGATCTGGACTCCTAAAAGCGGCAAGTGGGTTAACCCCAAAAATATGCCGAAGGATGACCCTAAGGAACAGTTTGCTTACGCCAAGTCTTTTTTTGATATCAATAAATATGAAGAGGCCAAGCGTGAATTCCGCAAACTGCTTAAAGCCTATCCTAAGTCTGCAGAGGCCGCCGAAAGCCAGTATTATCTTGGGTTGACAGAGGAAGCCCAGGGCAAATTATATGAAGCTTACCAGGCTTACCAGATGGTGGTTGATAAATACCCTTTTAGCGAGCGTATCCAGGAGGTTATTGAGAGGGAATATAAAATTGCCGAGAAGTTCATGGCCGGGGAAAAGCGCAAGGCCATGGGGCTAACCTTGCCGGTGGAAAACCCGGCAATTGAGATATTCGGCAAGGTCGTAGAAAATTCTACTTATGGGCCGTTGGCGCCGCGGGCGCAGTATAAATTAGGTTTGGTTTTAAAAGGCTTATCGCGTTATTACGAAGCCGAGGAGGCTTTTAACAAAGTGGTATCCCGCTACCCGGATAGCGAATGGGCGTCCGCGGCGAAATTCCAGATTGCTTCCTGCCGCGCCAGCTTGTCCAAGGGTTCAGCCTATGACCAGGGGGCAGCCCAGGAGGCAAAAGAACAGTTTGAACAGTTTGTCAGGGAGCATCCTGATGCCGTGCTTTCTCTTGATGCCGAAAGGAATATCAGTGGCATAAGAGAAAAGGAGGCAGAGGCAAGCTATAATATTGGCAGGTTCTATGAGAAACAGAAAGAATTCAATTCAGCCAGGATTTATTATAATGATATAATTGATAATTACGCCGATAGCCCGTGGGCCGCTCAAGCTGTGGCCAGGCTTCAGGTAATGGAGCATGCAAATGAAAAATAAGTTATTTTGCTTAGCCCTTTCGTTCTGCCTTTTATCCTTTTCCCTTCCCGGTTGCGGTTATACTACCCGTTCCATGCTTTCCGGAAAATTCTCTACAATTTATATAACGCCGTTTTTAAATAAGGTGGACGTAACCCAGGAGGGGTACTCTGCCAATAAATACCGCATCTACCGTCCGATGCTTGAGACCGAGATCACTAAAAAGGTGATCAACCGGTACCTTTTTGACGGGAACCTGCGTCCGGTCAAGGAAGAATCAGCTGACCTTGTGCTTAAGGGCGAATTGGTTGAATATCGCAAAGACCCTTTAAGTTATACTAATGATAATGAGAATGTTACTGAGTACCGTATTAATATCTATGTGAACTTGAGCCTCTGGGATCAAAAAGAAAATAAACTCCTTTGGCAAGAAAATGGTTTTAACGGCAACTATTCTTATTTTACTAGTTCTGATACCAATACTTCCAATATTAAGGTTTCTGAAGATACAGCCGTCACCAATGCGGTGGATGATTTAGCTCGCCGGATAGTCGAGCGCACAGTTGAACAATGGTAATATGGTTTATTTACTTATCGGCCAGGACCTACAGGCCAGAGAAGGCCAGCTTAAGAAAATAAAACAGGAATTCCTCCCAAAAGAACTTCAAGATTTTAACCTCGACACATTATACGCAAAAGAAGCAACCTTAAAGCTTATCCAGGAAAGGTTCCTGGCCATCCCCTTAAAAAGCGCCAAAAGGATTATTGTAATCAAAGACGCGGATTCCCTGGATGAGGCATCTCGTAATTTCCTTCTGGCCTACGCCAAGAATCCATATAAACAATTAGTTTTGGTGTTGGTGCTTGAGCATTATGATTACCGGGACAGCTTTATTAAGAATATGTCCAGGATCGCCAAGGTCATGCGTTTTAAGGAGGCGCTTAATCCCGATACTTTTGCTTTAAATCGGCAGATTGAGTTAAAAAGAACAGACAGCGCCCTGCGCCTTTTAAACCAGCTTTTGAAGAATGGTGAACCTCCGGAGCGTATCCTGGGAGGCTTGCGTTACGCCTGGGAAAAAGATGGGGGGCATAACCTGGGAGCCAGGAAAAAGCTCAAGCTTCTTCTTAGTTGTGACTTGGAAATAAAAACAGGCAGGCTAAAAGCCGCCTTTGCTTTGGAGAAATTAGTTGTCGGCTTATGCGGATTTGCTCAAACGGCGCATTAAGCGTGATTTTCTGCGGTCAGCCGTTCCGGGGTGGATGATATTCTTTTTCGCTGCTTTATCCAGCTGGGAAAAGACCTTGGTAATGAAGGCCTTGGCTTCAGCGGAGTTATTCTTGGCAAGTAATTCCTGGAATTTCTTTATTGCCTTCTTAAGTTGAAGCTTTACCTTGACATTACGGGTATGTTTTCTTTTGTTTACGCGGTTGCTTTTTAACGATGTTCTACGCCTTGGCATTTATTCTCCTTGTCCGGTAGGACACACCCGCGTAATTCATTATAAACGCAGGGTGTTACCCCATAAGGGTATACCGGCTGATCCTTTAAGGCCGGGTGTTTGCCTAAAAGGGCATGTTAGTTAAATTTACATTTTTTATATTAATAGCATAATTAGCCAGCCATGTCAACAAGCAAATATTCTTTAGGCAGCCATAACCAGGCAGTTGCGCACTCGGCAACCGTAATTAGCCTGGCTACCCTTGTCTCTCGCATCCTGGGTTTTATAAGGGATATGGTTATCGCCAGGCTATTCGGAGTTTATCTTCAGGCGCAGGCGTTTGTCATCGCATTCCGTATCCCCAACCTTTTCCGGGAGTTTCTCGGAGAAGGGGCCTCTAACGCAGCAATTGTCCCGGTCTTAAGCGAGTATAACCTTAAGCATTCAAAGGAGGAGTTCTGGGAGCTGGTTAATATCCTGCTTAACGTGCTGCTGGTTATGTTGAGCGTTATAACTATCCTGGGGATTATTTTTTCCCCTTTGATCGTACGCATGATTGCCCCCGGGTTTATCGCCTTTCCCGAGAAATTGGAAGCAACTATACGGCTGAACCGGATTATCTTCCCCTATATCCTGCTTATCGGCCTGGCTGTTTATACTATGGCAGTATTGAATTCACTTAAGAACTTTACCGTTTCTGCGTTCGCGCCCTGCCTCCTCAATATCTCTATAATTATTTGCGCCCTGCTTCTCGGAGAGGGTATAAGAGGCCTGGCTACCGGGATATTGTTAGGCGGGTTGTTGCAACTGGCAGTGCAAGTACCTGTTTTATACAAAAAAGGTTTTCATTTTAAACCTCTTTTTAATTTTAAACACCCCGGGCTGATACAAGTCAAAAGGTTGATGCTGCCACGGCTGGCCAGTTCCGGTATTTACCAGTTGAATAATTTCGTCGATTCTATCTTTGGGTCATTCATAGCGATTGTCGGCGACGGCGGGGTGGCGGTGCTTTATTTTGCTTACCGGCTTATCCAGTTTCCCATAGGTATTTTCAGTAATGCCCTCTCGCAGGCTGTGCTGCCTACTTTTTCTACGCAGGCATTAGAGCAGGACCGGGAAAGCCTCAAACTCACTCTTTCCTGGGCCTTGCGCGCGGTATTTTTTGCGCTGCTTCCGACAAGCGCGATTTTTATGGTACTGGCCAATCCGTTAGTTTCCGCGCTTTTCGGCGGCGGCAAGTTTGATTTTAATTCAAGGCTGCTTACCGGCAATGCCCTGTTTTTTTATAGTATCGGTTTAAGCGCCTACGGGGGGACGAAGATACTGCAATCCTGCTTCTTTGCCCTTAAGGATACAGTAACTCCTGCGAAAATAGCGTTCCTGACGCTGGTGATGAATGTTATATTCAATGCGATTTTAATGTTTCCCTTAAAGATAGGCGGTCTTGCCCTGGCTACTTCGTTTTCAGGCATAATCACCTTCCTGTTTTTATTTTTTATTCTAAGCAGGCGATTAGACGGATTTGGAGAGCGTAAAATATTTTATTCTTTTCTGCGTATCCTGGCTGCTTCTTCCTGCATGGCGGCTGTTTCTTTTTTGGTCAGCCGGGCGCTGAATGTCGGCTGGGCTTTGTTCTGCGGGGCGTTATCCTATATTATTTTTTGTTTTCTTTTCGGCGTAACCGAGCTTAAGGAGCTTATGCATTGGCTGACCCTTAGGAATACCAGGCAATCCTTATGGAGCGACAGAAGGAATTAAAAGCAAAGATTTTATGCGCACCGGATTCTCCCGGTGTTTATTTGATGCGCGACAGCCGGAGGAAGGTGCTTTATGTAGGCAAGGCCAATTCATTAAGGAAAAGGATCTCCAGTTATTTGATTAAAGGGCTGGACGGTAAAACCATGGCTTTAATGAACAGGGTTTCCGATATCGAATTCCGGTTGTCTCCTAACGAGGCAACGGCCTTATTACTTGAGGCCAGTCTTATCCATAAATTTAAACCCAGGTATAATATTTCGCTGCGGGATGATAAAAGCTTTCCGTTCGTTAAGATCTCCGGAGAGGATTTTCCTTCGGTAAGCATCACACGCAAGAAAGATGATCCGCATGCCCGCTATCTGGGGCCTTATACCAATGCCAAGGTCTTAAAGAATGCCCTGAAGATCATCCGGCGTTCATTCGCCTATCGCTCATGCCGCTGTCTGCCCGGTAAAAGTTGCGTATACGCAAGGATCAACCTTTGTCCTGCACCTTGCCTTGGCAAGATTAAGCCTAAAGAATACAGGCGGCAGATTAATAATATTATCCTGATCCTGGAGGGCAAAGCCGACTTTTTGATTAATAAGTTAAGTACAATAATGCAAAACAAATCCCGGGCCCGGGATTTTGAGTCCGCCGCAAGGGTACGGGATCAAATCTCCACTTTGGCTGAACTTGCCGCGGGCTTAAGCGGGGTTAACCGTAAGGGAGAGCTGGAGGATTTAAGGAATAAGTTAGGTTTAAATAAACTGCCGGAAAGGATTGAAGGGTTTGATATCTCCAACATCTCCGGCAAGCAGGCAGTGGGTTCACTGGTAAGTTTTTATTTAGGCAACCCGGACAAGAGCAATTACCGTCGTTTCCGCATCAGGGATTTTCAGGGGGTTGATGATTACAGGATGCTGGCCGAAGTAGTGCGCAGGCGTTACAGCCGGCTGATTAAGGAAAAAAAACACCTGCCCGACCTGTTGCTTATTGACGGAGGGAAAGGGCAGCTTTTGGCAGCTGCCGGTCAGCTCAGAGAATTAGGGCTTAACCTTCCGTTGGCAAGCATTGCCAAGAAGGATGAGATTGTTTATAGCAGTCAAAAAGCGCATCCGCTAAGTTTTTCTAAGGATACCCCGGCTTTGAACTTAATCCGCCGGGTACGCGATGAAGCGCATAGGTTTGCCGTAAGGTACCATTTGTTGCTGCGCCGGAAGGAAATGACCAGAAGATGACATTGTTTGAGGCAAAGGTTTATAAGGCAGTTTTAAGTATTCCTTTGGGCCAGGTACGCAGTTATAAATGGGTGGCGCAGAAAACAGGCTGCGCGCGCGCATGCAGGGCAGTAGGGCAGGCATTAAAAAGAAACCCCTATCCGTTAATTATCCCCTGTCATCGCGTAGTAAAGAGTGACAAGAAGATAGGCGGGTATGCCTTCGGGGTAAAACAAAAGCAGCTTTTATTGGCGTTGGAAAAAGAGCTATCAAGATGCCTGGTTGGTTAAAGAAACATAAAAATTATAGAGAGCCCTGCTCTTTTAGCGACCGCGTTTTTCAAAGAGCAAGGAGCGTATTGTTTTATTTGAGCCTGCTTCTGTTTTTCGGCGGACTGCCTTTTATCCTATCGTTTGCTTTGGGATATAAATTCAATACCCATACTTTAAAATTTGTTAAGACGGGTTTGATTTATATAAAGACCCAGCCTGAAGGCTCAAGCATATACCTTGACGGCAAACTTGTGCCCGAGAAAAGCCCGGCAAGCGTACAGGAGCTTCTTCCCGGCGTTTATAAAATTACTTTAGCATTGAAGAAATACTATCCCTGGAGATCCGAGGTCTACGTGGAGGCAGGAAAGGTCAGCCGCATTGACAAGGTTATACTCTTTCCGTTAAGGCCTGATTTAGAACAGTTAAATCAGGCAGGGTTCTCTTCTTTCCGCGTAGATAATGAAAGAGGGGAGATTTATTATTTGGATCAAGTGGGCAGGATTGTATATAAGTCAAGCCTTGACGGAAGTAATTTTGAGGATATCGCAAGCCTGCCGGAAAAATTCTCCCAGATTAACGGATGGGAGGTATCTGCGGACAAGACCAAGATGTTTATTTTCGGCCCCCACCAAATCAGCGTGATTTTTTTTGACGACCGGAATGATTACGAATATTCGGATTCTTTCGTGTACCTGGATTATCCTCAGGAAAGAGTAATCAAGGTGTTCTGGCATACGGACAGCTATCATCTGATAGTGTTGACTAATAAACATGTTGCGGTGGTTGAATCCAGGCCCTTGTCTAAAACGGTCAACCTTATAGAATTGAACAAAGAGGCCAGCGAGGCCTTCTATGATAATAAGCGCCAGGTACTTTATTTTAGCGATAACCAGAAAGGCCCTGACGGGACCTCTTATAATAACCTGTATAAACTGGAGCTAAGCCCCGAGTTATATATATTGGAGAGGCTGATGAAGAAAAGAGGAGATGAATAAACCAAAGATTATAAAACGGGCTTTTGAGATCATGCCCGGAGGCCTGTCCTGGGGGATAATTATTTTACTTATCCTTTTATCGGTCAAGTACCCGGTAGCCAGTGCCGTTATCATTATCACTTTTGATTTCTATTGGATTATCCGCACAATTTATCTGACCACGCTTTTGATTCTTGCCCACCACCGGATCTCTTGCCAAAAAGGCGAGGATTGGTTAAGGCGTTGTTTATCTTTAAGACCGGAAAAAGGCTGGACGCAGTTGTACCAGTTAATCATATTCCCGGTCTGTAACGAAGGCCTGGAGGTTTTGCGGCCCTCCTTGGCAGCTTTAAGCAAAAGCCATTACCCTAAAGAAAAATTTATCGTGGTCATGGCTTTTGAAGAGAGGAACCCCCTTGCGCGGAATAACGCTCTAGTATTAGATAAAGAGTTCAGCGGGGAGTTTGGCGCGTATTTATCTGCCTTCCACCCTGATAATCTGCCCGGGGAAAGCCGTACTAAAGGCGCCAATGCTACTTGGGCAGCCAAGGCCGCTAAAAAGTTTATCGCTACCCGGAATATCGGATGCGAGCATGTGGTAGTTTCCTGTTTTGATGCGGATACCTGTGTGGAACCGGAATATTTTGGCTGTTTGAGTTACCATTTCCTGACTTCAGAGAAACCGCACCAGGCAAGTTATCAGCCGATGCCGGTTTATAATAATAACATCTGGCAGGCGCCGTCTTTTGCCAGGCTGGTTGAGATCAGCAGTTCCTTCTGCCAGATGATTGAAAGTATGCGGCTTGAAAAGTTCGTTACATTTTCCAGCCACAGCATGAGTTTTAAGACCCTGGTGGAGGTGGATTATTGGCCGCAAAATATGATCTCCGATGACTCGGTTATTTATTGGAAGGGGTTTTTGCATTATAACGGAGATTACCGCGTGGTCCCTTTGTATATTACTATCTCAATGGATGTGGCATATTCCAGCAATATTTGGCGCACGATGGCAGTGCAGTATAAACAAAAAAGAAGGTGGGCCTGGGGGGTAGAGAATTTTCCTTTCGTGGCCTGCGGATTTTTAGATAATAAGAAAATCCCCCTGTTTACGAAGCTGAGGAGATCATTCCATCTTTTAGAAAGCCATGTTACCTGGGCAATCTGGGCGGTTATTTTGGTACTTATCGGTCCGCTGCCCATATTTTTTGGCGGAAAGTTCTTCAGCCAGATGGCCATTGCGTATAATCTGCCGAAGATTACTGGTTTATTGTTCCAATTTACTTTGTTTACCAGTTTGACGTGGATATTTTTGAGTTGGACGATTCTTCCGCCGCGGCCCAAGGGGGTCAGTTGGCTGAAGAACGTGATTTTGGTTTTAGAATGGTTTTTTGTGCCATTTATAATCCTGGTCCTGGGGTCTTCACCGGCCCTTGATGCCCAAAGCCGGCTTATGTTTGCAAAATATATGGAATTTAATCCTACACTAAAAGGAAACAAAGTGTTATAATCAAACAATCTCCTGCCTGTAGGCAGGAGATTGCGCAGTCCTTGACGTTTCCAAAGGAAACTTTGAGGGCAAGACAGAGTCACGAATTATCTGTAATATTCTCGGAGGAAAAGATGGATATTAAGAAATTAATGCAGGAGATGGTGGCTAAGGGTGGCTCGGATCTCTTTTACCGGGCCGGAGGGACTCCGCGCTTGCGCATTGACGGCAAGGTCATCCCGATGGGTGAGCATGTCTTAACCGTGGAAGATGTTATGCTTGCTACCCAGCAGCTGGCTAATTTCAAGCAGCTTGATATTTTCCGGAACAATATGGACGTGGATTTTGCCGTATACCTGGATGAATTCAACCGGCGTTTCCGGGTAAGTATATTCATGCAAAGGAATTGGCCTTCTATTGTTGTCAGGAATGTGCGTAACCAGATATCTACTTTTGAGGAACTTAACCTTCCCGCCGAAATACTGAAAAAGCTGTCGCTTGAAACCCGCGGCCTTGTGCTTTTAACCGGAGGCATGGGCAGCGGAAAATCCACGACTATCGCCAGTATGATGGAGTATATAAACAGCAACTCCAGGAAACATATCCTGACCGCCGAAGAGCCGATTGAGTTTACGTTTGAAGACAAGCAGTCGATTATCAATCAGCGGGAGTTAGGCATTGATGTTGCTTCTTACGCCGTGGCCCTGCGCGCATTTACATTGCAAAGTCCGGATGTAATGTTTATCGGTAACATACGCGATTATGAGACTGTCTCCAGCGCCATCACCGCCGCGGAAACCGGGGTATTGGTTTTAAGTACATTACATACTATAAATGCTTCTCAGAGCGTGGAAAGGCTGATTAACCTGTTCCCGCCGTACCAGCATCAGGAGGCAAGAAACCAGTTAGCCACGCTATTAAAAGGGGTGATCTCTTTGCGGCTGGTCCCTGCTAAAGACGGCTCAGGGCGTATCCCTGCCTACGAAGTTATGCTTTTGACCCCTACGATCAGCCGCTTAATCCGCGAGGGGAAGATCTGGGAGATCCCTCAATTTATTGATGATGGCGGGATATTTGGCATGCAGTCATTTAACCAGTGCTTGGTTAAGTTGGTCCACGAGGGCAAAATTACTGAAGAGGATGCTGTTCAGTCCTCGGATAACCGCGATGAATTTATGCTGGCTTACAGGGGGATTAAGAAATAAATACCCTGCCGCAGGCTATCCGGGCTAGATAAGGAGATAGGCATGTTTGAAGAAATCAAAGATAAGTTAACCGATATCGGCTTAAGGATTGAAAATTTAAGAGGTTATCTTTGACGTTGTCAATAAAAAAAAGCAGATAGATGAAATGTCCGGCCAAATGTCCGCCGCAAATTTCTGGGATAATACCGATCGCCCCAGGAAAATAGTCAAAGAATTAAAAATCCTTAAAGCGATAGTTGAACCATGGGAGTCGGCTTACAAGAAATACCACGAACTTGGAGAGATCATCCCCCTGCTTAAGGAAGGGGATAGCGAACTGCTTTTGGATTTAGCGCGTAATACCGATAGCCTTCTGGCGGCAGTAGATAAATTAGAATTCCAGGTACTTTTGGGGGGGCCGCTGGATAAGAATAGCGCGATCTTAAGTATAAATGCCGGAGCAGGCGGCACAGAGTCGTGTGACTGGGCGGGGATGCTTTTCAGGATGTATAGCCGTTTCGCGGAAAGCCATGGTTACAGCGTGAAGACAATTGACCTGCTTGCCGGTGAAGAAGCGGGGATTAAGAATGTCACTGTCTTGATTGAAGGGGATTATGCTTACGGTTATTTGAAGGTGGAGCGCGGAGTGCACAGGCTGGTACGCATCTCGCCTTTTGATGCCAACAGGCGCAGGCATACATCGTTTGCCTCGGTGGATGTAATCCCCGAGATAGAAGAGGAGCTTGATATAAACATTGAAGAAAAGGATTTGCGCGTTGATGTTTACCGTTCTAAGGGCGCCGGCGGGCAGAGCGTGAACACTACGGATTCGGCGGTCAGGATCACTCATATTCCTACCGGTATTGTCGCGCAATGCCAGAATGAACGCTCGCAGCACCAGAATAAGCAAACCGCCTTAAAGATATTAAAAGCGCGTATCTATGAGGCGCAGCAGGAGAAGAAGGAAGCGGAATTAAAGCAACAGGATGCGGAGAAAAAGAAGATCGAATGGGGGAGCCAGATCCGCTCTTATGTTTTGCATCCGTATAACTTGGTTAAAGACCACCGCACGGATTTTGAAACAGGAGATAGCGGCAGGGTTTTAGACGGTGATTTAGATAAATTCATCGAAGCATCCCTTAAGCTCAGCGCCAATAAACAAGGATCTCAATAAATAAGGCAAGGTGTCCGTATGCTCGGGTTGATCAAAAATATTATTCTTAGCAATAAGCAGAACGTTATTAAGAAGAGGTTCCCCGGGGTAAATATTACCCTGCATTCCGAGATGCCCAGCCCCTCAATGAATAAAATGGTGGAGCTGGCCCGGCTGGTGAATATGGTAAATGCGTTTGAAGAAAGGACGCGCCAGCTTAGCGATGCCCAGCTTCGGGCAAAGACCGATGAATTCCGGAAGCATTTAGAGAATAAATCTGAGCAGATTGCCCGGGACCTGGAAACATTACAACAAGCTATGTTTTCAGTGGCGATGCCCGAGGAAAAGGAGAAAATAAAAGAAAAGCTTAAGGTCAGCCGGAACAGGATCTTTGCTGATATACTGCCTGAAGCTTTTGCAGTAGTCAGAGAGGCCTCCAGGCGCACGATAGGCTTAAGGCATTTTGATGTGCAGATCGCAGGAGGGATCATTCTCCATGAAGGCAGGATTGCAGAGATGTCTACCGGAGAAGGGAAGACCTTGGTTGCGACATTGTCGGCGTATTTGAATGCTTTATTAGGCAAAGGAGTGCATATTGTTACGGTTAACGACTATCTTGCACGGCGCGACCGCGAATGGATGGGGCCGATTTATGAATTCCTGGGTTTATCCGTAGGGACTATCCAGCATGATATGTCTGACGAGGAGAGGAAGAGCGCTTATTCCTGCGATATAACGTACGGTACGAATAACGAATTTGGTTTTGATTACCTGCGCGACAATATGAAATACTCCACGCCGGAGCTGGTACAGAGGCCTTTTTATTATGCTATTGTGGATGAGGTTGATTCAATTTTGATTGACGAGGCGCGCACGCCTTTGATTATCTCCGGACCCGCTGAAGAATCTACCGAAAAATATTACACCGCCAAGAAAATAGCCGATGGGTTAAGCGGCCGCCGGGTTACGGAAAGAGATGAGATTGACGCTAAATACAAAGGCGTGGATTTAGGCCAAGGTTTTGATTATGTGGCGGATGAAAAAGCCCAGACTATTGCCCTCACCGAAGAGGGCGAGATCAAGGCTTCCAAGCTCTGGGGCATCGATACCATGCATGCTTTGGAAACTATTGAATACCGGCATCATACTATCCAGGCCTTGCGGGCAAAAGAGTTTTTTCAGCGCGATGTGGATTATGTAGTTAAGGACGGATCGGTAATTATCGTGGATGAGTTTACCGGGCGCATGATGCCCGGCAGGCGCTGGTCAGACGGCTTGCATCAGGCCGTTGAGTCCAAGGAGGCTTTGAAGATCGAGCGGGAGAACCAGACCTTGGCTACGATTACCTTTCAGAATTATTTTCGCATGTATGAAAAATTAGCGGGGATGACCGGTACCGCTTTTACCGAATCCAGTGAGTTCAAAAATATCTATCAGCTGGAGGTGGTTGTTTTGCCTACTAACAAGCCTCTGGCACGCAAGAATTACCCCGACCGTATCTATAAAACCGAGAAAGAAAAATTTGCCGCGGTGGTTGATGAGATTTATGAACTATACAATTCCGGTAAACCCGTTTTAGTCGGTACGGTCACTATTGATAAATCCGAGACGCTTTCCGAGATGCTTAAGCGCCGGGGGATACCGCACCAGGTGTTGAATGCTAAATATCACGAGATGGAGGCGCAGATCATCGCCCAGGCCGGCAGGTATAAGGGTGTAACTATCGCTACGAATATGGCCGGGCGCGGTACGGATATCCTTTTAGGCGGTAACCCTGAGTTCATTGCCAGGAATGTGGCCCGGCAGAAACTGGATCCCGCAGACCCGAATTACCTTAGCGAATATAAAGTGATCTTGGAACGGTACAAGTCAGAGACCGCTCTAGAACATGATAAAGTAGTAGGGCTGGGGGGATTGCATGTTTTAGGCACTGAGCGGCATGAGGCAAGACGCATTGATAATCAGTTACGCGGAAGAAGCGGCCGGCAGGGTGATCCCGGCTCTTCGCGTTTTTATGTGTCATTAAGCGATGATCTTATGCGCCTGTTCGGTTCAGACAGGATTATAGGATTAATGGACAAGTTAGGTCTGGAAGAAGGGCAGGTTATTGAGCACCCATGGGTAACCGGCTCAATCGAGATCGCCCAGCGCAGGGTTGAGCAGCATAATTTTGATATCAGAAAACAGCTTCTTGAGTACGATAATGTAATGAATAAGCAAAGAGAGATTATCTATGGCCAACGCAGGCAGATCCTGGAGGGTTTTTCTTTAAAAGAGAATATCATTGGAATTATCAATAAGCTTGTTGAGGAGTATCTGCAAGTTTACAGCCAGCCGGATTCTTCCGGTGTTGATATAACGGGTTTAATCAGTTCTATGTTTTTAAAGTTTGGCCTGGAGTTTAATCCGCAGGAGTTTTCCGGCAAGAGCGACCGGGAAATTAAAGATAAGCTCTCCGCCGAGTTGTTTGGGGTTTATGAAGCTAAAGAAAAAACGATTACTCCCGAATTAATGCGCAATCTAGAAGGGATGGTCTTCCTTCAGATTATAGACAGTAAATGGAAAGACCATCTCTATGCTATGGACAGCCTGCGTGAAGGCATAGGCCTGCGTGCCTACGGCCAGCGCGACCCTTTAATAGAATATAAGCGCGAGGCTTTTGAAATGTTCAGCCAGATGATTAAGGCCATAGAAGAAGAGTCCGTAGAAACAATCTTTAAATTACAGCCTGTTAAACCGGATAGGTTCCGGGGGGTTTTCAGTGCTTTGCCAAAAGAACTTTCTCATCCGGAGTCGGTTAAATTCCAGACTCCTGTTGCGCAGGGCAATTCTTTGGAAACAGAGGGCATAGCGGCGAAACAAGCGACCGCATCTAAGCCCGTGCAATCCCATCAGCCCAAGGTGGGGCGTAATGATCCTTGTCCTTGCGGTTCAGGAAAAAAATATAAAAAGTGTTGTTCAAAATGAGCCAGTTGATCCTGCCTATTTTAGCTGCCGGTTTGCTGTCGTTTTCCTTTTCCAGTTTTAACCTTTGGTTTTTTGCCTGGTTTGGTTTTATCCCCCTCTTTATCGCTCTGGAGAAGAAAAATCTGCTGCAATCATTTATCATCGGCTATATTTGCGGTGTTTTTTTCTGGAGCCTGACTCTCTATTGGCTCATCCATGTCACTCTCCTTGGACAGGTAGTTTTAATTTTATACCTGGCTTTTTATTTTGCGCTCTTCGCCTGCGTGCTCTATTTATCCCGTTCCTTTAACCGGGGGCTGTTCCTGTTTTTTATAGCCTGCGCCTGGGTTTTATTGGAATATTTACGCAGCTATTTGTTCACAGGGTTTCCCTGGGCGTTAACCGGGTTTTCACAATATAAAAACCTGCCGGTTATCCAGATTGCCGATATAACCGGCTCTTGGGGGGTTTCCTTCCTTGTGGTATTGACTAACCTTGTATTTTATCTGGCTTTGCGCAGGCGCCTGAGAAAAGGGCCTTTTTTGATGTACGCCTGCATATTGCTTTTATCCTTGGTTTATGGTTTTTACAAATTAAGCCATAAGCCCGGTCAGAGTTGCGATAGGGATTTGCTTAGTATTTCTGTTATCCAGGGCAATATCCCCCAAGATTTAAAATGGGACAAACAGGCAGCAGGCGGGATATTGAATAAATATATAGGGCTGGCTGAATCAGCTGCCGGGGATAATCCGGACCTGATCATTTGGCCGGAAGCATCAGTACCGGCCCTCTGGGGACAGGAGGGCGCTGATACGCAGTTTAAGCAGGTTTTTTTATTAGCCGCAAGATTAAAGACCGCTTTGCTGGTGGGGACGGTTTCACGCTTTGGCCAGGAGTATTTTAATAGCGCTTTATTCATTGATGATGCCGGCAGGCCGCAAGAGATATACAACAAGCTCCACCTGGTCCCTTTTGGGGAGTATATACCTTTTAAGGAGACATTCCCATTTTTACAGACCATTGCCCCTATCGGGGATATTGAGCCTGGTAATGAATATACCGTATTTTCGCATCCCGCTGCTTTTTCAGTGCTTATCTGTTTTGAGGACCTTTTCCCGGAGTTATCCAGGGAGTTCGTAAAAAGAGGGGCAAACTTCTTGGTGAATATTACCAATGACGCCTGGTATAAAAGAGGCAGTGCCCCTTATCAGCATTTTGCCGCTTCGGTTTTCAGGGCAGTGGAGAACCGCATCTATTTAGTTCGGGCAGCTAACACCGGGATCTCCGGCTTTGTCGATCCGTTTGGCAGAGTTTCTGCAATAGTGCGGGATGCTGCGGGAAAAGATATTTTTGTTGAAGGTTATAGAAGCCGGAAGGCCTGTATAGGTGAAGCAAGGCGCACAATTTACAACCGCTACGGTGATTTTTTCGTCCTTTTGTGCCTGATATTTGAGATCGGTGTTATAATCCCCTTCTTTAAAAAAAGATGAAGAGATTCTTGGTAATTATTTCAATTATAGTATTGATTTATGCTTTCATAAGCCTGGCCTTAGTGGATAAACAGTATTTTATGTGCCCCATTGAGTACAAGAGCGGTATCATTATCCGCAGCGATAATTATGGGGACGGCTTATTTGCTTCAAACCGTTCCGGGCGCAGGGTACACAAAGGCGTTGACCTTATGGCGGATGTGGGAACGGCTGTTTTGGCAGCTAAAAGCGGCCAGGTAATCAGCGCTACCCGCAACCGGGGAATGGGAAAATATGTGATTATCCGGCATGCAGACAATCACATCACTATTTATGGCCATCTTTCAGAGATACTTGTGCGAAGAAATAGTTTTGTGCACCAGGGCCAGGTCATCGGCAGAGTGGGTAAGACCGGTAATGCCAAGCCCAGGGGTATGCTCCCTCACCTGCATTTTGAAATCAGGAAAAACGGCATACCTCAGGACCCCCTTGAGTATATCTAGTTCTCCTGAGGTTCCATGTGTACTACTACATCGGTTATGCCGGGTATAGCGGATTTGATTGCTTCTTCTATATGGTAACTTATCTGGTGGGCGTCATCTATATGCATATTCGGGTTGACCTGTACGTGTAAGTCAATATAAATATCATCGATCCTGCCGCGGCTGCGTATCTTATGGCAGGCGCGCACCCCCTTTGTTTTTAAGACAATATCCTTGATCTTGCGGTCATCCAAAAAAACAGCCGTATCGCAAAGCACATCAGAGCTCTCTTTGGCTATTTCAAAAGCAGCAAAGCCTATAAACAGCGATATAAGTATGGTGATAATCGGGTCGATCAAGGGAAAGCCCAGTTTTATACCGATCAGGGAGGCGATTACCGAAAAAGAAGTAAACACGTCTGCGCGCGTATGTAAAGAATCAGAGACCAGGATGTCGCTTTTTAAATCCCTGCCTTTTTTATGCTCATAGCGCATTACCCAGATATTTACCGCCAGGGTGATGGCCATAACTAAAAAACTTCCTATATCAACCTGGGGCAGGAGGGTATGGTGCAGGCGCTCCCAGCCGCGTCTGATTAAATTAAATGACAGGATAAAAAGCATGGCGGAGATCACCAGGGAGAACAGTGTTTCATATTTTTTGTGTCCATAAGGGTGTGTTTTGTCTACCGGCTGGCAGGCAAAATGTATTCCCAACAGCCCGATAAGGTTGGAGGTACCGTCTGAAAGCGAATGGAAACCGTCCGCGGTCATACTGGAGCAACCGCTGCTTAAACCATAGATGATCTTGACTATAGCCACCAGCCAGTTTAGCGTCAGTACGAGAAGCAGTATTTTTCTTATTTTTTTGTAATGTTTCTGTATGTCGGCTGTCATGAAAATATTGTATAACAAGCACAAATTTTTGCAAACTATAGTTTCGCGGCCAAACTGAATTCATCTCGGCCGCTAAAGTACCCCTCCCAGGCTTTTGTTTTTGCAATGATATATTCCTTGTTTTTGCCTCCGGGCAGGCAAGCTATCGTCGAAAACCCGCCTCTTCCGGCGATTCTCTTGACTAAAGTTAGCTAAATGATAAAATACCTTTATGCGCAGGACTCGGTTATGGTTAATTTTATTATTAGCGCTGCTTGCCGCATGCGCCAGGGTAGGGAAATCTGATTCGGTGCATTGGCCGAAAATACCCGCATTAGAGCCTTTTAAGGAAGGGGAGCGTATATTGATCTTAGCTCCGCATCCTGATGATGAAGCGATTGCCTGCGCGGGGATCATCCAGCAGGCGATATCGGCAGGGGCAAAAGTAAGGATAGTTTATCTGACAAATGGCGACCACAATGAACTGGCGTTTATTGTTTATGAAAAACGGATAACTGTGCGCCAGGGCGAGTTTTTGCATATGGGCCAGGTGCGCCAGCAAGAGGCAATTAAGGCCATGGAATTTCTGGGTTTATCCGCAGATGACCTGGTATTCTTAGGTTATCCGGATTATGGCACCTTTAACATATTCAGCCAGTATTGGCAGTCCGAGAAACCATTCCGTGACCGCTTAACCCGCATATCCAGTGTGCCTTATAAGGATAACCCTTCTTATGGAGCTGCGTATTGCGGAAAGAGTATACTTAACGACTTAAGCAGGCAGATTTTAGATTATAAACCGGATAAGATATTTGTTTCACATCCTGCGGATGTTAACGTGGACCATAAATCATTGTACTTGTTTCTTCAGGTAGCCCTAAGTGACCTGGAGGGAAAGGTATTACATCCAAAGGTTTATCCATATCTTGTACATTGTGTCGGCTGGCCAAAACCCCGGCATTACCATCCGGAATTAGAGCTTTATCCGCCGAATAAATTCATTGATTCTCAGATCAACTGGGAGCGCTCGGATTTAAGTTTCGGGGAACTGGATAAGAAATACCAGTCCATACTTTTTTATAAGAGCCAAACTCAATCCAGCGCTTTTTACCTGCTGTCCTTTGCCAGGGAAAATGAACTGTTCGGAGATTACCCGGTTTTGGAACTGGCCCCTCAGGAAGCAACGAAGGATAAAAAGATCTTTTATTATGGCGTTTCCAAGATGTTTAGAGACGCGCTTAATCCCGGGTTATCCAGGCAGGAAGAAACGGTAGAAAGCAAGGGGGAGGTTAGTTATGCCGAAGAGGACGGTTATTTTGTCGTACGCGTGGACAAGCCGGGAAAACTTAGCAATAGATTCGGCGTATTGCTTTACGTATTTGGTTACAAAAAAAACACCGATTTTGCCGCAATGCCCAAGATACGTATTATCACGGTGGCAAATAAATACAGGGTTTTTGATGCCAAAAAGCGAGTGCTCAATTCCGGGGTTATGCTTGATTTCGGAAAGAAGCATTTAATTCTGAAAATCCCGCTTAAGGTTTTGGGCCAGCCGGAGTATGTCTTGACAGCTTTGAAAGCTTTTCATGGCAATCTGCCTATTGATGCCGTAGGTTTTCGCAAGGTTAAGATTAAATGAAGCCCCGGCCAAATCCGTAGCAGGTGGTTATCCAGGTTGACCAGGATAAAACCAGGTTTTCAGATAAGGAGGCCATATGTTAGAGTTAAAAATAGTGAAGATAGACAAGCCTGATGAATTAAATTTTATTTTAGGACAAAGCCATTTTATCAAGACGGCAGAGGACCTTTATGAAGCCCTGGCCAATGTCCCCGGGGCAAGATTCGGTCTGGCTTTTGCCGAAGCATCCGGTGCTTGCAAGATACGCTGCGAAGGCAATGATGAACAGCTTAAGGAGCTGGCAGGCAAGAATGCGCTTGAGCTTGCCTGCGGCCACAGTTTTATTATCTTCCTTAAGAACGTTTATCCTATCAGCGTTTTAAACGCCATAAAGAATGTCCCTGAGGTCTGTAATATATATTGCGCTACGGCTAACTCCACGGAAGTTATTATCGCTCAAAGCCAAAGCGGCAGGGGAATATTAGGGGTAATTGATGGCCTAAGCCATAAAGGAATAGAAGAAGCCGGGGAGATCACCTGGCGCAAGGAGCTATTGCGTAAAATAGGCTATAAGCTCTAAATTTTCATTTGCAATTAAGAGGTAGTTTGTTATAATTGTTTAACCTAAATTAAGATGAACCTTAAGAAAATGCGCAAGGGCTTAAGCCGTTCTGCGGCTTGGCTCGGTTTAAATATATGTTCTTTGATAGTAAGGGTGATCCCTCCCGGGTATCTTTATATTTTTGCCAGGGATATTGCCTCTTTGGCTTACGTATTTGCGGCAAAACATCGGAAGACCGCTTTGGAAAGTCTTGATATTGCCTTTGGCCGGCAGAAATCCCGGAGGGAAATTGAGCAGATAGCCAAAGATTGTTTTGTATATATGGCTAAAAGCGCGGTTGAACTAATGTTTTTCTTCGATAAACCGCAGGTCCTAAAGTCAAAGGTAGATATGCAGGGGCTGGAAAACTTGGATAAGGCATTAACCCGCAAGCAGGGGGTGATCCTCGTAAGCGCGCATTTCGGTAATTTCCCGCTTCTTTTGGGCCGTCTTGCCTTAAATGGATACAAGACATGCGGGATCATGCGTCCGATGCACGATGACAAGGTGGAAAAGATTTTTCTTGAAAAAAGAAAGAAGTATGGAGTGAAGACTATCTACAGTCAGCCGCGCAATGAATGCGTAAATAATACCATTTCTGCATTACGTAATAATGAATTGGTTTTTATACCCATAGATCAGAATTTCGGTACCGGGGGGGTATTCGTAAGTTTTTTTGGCAGGCAGGCGGCAACTGCTACCGGGCCGGTAATCCTGGCGCAGCGGACCAAGGCAGCGCTTATCCCTTGTTTTATTCTCCGCCAGCCGGGCGACAGGCACAGAATAGTTTTTGAGCCGGAGATAGAATTAATAGAAGGCAAGGATTCCCATGATACCGTATTGATAAATATTCAGAGGCTTACGGATATAATTGAGAAGTACATCCGTAAATATCCGGCGGAGTGGGGCTGGATTCACCGCAGGTGGAAAAGTAAGCCCGGTTAAAGGAGGTGCTTAAATGGCAGGAGAAGAGAAAAAATGTTGCGATGCGAAGAGGAGTTTGTCTGTGTTTTTTAAGGTTATTTTAGGTCTTGCATTTTTAGTCTTGGGGGGCTTGGCGATTTTGAAATGGTGGAAGGCGCTTCTTTTAATCGTCAAAGGCTGTATCGGGTTGTTCCTGATCTTGGCCGGAGTAATTACCTTAGCCATAGCCAAGGAATAAAATATAAAGATGGAGCCGGCAGTATTTTTAAAAAGAAAATAGTGCCAAGTCCGTTACCTTCATGGGGGAATATATGGAGTCGATTCTAAGCAGAGAAATTATTGTCAATAAGAGAATTTGCAGGTTTTTAGCAGTAGCGGTTTTTATAGCTTTAATTACCTTCTCCGCCTTTGTGCGTATACCGTTGCCTTTTACTCCCGTGCCGCTTACGCTGCAGACATTCTTTGTCCTGCTTTCGGGCGCATTGTTAGGCAGAAAACTGGGTGTTTTAACACAGGCCGGATACCTGATCTTGGGGCTTACCGGCCTTCAGGTATTTACCGGTTTTGGCAGCGGTTCTCTTTATCTTCTGGGGCCTACCGGTGGCTATATCATTGGTTTCGTTTTAGCCTCTTTTTTCGCCGGAAGTTTATTCTCGGAGGAAAAATACAGCTACTGGGGCACGTTTTTGAGGTTTTTGTGCGCAGATTTTATCATTCTGCTTAGCGGGATGTTCTGGCTTAAGCTTTCCCTGTCCTGCACAATTAGCCAGGCATTTCTGCTCGGCTTTTTGCCTTTTGTGCCGGGCAACCTGTTAAAGATCATATTTGCAACAGCTGTTTTTAATAAAGTACATTCGCGTATCAAGTTGTCTATTTATTAACCAGCAGACCGCAAGAAACTTGCCTTAAATTAATGAGAAGCTTAGCTCTTAAGCTTTGCTCTTTGCTTTCACTTTCCTTATGCCTTGGGTTTTTCGCCAAGTCTGCCGGAATGAACGCGCATCAGGCCCTTTCCATAAGCATATTCTCCGCCTCCATCCTCGGGACCCTTTTCTTTTGGGACTTTCGCCTCAGTTTCGCTTTTATCGGCACATCCGTATTGCTGATGACCAAGACAATCGACCTGGAGCATGTCATCGAATTCTCTTCGCTTGAGGTAATCCTTTTTCTGGTAGGGATGATGGTAATTATCGGGTTGCTTAAGGATTCCGGAGCCTTTGCCTGGATTGTCAGCATTATTTTGCGTATCCCAAAACTAACCGGAAAGAACTTTGCCCTGATTATTGGGATCATCTCCGCATTACTTGCCTGTGCTATTGACGAGGTAACTTCAATTATCTTTATGGTTGTTGCGGTTCTTGAGATCTGTGATTATTTTGAAGTTAACCCTGTACCGTTTGTCATAATCTCGGTCTTAGCTACGAATATAGGTTCTTCCGCTACTGTATTAGGCAACCCTATAGGCATACTTATCGCTTCCAAATCAGGCTTAAGCTTTGAGGATTTTATTGTCAAGGCCTTTCCTTTGGCATTACTTTGCCTTCTGGTTACCATTTTTATTATTCTCTTCTGGTATCGGAAACCGATCAAGCTGCTCGATGAACAAATACAAAGGCTTGGGGCTAACGATATATTAATCAGGCTGATCTCCGTTCCCCCTGATAGGAATCTCAAGATGAATTTGGGGATATTCGCAGTGATGCTGCTTTTTATATCACTGCACCGCCGTATAGAAATGGCCTGGGATTTGCCTGCGAACACCGTCTTGTTGGTTGTGCCGCTTATCGCCAGCGGCCTGGTAATGATCTGGAAGCATAACAAAGCCAGGAAGTACATTGAAAAAGACGTAGAATGGTGGACGCTGCTTTTTTTCTTGCTTTTATTCGTCCAGGCCGGGACATTAAAATATACCGGCGCAACCGTCTTTATCGCCAAGCATATGCTTGCGGCATGCGGCAACAGCCTGGACCTTTTGATCTCCTCCGTACTCTGGATAAGCGCCATAGGCTCAAGTGTTTTGGATAACGTAGTCTTAGTGGCAGCTTTTATTCCTGTGGTGCAGGGGTTCCAGGTTTTGAATATAAACCTGCAGCCGTTATGGTGGGCCTTGCTTTTCGGCGGTTGCCTGGGCGGCAATATAACGCTTATCGGCTCTACGGCCAATATCGTAGCCATAGGTATTGTTGAGAAAGAGAAGCGTATCAGAATAACCTTTCTCAATTGGTTTTGGGTGGGTTTAAGCGTAGGTTTGATTACTACGTTTATTGTGATGATCGCCCTGGTTTTTCTGCCATTTTATAGATAACTTGACAAATTGAGAAATATGTGTTATTTTAACCCTAATAAGGAGGGGGAAGATGGGTTCAAAGAAGATTATAGCTGTATTTTCCGCTTTAATAGTGGCAACTACGCTTATCGCTTTTGCTGCCGAAGAAGCTACGGTTGGCACTGAAACTCCTGTTGCCGGCACTACGGATTCCGCAGCATCCGTTTCTGCTCCAGAGGATACTTTGCAGAATGAAAATGATATGCAGTGGACATGGGGAGAGGTGGTTAATTTGGACGGCACAGGTAAAACAATCACCTTGAAATACCTTGATTATGAAACAGACCAGGAAAAGGATATTACCTTAGCCGTTGACGAAAAGACCGCCTTCGAAAATATTAAAGGCTTTGACGAAATAAAGGTTAAAGATACCCTGAGTATAGATTATACGGTTGGCGTAGATGGCAAGAATATTGCCAGGAATATCAGCCTTGAAAGCCCGGATTCTTCTGCCGCCGCTCCTGCGCAGGCTGTTGAAAACAGCAATGCTTCGCAGCCGGCAGCTAAGGTAGAGACAACTACTGAAACAGGTACTGCGGCAGGCACGACATCAGAGCCGGTTAGCCAATAATATTCGACATAGTTATAAAAGAACCAGATAACCTTTGTTTAGGCATCCCGAAAATATCTTTGAGTCCTTCGGCATAAGCCAGGGATAAATTCCGGCAATAATTTTGCTTCACCGCGTGTCCGTAAGTTATATGTTCATTCAATAGGCAGGGATTCCAGACCCTGCCTATGTTTTCATTATGCATAATATTAAATTGATTATTTTTGATTTAGACGGCACTTTAATAGATGCTTATGCGGCCATCTGCAGCAGCTTTAATTACGTAATGCGAAAACTGAAATTGAAGCCAAAAACCCCCAGGGTTATCCGTCGCCTTGTAGGCTGGGGGGATGCTAACCTGCTTAAGCCGCATGTAGCTGAAGATGATTTGAAGAGGGCTTTGCGCCTGTACCGCAGCCACCACAAGCTTAGTTTGCTTAAACAGTCGCAGCTTTACCCGTATTCCATGCTGCTTTTACGGCGGCTTAAATCCCGGGGATACAAATTGGCAGTGGCCAGCAACCGGCCAAGCAGGTTTTCTTTTATCCTATTGAAGCACTTGCGCATAATGCATTTTTTTGATTATGTGCTTTGCGCCGATGAATTAAAACACGGTAAGCCCGACCCCGAGATATTAAACAAGATAATCAGGAAGTTTGCCCTGAGGAAATCGCAGGTTTTATACGTGGGGGATATGGCTATTGATGCGCAAGCTGGCAAGCGGGCAAAGGTCAGGACAATAATCGTGACCAGCGGTTCAAGCGCTATCTCTGAAATCAAAAAAGAGCGCCCATTTAAGATAATCTCCGGAGTCAGGCAGCTTGCGGGGGTGCTCAGGGTTGGGGATAATTAGGTTTCCCTTGACAGTCGGATTAATTGGTAATATATTAAAAACAAGCATGAAAAACGGCTTTAAATCTTTTGGTTGTTTGGTTTTATCTTTGTCCATCGCAGGGTGCCTATCAGCAAAGCATCCTGCAGGCATCAAGTATCCGCAAGGCGAGCCTTTTGAGGGCTATTCCGGGCTTAAAGCCAAAATAGCGGTCAGTGATTTTGAGTTAAAAACCTCAGGTATCAATGCGGATGTCGGCCAGTCTATAAAAGAATATTTTATCGCTATTTTGAATAGCACCAAACGTTTCATAATCGTTGCTCCGTCGGAAGCGGATCTGATTATCAGCGTGGGGATTATAGAGTTTGTCTCGGAGAATTCGGGAGGTAAATCCGGGATAGCCGGAGGCGGAAGCGCTGCCAGCAGTTTTATGGGTGGTTTATTAGGTACCCCCTTGAATAAAGCAACCATGCAGTTGAACCTGCGTATTGTTGAACGTGCCACGTCAAATGTAATAAGCAGCCGGGATATCCAAAGCCAGGCAGTGGAGAACCCTAAGAATAAAATAGTTACTCCCAACGACAGGGCTTTTAAGGCAGGGTTAAGCGAGTATGCCGACACGCCTATAGGCAAAGTCATCTATGAATGCCTGCTTGAAGCAGCGCGATATACAGCATTAAATGTACCGTCAACTTATTACAAAAATTAGATATGGGAAAAAGAAAGCGTAGAGGAAAACTTAACTGGCGTTCTAAAAAAGCCAATAAAGGCAGAAAACCCTGTTTAGGATAGTTACCTATATATGGTTTTATTCTGGATCCTGGCCAGCACAGCGTTAGTCAGCCTTATATCCTTGGTGGGTATTTTTACCCTTTCCATTAAAGAGGATCTTTTGCATAAGATCCTCTTTTGCCTTATTGGTTTCTCCGCAGGCGCGCTCATCGGCGGCGCTTTTCTGCATATACTTCCGGAATGCCTGGAAACCAATAAAAGCAGCGTGGTATTTTCCTACCTTATAGTCGGTATCATAATCTTCTTCCTCATGGAAAGATATTTACATTGGCGGCATTGCCATGAGGAGGGCGCCTGTAAGATACATGCCTTCACTTACCTGAACCTGGTGGGGGACGGGTTTCATAATTTTATTGACGGCATGGTGATTGCCGCCAGCTTCATAGTTTCTTTGAAGTTAGGCCTGGTTACTACTTTAGCAATTATATTACATGAAATTCCCCAGGAGTTAGGGGATTTTGCCGTTTTGGTGTACGGGGGGTTTACCAAGCGGAAGGCCCTGTTATTTAATTTTGCCTCGGCACTGATGGCGGTGCTGGGAGCAGTAATCGGCTATTTCATAACCGACCTTATCGCTAATTTTTCCAATTTCATCCTGCCGTTTACTGCCGGAGGTTTTATCTATATTGCCACCAGCGATCTCATACCGGAGTTACATAAAGAAAATGACCTTAAGCGTTCAACCGCCGCTTTTTTTGCCTTCTTGCTGGGGATAATATTCATGGCATTAGCAAAGAGTTTCTTGCCAGAGTAGAAAAGCCATTTAGATTATACTTTCGCGGTAAAACCGCTCAAGTGTTTCGCCCGGAGTTTCATCCGAAGGGTTCAATTCCAATATGAAAATAAAAGCACTGGCATTGATTTCAGGAGGCCTGGATAGTTTGCTGGCCGCCAAACTTATAAAAGATCAGGGTATTGAGGTTATCGGAGTGCACTTTAAGATACCCTTCTGCAAGCTGGATATTAAAAAGAGCTTTCCCGATATAGGGATAGAATTACTGGAGGTGGATTTGGGTGATGATTTTCTTCCTCTTATAAAGAATCCCCGCTATGGCTTTGGCGCTAATATGAACCCTTGTATTGACTGTAAGATCCTCATGTTTGCTAAAGCCGGGGAGTTATTGCCGGAATTAAAAGCGCATTTTATTGTCAGCGGCGAGGTGTTAGGCCAGAGGCCGATGTCTCAGAATAAGCAGGCTTTGAAGCTGATTGAGCAAAGAAGCGGGCTAGGCGATTTATTGTTGCGCCCTTTGTCCGCCCAGTTTTTCAGCCCCAGCTTAGCGGAAAGGGAAGGCTGGGTTAAGCGGGAGAAGATGCTTAATTTTAACGGCCGCCTGCGTACTCCGCAGATGCAGTTGGCAGAAGGATTAGGTATAAGCAGATATGCAAATCCCTCCGGAGGTTGTTTGTTGACCGATCCGTGTTTTTCTAAAAGACTGGAGGATTTGCTTCGGCATGAAGAATTAAGCCTGGATAACCTTGAGCTTTTGAAGGTAGGCAGACATTTCCGCATAGAGAAAAGATCCAGGCTGGTTGTGGGCAGGGATGAAGGAGAGAACAGCCTGCTTACGCAGTTAGCCATGCCGGGAGATTACCTGTTTTTGCCGCCAAAGGATTTAGCCGGGCCTACTTCTTTAGCCAGGGGCATGATGACCCAGGACCTTGTCTATCTATCTTCGCAAATAACCTCTGCATATTCCGATACTATTGGTTTGAAAAAGATAAAGGTCTCTTGCCGGCATATGCCTGGAACTAAAGATAATGCCTATGAAGTCGCCTGTCTGCCAAAAAGCAGGTTTGCGCATTTATTGATATGAAAGAAGCTTTGCTTTATACGCAATCGGAATCCGGAAAAGTACGCTGTCAGCTTTGCGCGCACGGTTGCATAATCCGGGAGGGAAAATTTGGATTTTGCGGCGTCCGGCAGAATATCAAAGGGACTTTATATACCCATAACTATGCCAAGTTGGTTGCCGCTAACGTTGATCCGGTTGAAAAGAAGCCGTTGTATCATTTTCTCCCCGGGACCCTTGCTTTTTCTATTGCCGGTGCAGGGTGCAATTTCCGTTGCGGGTTTTGTCAGAATTGGCAGATATCCCAGTTTGACCCTCTTTCCCCGCAGCCGGCAGATGATCTTAGCGCCAAAGAAGTTGTCAGTTTAGCTCTGCAGAATAACTGTAAAAGCATAGCTTATACCTACACCGAACCGACGGTTTACCTGGAGTTCGCCCTGGATACGGCCAGGTTGGCCAAAGAAGCGGGTTTATATAATATATTTGTAAGCAATGGCTATATGTCTCAGCAGGCCATGGATTTGCTGAAACCCCATATTGATGCCGCCAATATTGATTTGAAATTCTTTAAAGACAGCTCTTATTTAAGGATCTGCGCTGCCCATCTTAAACCCGTACTTGATTCAATCTTAAGATTAAAGGATGCCGCGATTTGGGTTGAGGTTACTACCTTGGTCATCCCCGGAGAAAATGACTCCCCGGATGAGCTTTCCGGGCTTTCCGGGTTTATTGCCGGAGTGGATAGGGACATTCCATGGCATATCTCCCGCTTCCACGCGGATTATAAATTTGATTCTTATCAGGATACCCCTGAAGATACCCTTAAGATGGCCAGCGACATAGGTAACGCTGCCGGATTACGTTATATTTACGCCGGTAATGTCAGTTCCTGGGGGCAGGATACCTTCTGCCCCGTATGCAGAAAAGCGCTTGTCGAAAGAGAAGGTTTTAGGGTTAATAAAATCAATATAGAGGAAAACAGGTGTATTTTCTGCCGGGCAGATATAGCCGGATTATTTAATCCCCCCTAAAATTAATCCGGGTCCGGTTTTTTATTTTAAGCGGGATCTCTTTGGCGTCTTTTCGTTTTTAGCCCCGGTTTTAGTGCTACTTTTAGCCTGGTATTGGTGCCTGACCCTGAAAAATGTGTATTGACAGCCGCTTAGCTTGGAGGTAAAATAATCCTACAAAATGGCTCACCTTAACAATATTACCCCTATGAGTTAATAGGGGTAATATTTTACCTAATTATATGTTGGATAAAAACAGCAAACTTAATCCCAGACAGTGCATCGTTTTCTTTGATTTTGATAATACTATCGCCACCTGCGATGTTTTTGACAATATGCTTTTGCTTTTTTCGCGGGATGACCGTTGGGTGGAATTGGAAAAAAGGTGGAAAAGCGGAAGGATCGGCTCAAAGACCTGTATGGAGCTTCAGCTCAGGGGCATGGACCTGGATAAAAAATCCCTGGATGCTTACCTGCCCAAGATAAAATTTGACCCTTATTTTAAGACACTTTATAAGTTCCTGCAGGCTAAAAAGGTAAAGACCGTAGTTTTGAGCGACAACTTTGATTATATACTTAAGCGCATCCTGAAGATTAACGGGGTGAAAAGGCTTAAGGTGATGGCCAATAAATTAGAGTTTGTCCGGGGCAAAATTATCACGGATTACCCTTTTAAGAATAAAGATTGCCAGGTCTGCGCGCATTGCAAGACAAAAAACCTTTTGGCAAGTTCTCCAAAAGGTTCTATAATAATTTATGTCGGAGACGGCACTTCGGATATCTGTCCGGCTAAATATGCCAACTTGGTTTTTGCCAAGGACAATTTGCTCAAGCATTTCAAAGATAACAAACTGGAACATATAGTTTTTCATAACTTAAAAGAGGTGTTTAATCATTTAAAAAGGAAATTAGCATGAGCCAAAAACAATTGATCAGGGCGGGTAAGAATGAAAAGATCGCTACTTCCAGCCAGTTGCTGAACCTTGAGGCAAAATACTGTTCATGGGGGGATACGGTACATTATGCAGAGAAATTAAACGTATTCAAGGGCGCCGAGGGGTGCTATCTTTACGACCAGCAGGGTGTGGAGTTCTTGGATTTACAGATGTGGTATTCGGCGGCCAATTTTGGTTATAAGAATAAGCGCTTAAACGCGGCGTTAAAAAAGCAGATTGATACCCTGCCGCAGCTTGCCTGCCAGTATTTGCATGAAGAAAAGATCCAGCTTGCCGCAAAATTAGCGCAAAAAAATGAACGTACGTTTGAAGAAAAAGGCAGGATACATTTTAATGTTGGAGGCTCAAGCGCCCTGGAAGATTCTCTGAAATTGGTGCGTAACCATTCCGGCAGAAGCCTGGTATTTGCTTTCATGGGCGGTTACCACGGCAGGACATTGGCGGCCTCGGCAATTACTTCCAGTTTCAGGTACCGGGAGAGGTTTGGGCACTTCGGGGACAGGGCGATGTTTGTGCCTTACCCTTATTGTTTCAGGTGTCCGTATGACAAAAAAAGAGATTTCTGCGATTTGTACTGTCTCAAACAGTTTGAGAAGCTCTTTGAGACCGAGTACCATTCGGTAGTCAATAAAAAGAACAGCAAATGCGAATTTGTTGCTTTTTATGCGGAGGCTGTCCAGGGCACGGGTGGTTATATAATCCCGCCGCAGGAGTATTTCTCGGGGTTAAAAGAGATACTTGACCGTTACGGCATCCTTTTCATAGATGATGAAATACAAATGGGTTTTTTCCGCACGGGTAAATTCTGGGCGATTGAGCATTTCAATATTACTCCTGATATCATCGTATTCGGTAAAGCCTTGACTAACGGGTTAAACCCTATCTCGGGGATTTGGGCCAAGGAAAAGCTTATCTCCCCGGATGTCTTCCCTCCGGGCTCAACGCATGCGACGTTTTCAAGCAACCCCCTGGGGACAGCCGCGGGTCTGGAAGTAATGAAGCTGATTGAGGAGTCTGATTTTCCCATATCTGTACCCAGGAAGGGCCAGTATTTTATTTCACGGCTTAAAAAGCTGCAGAAAAAATATCCACAGATAGGGGATGTGGACGGCCTTGGCCTGGCTTTAAGGATAGAGATGTGCGGTAAGGACGGCTATACCCCGGATAAGGAATTAACCGATAAAATTGTAAACTTAGGTTTAAGCGGCTCTTTAAGCGCAGGAGGCAAGAAACGGGGTTTAATCCTTGATGTAGGCGGGTATTATAAAAATGTCTTTACCATTGCCCCGTCATTTTATATTTCCGAAGAGGAGATCGATCTGGGCGTAGATCTTTTTGAAGAGGCGTTAATGAAAGCCTTGAAAAAGACATAATATCGTTGTTTGCCGTAAGAAGGCAGGAGCTAGAATTTCCTGCATGCTGAATAAGGCTATCCGTATTTTAGATTTTGATCACAGTATCCTCCGGCAGCCTGAGCTGCTTCGCCGGTATCCGGCGAAGGTAATTGATTTTACCCGCCTGGCTTCTTCAGCCAGGTTTTTTATGTCAGGGGATGTGCGTCAGAAAATAGCAGTTTCCCTCCTGCCGCAGGAAAGAAGCCACCCTACCTTTTTAGGTTCCGGGGATTTCCACCATATTAGTGAGATATTAACCAGCCAGATTGATGAGCCTGCCTGTTTGGTTGTCTTTGATTTCCACCCGGATTGGGATATTTTGCCTCCGCGTTTCGGTTGCGGGTCATGGGTAAGCCAGGCCCTGAAAAACAAGAATATTTCTAAATGCCTGCTTATCGGGTTGGGCTCCGGTGATTTATCCGGGGGCGCATTGCTGACAGGTAATCTCGGCGCATTAGCTGAAGACCGCCTTGAGATTTACCCTTACCGGCGTAAACCCAGCCGGGTATATTTAAGGCAGCTTCCGAAAAATATTTCAATTGTTGCCAAAAAAGGTATTTTTTCAAGCAGCATTATTTGGAATGAATTGGAAAGGGAGGATTTGTCCGAGTTTACCATGAGGCTGATCAAGCGCTTGCCTTTTCGGAAGGCATACATTTCAATAGATAAAGATTGCCTTACAAGTGATTCTGCGCTTACTAACTGGGAGGAGGGTAATCTGCGTCTGGATCAGCTTTTAACCATGCTTAGGCTTATGCGCCGGCATTTGGATATAATCGGTTTGGATATAACGGGAGATTATTCGCCTCCGGAGATCTCCGGAGGCCTAAAAACATTATTTTACAAGCTTGACCATCCCAGGAGGATTGTAGCGGATAACTGCCCTAAAGATTTACCCCATAAGATCAATGAACGGACTAACCTGGCGATTCTCCAGGAAATATTTTCCTAAGACTTGTGTTTTTCAAAGAAAGCAACGGTTTTATCAGCCACCTTATCCCTTTCCTGGTCTGCGGTAATAATGTGATAAGAATCTTCCAGGAAGACAATTTCTTTCTCCCGTGAGCTAACACGGTTATAAATATAATAGGAGTTTTTAGGGCTGGTTACGTCATCTTCTCTTGCCTGCAGCAGTTGTAGAGGCGTATTTATATTTTTGAGTATAGAAATTACTTTTTTTGCCAAAAGCGAGTTTTGATATATGCATGCTATCGGGATTACCGGATAGCCGTAAAGATGCACCTTGCTGTAGTCAAACAAAGAAGCCTCTTTATAGAAACTTTCTACCTTAGAGCGCAGGCGCTCATTTTTTAGCCCGTAAGGGTATTCTTCTTTAAAATACAGCCAGTATTTAAACGGAGTCTTGTAAACTAAGGGGAGAAAGACCCTGGATCTGGGGTTTCCCCAGCCGTCGTAGAACAATGTGGGGGAGAAACAGTTTAGCGCTTTTATCCTGCCAGGGAACTCATTCGCAAGCAATATGCCGATTAAGGCGCCAAAAGATAAACCTGCTACAAAGATGTTATCGTAGTTATCGGCATATTTGACAAATTCATCACGGATGGACCTGTAGATATCCTGCCAGGCGGTTCTCTTAAGGCAAGAGATGGATTTATCGTGATTGAGCATTAATGGCACGACTACGGAAAAACCCTGTTTATTTAAGCGTTGGGCAATGGCGCCCATTTCTTTAGCCGTGCCTGTAAGCCCGTGTATCAGAAAGCAAAGGTTCTTATCCCCCGGCAGGAAAAAGCCGGTATTAAGGACCTTCGCCGTTTTATCCCTGTCCTCTTTAAATGAAAAAATTACCATATCTTGCCCTGGTGTTTTTTAAGCCTGTCGATTATTTTCCTTAATTCAGGTTTTCCCAAGAAACTGCTCGTGCTTAAGGTGATGGTCTGCTGCGCAATCCTGCGGGCTTGTTCGCAATCTGCTTCAGGGATAATGCCTTTTAAATAATCATAATCCGCAATTGCCCGCAGGTATACTTGAGATACCCCTAACCCGGAGTCCTTAAAAATACCCAAAGCAGAATTTCTTCTCTCCGGTGTTTCAAAAATAATGCTCAGATAGGGGTAGCTTGCTTTTGTGTGGGGTAGTTCCGCAATAGGCTTGACCCCGGGAAGGTCCTTGAGAGCCTTTAAATAAAAAGCTGCTTGTTCCCTTTGTTTATCTATTTCTTTGCTTAAGCGGGGAAAATCAAGATGCCCTATATATCCCCTGAAGGAAGAAATCTTATGTACCGGGAAGTTAATTTCAAAGTATTCGCCCATCGCTTTTACGGGGTTATTGCAGATCTGCCAGAATATTTGAGGCAGCCTGAAGGCAAACCAAAATAAAGCCGGCCTGTAAAAAATACTATAAGCAAACAGTTCTGCTATTTTCAGTGTCTCGGAGAGGATATCCGCGTGCATTATTTCTTTTGCGGTATTCTCCAATATCCGGGCATATTCGCTTTGGTTGGTTATCGCCAAACCCCCTTCATAAATAGTCAGGCCTTTCCCGCGGCAGAGGCTAAAAAAAGAAAATTCACCGATCGAACCTGTCTTTTTATCCCGATATTCAGCACCCAGGCTTTGCGCGCAATCTTCGATAATGAAGATATTATTTTCTTTGGCTATCTTCTGGATAGGCTCTAAGTCCAGGGGGATCCCGGCCAAGTGCACGGCAAGTATAGCCAGGATGTCGTTATCTTCAGCGCAGATCTTCCGCAGCTTATTTATATTAAAATCAAAATTATCCTGGTTTATGTCACAGGGCCTTATTTTTAAGCCGGCTCTCTTTATTGCCAGAGGGATCAGCGGGCAGACAAAAGCAGGAATGATTACTGTCTTTTTACCGGAGATCTTCTTTATGCTCTCCAGGATCAGGTAAAATGCGGCGGTCCCGGAGCAGGTAAGTAAAGCGGAAGGAGCGTTTAAGTACTTCTTAAAATCTTCTTCCAACAGTCCTTTAGACAGCCTTTTAAAAAGATGGGGGACTAAACTTTTAGTTTTTATCGGCCAGCCAGCGGTTGGCGGAATCTCTCTGATTAAGCTCAAATTTAACTTCCTTTTTTCTCACACACTTGTCTATTCTATGCTAAAATAGGCAGAAATTCAAGATAACTCTCTTGGCTCTGCTTAAGGCAGTGCAAACCATAGTCCTCTAACTTTATGCCTGAAATCTTTTATAAGATATACGACAATATCGGTAAAATTGACAAAGGAGACTGGGATGTTGTTTTTGGCGATATCCCTGAGAGCTACCCGTTTTATAAAACATTGGGTAATTCGGCCCTGGCCGGATTTGATTTTTATTACCTGGTTATTTACTGCGATAATCAAATCATGCTTATTGCTCCATTGTTTTGCGCGGATTTTAACTTGGACATCGCCGTTGAAGGCTTGCTTGCGGGAGTGGTCAAACAAATCCGCAGGGTCATCCCGCGTTTCTTAATACTGAAAACATTATTCTGCGGTTCACCTTTCGGGGAGTATGGAACAGTGGGGGTGAGGGAAGAATTCAGGAATAACCCCGTACTTATTCCGCAGCTTCTAGCCGGCATAAAAGATTTGGCCCTTAAGCTCGGCGCCCCCTTGACCATCTTCAAGGATTTCTTAAAAGACAGCACATTATTGCTGGATGATCTAGTGGGCAGGGGGTTTATCAAAGTGGAAAGTTTCCCCGCCGTATTTCTAGACTTAAGTTTTCCTTCTTTTGAAGGGTATCTTAAAAGCCTGGGTAGTTCAACCCGCAAAAATTTAAACAAGAAACTAAAACAGGCCTATGCCCGGGGAAATATCGAGATTAAAACTGTCCGGCAGGTAGATAGCCAGATCGACCAGATAATCAGGCTTTATGAAAATACCTACCATAAGGGCTCAACTAAGTTTGAACGCCTGAACAAGAAATTCTTTTTGCAAGTCTGCGAAGACCTCTCCCCGCACACGCGTTTTTTCCTCTACTATGTAGATGGCTGTCTGGCAGCTTTTAACCTTTGCTTTGCCTACAAAGACTTACTTATTGATAAATTTATCGGCTTCAATTATGATATATCCAGCCGTTATAATCTGTATTTTGTCAGTTGGGCGCATAATATCAAGTGGTGCATAGATAATTCGTTGCGCTATTATTATCCGGGGCAGACGGATTATGAGCCCAAGATCAGGCTGGGGGGTAAGATTGTCCCCCTTTATGCTTATCTGAAACATAAAAATGTTTTTTTTAATCTCTTGCTTAAATTATTGGCGTTGTTTTTAAAGCCCGATAATTTTAACAAGAATATCAGGAGTTAAGGGGCATGTTTAAAAAGAAGGTAACGCTAAAAATATTGCTGCTGCTTTTTGCCAGCGACATACTGGAGACGGCGATACATTTCTTTTTTAAGAAAGGCGCTTTGACCCGGGCAGAGTTTGCGGTAACCGATCTAGCCAGCGCAGCGGTCTTCCTGAAAGCGGTTTTTTCTTCCCCGTTTTTATGGGCAGGGCTCTTGACCGTAGTTGCGGTATTTATTATCTGGTCTACGGTCCTTTCCAGGATAGACTTAAGCGTGGCCGTGCCTATTGCAAGTTTCAGCTATATCCTTGTGCCGGTAGTTTCGGTTATTTTCCTGCATGAGCAGATCTCCGTTCTAAGATGGGCGGGGATATTGTTCATCCTTGCGGGCGTTATCCTTGTTTCCTTAAGCAGCAAAGAAAGGATCGCAGAGAGCAAATGAGAGATGGATTGTTGATTATCCTTTTTATGATTGCCTTAACCAGTCTCTGTGATACCTTCAACCAGCTGTTTTTGAAATCGGCGATAGATTCTCTGCATTTCCCTGGTAAATTTAACCTTGCCGGAGTTTTCAAATTTATCTTTCAGCTGTTGATCAAGCCCAGGGTGTGGTTGAGTTTTGTATTTAGCGTAATATCCCTTTGTATTTGGCTGCTGGTGCTTTCCAAGGCGGACCTGAATTTTGCCTTTTCCGCCGACAGCATGCATTATATTTTTATCGCCCTGGCATCCAGGTTTGTTTTAAAAGAGAGGTTCGGTTATTTGCGTTGGCTGGGTACAGCACTAATCGTTACGGGAATAGTTTTCGTAAGTTTAAATTAGAACCAGCCAGAACCCGCAGAATCCAGAGGATGATATGGAGCCAAAAATTACGGCATTAGTTATCTTTATCCTTTCTTACTCCTTATTCGTGGTCTTTCCCCAAAAACGGGCAATCGTTGCTTTAGCCGGAAGCGCTCTGCTTGTATTAGCCCAGGCTATTTCTTTCAGGGATGCATTCTGGGCGGTTAACTGGAATGTGATGGGAATATTTGTAGGCACTTTAGCTATCGCCGATGTATTTATGCAGAGCCGGGTCCCTGCCTATATTGCAGAAATAATTGTCGATAAGGCCAAGAGTACTGTTTGGGCAATATTATCAATCTGTATTTTGACCGGGTTTATCTCTGCGTTTGTGGAGAACGTGGCCACGGTTTTAATTGTCGCTCCCATTGCCCTGGCCCTGGCCAAGAAACTTAAAATCAACCCTACCAACATGATGATTGCCATTGCTGTTTCCAGCAACTTGCAGGGGGCGGCAACTTTAATCGGTGACCCTCCCAGCATGCTCTTAGGCGGTTTTGCTAAAATGAATTTCGGCGACTTCTTCTTTTATAAAGGTAAACCCAGTATCTTCTTTGCAGTGGAACTGGGGGCATTGGTCTCTTTTTGCGTGCTTTATTTTATATTCAGTAAACATAAAGAAAAAGTGCAGCTTATCCCCGTTGAAAAAGTAAGGTCGTGGGTACCTACGCTTCTGCTGGTGAGCCTGATTATTTTGCTGGCAGTATCTTCATTCTTTGATACAGGTTTTAATTATTTAGCCGGGCAAATTTGCGTGGCCTTTGGCCTTATTTCATTACTTTGGGAAAGGCTTGTAAATAAACGTTCATTAGCTGAAGGGATGAAGGGGCTTGATTGGGATACAACTTTTTTCCTTATGGGGATCTTTATTATCGTAGGGGCAATCTCGCTAACCGGCTGGATTGAAGTATTGGCGAATTATCTGTCCGCTGTCATTGGCGGCAATATATTCCTGGGTTATACCGCGATAGTGTTTATTTCGGTAGTTCTTTCCGCTTTTGTTGATAATGTGCCTTTTTTGGCCGCCATGTTGCCGGTTGCCATGATTATGTCTAATAAACTGGGAATAAGCCCCCCCCTGTTTCTTTTCGGCCTGCTTATTGGCGCAAGCATTGGAGGCAATATTACTCCTATCGGTGCTTCGGCTAATATTGTTGCCTGTGGCCTGCTAAAGAAGGAAGGTTATGCGGTTAAATTTGGGGACTTCATGAAGATCGGCATCCCTTTTACCTTTGCCGCGGTAGCTGCCTCGTATCTATTTGTCTGGTTTGTCTGGAGTTAGATGCGCCTAACGGGGATTCTTTAATTGAGTTTGCTTTCAATCAAGAGAAAATTAATTATATTTCTGGCAGGCTTTGCGTTCTTCCTGTCGATAAAAGAGCAGGATGCCTTTTTCCTGCTTACTCTCTTTATTGCGCTGATTAGCGCAATTACCACAGAGTTGGTTTTTTCTTGTTTTAAGCATAAGAAGTTTTCTGTATCCGACAGTCCAGCCGTATCGGCTTTAATTATAGGTTTTGTCCTTGCCAGCGATAACCCCTGGTGGGTTATTGTCCTGGCTTCTGTATTCGCCATTTCTTCTAAATACTTAATCCGTTTTAATAAAAGACATGTTTTTAACCCTGCGGCATTCGGAATATTCCTGAGCATTGTTTTATTAGGAGCAAATACCCAATGGCAGGGGACCTTTCTTTGGTATATCCTTTTACCCATAGGCCTGTATTTTGCTTATAAAGTCCGCAAGCTGGAGTTACTCGCAGGTTATTTTGTAACGGCCCTTGGGTTATTTGGCGCTCAAGCCGTACTGAACAGGGTGCCTATAACAAATATATCCGGCTATCTTAGTTATTTTTATATTTTCATCATGTTGATTGAACCAAAGACAACTCCCGTAAGACCCTTGGCCAAGCTGGTTTTCGGAATTTGTGCTGCCGGTTTGATCTTTATTTTTATTCAGGCGCAGGTTAAATTCGATTCTGAATTGGCTGCCCTTTTAATCCTAAATCTTTCTGTACCGCTGCTGGATAAAATTCCGGAAAGGAGAAAGGCATGAAAAGAATAATTTTTTTCGCGTTTATATTTGTTTGCCTATTTTCAACAGGCATTGTTTACGCCCACCCGCCGAAGGATATCGAGATCTCTTATGACCCCGCCACAAGAATATTGACTGCCATTATCATCCATGACACAAGCAACCCGCTCGGTCATTACATCAAGAAGGCTGATGTGGGGTTAAACGGAGAAGAGATAATCCAGCAGGAGATTTCAAGGCAGGATAATAATGGTTCCCAGAAGGTAAGTTATTATATCCCCGACACCAAGCCCGGAGATAAGCTTTCCGTGGAGGGTTATTGCAGTATCAGCGGCAAGCTGGAAAAGCAAATCACTGTAAAGTAATTATTCCGATAGGCCAAAGCTTAAGTGTTCATCCTGCCTCGCTAAGCCCGCAAGGACCGCACCGGATAAAAATTATAAGGAGTTTGATTTTTTACTTGACAAAAGATACTAATATGGTATCATTATCTATAATATTAAAAGGAGGTGATTGAGAATGGATGTAACAGTCAGGTATATGCTCCGGCCGGTGGCTCATTGTAAAGAAGGCTGCAGTAAGCTGTCCTGGGCAAGACGTTAAACTGCCTACTTTAATTAATACCTTCCGGAGATCAGATGAAACTTATAACCAGGAATACGGATTACGCTTTGCGTTCGATTTGTTATATTGCAAGGAGCAAAAATATTGTAACGGTGGATGAACTTGTTAAACAGCTTGGCGTCCCGCGTCCGTTCATACGTAAGATCTTGCAGCAGTTAAACAAGAAAAGAGTCCTGGATTCTTTTAAAGGGCAGGGGGGTGGTTTTAAATTAAGAACCCCCCCGGGGAAGATTTATATCATTGACATAATGCGTATTTTTCAGGGGCAGGTTGTTCTAAACACGTGTTTTTTTAAAAAAGACGTTTGCCCCAATAAAAATAGGTGTGCTTTAAGAAAGAAGCTGCGCTTGATCGAAGAAAATGCGCTTAAACAGCTTAAACAGATAACCATCGCCTCTTTAATATAGAAATATATCTGTTTGGGGTTGCGCAGGATATGTCAGGAAGAAGGTAGATGAAGGAGGTATATGATGTTTTGCTACCAATGTGAACAAACGGCAGGCGGGTCAGGCTGCACAAAGCTTGGGGTCTGCGGTAAGAATGAAGATATCCAGAGCCTGCAGGACACACTCTTGTATGGCCTAAAAGGTATCGCTGCTTATGCATATCATGCCAGAGAGCTAGGGGCGCATGATGAAGAGGTAGATGCTTTCATGCATGAAGCCCTCTTTAAAACCGTAACCAATGTCAGTTTTGACCTAACCCAGTATCTGGAATTAGTATTAAAGTGCGGGGCCGTTAACCTGAAAGCAATGGAGGTGCTGGATAGGGCGCATACGCAGAGGTTTGGTAACCCTGTGCCTACTGCGGTTGAAACCGGGACTAAACCCGGTCCCGGCATTCTGGTTACCGGGCATGACTTACTTGACCTTTATGAGCTGCTTAAACAGACTGAAGGGGCCGGGATAAATATCTACACGCACAGCGAAATGCTCCCTGCCCACGGTTACCCCGGACTGAATAAATTCAAGCATCTGGCAGGCAACTACGGTGGGGCCTGGCAGGAGCAGAAAAAAGAGTTTAATGCTTTTAGCGGAGCGTTATTAGCGACTACTAATTGCGTATTGATCCCACCGGAAAACAGCTATTTGGATAGGCTGTTTACTATAGGTATCACCGGCGTGCCGGGCGCAACGCACCTGAAAAACAGGGATTTTAAATCCTTGATTGAGAAAGCCGGGTCCTTGCCGGCTTTACCCGGATCAGCCGGAAAAAAGATTTGGACCGGTTTTCATCATACGGCTATACTGGGTTTAGCCGATAAAATTGTAAATTTGGTTCAAGCCGGGAAGATCAGGCACTTTTTCCTGATTGGAGGTTGTGATGGAGCAAAACCCGGACGTAATTACTATACGGAGTTTGCCGAACGCGTACCTAAAGATTGCCTGATCCTTACGCTTGCCTGCGGCAAGTACCGTTTTAATAAACTGGAGTTTGGGGAGATTGAAGGCATTCCCAGACTGATTGATGTCGGCCAGTGCAATAATGCTTATTCCGCTATCCAGGTAGCGCTGGCCTTGGGTAAGGCGTTTAATCTACCGGTAAGCCAATTGCCTTTGACTCTTGTGCTTTCCTGGTTTGAGCAAAAAGCAGTTGCCATCTTACTTACTTTGTTGTATCTTAATATCAAAGGTATATATATAGGGCCAACCCCGCCGGCCTTTATCAGCAAAAACATTTTTGGCATCCTGCAGGAGAAATTTAATCTACGCTTGATTAGTACCCCAGAGGAAGACCTAAAGAGGATATTAAATAAATAGAGGGAGGATGATTATGGCAGATTTTAAGGATTTATTGCAGAGCGCGGATTGGAAGACCGAAAAACACGTCCCGGCTATTGATTGCCCGGATAAAATAAGCAAAGGCCAAATATCACAGATAGACGTAAGTGTCGGCAAACAGATAGCGCATCCTAATACTACCGAACACCATATCAGGTCTATTGAGATATATTTTTTGGCTTCCGGGGAGAAGTTCCCTTATATCCTGGCGCGTTTTGAATTTAACGCGCATGGCGAATCCGTACAAGGACCAAACACCAGTACCATATTCTCCGAGCCGAGGGTAAGTACGTATTTCAAGACCGACAAAGCCGGCACGCTCATAGCGCTTTCTTATTGTAATATCCACGGTCTCTGGAAGAGCGAGAAAGAAATCAGCGTAGGATAGTTGCGGGCATAATGGAAAAGCGGAAAATATAAGACGAATAATCCTTTGCCGCGTGGGCAAAAGCATTAATTTAATAACCCGTTCAACGGGTAAACCAAGGAGGCTGGTATGTATTATATGTTAAGATGTTGTCCTTTGGTGGCAATTGTGCCGATCGCTCTTTTTCTGACCGCTAGTTTTTTTGTTCTTTTTACTTTGGGGAAAGTAACAGAAAAGTGGCTTAAGGTTTTCGGCTATGTAACAGTCGGTTTTCTTTTGGTATCGGTACTGGTTGTTTTTTCAGGGGCAGTCTCTAATCTGTCTAAAGGTTCTTTTGAGGCCAGATGTATGATGCAGCAGGGAATGAAAAAAGGCGGCATGATGCAGATGATGAAGCAAAAAAATATGCAGGATATGCCTATGATGGGAAGTGACGCGGCTCCCAGGGAATAATTTAAATCAATTTAAATAAAGAGGGAAAGATGAACAAATACAGATGTCTGGTCTGTGGCTATATATATGATCCTAAGGCAGGTGACCCGGATAACGGCATAGCTGCCGGCACGGCTTTTGAAGAGCTTCCGGATACATGGGTTTGTCCTGAATGCGGCGTGGGCAAGGATCAGTTTGAGAAAATAGCTTAAGAGGAAAATAAGATGTCCAGGACCGTTACTTTTAGGGGGGAGCGTTTGACCTTGACCGGTAAACAGGTTAAGGAAGGCGCGCCTGCCCCTGATTTTAAGTTAGTTACCCAGGATCTGAAAGAGGTGACTCTGTCGGATTTTGACGGGAAGATAAAGATAATCAACTTCTTTCCGTCTCTGGATACGCCGGTTTGCGATTTGCAGGTCAAAGAGTTCAATAAGCAAGCTGCCGGCCTTAGCCCGGATGTGGTGGTAATCGGAGTAAGCAAAGACCTGCCTTTTGCGCAGGCCAGGTTCTGCTCGGTGAATGAAATAAAGAACGAAGTAGTACTTTCCGATTACCGGTTTTCTTCCTTTGGTTTAAATTACGGTTTTCTGATCAAGGAGCTCAACCTTTTAGCCAGAGGCACGTTAATTATTGACAAGAACAGGCGTATCCGGTACATCCAGCTGGTTGATGAGATAACCCATTCGGTGGATTTTAATGAAGTTTTTAATAAGCTTCAGTCTTTGATTAAAGAATAGAATAATATGCCTGTAGAAATTGATGCCAGGATAAAAGAGGTTATCCAGCGCACCTACAATGTTAAAAGTTTCCGCCTGGAGATTTCTGACTGGTTGGATTTTAAAGCCGGCCAGTTCCTGCAGGCTATGCTTCAAGGTGACCCCAAGTTGAAGAGATACCTTTCCATCTCCAGTTCTCCTACCGAGAAATGCTATATAGAGTTTACCAAGAAGCTGACCCAGAGTGATTTTTCCAAGGCGCTGGATAATTTAAAAGCCGGAGACAAAGTAAATATTAAATACCCTTTTGGCAAGTTTATCCTGGATGAATCCGCGCCCAAAGTCGCTTTTTTATCCGGTGGCATCGGGATAACCCCCGTAAGAAGCATCTGCAAATATGCGGTTGATAAGAATACGGGTGTTGATATAGCGTTGGTTTATTCCAACCGTTCTATCCGGGATGTGGTTTTTAAGGATGACTTTTCCGCCATGTGCAAGAGTTACCCGTTTTTAAGAGTAGCGCATGTGTTGTGCGAAGCCGAACAAGGCTTTAAATGCACAGTGGGACAGATTAACTCCGGCGTGGTCAAGAATGAAATCCCGGATTATCAGGAAAGAAAATTCTATCTTTGCGGCCCTCCTCAGATGGTTGAGGCCATGCGCAAGATATTGGCCGAGGAATTAGGATTAAACAGCGAAAAAATAGTTACGGAGAACTTCCAAGGTTATTAATTAAAGTTTTTTGCCGACAAGGAGATAAATATGTCTGCCATAAAAATCCTGCCTGGGATATATTCAGTGGGAGTCCTGGATTGGGGTGTGCGTAATTTCCACGGGCATACATATACCACGCAGAGGGGCTCAAGTTATAACTCTTATCTTATTGTAGATGAAAAGATAGCGCTTGTGGATACCGTTTTAGGTTCATTTGCGCAGGAGTTGATTGAGAATATCAAGGAGGTAGTTTCTCCCGATAAGATAGATTACATTATTGCCAACCATGTGGAAACCGATCACTCCGGGGCATTGCCCAGCCTTATGCAGCTTTGCCCAAAGGCAAAGATCCTGGGCACTGCTAAGTGCAAAGATGGCCTTTATAAGCACTACTACGGAGATTGGGATTTCCAGGTAGTGAAGACAGGGGATAAACTAAAGTTAGGAAAACGCACGCTTTCCTTTGTTGAAGCGCCGATGATCCATTGGCCCGATAGCATGTTTACGTACTGCCCGGAGGATGCCTTGCTTATGCCCAATGATGCCTTTGGACAGCATTATGCTTCATCCGAGCGTTTTGATGATCAGGTTGATCAGTGCAGTTTAATGGAGGAAGCGGAAAAATATTATGCCAATATTCTCTGGCCGCTTGGTTCTGTGATCTTGAAGAAGATAGAGCAGCTGCAGAGTTTAGGTATCCCCATTAAAATGATTGCGCCCAGTCACGGGGTGATCTGGAGAAGCGAACCGGCAAAAATAATAAATTCTTATATATCATGGGCTAAAGGCCAAACAGAAAAGAAAATCGTCATCGCCTACGAAACTATGTGGGGCGCAACTGAAAAGATGGCCAGGAAGATATCCGAAGGCGCAAGCGCAGCAGGGGTAGAGGTTAAGCTTTATAATGTCGCTGAGACCGATCGTACAGAGATAATCACGCGTATGCTTACTGCCCAGGGTTTCTTATTCGGTTCCTCAACTCATGATAATGATATGTTGCCGAATATCGCCGCATTCCTGGAGATAGTCAAGGGCTTAAAGCCAAAAGGCAGGCAGGTTGGGTTTTTCGGTTCTTATGGTTGGGCCGGCGGCGCAGTTAAGGAGATGCAGGAGACGTTAAAAGACGGCGGTGCCGATATCAGCGTTGCCGGTTTATCCATTAAATATGTCCCGGATAAAGAAGAGTTAAAAGCTTGTTTTGAATTCGGGAATCAATTCGCTAAACTTTTAAGGTAAAAATGAAACAAATCCCTTCGGCAGTGACTGAATTCTTGCGCAACCAGGGTTTTGTGATAGTTGCGTCAATAGACAAAAACGGGTTCCCCCACAGCTCTTGTAAGGACATCGTTAAGATCGAGCCGGCAGGGAAGATATATGCAATTGATGCTTATTGCGGTATGACTGCCGAGAATATAAAGCATAACCCCCAGGTCAGCGTAAGCGCGGTTGATGAGCATAAATTTATGGGTTATTGCCTTAAGGGAAGAGCCAGGGTTATGACAGCTGATGCGATCAGCCAGGAGTTCATCAGGTCTTGGGAAAATAATATTACTTCGCGTCTTGCTAAAAGGCTGCTGCATAATCTGGCCCAGGATAAATCCCGCGCCCACCATCCGGAAGCAAGCCTTCCGCGCCCGCAGCACCTTATTATTGTCACAGTGGAAGAGATAGTCAATCTTACTCCATATTATTTAAGAAAGGGATGAGCTTATGGCTAAAAACGTAAAAGTTTACAGCACTCCGACTTGTCCATGGTGTATCCGGGTCAAACAGTTTTTGGAGGAAAATCATATCGATTTCCAGAATATTGATGTTTCTGCTGACCAGCGGGCCGTGGATGAATTGATACAGAAATCCGGGCAGATGGGGGTGCCGGTTTTGGATATTGAAGGGCAGATTATCGTAGGGTTTGACCGGGAAAAAATAAAGCAGTCGTTAGGCTTATAAGTTTACCGAAAGTTAAGATTCTGATATGCAGATATATGATTTGATCATTATCGGAGCCGGGCCTGCCGGAATAACCGCCAGCGTATATTCAGCCAGAAAGAAAGTGAATTTTCTGATAATCAGCCTGGATGTCGGCGGTCAGGCTGCCTGGAGCGGGGATATTGAAAACTACACAGGTTACCAGTTCATTAGCGGTCCGGACCTGGCGCAGAAGTTCCAGGAGCACATGCTTAAGTATAATACCGCGCTCAAGGAAGGCGAAGAGGTAACAGGGCTTAGCGCCTCCGGAGGGGCTTTCCTGGTAAGGACCGATAAGTCAGATTATAGGTCCCGCAGCGTAATCATTGCCTCCGGTAAGAAATCAAAAGAGCTGGGGGTACCCGGAGAAAAAGAGTTTAAGAACAGGGGCTTGACCTATTGCGCTACCTGTGACGGACCGTTGTTCAGCGGTAAAAGCGTAGCTGTTATCGGCGGCGGAAACTCCGCATTGGATGCGGCTCTGCAGCTGGTTAAGATTGCCAAACAGGTCAATATTATAAATAACACTCCGGCCTTAGGCGGGGATGCAATCATGCGCCAGAAGGTTGAAGAAGCCGGCAATGTTACCGTTTTGAATAATTCACAGGTTATATCCGTAACAGGGGACAAATTCGTCAGCGCTATTAAAATCAAAGGCGAAACAGGAATAAGTGACCTGGCCGTGCAGGGGGTATTTATAGAGATCGGGCTTGTGCCTAATTCCGCCTTTGCTGCGCAGGTGGAAAAAAACAGCAAAGGGGAGATAAAAATAAACCCGCGCAACGAAACCAATATTCCCGGGGTTTTTGCCGCCGGAGATGTTACGGATGTACCCGAGAAGCAGATTATTATCGCCGCCGGAGAAGGCTCAAAGGCAGCTTTAAGCGCCTCCAGGTATCTGGCGGTGAACAAATTCTAGATAAGATGGTAAAAAATACCAGGTTTGTAGAGTTGAAGGATATCTTTACTGTTTTGCACAGCCGGCGCGGCTGTATGTGGGATAAAAAACAGACGCATAAAAGTTTGATCAATGATTTAAAAGAAGAGGTGGATGAATTTACCGCTGCGGTGAGAAAAAACAACCATCGGCATATGCAGGAAGAGCTGGGGGATATCCTTTTACATGTAATGTTTAATGCCCAGATTGCAAAGAAGCAGAAGAAATTTGATATTGAAGAGGTAATCGCAGGGTTGATTAACAAGTTAAAACGCAGGCACCCGCACGTTTTCGGAAAAACCAGGGTCAGTTCCACGCGCCAGATTATCGCTAATTGGAATAAAATAAAGGCGGAAGAAAAGAAATAGAAGAGTAAGTTTAACAAAGGAGAAAAGAAATGAGAGAGAGGATTGAAAAAGCATTAGATAAGGTCAGGCCCATGCTTGCGGCAGATGGCGGGAATGTGGAATTGGTTGATGTTACCAGCGACGGGATAGTGAAATTAAAATTAAAGGGCTCCTGCGGCTGCTGTCCGATGAGTTCAATGACCTTGAAGATGGGGATCGAAAGGATATTAAAACAGGAAGTACCGGAAGTAAAAGAAGTCGTGGCTTTATAAGGATAAGGCAATGGACCTTAAGCATAAACTGGTTTCTCTGAAACGCATAATCTGCGGGTACAAGTCTTGTCTGGTTGCTTTTTCCGGAGGGCTTGATAGTACGTTTTTGCTCAAGGTTTGTTCGCTTGCTTTACCAAAAGCAAATATCCTGGCGGTGACCGCAGCCTCTGCCACCTATCCCAGGGGTGAGTTGCGTAAGGCCAGAATATTAGCCCGGGATATAGGCGTAAGGTTTAAAGTGATTAAGACTTCGGAATTAGGAGATAAGAAATTCACGGCTAATTCTATCCGGCGCTGTTATTTTTGTAAAAAGGAGTTATTTTTAAAGTTGGTCACTATTGCCAGGCGGAATAAGCTTAACTTTGTCCTGGATGCCGGGAATATTTCGGATAAGAAAGATTATCGGCCGGGAGATGCCGCTAAAAAGGAACTTAAGATAAGATCCCCTTTATTGGAAGCAGGTTTTAGCAAGCAAGATATCCGTAGATTAAGTAAAAAATTAGGCCTGGTAAGTTGGAACAAGCCTCCATTGGCCTGTCTTGCTTCGCGTATACCTTATGGCACGAAGATTACCTGCACGTTGCTCAGACGTATTGACCGGGCAGAGGCATATTTATCCGGCCTGGGGTTTAGGCAGGTCCGGCTGCGCCACCATAACCGGCTCTGCCGGATTGAAATAGAAAAAAAATATATCAACCGTTTATTGCGTAACCGCCAGGAGATAGTGGATAAGTTAAAAAGGCTGGGTTATAACTATATTGTGTTAGATTTAGAGGGGTATCGGACGGGAAGCTTAAATGAGGTAATTAATAAATGAAAAAAGTATATCTGGATTATGCCGCTACTACGCCGGTTGACCCGGAAGTGCTGGATGCGATGCAGCCGTATTTCTTTGATAAGTTCGGCAATGCTTCCAGCCTGCATGCCTACGGGCAGGAGGCTAAAAAAGCGATTGAGGATAGCCGCAAGATGCTTTCTGAATTCATCGGCGCAAAGCCTGAAGAGATTGTTTTTACTTCCGGAGGCACGGAGTCTGATAATTTCGCGCTTTTGGGGACTGCTTATGCGCTTGAGAAAAAAGGCAACCATATTATTACCTCCGCTATTGAGCATCATGCCATAACTGAACCGGCCAAATTCTTAGAAAAGAGGGGTTTTAAAGTTACCTATCTTAAGGTGGATAAAGACGGCTTGGTTTCTCCGCAAGACCTGCAAGAGGCGATTACCGACAAGACCATCCTGGTAAGCATAATGCAGGCTAACAATGAGATTGGCACGCTCCAGCCCATCGCAGAGTTGGGCAAGATTACGAGGGGGAAAGGGGTTTATTTCCATACCGATGCAGTGCAGACTATAGGGCATATCCCGGTAAATGTTGATGAGCTTAATGTTGACCTTTTGTCTCTTTCCGCCCATAAGTTTTATGGGCCAAAAGGCGTGGGAGCTTTATATATTCGCAAGGGCAGCCGCCTGGAAACATTTATGCGCGGAGGGGACCAGGAAAGAGGCAGGCGCGGCTCTACTTATAATACTACGGGGATAGTCGGATTAGGCAAGGCCGTACAGCTCTGCCAGAAAAATATGAGTAACGAAATTAAGTCTCAAAGTGCCTTGCGTGACAGGCTGATCCGAGAAATACCTTCCCTTATTCCGAAGGTCAGGCTTAACGGCCATTCCGTAAAACGCCTGCCGAATAATGTAAATTTCTCCATCAAGTATATTGAGGGAGAATCTATGCTTTTGAATCTGGACCTATTCGGCATTGCCTGTTCCACAGGTTCAGCCTGCACCTCAAGCTCTTTAGAGGCCTCGCATGTTTTATTGGCTATAGGCTTAGACCATGAGACTGCCCACGGTTCGCTTAGGATTACCCTTGGCCGCTGGACCAAGGAGAGCGATATAGACTATTTTCTGGAAAAATTGCCTCAGGTTGTGCAAAAATTGCGCGCCATGAGCCCGCTTTATGAAAAAGATTAAGTTTTCCGCGGCGCAGGTATTCGGATGAATAAGTGGAGAAGACGGCAGTGAAGGAAAGGATATTAGATTATCTTAAGAAAGAGCATGAATATCTTTCGGGCGATGAAATAGCCGAACGTTTGGGTATCAGCCGGCAGGGTTTATGGAAACATATCCAGGATTTGAAAGATTTGGGGTATGATATTGTAGCAGTACCGCATCTAGGTTACCGGCTTGAATCCAGCCCCGACCGGCTTTTTACTTTTGAGATAACCCACGGCCTTAATACGAAGTTTATCGCCAAGAAAATACAGTATTTTGATTACCTGGCTTCAACTATGGATATGGCAATGCAATTGGGGATACAGTCAGCCCCTAACGGAACGCTGGTATTAGCCGAATCGCAGACCAAGGGCCGCGGAAGAATGGGCAGGGGCTGGTTTTCCCCTAAACACAAAGGTATTTATTTATCTTTAATCTTAAGGCCGAAGATCTCGCCATCTGCTTCTTCCGTGCTGACGCTTTTGAGCGCAGTGAGCATCTGTGAAACAATAAAAAAACTTGTTGGGCTGGATGCGCAGATCAAGTGGCCGAACGACGTTTTTATAGGCAACAGGAAGATCGCCGGTATCCTGACAGAAATGAACGCCGAAGTGGATAAGGTTAACTTTGTGGTCATCGGTATCGGCTTAAATGTTAATAACGACAAGAGATCTTTAGTCGCCCACGCTACTTCCTTGAAAGAACAGACCGGGGAAGCGGTAAGCCGCGTTGCCCTGCTGCAGGAGCTTTTGCGCAGGATAGAAAGCAATTATACCCTTCTGGAAGATAAGGGGGCCCAGCCCATAATTGATAAATGGCGTAATTTAAGCCTTACCCTGGGCAGGCGGGTGAAGGTATACTGCCAGCATAAGTATATTGAGGGCCAGGCTGTAGATATTGACGCAGACGGCTCATTGCTTATCCGTAAGGACTCCGGCCTGATGCATAAGGTTTTCTCCGGGGATATCCTGCACTTGCGTTAACAGTAAACCACATAGAGATTACTGGTTGACAATTAAACCGCATGCTTTATAATAATCCCATGTCCAAGACGGGGTTATGCGGTTTTATCGCCATTATTATTTTCCTGCCGAAGTTTTCTCTTTCCGCTGCCGAGCCCGCGCGTGAACTTGAGCCGTTGGTGATCATCAAACAAAAACAATTGTTTTTAAATTACTATTCCACGGATGCTGGACAGGCAAAGGCTTTTAATTATCAGTCCAGTCTGGAGAGCTTAAGCAGCCTGCCGGTTGATTTGCAGAGCCGGGCTTTAAGAAGCGGAATACAGGCGGATTTTTCGCTGCGCGGCTCTACATTCCAACAGGTACTTGTCCTGCTTAACGGCCAGCGGATTAATGACCCGCAGACCGCGCATTACAACTCCGACATCCCCTTTACAAAGGAAGATATCAGGAGGGTAGAATTGATCCCCGGTGCCGGGTCTGCATTATTTGGTCCGGATGCCATAGGCGGGGCGGTAAACTTTACGTTAAGCGCCCCTAAGGAAAAGAAGGCTGTATGGGAGATAGGAAGCGGCAATAACCGCAATGGTTATAGTTTATTTAGCTTAAGCGACAGGTTTAAAGATTTGGGTTTCAGATTTTCCGTTGAAGATGCGCAGTCAAAGGGTTTTCGGCAAGATACGGATTATAAGAAATTTACCTCCTCGCTTAGCACTAATTACGAATTCACAGAAGGAACCTGGGAAAATAATTTTGGCTATCAGGAGAAGGATTACGGCGCCTATGATTTTTATACTCCGGGCCTGGGGTATCTTTCCCGGGAACATACAAAAACCTTCCTCTTAAACAGCGGTTTAAGTTTAAGCGGAAACGGCCTGTTGATTAAGCCGAATTTTATCTGGCGCAGGCATTATGACAAATTCATCCTGGATGAGACGCAAGTTCGTTCAACATCCGCTAACCAGCACCGTACGGATATCTTTACCCCAAGTATCTATCTGCAAAAAGAGATAGCATCCTGGGGTAAGTTTGGTTTGGGGGCGGAATGGGGAAATGAGCGGCTTGCCTCTACTAACCTGGGCAGCCATCTGCGTGAGCGTAAAAGTGTATTCTTGGATAACAGCTTCAGTTTAGGCAGTAAATTAGATATAGGTTCTTGCCTGCGCTGGGAGGATTTCTCCGGGTTTGGCAGAGTTTATACCGGTTCTTTAAACGCCAGGTTCAAACTCACGTTTGATATGGCATTTAATCTTGGTATATCAAGAAACATGCGCGTGCCTTCATTTACCGAACTCTATTACAGCGATTCCACTACGATAGGCAATGATAACCTGGTTTCCGAGAAGGCCTGGAATTACGAAGCGGGTTTTGAATATAGACAGGAAGATTTTCTTACCGGTTTATCTTTATTCCTGCGGCAGGAAAAGGATATGATTGACTGGGTTAAGCCTGATCCGGCAAGTGCGAGTTGGCAGGCAAGGAATTTTACCCGGGATAATGTCTTTGGTGTTGAGTATATTTTACGCAAGAGGTTTAACCGCCTGTTTAGCCTTGACGCCAATTATACCTACACGGATAAAAACATAGACAGCCAGGGTTACATCTATAAATACGGCCCGAACTACACCAGCCATTTAGTGAATACGGTTTTTAACCTGTTCCTGCCCTTTGGCCGGCAGGAGGTCGGGTTTAATTATAAAAAAAGGCCCGGCCGCCGGGGATGGCTGCTGGTTAACTGCGGGCTTAACTATAATTTAAGCCCTGATGCAAAGGTTTTCTTGCACTCGGAAAATATACTGAATGTGGAGTACCAGGATATTGAAGGCATACCTCAGCCCGGCAGGTATATCGAGGCAGGCATGCGCTTCCAGTGGTGATAAACATTTTGCTTTAAATAAGCAATGGTGTATAATTATTTAATTTCCGGGACAAGGAAAAGAGGGGGCTATGTTTATCCACGTTGTTTTGTTTGAAGTAAAGCCGAAAGAGGTAGCCAAATACCGCAAAGACAGTTTGATCTGGGCTTCCTATACCAGAAGGTCCCGGGGTTTTTTAGCGTACCGGACCATGAAACGTTACGGGTTTAGAAACCAATATGCTTCGGTATACCAGTGGGAGAGCAAGGCCGACCACGAGCGGTTTATGGGTAAATACCACGATTGGCTGGTAGGTAAGTCTAAAGCTCAAGTAAAGGTCCTGGGTTATTATAACCTGAAGGGCATAGACAGTTTGAAATAAAATACCTGTTTTTTGTTGACAAACTAAGGATTTGATATATAATCCTCCTCTATAGCAGGGAAGGGTAGGAATCTTTAGCCGTAAGGAGAGAGAAAAACACGCCTTGCGGTTTTTTGTTTTTCCCTTGAATCTGCTATAATTTTGTGGAAAGGAGGAAGCAAAGAAAATGGCAAAAGGAAAAGTAAAATGGTTTTCCAATCAAAAAGGCTATGGTTTTATTACTCCTGAGAATGGTGTTGATGTTTTTGTGCATCATACCGCAATCCAGGGTGATGGCTATAAGACTTTAGAGGAGGGTCAGGAGGTTGAGTTTGATATCGAAAAAGGGCCCAAAGGTGAACAAGCTACTAAAGTAGTGAAGTTATAATCCATCAGGAAAACATAAGAAGCCCGGCATTTCCTGCCGGGCTTCTTTGTTATAAGGGAAGCTTTAACTTCAGTTATCCAGGGCACTTGATTATTTTCCCGGAGTTTAAAAGTGTGTTATAATAAAATTATGGATAAACAAGTATGCGTAGCCATGAGCGGCGGCGTGGATTCTTCGGTAGCGGCGGCCATATTGCAAGAGCGGGGCTATAAGGTGTTCGGTTTGACCATGTATTTTAACCGGGCAAAGAATGCCGCAGGCAAGCCAGGCTGGTGCGGGTTAAGCGGAGTTGAAGATGCCCGGCGGGTAGCGCGGAAGCTGGGGATCCGGCATTATGCCGTAAACCTGCATGAAGATTTCTCCCGCAAGGTAATCCATAATTTCTGCCAGGAATACCTTCTTGGCAGGACCCCCAATCCCTGCGTAAGGTGCAATCAGCTTATAAAATTCGGCATCTTGCTCCAGAAGGCTTCCCGCCTGGGGGCGCAGTTTTTGGCTACCGGTCATTATGCCCGGATTGTAAAAACAAGAGAAGGATATTTGCTCAGGAAAGCCAAAGATATTAAGAAAGACCAGTCTTATTTTTTGTATCGTTTAAACCAGTATCAGCTTAAGAAAATCATTTTTCCTTTGGGCAGCTATACCAAGCCCCAGGTAAGAAGCATGGCTTTTTATTTTGGGCTTAATGTGGCGGAAAAAAAAGATAGCCAGGAGATTTGTTTCTTGCCTGAAGGCGGATACGGTGACCTGATTAAGGCCCAAGGCTTGAATCGCGTTAAACCTGGGTATCTGGTTGATGAGAACGGCGCTTTCATCGCTAAGCATAAAGGCATCCCATTTTATACCATAGGCCAGCGCCAGGGGCTGGGTATCGCCAAAGGTTACCCTTTATATGTGACAAAGATAGACGCAAGCAGGAATCAAATCACCGTGGGCAGGCGCCAGGATGCATTTAAAAAAGAATTCCTGGTAAAAGACCTCCGTTTTCTTAGAGAGCCTTTCAAAAAGAAGGTTGAGATTAATGTGAGGATACGCTATAATCATAAGGAATCACTTGCCGTAGTTTACCCCGGTAAAGGTAAGTTGAGGATCTGTTTTAAACATCCGCAGTTTGCCATAACTTGCGGCCAATCCTCCGTCTTCTATCAACGGGATACCGTTTTAGGCGGGGGGATAATCGAGAAAGTATTAGGTTAAGATGATCAAAGAAGACAAAGAATTGGCCAGGAAGATAAAAGAACTGAAGAAGAAGCGCAATGCCATAATTTTAGCGCATAATTACCAGCTTCCCGAAGTACAGGATATCGCGGATTTCCGCGGGGATTCCCTTGAGCTATCGCGTATTGCTGCGAAAAATGATGCTAAAGTAATCGTTTTTTGCGGGGTATATTTTATGGCCGAGACCGCATCTATCCTTTGCCCCGATAAAAAAGTAATTATGCCGGATATATCTTCCGGCTGCCCGATGGCTAATATGATGACTGCCGAGGATTTAAGAAAACTTAAACAAAAACACCCTCAGGCGGTAGCCGTTGGGTATGTGAATACTTCTGCTGAGGTTAAGGCGGAATTGGATTATTGCTGTACGTCTACCAACGCCGTAGCAGTAGTCAGCGCGCTTAAAGACAAAAAAGAGATTATCTTTATCCCGGATAAATACCTGGCTGACTACGTATCTAAAAAGAGCGGTAGGAAGCTTATCAGTTGGCACGGGTTTTGCCCCACGCATGTTAAGATATTGCCGGAGGATCTAAAGAGAGAGAAGAAATTTCATCCCAAGGCAAAGGTGATGGTGCATCCGGAATGTTTATCCGGCGTAGTCGCCTTGGCGGATGCAGTGCTTTCCACCAGCCAGATGGGTAAATATGCCAGGGAAAACCCCGCAAAAGAATTTATCGTGGCTACGGAAGCCGGGTTGGTTTACCGGCTTAAACAGGACAACCCGGATAAAGAGTTTTATCCTGCCAGCGAAAGGGCGGTATGCCCGAATATGAAGCGCGCCACTCAGGAAAAAGTCCTCTGGGCTTTAGAGGAGCTTAAAGATGAAGTTAATGTCCCTGATGAGATTAGAAAGAAAGCGCGCCTGGCTATAGATCGCATGCTGGCGATTGCTTAAATGAATATCCCGGTCGTCTACGAGGATGATTGGTTGGTAATTGTTAATAAGCCGGCAGGGCTATTGACTGTTCCTACCCCCAAGAAGGAACCGCGTACTTTGACAAGCATCTTAAACCAGGACGCGACAGAGAGGGGATTAAAGTGCAGCCTTTACCCCTGCCACCGCCTGGACCGGCAGACGTCAGGGCTTATAATTTATGCTAAAGGCAAAAGCATTGAAAAGAAGATGGCGGATGCCTTCCGCAACAGGCTGGTGCAGAAGAAATACATTGCTTTTGTGCATGGCAAGTTAGCGCACCCGGCGGGTAAGATTGATACCGTAATTGAAGGCAAGAATGCCGTCACAAAATATAGGGTTCTTGAAGAAAAAAGCAACTATAGCGTAGTAGAGGTTTATCCGCTTACCGGCAGGACCAACCAGATCCGTATCCATTTCAAGGGTATGCGCAACCCGCTGGTAGGCGAGGATAAATTTGTTTTCCGTAAAGATTTTGCCTTGCGTTTTAAACGCGTTTGCCTGGAAGCAGAAGAACTGCAATTCAGGCATCCGGTGACCGGGAAAAACTTAAAGATCAGCATTGATTTAGCGCAGGACCTGAAAGATTTTTTGGCCGGACATGATTAAGTACATATTCTTAGGGATAGTGCAGGGGGTAACTGAATTCCTGCCGGTAAGCTCCTCAGGGCATTTAGTTATTTTACAGAAAATACTGGGTATTTCCGACGGGCAGATAGCTATATCCGTAGTTTTGCATCTGGGCACCCTATTGGCGCTGGTCATCTTCTTCCGGAGGGGTATTTTAGACCTGCTGAAGAATCCAGGGCTTCTCGGGCTATTATTCGTAACCGTAATAATCACGGGAACTGTCGGGGTATTAGGCAAGGGTTTTTTTGAGGGTTTGTTTAGTTCCCCTAAGGCGGTAGGCGTAGCCTGGTTATGCACCGGGTTAATACTTATTTTTACCAGGAAGTTTTCCCGCTTAGACAGGAATAAACTTAAATTAAAAGATGCGTTTATATTAGGACTGACTCAATCCCTGGCGATTATCCCCGGGATTTCACGCTCAGGCATAACCATATCCACATTATTTTATAGAAGGATCCAGCGTGAACTTGCTTTTACTTTCTCATTCCTGATCTCTATCCCGGTGATTTTAGGCGCCACTGTTTTAGAGGCAAGAAAAATAGAGGCCTTAGCGCAGGGGGATATTAAAAACCTGGCTGCGGGGTTTATCTTTAGTTTCTTTAGCGGGCTGCTTGCGCTTTCATTCTTAAGGTTGGTTGTAAACAGGGCGAAATTGCATTATTTCGGGTATTACTGTTTTATTATGGCGGCAGTTACACTGCTGTTTATAAAATGAGCATAGTTGTTTTAGGCACAGTGGCATTGGATAGCGTAAATACCCCTTTCGGAAAACGCAAAGAGCTTTTGGGCGGTTCAGCAGCACATTTTTCCATGGCTGCCCGGCTTTTTACGAAGGTTAACCTGGTAGCGATAGTAGGAAAAGATTTTCCCCGCCAACATATCTCTTTCTTGGAAAGCAAGGATTTGAACCTCAGCTCTCTGATTATAGATAAAGGAAAGACCTTCCGCTGGGAAGGTGAATACAGGGGGGATTTAAATACAGCACTTACCTTAAATACAGAATTAGGGGTGCTCTCTGTATTTAAACCGCGTATCTCTGCACAACAGAGCGGGATAAAAAATATATTTCTGGCAAATGTTGATCCGGATATCCAGGAGCATCTTTTGCGTAAGATGCGTAATCCCCAATTAGTCGGTTTAGACAGCATGAACTATTGGATCAACAATAAACGCAAAGAATTAACCAGGCTGCTTAAACATGTGGACATTTATGTGGCAAATGACCAGGAGGCGCGCGCATTAAGCGGAGAGACTAATATAATTAAGGCGGCAAAAGCGCTCAAGGGTTACGGGGCTAAGATGGTGTTGATTAAAAAGGGTGAGCACGGGGTCCTGTTTTATACCGATAAATTTATTTTTTCCCTTCCGGCATACCCGGTTGAAAAAGTAATCGACCCCACAGGCGCAGGCGATACATTTGCCGGAGGCTTTATGGGGTATTTAGCCAAAACCGGCAAGATCAACGCCCTGGCCATAAAAAAGGCGCTGGCTTACGGGACGGTGGCCGCCTCTTTTAATATAGAAGATTTTGGGTTAAACAGGACCAGAAGGCTTATACCGCAGGATTTAGAAAGGCGTTTAAATAAGTTCAAGGATTGTTTTTTGTTTTAGTTTTATTAAAGTCGTTCTAGGCCATAAACGAAAAGGAGAAGTTTATGTTGGAAGAGAGAATCCTTAATGATTACAAAGAAGCGATGAAATCCAGGGATACTTTAAAGAGCTCGGTCTTAAGCTTTTTGCGCGCCGATATGCTCAACCAGGCAACTGCCAAGAAAAAGGATAAGCTTGATGATCCGGAAATAGTTACTGTGATCAAGAAACAGATCAAGCAGCGCCAGGATTCCATTGAGCAGTTTACCAAAGGCAACCGGCTTGAGATGGCGGAAAAGGAAAAGAAAGAATCGGATATACTTAAAGCCTATCTGCCCCCGGAACTGTCGGTTGAACAGGTCAAGGCCTTGATCGAAGAGGCGGTTGTTTCAACAGGCGCCAGCGGCATAAAAGATATGGGCCGTTTGATGAAAGAGCTGACTGTAAAGATATCCGGAGCGGCAGACGGCAAATTAGTCAGCGACCTGGTAAGGCAGAGACTTAGCAATCCCTCCTAAAAGAAAGCCTGAAGCATGTTTTCTTCATTAAAAGTAAAATACTTCCGTATTTATTGGTTGGGGATGTTTGTTTCCCTGATCGGCACTAACATACAATTTGTGGCCCAGGGGTGGCTGGTATTCCAGTTGACAAACTCCGCGTTTCTTTTGGGGGTGGTGGGGTTCTTAAGCGCCATACCCGTATTCGTGCTTTCTTTATTCGGAGGGGTTTTAGCCGACCGGGCGGATAAAAGGAAGATACTTTTTTGTACTCAAATATCTTTCATGTTTCTGGCTTTTTTGCTGGCGGCCTTAACCCAATTTAAGCTTATCAAGCCCCAGCAAATTATGTTTATTGCCTTGTTTAACGGTATAGTTATGGCATTTGACGCCCCGGCCAGGCAGTCGATAGTGGTGGAGCTGGTAGGTAAAAAACATCTTTTTAACGCTATTACTTTAAATTCCGTAGCTTTTAATTCTTCGCGCATTATCGGGCCGGCAATCGCAGGGGTATTAATCTCGATAATCGGTATGAGCGGCTGTTTTTATATAAACGGGGTAAGTTTTCTGGCAGTTATTGCCGCGCTTTCTTGGATCAAGCTTGGCAAAGACATAATGCAAAATAATAATTCCCCGCTGAAAGACCTTAAAGAAGGGCTTATTTTTGCCGGGTGCAATCGTTCTATACTGGGCCTGGTAAGTATGGTAGCAGTAATGAGCCTTTTTGGTTTCTCTTATATCATGCTTATGCCGGTTTTTGCCAGAAATGTACTTCATGTGGGAGCCCGGGGTCTTGGTATATTGATGTCAAGCGTAGGCCTGGGAGCTTTAATCGGATCTCTCATTTTAGCCCGCCTGGGAGACTTTAAATACAAGGGCCGGCTGCTGGTCTGGTCCGTATTCTTATTTTCGCTGTTGCTGATCAATTTCTCTTTATCTAAAAACTATATCTGGTCGGTTGTCTCATTGATCTGCCTGGGGAGTATAAGCGTTCCCGCTACTGCCGTAATCAATACCTTGCTTCAAATTGAGGTACCGAATGAATTCCGTGGCAGGGTAATGAGCCTTTTTATGACTACTTTTGCCGGCATCATGCCATTTGGGAGTTTAATTACGGGGAGCCTGGCGCAGGCAATAGGAATTTCCGCGGCGTTGTTTTCGTGCGGTTTGATATGCTTTCTGTTGTTTGCTTTGATTAGTTTATTATTTCCGGTGATAAACCGGTTGTAGCACATTTTATTTGATTTATTTCAATATTTTGCTAAAATTAAGTTCAGTAAGGAGGTGAACTTAACCTTAATATCCCAAGATAGAAAAACGTCATAATAATTTTAATAAATTCCAGAGAGGAGAGTTGAAATGAAGATGTTTTTAAGCTTTGCGTGCATAGCCTTGATGCTGGCTGCCTTATCCGGTTGCACCAAAAAACAGGAATTAGAAGAACTGCAGCCTATAACTTTGGAATCTTTAGGCGCTGCCAATAGCCCGCTGCAGGGTGCTCCAGATTTGAAAACCCAGGAGGTTAATCTGCCTGCTGTGCCGGCCAAAGAATTAATGCCTTTGCCTCCGCAAGGGCCTTATAAGCCGACGAATATTGAGATCCAGACCGCTTTGAAGAACGCGGGTTTTTATTCCGGTAATATTGACGGCAAGATCGGCCCAAAGAGCAAGAAGGCGATCGAGGATTTCCAGAGCGCAAACGGCCTAAAAGTTGATGGAAAAGTTGGCGCCAATACCTGGGGAGCATTGAGCAGGTATTTAAACATTGCTTCCAGCTCAGAGAAGAGGTAATTAAGGAATCCGTTGTATCTTACGCTTCAAAACCCTGCCTTTTAGGGAGCAGGCCTGGCAAAGAGCGATGAGTATCCCGCCACGGATCTATCCTTGAGAATTCAGTTTTGTCCAAAAAGAATCCCGACAATTTCTGTTGGGATTTCTTTTTGTAGTGCTATAATATAAACCAATATGGAGAAATTCCCGCGCAATTTCCTTTGGGGCGCTTCGACTTCAGCGCATCAGGTTGAAGGTAATAATCTTTATAATGACTGGTGGCTTGCTGAGCAGTCCGGCGCCTTGAAAGAAGCTTCAAACCAGGCATGCCGGCATTATGAACTTTATGCCGCAGATTTCGCAATCGCCAAAGAGCTGGAGCATAATTGCCACCGGTTTTCAATTGAATGGAGCCGTATTGAGCCGCAGGAGGGCTTATTCCGGGATTCCGAGATCAAGCATTACCGTAAGGTTATTGCGGAGTTAAAGAATCTGGGGATTGAGCCGGTAGTTACCTTGCATCATTTCACCAGCCCCGCATGGTTTAGCCAAAGGGGCGGTTGGGCCAAGCCCAAACTGCAAAGATATTTCTTGCGTTTTGTAGAAAAGGTGGTTCAAGAATTCTCCGGAGATATAAAATTTTGGGTAACCATCAACGAGCCGCTGGTTTACTCTTCGCATTCTTATCTATTAGGCGTATGGCCGCCCAAGGAACGCTCTTTATTTAAGGCTGTCCAGGTTACCTTAAACATGGCCAAGGCGCATATCCAGGCTTACCGCATCATACATAAAATTTACCAGGAGAAGAATTTAAGCAGGCCGATGGTCAGTATTGCAGCTAATTTACAGGCATTTGAGATCTGCCGGCCGACACTAAAAAACAAACTGGCAGCCTACCTGCGGCATAAACTATACAACCTTTATTTTATCGAATTGCTCCTGCGCAAGAAGACCCTGGATTACATCGGGGTAAATTATTACAGCAGGAACCTGGTGGACGTGGAAAACTGGCGGCTAAGGAGTTTATTGGTGGATACTTGCAAACATAACCATCACCCTTTGCGCAAGAATTCTTTGGGCTGGGATATTTATCCGCAGGGGCTGTATAAACTTCTTATTTCCCTTAAGCAGTACAACCTGCCCGTTTTAATCACCGAAAACGGGATATGCACCGAAGATGATGATTTGAGATGGGATTATATGCGTACGCATCTGGAACAACTGCATAACTCTATGCGGGAAGGGGTAAATGTCTTAGGGTATATTTACTGGTCGTTGATCGATAACTTCGAATGGGATAAAGGCTTTGTCCCGCGTTTCGGCCTGGTGGATATAAATTACCCCGAACAAAAACGCACGATCAGGCCAAGCGCAAGAAAGCTTGCCGCAGTCTTTAAGAGTGGTATGATTTAAGATGAATCCAAAGGATAAAGAGTTTATTATCAGAGAGCTGCTATTTTTTGCCGGCCTTAACAGGAGGGAGCTGGCAATAATCAAGGCACGATCCCAGGTCGTTGAGTACCATAAGGGTCAGGTTATTTACGAAGAAAAATCAGGACCCAGCGCTTTTTATTGCATTATCTCGGGCAGGGTGCAGATTTATACTACTGATAAAGAAGGACGGCAGGTGATCCTGGAGTATCTGCACCGCGGAAAATATTTCGGGATCATCTCCTTGCTTACCAATGAGCCGCATTCGGTGACCAGTATTGCGATGAATGATTGCGTGATCCTGGTAATTAATAAAAATGATTTTGATTTTGTGTTAAAGAATATCCCCCGCCTGGCAATTGATTTAAGCCGGACATTAAGCCGCAGGCTTAAGCGTAAAGATATCCACCAGAAAATAATATTTGAAAGTACGGTTGTCTCCGTCTTCAGCTCCTACGCTCATGCGGGGAAGACCGTCTATGCCTTAAATCTTGCGCTTAGCCTCAGCCGTGAGACGCGAAAATCGGTGATTATCCTGGATATATTGCCTCAGGATAAGATGCATACCCTGCCGGATAAGCTGGAATTAACCCCGCCGCCGGTATTTGACCTGTCTTCTTCCGCTGAGATATATCTCTTCCCTAAAGATTATATCGCAAAGAGCAGATTCAGCGTAGAGCTGTGCTGTTTTTATTACCAGCAGGATAATGACACCTGCCTGAAAAGGTTAATTGAGATATTGAGCCTCTTGGTTAATGATTACCACTATATCATTTTGGATCTTCCGGCAGCCATGGATCGTTCCATTATCAGCATGCTTAACCAGTCTGACATAATCCATATATTAAGCAGCCCGGATCCGGTGGACCTAAAGCGCACGAATAACCTGATTACCCGGCTTAAAACTGATTTTAATTTTGACCCCCATAAAATAAAGACCATTGTTAATGAATATAAATTAGCCAAGATTGACTATAGCTGTCAGCTTAAGATCCTGGACCAGGAGATCTTTGCCACTATCCCCAAGATTAAGTTTGATTCCGGAGAGCGTTTAATTATTGATGAACCGGACTGCGAATATTCCAAGGCAGTCAGGAGGATCGCCCGGCAGCTGGGGGACTGTCTGGTAGGTTTAGTTTTGGGGGTTGGCGTAGGATATGGATTCTGCCATATAGGGGTACTGAAGGTCATTGAAGAAGAAAAGATCCCTATTGATATAATCGCCGGTTCAAGCATCGGTTCGCTCATTGCCAGCCTCTGGGCTATCGGCAAGAGCAGCCAGGAGATCCTGGAGATTACAAGTAAATTCAGACAGCCAAAGCACATCTGGGCCTTGATCGATATAACTTTCCCGCGGCTCGGTTTTATTAAAGGCAATAAACTGCGCCGTTTTTTGAAGAAGCATTTTGGGGATAAGACTTTCTATGATGTGAGGCTTCCTTTAAAGATTATTGCCAGTGACGTGCACAAGAAGGAACCGAGGATCCTGGATAAGGGCCTGCTGGTTGATGCTATAATGGCCAGCTGTTCCATGCCGGGAGTATTTACGCCTTTTAAATTCAAAGAAGATGTTCTTTTTGACGGGGGGGTGACCAACCCTTTGCCCACTGAGTCTTTAATGCAGATAGGGGTAAAGAAGATCATTGCCGTAAACGTTACTCCTTCACGGGAGGATATCGTAAGGCAACTGGTGAAACTTAAGGAGGACGTCCTCCCCGGGCAGGCCGTTTCTGCCCAAAAAAATAAACCCCTTAACTGGCTTGGCAGGCTGAAGAACATTTTTAAACTTAATATCGTAGATATCATTTTCAGCAGCGTGGAAGTCTTGCAGTCAGAGGTAGCCAGGCGTGAAGGTGAACTGGCGGATATTGTTTTGCACCCGGATACCGCAGGTTTGTTTTGGCTGGAACTGCACAGAGCTGATGAATTCGCCAGGCGCGGGGAGATTGAGGCAAGAAATAACTTGGATAAAATCTGGCAACTGGTTAACGAATAGATAGATTGTGTGTTTATTTAAGGAGGCCTTATGAAAAGAAGTATGTGTTTTGTCATCATGATTATCTGTTGTTTGCTGCCTGTTGTTTTATCGGGGTGTGCGACAATTAAAGAAACAGCTAAGGGTTTTGCCGGGATCTCAACCCAGGTTTTGGAAGAAAAGCGCAATGAGGCCCTGAAAAAATCCGTTGCCATGGATTATGACAGCTGTTATGCTAAAGTGAAGAGTATCCTGAAAGAAAAAATGTCTTATCTATACGCCGAGGATGCCCAGAAGAAAATGCTCGCTGTTTATCTGTCGGAAACAGATACTACTCCCGTAGGGATATTCCTTAGTCAGGATGGGAAAGACCATACGATGATTGAGGTATCCAGCCCCAGCATTTATGCTAAGGAGTATATGGCGAACAGTATCTTTACCGGTATCGACGCATTGCTCAACCCAAAGAGCCAGCCGGAAGGCAGTGGCTTGGCCTCTGATACTCAAAACAAACAGGAGAAAGGGCCCGATGTCAAGTAAGGGATTAGTGATCAGTGATTTGATCAAGCAATGCCACCGGACTGCCAAAAGCAAAGGGTGGTGGATTAATAGCCGCAATGATGGAGAGTTGATCGCGCTTATGCATTCCGAGTTATCCGAAGCGTTGGAAGCAATGCGTAAGGGCGGCAAGAAAGAAGAGTTAGCCGAGGAGCTGGCAGATTGCTGTATCCGAATATTCGATTATTGCGGTTCGCGGAAAATAAACCTGGAAGAAGCATTGTCGAAGAAAATGGAATACAACAAGACCCGGCCCCACAGGCACGGAAAGAAGTTTTAGGAAAGTATAAATAAGGAGGAGCAGATGCCATACGATAGCAGTTTAGACGCGCAGGTATTCAGCCGTTTTTGGGAGAATGACAGCGGCAAGATCGTGGTCAGTGTTTATTCATACAATAACGGGCCGCGCAAGATACAGATTGTAAGGGAGATAAAGGATAGAAATGGTGAATATGCCTTTGCCAAATTGGGCAGGTTAACTAAAGAGGAGGCTGAAGGGGTTTTGCCGTTAATCCAGGAATCTCTGAAGAATATGTAATAAACAGTAAATTATGGCTCAAGCGAAGAAGAGGGACAATTGGGGTTCGCGCCTGGGAGTGATTATGGCAGTTGCGGGTTCTGCCATCGGCTTAGGGAATTTCCTGCGTTTTCCGGCAAAAGCTGCCGCAAATGGCGGCGGTGCTTTTATGATACCCTATTTCGTTTCCCTCCTTTTTTTAGGGATCCCCCTTATGTGGATTGAATGGACGCTTGGCCGTTACGGCGGAGGTTTTGGCCATGGGACTGCCCCAGGCATATTCCACAACCTTTGGCAGAAGAATCGTTTCATCAAATATTTCGGCGTAATCGGGATATTCGGCCCGCTGGTAATCTCCATTTATTATTTATTCATTGAATCCTGGACATTGGCTTATAGCTTTTTTGCTTTAACCGGTAAATGCACCGCTCTTATGGACCAGAATTCCCTGCGCAGCTTTCTCGCCGGGTTCCAGGGGTTGGAAAAAAACCAGTATTTTAGCGGCATCGGGACAGCGTATACCTTCTTTTTAATTACCTTTTTGCTGAATATATCGGTGATTTATTACGGGATAAAAGGCGGGATAGAGAAGCTTTGTAAATGGGCGATCCCGCTGTTATTTATTTTTGGGCTGGTGCTTATAATTAGAGTCATGACTTTAGGTACTCCCGATATAAGCAGGCCTGATTGGAATATCCTGGCAGGGTTCGGGTTCCTATGGAACCCGGATTTTTCCGCGCTTAAGTCTGCCAAGGTTTGGCTGGAAGCCGCAGGCCAGATATTTTTTACCTTGAGCGTAGGTATAGGAGTAATCCTTACTTATGCCAGTTATTTAAAAAAAGCCGATGATGTGGTGCTCTCCGGCCTTACTGCCGCCAGCACTAATGAAATCGCCGAGGTCATATTTGGTGCCAGTATAGTCATACCTGCGGCATTCGTATTCTTTGGCCCGGTAGATATCAAATCTATCGCCCAGTCAGGGGTATTTAACCTGGGTTTTGTGACCATGACCTTAGTCCTGAATAAGCTTCCTTTACCCCAGATATTCGGGTTCTTCTGGTTTTTCTTATTATTCCTGGCCGGCATTACTTCTTCGGTTTCCCTGGCTCAACCGGCAGTGGCATTCCTGGAAGATGAATTCAACATCAGCCGTAAACGCGCGGTCTCCATATTCGCTATAGCCTCTTTTATTTTATGCCAACCGGTAATATTTTTCCTCGGCCGGGGGGTAATTAACGAATTAGATTTCTGGGGCGGGACATTTTTTCTGGTGGTCTTTGCCACAATCGAAACAGTGCTTTTCGTCTGGGTCTTCGGAATGGATCGTGCCTGGGATGAGATACACAAAGGGGCGGATATGGCTGTGCCCAAGGTTTACAAGTTTATTATCAAATATATCACGCCGTTGTTCTTATTTGTTATCCTGGGAATGTGGTTTATGCAGGAATGGATACCTATAATCATGATGAAGAATGTTTCAGCCGCAGAAATGCCTTTTGTTTTTGGCACGCGCCTGGGCTTATTGTTTATATTTATAACCTTGGTGCTCCTGGTGAAGATCGCCTGGCAGAGGAAAAAACAGCAAGCAAGAGGGGAACGATGAAGTTGTCCGGATGGTTATTTGTAATTTCTTCCTGGGGATTGATTATCGGCTTGTTCGTTTTTTGTTTAGTTAAAGTCTTCTCAAAGAGAGGGGTAAAATGAAGAAAATCATCCCCGTTGTTCTGGCCTGCTTTATCCTTCCGTTTGCTTGCGGATGTGTCCCATTAATTATCGGCGCAGCTGCGGGCGGGCTGGGCGCTTATGCCGTAAGCAGGGATACAGTGCAGGGGGACAGCGATAGGGGCTTTGATTTGCTTTGGGAGTCTGCGGTAAATGTTGCCAGGCAGCAGGGCATAGTGCAGCAAGAGAATATCTCGACAGGGTATATCGAGTTAACTGCCGATTCCGCCAAGGTTTGGATAAGGCTTATCCGGCTGACCCGGGCTACTACCCGCATCAGGGTATCCGCGCGGAAATACCATTTCCCCGATATGGATTTAGCTCAGGATCTTTTTGTCAAGATCGTTACCGGAGTAAAATAAAGCTTTTCAAGGGTAAGTTGTACATAAGTTAAACCAGCCAGCCTGCTGCATATTTCTTCTTTTCTTTTTGAGAAATTTGTGTACAATATATAAAAATAGTTAACTTTTAGCCGAGATAGCTCAGTGGTAGAGCGCGGCCCTGAAAAGGCCGGCGTGGGGGGTCCGATTCCCTCTCTCGGCATAAATAACGTGCGGCTACAAGGGTATTGTTGACGGATAGTAAAAATGAACCCGGCTTTATATAAAGCCGGGTTCATTTTGTTGCTTATACGTAACCTTATATCTTCTTTACGTTAGTTGCCTGGTCGCCTTTCGGCCCTTGGGTAACCTCAAACTCTACTTCGTCGCCCTCTGCCAAAGATTTATATCCTTCTCCGGTGATAGCGCTAAAATGCACGAAGACATCCTTGCCATCTTCGGAAGTAACAAAACCGTAACCTTTTTGGTTGGAAAACCATTTTACCTTTCCCTTTGCCATTGCTGATTCTCACCTCCTTAAAAAAAATCAGAAAAAAATGTCGAATCTTAGCAGATTCGACTTCTTTTCTGATTTTGCGGTTTGTACCTGAAACTAAACAATTTCTTTGCTTCTCCTCTGAACTTAGCTTACTTTTTAAATATAACATGAATTGAACGTTTGTCAACCTTTTTTATGTATAAAGTTAAGCGGGCAATTGACTATTGCCCAGGAATTGGTATAATGTTGGACAAATCCGGTTTGTAACCAAGCCCAGGGCAATCGGTAAAGGCAGGTTTTATGAAGAGGGTTAGATTTATAAGTTTACAAGAGAAACTATCAAGAATTATCTTCTCAAGGTATTTCCGTTTAGGGTTAATCGTTTCCGGTTTTATCTGCCTTGTGCTTTTAAGGCAATCCTCAAAAACCTTCGGTGTTTCTTTAGGGTACATATATATTATCTTGATCTCGTTAAGCGGGATGTGGTTTGGCTTAAGAGGGGGGATCATCTCGGCATTATTTGCCGCAGCTATATTCCTCATCGAGGTAGAGCTTTATCTGTTTTGGCCGGCCAGGGACCTGGTCCTGAAAGGCTCGCTTTTTAGGCTGGCTGTTTATTTCCTGAGCGGGATTATTTTAGGGTATGTTTCAGAATTGCAAAACAAATTAAGCCAGGAGATAAAATACCTGGCTTACCATGATAAACTTACCGGTTGCGTAAATTACACCTGGATAGTTGAATTCCTGGAAAAAGAAATCGCCCGCTCCCGGCGTTTTATAAAAGAATTCTCCATAATCCTGATTGATATTGACCATTTTAAGTCAATAAACGATACATACGGCCACCTTGTTGGAAATGACGCTCTGGCAGCCTTTGCAAATGTTATAAAAGCTAATTTAAGGAATATGGATATAGTAGGCAGGTACGGGGGTGAAGAGTTCTTGATCATCCTGCCCGAACTTGGTTCAAACGCAGCCCTGGAGGTCCTGGAGAGGATTAGAAGCAAGCTTTCCGAAGCCAGGATAACTTCCCGCCACTTAAGAGAAGGTATAGGTATATCTTTGCAATTCAGCGCCGGTGTTGCTTCTTTCCCCTATAACGCAAATAATGCTAATGATCTAATCAAGCTGGCCGATGATGTGCTTTACCAGGCTAAACAAAAAGGAAGGGGCAGGGTCATCGTAGAGTTGAGGAGATGTGTCAGGCTTAAGCCCCATAAAGGGCTAGGAGTAGAGCTGTCTGGCTTAGTAGATAAAGGGAAGATAAAGATTATAAGGCTGGAGAATATTTCCGAACGCGGAATGTCCTTCCTTTCTCTGCATGATTTTCCGGATAAGGAGCTCTTGTGCCGTTTTTCTTTGCCCGGGCAGGAGCTTACCTCAGAGTTTACCTGCAGGGTTGCCCATAAAAGCAGGCTGGAGCGCGGCGTTTATCGCGTAGGTATCTATTTTGTAGATCTTCCTGCTCCTATCCGTGGGACATTATTCCATTTTATCCATCAGGCTGAAAATTAGGTTAATAAAGGCGCGCTGCCGGGTAAAAAATAACCGGATCTATCTAGATCCGGTTATTTTTTTATACTCAACAAACCTTATATCTTCTTTACGTTAGTTGCCTGGTCGCCTTTCGGCCCTTGGGTAACCTCAAACTCTACTTCGTCGCCCTCTGCCAAAGATTTATATCCTTCTCCGGTGATAGCGCTAAAATGCACGAAGACATCCTTGCCATCTTCGGAAGTAACAAAACCGTAACCTTTTTGGTTGGAAAACCATTTTACCTTTCCCTTTGCCATTGCTGATTCTCACCTCCTTAAAAAAAATCAGAAAAAAATGTCGAATCTTAGCAGATTCGACTTCTTTTCTGATTTTGCGGTTTGTACCTGAAACTAAACAATTTCTTTGCTTCTCCTCTGAACTTAGCTTACTTTTTAAATATAACATGAATTGAACGTTTGTCAACCTTTTTTATGTATAAAGTTAAGCGGGCAATTGACTATTGCCCAGGAATTGGTATAATGTTGGACAAAATGCCGATGTAGCTCAGTTGGTAGAGCAGGACTTTCGTAAAGTCAAGGTCGGTGGTTCGATTCCACTCATCGGCTTAATTCTTCGTTTTTTAACCTGTGGCTTTGGCAATCGGATGCCAAACCATAGTTCTCTAACTTATGGCTTTGCTTAAAGGAGTGCAAACCATAGTTCTCTAACTTATGGCTAGATTCCGCGAAGTATTAAGAAACCGTAATTTCTTCCTGTTGTGGATGGGGCAGATTATCTCCCAACTGGGAGACAGGCTTGGCCAAATGGCTCTGATCGCCTTTGTTTACCTGCGCGCCCCGGGCTCCAGCTTACAGATTGCCAAGATCCTTTCTTTTACCATAATTCCGGTATTTATTATCGGCCCGCTGGCCGGTGTCTACGTGGACCGCTGGGACAGGCGCAGGACAATGTTTATCTGCGATTTCCTGCGCAGTTTACTGGTCCTGGCTATCCCATTATTTTTGTTCTATGCGAAAAGCCTTGGTCCGGTTTATTTGATTATATTTATAGCATTTTCTATCGGGAGGTTTTTTGTGCCGGCCAAGCTTTCCATTATACCGGACTTGGTGGACAAAAAGGACTTGCTGATCGCCAACTCCCTTGTCAATACGACCGGCATGATTGCGGCTGTTTTGGGGTTTGGGATAAGCGGCGTGCTTGTGGAGTGGCTGGGTGCTAAAAGTGGTTTTTATCTTGATTCCTTAAGTTTCTTAATTTCAGCGGCGTGTATTTTTATGATCTCTAAGAAGTTTATGGTAGAGATGGATTTGAAGAAGGTTGGCCAGGAGATCATAGAGGTAATCAGTAAGTCCGTATTCCAGGAGATCAAGGAGGGGGTGCTTTATTTCATCCGTAAGAAGGATATCCGTTTTACCGCCGGGATTATCTTTGCTCTCTGGTCGGCATTAGGGGCGGTCTATGTGGTAATCATTGTCTTTGTGCAGAATACCTTGCATTCGGCGACTAAAGACCTGGGGCTCCTGGTGATGTTCTTAGGCATCGGTTTGTTCCTCGGCTCCCTGGTTTATGGAAGATTCGGCCAGCGCATTGCGCATTATAAGGTTATCTTTGTTTCATTGGTCTTAAGCGGGATAATGCTGGACATTTTTGCCCTGGGGATATATAATTATCCCAATTTTGCCCTGGCTGCACTTCTGGCACTATGCTTAGGCTTGATCATCGCACCGATTATGATCGCGTCTAATACTATTATCTACAATGTAAGCGATAACGATATGCTGGGTAAGATATTTAGTTCTATGGAGATAGTTATGCATCTGGGTTTTCTTTTGTTTATGTTTGTCAGCAGTATGCTGGCGGAAAGGTTTTCTAACCTGTTGATTTTGGTCATCGTAGGCGGCTTATTAAGCATATTGGGTTTGGTAAGTTTGTTCTATAACCGGAAGGCGGCATGGTTAAATTAGCGGAAAACAAACATTATTCTGAGCATAAGGCGATTGAGAGATTACCGGTTCCCTCCAAGGTTTATCTGCCTCTAATCCAGCATTTGGGTAAGATCTGTACCCCGGAGGTAAAGGTTGGCGATACGGTCAAATCCGGCCAAAGGATTGCCGCAGCGCAGTCCGGTGTCTATGCGCCTATTCATGCTTCAATACCCGGCGTGGTTGCCGCAATACAGGATTGGCCGCATCCTGTTTTGGGCAGGGCCAAGGCGATCGTTTTGGAAGGGGATGGTCATTGCGAAGGCGAGGCTTTTGTTTTAAAAAGCCGCAAGGAGGTGGAGAAGCTTAGTCTTGAGGATATCAGGAGGATAGTTTTAGATGCCGGTATAGTCGGTATGGGCGGGGCCAGCTTCCCCACGCATATAAAGTTGAATCCTCCGAAGCCGCTTAATACCCTCATCATAAACGGCGCTGAATGCGAGCCGTACCTGACAGCAGATGCCCGCTTGATGGTTGAAAAAACCGCGGAAATTGTAGAAGGTATTGCCTTGATCGCCTCAGCCCTGGGGATAAAAGAAATCTATATCGGGATAGAGGACAATAAACCCGAAGCGATAAAAGCATTTTCCGCTTTCCCGCAAGTTAAAGTAAAAGTCTTGAAGTCGGATTACCCGCAAGGCGGAGAAAAACAATTAATCCTGAATATTTTAGGAAAAGAGATCCCCCGCGGCAAGCTGCCTTTTGATATCGGCGTGCTGGTGCAGAATGTGGCTACTGTTTACGCTATTTACGAGGCGGTGTTCAAGGGGAAGCCTTTGATTGAGAGGGTGGTTACAGTTACGGGAAGTTGTCTGGAAAACCCTAAGAATCTTCTTGTGCGTTTAGGCACGCCGGTAAAGAATTTAATTGATTCCTGCGGCCCGCTTAAAGAGGAGCCGGTAAAGATCATTTTCGGAGGCCCGATGATGGGTATTGCCCAATATACAGATGAGGTGCCTATAATAAAGTCCAGCGGCGGCCTGCTGCTGATGAATGAAAAAGAAGCCCAAACCTTGGAAGAGGGGCCTTGTATACGCTGCGCTGCCTGCCTGCGGGGTTGCCCGGCAGGGCTTATGCCTTGCCAGATCAATTTAGCTTCAGAAAGGTCACTGTGGCAGTTGGCCAAAGATTATGGGGCTGCAGATTGTATAGAATGCGGAATATGTAATTACGTCTGTCCGGCAAACCGCAGGTTATTACAGACGATTAAAAGGGCGAAATTGGAGGTATTAAAGATAAAATGAAGGAGATGGTCCGTTACGGTTTTACCTTAGCGTTAATCTGTGTAATCTCCGCAGGGTTATTGTCGGCGGTAGATATGCTTACCCGCTCTAAGATTGCCGCTCAAGCCCTGGCAGAAGAGCAGGCAGCGCTTAAAGAGGTTATGCCTGAAGCCGCAAAATTTACCGAGGTAAAATCAGGCGGGGAGATATTATATTACAGGGCGTTTGACAGCCAGGATAAACTGATAGGTTTTGCGTTTAAGGCCGGCGGCAAAGGTTATTCCAGCGTAATCGAGACTTTAGCCGGCATCTTCCTTGATGGTAAGATAAGCGCAATAAAGGTTATCTCTATAAATGAGACCCCGGGTTTAGGCATGCGCGTTGCGCAGGACAGTTTTACCAGGCAGTTTAAGGGTCAGGATGCGTTGAGTTTATCGGCAGTAGAAGCAATCTCCGGGGTAACGATTTCAAGCCGCGCGGTAATAGATTCAGTGATTAAGAAAGCACAGGAGTTAAAAGAGTTGATAAAAAATGAGAAATAAGCTTTTAGTTTCCGGATCCCCCCATATCCATAAGAATGAATCTGTTCCGAGGATCATGTGGACGGTAGTGTTAAGCACTATACCCGCAGGCATTGCCGGAGTAATCATATTCGGCTTAAGCGCGCTTTGGGTTATTTTGCTTGCGGTTATTGCCGCGGTAGCGACGGAAGCCGTATTTGAAGTATGGACCAAGAACAAGATTACGGTGATGGACGGTTCAGCGGTAATTACCGGTATATTACTTGCTTACAATCTTCCGCCTAATGTGCCTTTATGGCTTCCGATAGCCGGTTCGGTATTTTCTATTGCTATCGGTAAACAGGTTTTTGGCGGGCTGGGGCAGAATATCTTTAATCCCGCCTTGGTAGGCAGGGTCTTCCTTATGGCCTCCTGGCCGAAATATATGACCAGTTTTGCCAGGCCCTTCAGTTATGACGCGGTAACCTCCGCTACCCCGCTGGCTGCGCTAAAAGAAGGCAAGGTGCTGGAACATCTTTCTTATCTGGATTTATTCCTGGGCAAACGCGGCGGATGTATCGGCGAAGTCTGCATCCTGGCTTTATTAATCGGCGCGGCGGTTCTGTTGTACAAAGGATATATCTCCTGGCATATCCCCGCAAGCTATATTCTTACTACTGCCGTATTTATGTATATTTTTGGCGCTAAACAATTATTCCATGGAGACTGGCTGTTCCATGTATTAAACGGAGGGTTGATCCTGGGCGCATTTTTCATGGCTACCGATTATGTGGCTACGCCTTTGACTATAAAGGGGCAGCTTATTTTCGGCGTAGGGTGCGGGTTGTTGACGGCGATTATCCGCATCTGGGGAGGGTACCCCGAGGGCGTATCATATGCCATATTAATGATGAATGCGGCCACGCCTTTTATTGACCGTTACACCAAAAACAGGATTTACGGGACTAAATGAAGAGCTTGATTAAGGAATTTACTAAGGGCATAATAAAAGAAAACCCTACATTTGTTTTGGCCTTGGGGTTGTGCCCGACCCTGGCAGTGTCCGTGTCGGTAGCTAACGGTATCGGCATGGGCGTTGCGGCAACATTCGTGCTTTTGGGGTCCAGCGTAATTATTTCTTTGGTTAAGAATTTTATCCCTAACAAGATACGCATACCTTGTTTTATCGTAATCATCGCCACCTTTGTTACTATAATTGAATTGTGCTTAAAAGCTTATAGCCCGGTTTTAGACCGGGCCCTGGGTATCTATGTGCCGTTAATTGTCGTTAATTGCATAGTTTTAGGCCGCGCCGAAGCTTTTGCCTGCAAAAATAATCTTCTTAGTTCGTTTCTCGACGGCTTAGGCATGGGCATAGGTTTTACCCTTGCGCTCATCCTTATTTCAGCAATCAGGGAGTTTTTGGGTTCAGGCCAGATATTGGGGCATACACTGATTAAGGGTTTTGAGCCGGTATTTGTTTTCGGTATGCCTTCGGGCGCGCTATTGGTAATCGGTTTGCTGCTTGGTTTCTTCAATCTGCTAAGGAATAGAAAAACATGAACGTCCAGGCGTTTTTGAGCATATTTATTTCTTCGGTATTTATTTACAATGTCATATTATCGCGTTTCTTAGGGTTATGCCCTTTTGTGGCTATCTCCAAGAATACCAAACAGGCATTTGCTATGAGCGCGGCGGTTACCTTTGTTATTACCGCAGCTTCCGCTGTGACCTGGCTTATTTACCGGTTTCTTCTGCTTCCTTTTAATCTGGCGTATCTGCGTACCCTTTCTTTTGTTCTGGTAATTGCCGCCCTTGTGCAATTGATTGAAATGGTGATCAGGAAAACAAGTCCTGTTTTATACCGGGCTTTTGGTATTTACCTTACTTTAATTACTACAAATTGCGCAGTGTTAGGCGCCGCAGTATTGAATATTGATATGTTTTTTGTAAACGGCAAGGCGGTTGCCGGGAGTTTTTATTATTCGGTTTTTCAGGGGTTCTGTATGGGGTTAGGTTATACTTTAGCCATGCTGATAATGTCTGGGATAAGGGAGAGGCTTGAACTTTGTAATGTTCCTAAGGCATTAAAGGATTTTCCCCTCGCCTTCATTATCGCTTCAGTCTTAAGTCTAAGTTTTATGGGTTTTAACGGGTTTAAATTCTGATGGAAATCTTATTTGCTGTAATTATCCTGGGCTCATTAGGGCTTATTTTCGGCGTAGGCTTAGCTATTGCCTCAAAGAGATTTAACGTTAAAGTTGACCCAAAGTTAGAACAAGTTCAGCACCTGCTGCCGGGGGCTAATTGCGGGGCATGCGGGAACCCCGGGTGTTTTGGCTTTGCCGAAAGCCTGTTAGAAGGAAAGAATACCGTGGAGAGCTGCCGGGTTTGCAGCGAGGAGATAAAGGAAAAGATCGCCGGTATCATGGGGGTGTCCCTGGAGAAACAAACCAAGAAAATAGCTACTTTGCATTGTAATGGCGGCTTGAAAGTTAAAGATAAATACGCCTATAGCGGAGTCAATGATTGTATTGCTGCTAATTTAGTTTTGGGGGGGCAGAAGTCATGCGTGTTTGCCTGCCTGGGTTTCGGTACCTGTGCAAAGGCCTGCCCTTTTGGGGCCATCAGTATGTCCGACGAGGGCCTGCCGGTAGTGGATAAAGTTAAATGCCGTTCCTGCAACAAATGCGTATTGGCTTGTCCAAAGAAATTATTCTCCCTTGTGTCTATATCTAACAGCGTGTATGTGGCATGCAGTTCGCATGATGCGGGCAGGGATGTAAAAGCTGTTTGCCCCGTAGGCTGTATTGCCTGCAGGTTGTGCGAGAAGGCCTGTAAATTTGACGCCATCCGTGTAATAGACAACCTGGCAGTGATTGATTACCATAAATGCACTTCTTGTAAAGCATGCGTTAAGGTTTGCCCCACTAAAACTATCAGGGTGCGGGAATGAATTTAGCCATATTTGCTTCTGGCAACGGAAGTAATTTCTCCGCAATTGTGAAGGCAATAAGACAATCCAGGATTAAGGCGAAGTTGGTGATCCTGGTATGCGACAGGCCCCGGGCTTTTGTGGTCAAGCGCGCAAAAAAGGAAAAGGTGCGGGTTGTTTTGGTCAGGCGTGAAGACTTTGTCAGCCGCGCAGATTTTGAGATGGCGATAATCCAGAGACTGAGAAGTTATAAAATAGATTTGATCGCATTAGCCGGGTTCATGCGTATGCTCAGCCCTTCTTTTGTCAGGCGATACCGTAAGCGCATCTTAAATATCCATCCGTCATTGCTCCCCGCTTTTAAGGGCTCTCATGCCATAAAAGACGCCATTGATCATAAAGCTTCCTTTACCGGAGTAACGGTGCATTTTGTAGATGAACAGATGGACCATGGCCCGGTAATCTTGCAGGAGCGCATAAAGATCAGGAGCAATGATACCTTGTCCCTGCTTGAAAAGAGGATCCATGCCCTTGAACACAGGATGTATCCCCGGGTAATTGAATTATTCTGCAGCGGAAGGATAAAATACCCAAAGCGCCCGGGTATTTAGCTTCTATTCTTTAGGCCCGGCACAGACAGCTGCGCGGTTAAGGATGGTCTTTGCGCCGGTTACCAGGTTGGTCATTTCTACAAGATTAAAATTCTTAAATGCGTAGGTATTCAGGGTAAGGGAGACTATCTTTAAGACTTCACGGTCAATATCCGCATTCTTTCCTACCTCCGGCTTCTGGAATTTCATTCTTATGCGGCCCTGGATCTGGTCAGCCAGAAATTCATCCAAAGTTATATCCCGGTAAACCAGATGTTCTCCTTCTCTGTCTCCGATGATCTGCGCGGAAACCCCCGTATCCTGGACAATCCGGTGCTGGTATTCTGTCTGGGAGATAAAACCGTATGAAAGCTTCTTTAAATCCATGTAATAAAAAACCTGCGTCAGCTCAAAACCATTTGCTATATCCGCCGTAACAATACAGAAAAAGATGGGGCTTTTTGTTTCTTCCCGGTTATCCATACTGAAAAATACCCTGCGGATAACCTGGAGCACGTTGAATATCTTTGTATTTACGGATTTATCTAATGTCATCTCCTGCTGTTTTTCTGTTTCGGGGACCGGCTTAACGGAATAGCTGATTTCCAGGATCCTCTGGTTAAACCAGTTCTTCTTATCTTCAACAAGGAACCTTTCGATATATTTCTCCGGCTTGTCGGATTTGATGATTATATTCTCAAGCGGCAGGTATACCCAGAAAGTGCGGCCTGCAAGCTTTGTCACAATATCAAGCTGGTATTCCTTTTTGCATATGTCTTTGACTGCCTTGGAGATATTTTCCTTTAAGAATGTAGGTGCGGTAGATGATGTGCAGGATGATAAAAATAGAATAAGGGGGATAAGCTTAAGGGCGGCTCTTGCCAAATTCTTTGAAGATAGCTTCGATTTCATCGTAATTAAGCTCATTTTTCTCTACAAGTTCCTTGGCCAGGCGATCCATAAGCGGCTCTTCTTTTTTAAGCAGAGCGGTTACTTCAGTAAGGCAGGTGTTTAATATATCCTGGACATCGCCATCCAGCTTACCCTTGACATCTTCGGAGATATTGTTTACCATCTCCCAGTTGCCTAAGAACCCGCTCTTGCCCATGCCGCAGACCCAGACCATATTGTGGGCATGATGCATGGCGTTGGAAAAGTCGCCGTATACGCCGGAGGTTGTTGCGTTATATTTGATCTTCTCGGCGGCGTATGAGCCCAGACTGATCTTTATTTTACTAAGCAGTTCATTGGAGTCTTCGATAAAGGTATCTTCCCTTTCCGGAATCCATGTCGCCCCGCCCGTAGGCCCGCGCGGGGTGATGGTTATTTTAAAAACATCTTTAGAAGGGGCCAGCAGATAAGTAGTAATGGCATGCCCGCTTTCGTGATAAGCGGTTTGCCATTTCTCTTTCTCGCTTAACTTTATCCTGCGTTTTATGCCCAGGGCGATCCTCTCCCGTGCTTCGTCTATCTCTTTCATGCTGATTAATGATTTCTGGTTGCGCACGGCAATTAATGCCGCCTCCCGCACTATATTGGCGATATCCGCAGGGCTTTGGCCTACGGTGATACGCGCCAAGCGGTCAATCTTTACATCCTGCATGTCAAATCTTACTTTTTTCAGGTAATAAGCAAAGAGTTTGCTGCGGTCTTCCAGGTTAGGCTTATCGACGATTATCTTGCGGTCAAACCTTCCCGGCCTAAGCAGGGCAGGGTCAAGGTAGGTCTCGGGAGCGTTGGTAGCCCCGATCAAGATAACGTTATAGTCTTTGTCCTTAAGGCCGTCCATTTCGACCAGCAGCTGGTTTAATGTAGTATTATGTTCGGTAGTTCCTCCGAAGCCGCGGTCCATGGAGCGTTGTGCTCCTATGGCGTCAATCTCGTCGATAAAGATTATGCAGCCGCCTTCAAGCTCAGCCAGCTGCTGTGCCCTTTTGAACAGCGAACGCACCCTTCCGGCTCCCACGCCGACAAACATCTCCACAAACTCCGAACCCGACATGGAAATAAAGGGAAGCTTGGTTTCCGTAGCGATTGCCTTGGCCAGGTAAGTCTTACCGCATCCCGGAGGTCCGAGCATAAGGATACCTTTTAGGATCTTTCCTCCGATACGCTGGAGGCTTACGCGGTCAATAATCAGCTTAACTACCTCCAGGGCTTCTTGTTTTGCTTCATCCATACCGACCACATCATCCCAGGTGACACCGACATCCTTGCCGGCGGTTGATTTCTTGCTGGTCTGGGAGAAAGACGATGCCCCGCGTTTAAAGTAGAGCCAATACATAAGATATGTGTATACAAATCCGAAGATAAGGGCCATGATAATCTGCAGATATAACTGCAGTGGTACCATCGCCAACTGTGATTGTCTTAGATAGGATTCTGATTCATTCCAGGCGCGCAGGCCGATAATAATGAAGAAGACCAGGGATATGGCCAGGGCGGCCAAGAAGAAAAAAAGGAGGACTTTTAGCCAATGCAGTTTTATGTAGAACCTTATTTTTTTCCAGTTCATGAATGTTCCTGTCTTTGCTCGCAGGCATGTAAAATTCAACATATAGAAAATAACATATATGAGCTTTTAAGTCAAATCTTTTCTTCCCTTGACTTGGTAGTTTTTGCGTGTATAATTATAAAGTTGTTTGAAAAAATACTCAAAAAGGAGAGAACAGAAATGGCAAAAATCAAGAAGGTTTTAGCGCGTCAGATCCTGGACTCGCGCGGGAATCCCACGGTGGAAGTAGACTGTATTTTGACAAACGGGATATTAGGGCGCGCCGCGGTCCCTTCGGGTGCTTCTACCGGAGATAAAGAAGCCCTGGAGTTAAGGGATGGCGATAAGGAGAAGTATTTAGGTAAAGGAGTGTTAAAAGCAGTCGCAAACGTCAATACCACAATCAACTCCGCCCTCCGCGGGCAAACTGCGGATTTCGCAAAAACCGATAAACTTCTGATTAAGCTGGACGGCACGGAATTTAAGTCTAATCTTGGAGCCAATGCTATCCTGGGGGTTTCCATAGCAGTAGCCAAAGCCGCCGCGCTTTCCAAAAAGCAGCCGCTTTATAAATTCTTAGGCGGCCCCAAAGCAAGGATCCTGCCTGTTCCTTTAATGAATATCTTAAACGGCGGAATGCACGCCGATAATAACCTGGATATTCAGGAGTTTATGATTATGCCGCAAGGCGCGCCTAATTTTTCAGAGGCTTTGCGCGCGGCAGACGAAGTATTCCATAATCTAAAGTCCATTTTAAAATCCAGGAAGCTTTCTACTTCCGTAGGAGATGAAGGAGGGTTTGCCCCAAACCTGGACTCTAATGAAGAGGCCTTAAGCCTGATTATTGAAGCGATTAAGAAAGCAGGTTATCTTCCGGGGAAAGATATCTCTCTGGCTTTGGATTGCGCTGCCAGCTCTTTTTGTAAGGACGGCAAATATATTTTTGAAGGCTCTCAAAAAACGGCAGCAGATTTAATAGCTATCTATGAGGGTTGGATCAGCCGCTATCCTATCTTATCTATTGAAGACGGTCTTTCGGAACATGATTGGAGCGGCTGGGGCCAGATGACCAGGGTCTTAGGCGGCAAAATCCAGCTGGTAGGGGATGACATCTTTGTTACCAACCCGAAGATATTCAAAAAAGGGATTGCAGAAAATATTGCCAATGCTATACTGATTAAAGTCAACCAGATCGGGTCGCTTTCAGAGACCCTTGAGGCAATCGCAATTGCCAGAAAGAATAAATATAACGCTATAATTTCGCACCGCTCTGGGGAGACAGAAGACACTACTATCGCCCATCTGGCGGTGGCCAGCGGTGTAGGCCAGATCAAGACCGGTTCCTTATCCCGCACCGACAGGATCTGCAAATACAACGAGCTTTTAAGGATTGAAGAGGAATTAGGCAAAAAAGCAGTCTATGCGGGGATATCCTGGAAGAGGTAGATGCTTTTTACATTAAGGAAAGCTTTTTGGCTTTTTGGTTTTACGGTCCTGCTTTTAGTCTTGTTTCTGCCGGGCTATATAAAATTGCAGGGGTTGAGGGCGAAAAACCGCCAGTTAGAGAAGAGTTTTCGCAAACTGGCAATTGAAAATTATCTTTTGCAGGAAGAGCTTAAGCGGGTCGAGAATGATCCGGTTTATCAGGAAAAGATGGCCCGGGATAAGATGGGGGTAGTAAGGAAAGGCGAGATTCCCATTAAGATCTTTTCCGATAAGAAAAGGTAACTAGCCCCCTGTTCATTTTGTTCGCAAGTCCCTTGCGAAAACGCAAGGATTTAACTAAATAGAAGCTTTAAGGTGTTCGGATTTCGCCGGATCAAAACTTATGGTGCTCTTATCCTTGATTTCACTATTGTTCAATCAAGGATTTCGCCGGATCAAAACTTATGGTGCTCTTATCCTTGATTTCACTATTGTTCAATCAAGGATTTCGCCGGATCAAAACTTATGGTGCTCAATTTCGCGGGGTGGAGCAGCCTGGTAGCTCGCAAGGCTCATAACCTTGAGGTCATGCGTTCAAATCGCATCCCCGCAATTAAACAATGAAATGGGCCAGCTGAGCACCGCCGGCCCATTTCATTAAATTGTTTAACTTGGCAGGTGCATTAATTTAAGAGATGAGTAATAGGTGTATAAAACAATTAATTATCGTCTGCGTAGCTGTAGCGGCATCATATTCTGCCGTATCAAGCGCTTTTGCCGAAAATTACCCTGTTCAATATATTACTTTTAATAACAGTACCATTCTTACAAGCCGTGGGGAGTTTGCAAAAGCATCGCCTGACTTTAATACCACTTCTTTGAACATCAGCTCCAATAACGCGGAGTTTTCAAGGCCCTCGGCGAATTTCGGCAGCCCTTCGTTCTCTGTTGTTAACCATAACGCGGAGTTTTCAAGGCCCTCGGCGAATTTCGGCAAACCTTCCCTTTTCCTTTCCGCCGGCCAGAGAGAGTTCTCAAAGAATTCTTTCAGCCTTTCCCGCAATATGAGAGAGTTTGCAAAACCTTCCTTTTCCCTTTCGAATAACGGCGAATTTTCCACGCCCTCATTTTCTTTGGTTGATAAATATTAGCCGTTAAGGCGTAAAGCCCGATAAAACTGTTGACTTCAACCTGAAAATTAGTTAATATATTTTAACATATCCAGAATAGATCAAAATGGGCTTTCCATTGATTATCCCCCGTAGAATGCGTAAGGCGCCTTTATTAAGGAAAATATTGTTATTTTTATGCCTGAACCTGCTTGTTAATTTCTCTTTCTGTTATGCAGAGCGGGTAAAGAGTTATCGGCGCAGCGATGGCTCCATTGTCAGTTGGTATAAGCGCTGCGATTCCGTAGGCAATGTAAGAGAAGATTATTCTTATGAGGTAGGGCGGTAGTTTTAGATTAATATGGCAACCAAGGGAAAGCGAGGATGCATGCTTGAGAGAAGAAAGTATGTAAGGGTCCCTGAAAACCTGCAAATAGCTTATGAGATTATCCCTGCCGAGTCAATAAAAGAATACCTCACAAAAGATATCAGCCAGGGAGGCATAAGGTTTTTAACCTATGAATTTATACCTAAAGATAGCCGTTTAAGGATCAGGATCACTTTCCCCAGGGCATTATTATTCAGCTTTGAGGCGATGGTTAAATGTATGTGGATCAGGGAGGTGCCTTATAGCGATGAATTTGAAGTGGGGGTGGAATTTATAGACTTGCCCCCGGAGATAATGGATTATCTTATAAATTACATAAACGAAACTTTAGATACCAAGAAAAAATAGCCGCAGAGGCTCTTAATCAGTTATTCGCATGATCGGGATTTTGTCCTGCCCGTTTTCAATTTTAATCTATTTATCATCCATAGCAGTGGGGCTGGCAATGTTTTTTAAGCCCGCAACGGTTATTGAGTTTCAAAGAAGGTTCTATAAAATGATCAATTGGCATATCGAACCAATCTCCATGCCTAAAGAGATACGCAATACTAAGTTGATGGGCTTGTTTTTGGTTCTGGCAACCCCCCTGGCAATAATTTATCTCCTAATCCCACGTTAGTTTATGAGGTTTATTTTCTTTGCTTATGTGATTGCTCAAGCCGGAGAATAGCAGAGTGTTTTTAATCCGGCGGTTGAAAAGGAGGATAGATATATTTGAGGTATAAATTTAAAAGGATCGCTGTCCGCTTGCTTAAGCTGAATAATTCGCCGCAAGAGATCGCCCTGGGGGTAGCCATTGGAGTATTTATCGGGATTTTGCCGGTTTATGGGCTGCACACCGTGTTGGTAATTCTTGCCGCTATCCTGGTGCGTTCGGCAAATAAGATCGCGATTTTCCTGGGGACAAGTATTTCCCTGCCTCCGACCATCCCTCCGATAACCTGGGCAGGTTATGAAATCGGCAGGCATATCTTAAATGGAGAATTCGAACCTCTCAGCTGGTCGGTATTCAAGCATATGACACTCCAGAAGATCCTCCGTTATTATCAGCCGCTTTTCTTAGGCAGCCTGGTCCTCGGGCTTATCTGCGCGGCAATCTTTTACCTGCTTGCCTTATATATGGCAAATAAATTCAGCCTTAGAAGAAAACGTGGAAGAAAAGCTTACTGTAAATATCAGAAAGTTTAAAAAAGACGATAAGGAGCAGGTCAGGTCAATCAGCCACGACACTGCTTTTATGGGCCAGCCGGCAACATTATTCTTTGAGGGCAGGAAGGTAATCTGCGATGCCCTCAGCCTTTATTATACTGATTATGAACCGGAGTCTTCGTTTATAGCGGAAGTAAATTCAAAGGTCGTCGGTTATCTGATTGGCACAAAAAATAAAGCTGCGGCAGAAAATATTTTTAAGAATAAGATTATGCCGGGTTTGTTCCGGGAGGCTTTAAAAAGCGGCGTTTTTCTCAATAAAAAAAACATCGTCTTTATCTTAAACTGCTTAAGCGCCTTTCTTAAGGGCGACCTCTCGGATCCTGATTTTACGAAGGAGTATCCCGCCACTTTTCATATTAATCTGATGAAAGAATTCCGCGGTCAAAATATCGGCACCGCTTTAATAGGGGCTTATCTAGGGTATCTAAAAGAGGAGGCGGTGCCCGGAGTGCATTTAGCGACACTATCTCAGGCCGGAGCGGATTTTTTCTCCAAGCAGTCCTTTCAATTATTATATAAAGGAAGAAGGCCGTATTTCAGGCATATTTTACATAAGGATGTGCCGCTTTATATCTACGGCAGGAAATTGTAGAGTTGGCGGGCAGGGAGATTAATTGTGCGCACCAGCTTTGATTTAGTTTATGGTTTTTGCTTGAATAAGCCCCGTAGATATGTTAATTTAACCTTGCCTTGCGCCAGGCGGATCTTTGCGCTTTGCGCAGGGAATTCACAGATAAAGTCCTCAATTCCGAATTTTTATGGAAAAACTTTGGAGTTTTACGGATAGCTCAGGCAGTTTTTATTCACTCTGCGCGGATAAAATCAAAAGCCTCTATTTCCCTCTCGCCAATGACAGGATTATGTCTTCTCTTACTCCTGATTTACACGGGGATATCAAAGGCGGGCAGAGCTCTTTTCTCCTGGCCCCGGTTTCACGCATTGACTTAGCCAACCTGCGGTCTTCGCGTAACTTCTGGATTTATATTAACGAACGCAAAATCTGGTCGGCTACAGGTGTTTCCAAAGATTCCCGGCAGAGAAAGAGGGATAAATTTAGGTTAGAGGCCGGTCTGCTTTGGCATAAAATAAGCCGGCGGAATAAAGCAATAGGCATTAACGCAGAAGTGCTTTCTTTTGTGCCGGCTACGGGTGAGCCGGTTGAGATAATGCAGGTTACGCTTACCAATATTTCCCGTAAACCGGTAAGTTTTGTCCCTACTGCCGCCATTCCCATGTACAACCGTCCCGCCAATAATATACGCGACCACCGCCATGTTACCAGTTTGTTGCAGCGTGTTGTTCTGCATAAATTTGGGGTAATTTCCAGGCCGACATTGGTTTTTGATGAATCCGGACACCGCCCGAATAGAGACAACTATTTTGTCTTAGGATGGGATGAGAATTCCTTGCCTGCGCAAAGGATCTATCCGACCCAGGATGTTTTTTGCGGTGACTCAGGCGATTTGGAGGAGCCGGAAGCGGTATTCAAGAATATCTCCCCCCGCTTAAATAATATCCAGGGCAGGGAGGCTATGGGGGCCTTAAGTTTCAGGAGGGCTTCTTTGCGTCCGGGCCAGTCAAAGATATATACGGTGATTATGGGATTAACCCAGGAGCCAGGAGAGATTTCAAAATTAATCTCCAAGTTCAACCGTCCGCATAAGGTTTTGCATGCTTTGCAAAAGAATAAAATATTCTGGAATAAGCTTAGCGGGGGGGTAAATATCGTAACGCAAGACAGGGATTTTGATAATTGGCTGCGTTGGGTGAATATCCAGCCGGTGTTAAGGAAGCTCTTTGGTTGTTCTTTCCTCCCGGATTTTGATTACGGGAAAGGAGGCCGCGGATGGCGCGACCTATGGCAGGATTGCCTGGGATTGATTATCAATGACCCGGAAAAGGTGCGGCCTTTCTTGATTAATAATTTCTGCGGAGTAAAGATTGACGGTTCCAATGCCACTATTATCGGCAAAGCTCCCGGAGAATTCATCGCTGACCGCAACAATATCAGCCGGGTATGGATGGACCACGGTATCTGGCCGCTTTTAACGCTGGATTTATATATTAACGAAACCGCAGACTTTAAGATTTTGTTTGAGCAGGCGACTTATTTTTACAATCATGAAATAAGGCGTACGGCAGGCATTGATTACAACTGGACGCCCGCTTACGGAAATAAGCTAAAGACCGGCTGCGGGAAGATTTATTCAGGCTCGATTTTAGAGCATCTTTTGATACAGAACCTGGTGCAGTTTTATAACGTCGGAGCACATAACCATATCCGTCTTGAAGGCGCTGATTGGAATGATGGATTGGATATGGCGAAAGAAAACGGCGAAAGCGTAGCCTTTAGCGCAATGTACGCGCAAAACCTGGAGACGCTTGCCGCATTGTTGCTTAAAATCGGCAAGAATAGCAGGATAGAATTAGCTGAAGAGGTCAGGATTTTATTGTCAAAAGTCAATTACGAAAGCGTTTCTTCCAAGCGTAAACTTTTGGACAGGTATTTCTCTAAAATATCCGTTTCGCTATCCGGGAAAAAGGTTTATTTAGATGCCGCGCAGCTAGCCGCTGACCTTAGGGCCAAGTCTTGCTGGATGAAGCAGCATATACGTTCAACAGAGTGGCTTAAAGAGGGGTTCTTTAACGGTTATTATGATAACCTCAAAAAGCGATTGGAAGGCAAAAAGGGCAGGCGTATACAAATGACCCTCACCGCCCAAACATTTGCCGTAATGTCCGGCATTGCCCTGCCCTGGCAGGTGCGCAGGATTTTACAAAATGTGAATAAGTATCTGTTTGATAAACAAACCGGCAGCATACATCTTAATACTGATTTTAAGCAAGAACAGCCTGAGCTGGGCAGGGCTTTTTCTTTTTCTTATGGAGAAAAGGAGAATGGGGCGATTTTTAGCCATATGGTTGTAATGTTCAGTTATGCGTTATATAAGCAAGGTTATGCCAGCGATGCATGGAGGTCTTTAAGCTCTCTTTATAAAATGGCATCGCATACCTCAAGGAGCAAGGTTTATCCCTGCCTGCCGGAATACTTTAACCTGGAAGGCAGGGGGATGTACTCTTATCTGACCGGTTCAGCCAGCTGGTTTATCTTGACTATGCTTACCCAGGTTTTTGGGGTTAAGGGGGAGGACGGGGATTTAGTAATTGAGCCCAAATTGAGCGCAGAGCATTTCCGCAAGAATAATAGTATAAGTATAGAGAGGACCTTTGCCGGCAAGAGAATAAGGGTGAAGTTCCTGGGTTTCGGAAAACCTACCCAAGGCAAGTATAAGATTATTAAGGCCTGTTTTAATTCAAGGAACCTGCCTATAGATAAGCGTGGCCATCTGGTCTTTAAGCGCGAAGCAATGCTTGTTTTGCCGGCAGACAGGCTTAACCAGATAGAGGTGCATTTAGCTTAAAACCGGAGTATGCGGGGCTATTTTCTGTAATTTAATCGGGATAGAAAGACAGCCCGGCCCCAATTATTTGCTTTACAATTAATAAATATATAGATATAATAATTCGCCTGTCAATTCTTTAGGAGAGGTAAATTCATTATGAAAAGTAAAATTTTGAAGTTCGGCTTACCTAAAGGCAGCCTCCAGGAGTCTACCTTTAAAATGCTTAAAAAAGCCGGTTTCAACGTTAATTTATCCAATTCGCGCTCATACTTTCCGTCTGTAGATGATCCGGAGATCCAGGCGGTCTTATTGCGGGCCCAGGAGATGTCGCGTTATATACAGGATGGCGCGCTTGACTGCGGTATAACCGGCAATGACTGGATACTGGAAAATGGCTCCGATGTTGTTAGGGTGGCGGACTTAACTTATGCCAAACAGAGCCTGAATAAGGTCAGGTGGGTTTTGGCGGTACCCGAAGGGTCCGGGATCAAGAAGATAAAGGATTTGAATGGTAAGCGCGTGGCTACGGAGCTGGTGAATGTGGCCAGGGAATATTTCAAGAAAAACAGGGTTAAGGTAGAAGTAGAGTTTAGCTGGGGGGCAACGGAGGTTAAGGTTACTGCCGGCCTGGTTGATGCAATAGTGGAGCTGACTGAAACAGGCAGTTCCTTACGGGCAAATAAACTAGTTGAAATTGCCACGCTTTGCGAATCTACCACCCAGTTGATCGCCAATAAGGATTCTTGTAAAGACAAATGGAAGATGGTTAAAATGGAACAGATCGCCTTGCTTTTGAGGGGGGCGATTGCCGCAGAAGGAAAAGTAGGCTTGAAGATGAATGTAAGAAAGGAAAACCTTAAGCCGGTTATCGCCAGGCTTCCGGCGTTAAAGAAGCCCACTATTTCCGGATTGAGCGATGACGGATGGTTTGCCATTGAGACGATTATCGACGAGGAAGTCGTCAGGATGCTCATCCCCGTTTTGAAGCAGGCCGGCGCCCAGGGGATTATCGAGTATCCGTTGAATAAGGTTATTTTGTAGTCAAAGGTTGCCTGTCGGCAGCCCGGGAGAAGAGGAAAAGTTATGCCTTGCGGTAAGAAAAGAAAAAGACAAAAGATTAAAACCCATAAGCGCAAGAAAATGCGTCGTCGTCTTCGCCATCTGAAGAAGAGGGCGTGGGGTTAATTTTTTAAGTTTTTTAGAAGGATATCTTTGAAGTTCAGATATTTTAACAGCTTAGTCTGTTTTTGCCTTTCATCGGCTCTGGTGGCCCAAACTGCCCAGGCTTTAGATGCAGACAGGTTAGAGGGCGTTAGCTTGTCTTCTGCCGGACAAAGCCATAATGAAAATACCCAGGGCTTAAGCCACTATATCACGGCCCTTTATTACGAAGATATCGGCGATATAGATAGCGCTATTCGGCAATACCACAAAGCGTTGGCGCTTGACAGCCAGAGTCCTTTATTGCATTTGAACCTGGCGTCAGCTTACATTAAAAAAAACGATATTCCTTCGGCAATCACTGAATTAAAGCAATCCATTAGCCTTGCTCCCGATGCGGTAGAGCCGCATGCTATATTGGCGCTGATTTACACGACGCAAAATAAAACTGATTTAGCTGCACAGGAATATGCGTTTGCGCTTAAGAATGTTACCAAGATTGAACCGGAAAATATAGATGTCTACAAAAGCCTGGGCGCAATCTATCTGCAGCAGAATAAACTCAGAGAAGCCGAGGGTATTTTTAAATTGGTTACGGGGTTATCCCCTCGTGATGCGCAGCCCCATTTTTACCTGGGCAGCATATATTATGAACTGAAAGATTATGCCGGTGTTGAGAAAGAACTGAAAGAAGCAGTAAGGTTAAAACCTGATTATCATGAAGCCCTGAATTTTCTGGGATATTTTTATCTGGAACAGAACAGGAATATCAATAAGGCAGGCGTCATGATCAGGAAGGCTTTAAGTTTTGAACCGGAAAACGGCGCTTATATTGACAGCCTGGGGTGGTTTTATTTCAAAAAAGGGAAGTTCAAAGAAGCATTGACCTATTTGGAACAAGCAGTTTCTTTTTTAAGTGATCCGGTTATATACGAACATATGGGCGATGTCTTTATGAAGCTGGGAAATTGTGATAATGCAAGGTTGAATTGGGAGAAGTCCCTGAAATTAGATTCTACCCAGGAGCGGGTGAAAGAGAAATTGCGCCAGGTCTGCCAATAATGGAAAATAATGAATTGTCAATAAAAGAATTAGAATTAAAGGCTAAAGAAGCCCGGCGCTTGATTATCGAGATGCTGGCAAGGGCAGGTTCCGGGCATCCCGGCGGCAGCCTATCTGCGGCGGATTTAATTGTTGCCTTATATTTCAATATCCTGCGTTTTAACCCAAAAGACCCGCAGTGGACGGATAGGGACCGTTTCCATATGTCTAAGGGGCATTGTTGTCCGCTTTGGTATGCGGTATTGGCACTAACAGGCTATTTCCCCAAAGAGGAATTGATGACTTTACGCAGATTGGGCTCAAGCCTTCAGGGGCATCCTGCCCGTAGTACTGCAGGTGTTGAATCAGCTTCCGGCTCACTCGGGCAGGGGCTTTCCATAGGCCTGGGGATGAGCCTGGCGGCAAAAATAGATAAAAAAGATTACCGGGTTTATGTTTTGCTGGGAGATGGAGAGATACAGGAGGGCAATATCTGGGAGGCAGCAATGGCTTGCAGCCATTTTTCCTGCGATAATCTCTGTGCTATCCTGGATTCTAACGGTTGCCAGATTGACGGCAGGTGCGAAGATATAATGGGTCTTGAGCCATTGGCCGCTAAATGGCAGGCGTTTGGATGGCATGTCATAGAGATTAATGGCCACGATATGCGGCAGATTTTATCCGCTTATGAACAGGCTAAAACAATAAAATCCAAGCCAACAATAATCATCGCGCGTACCGTAAAAGGCAAGGGCGTTTCATTTATGGAAGGCGTAATAGATTTTCACGGAAGGGCCCCTACCAAAGAAGAAGCGGAAAAGGCATTAAAGGAGTTGTCATAATGGCAGAGCAGCTTTACCAAAGGGATGTTTATGGACAGACGCTGGTAAGGCTTGGCGCGCAGGATAAGAATATCGTGGTTTTAGATGCCGATCTCTCCGGTTCTACCCGCACTAATCTTTTTGCCAAACAATTCCCGGACAGGTTTTTTAATTTTGGAGTAGCGGAACAGAACATGATGGCTACTGCCGCAGGCTTAGCCAGCTGCGGCAAGACTGTTTTTCTCTCTACATTTGCCGTCTTTGCTGCCGGGCGTGCATGGGACCAAATACGGATTTCCATAGGTTATAATAATTTTAACGTCAAGGTTGTAGCTACGCATGCAGGTATTACCGTAGGACCGGATGGCGCCAGCCACCAGGCCCTGGAAGATATCGCGCTTATGCGTGTGCTTCCTAATATGAATATCATTGTTCCTTGCGATGCCCCTCAGACAGCCGAAGCAGTGGCCGCTGCGGCATCTATGCCGGGGCCTTTTTATATCCGATTAGGCCGGTCAAAGGTCCCTACGATTGAGAATAAAGATGAGTTTAAATTCGGCAAATCCCAGGTGATTTCCGAAGGCAATGATGTAACTATTATCGCCTGCGGGATAATGGTATATGAGGCGCTTTCGGCAGTGAAAAGTTTGGCCCAAAAAGGGATTAAGGCCCGCCTGATTAATATGCATACTATTTGGCCGCTGGATAATGAAGCTATCCTTAAGGCCGCTAAAGAAACCAGCTTTATTGTAGTTTGCGAAGAGCATAATGTCATCGGAGGGCTGGCCTCCAGCGTAGACGAAGTAGTCTCTGAGAATTTTCCTAAAAAGGTTATCCACCTTGGCATCCGTAACCGCTTTGGCCAATCAGGAGAGCCGGCAGACCTCTTAAAAGAATACGGCCTTACCAGCCTGGATATAGAAAAAGCGGTTTTATCCAACATCTCCTAATTCCGGTATAAGTTCATGAAGCAGCGTAGCTTGCCTTTGGTCACTAAATCTTTTGCCAAAATAAATCTTTATTTGCGGGTTTTAGGCAGGCGCAAAGATAATTTCCATAACTTGGATACTTTATTTGTGCGCATTGACCTGGCTGATACAATTATCATTAAGGCCCGTAAGGATGATTTAATCAGGATTAAATGCGATAACAGGCATGTGCCAAGGGATGAAACCAATCTTTGTTTCCGCGCCGCAGAGTTATTAAGGCAGGCATTTAAGTTAAAGCTGGGTTTAGAGATAGAGATTAAAAAACATATACCGGTTGGCGCGGGCCTGGGAGGAGGATCTTCCAACGCTGCCAGCGTTCTTTCGGGGTTGAATAAATACTGGCATTTGGATCTGACAAAAGAAAAGCTGGCAATCTTGGCAGCCAGGCTTGGCAGCGACGTCGCTTTTTTTATCCATGATATAAAGTTTGCTTTAGGCAGTAAGCGGGGGGATAAAATCAGGCCCCTTGATTTTTTAGAAAAGACTAAGCTTTGGCTTATAGTGGTTTATCCAGGGATTAAGGTTTCTACCCCGCTGATTTATCAAAAATATGACCTTTTTCTTGCCGGACAAAAGGCAGCCCTGCCTGCCTATAAGGGTATTTCCGGGTTGACAAGAAGGTTGCCTGATGCTAAAATACCTATTCTTGAATTGTTGAAAGATAGCTGCTGTATTGATTCAAAATACCTTTTCAACGATTTAGAAATCGTCACCAGCCGCCTTTATCCCGTTGTTAACAGGGTTAAGGACGCGCTTTTTGCAAAGGGATTGCAAAGAGTATTGATGTCCGGAAGCGGGCCGGCAGTATTTGCTGTCTGCGATTGCCGGGCACAGGCTCAAGATTTAAGCAATAAGCTGCGTAAAGAACATAAATCCTGGCAGGTTTTTCTAAGCTCTGCGATTTAGATCAGCGCTAGCCTGCCTATTTATTCTGCTACCGGCAGACAAGCGGCAGGGAGGTAAGCGATGGAAATAACAGAAGTTAGGATAGTATTGAAGGATTCACCGGATAAGAAATTAAGAGCATATGCCACGGTTACTTTTGACAATGTTTTTGTGGTGAGAAATATCAAGGTTATTGAAGGCTCTACAGGTTTGTTCATCGCTATGCCTTCCCGTAAAGTAAAACACCCTTGCCCGAAGTGCTCTTTTAAGAATGAATTGCGCAGTAAGTATTGCAACCAATGCGCCGCTGTTTTACCGGTTGAGGCTAGCCCGCAGCGCATGGAAGAGCCGGCAGGCAACCAGTCCGAGCATAAGGATATAGCCCATCCTATAACACAGCAGTTTAGAGAGTGTTTGCAGAAAAAGGTCCTTGAGGCCTACGATTTGGAGAAAAACAGGCTTAAAGCATAACTTTGCCCGGTAGCGCAATGTAGCACATCAGAATTTTTGAGCCCTGTATTAGCCATAGGCGAAATCCTGCGCTGAAGGCGCAGGAGCGTCTGACTGAAAAAGAACTGGGACGTCGTCCAATGGTAGGACTCCAGAATTTGGGTCTGGCTATTATGGTTCGAGTCCATACGTCCCAATAAAAATAAATTACTGGCAAGGTCCTTAGCCCTTATCGGTGCTAAGGACGATTTCTCGCTTAAGCTGGAAATCGATTTTTGCCGGGCAACCATGAAAAACATGAAAAAGGATATAGCGGTAATAATCCTGGCGGCGGGAAAAAGTACGCGTATGAAATCCGATACGCCCAAGGTGCTGCATAATCTTTGCGGCCGGCCTATGCTGGGCTATGTTTTGGATTTGGTCGCTTCCTTGAAACCCAAGCAGGTAGTTGCGGTCTTAGGGTTTAAACAAGAGCTGGTGCGTAAGATTATCCCTAAAGGGGTAAGAATAACCATCCAGAAGAAGCTGCTTGGTACCGCGGATGCGGTAAAAACCGGCCTGATGGCTTTAAAAGGGTTTAAAGGCGCTGTGCTTGTCCTTTACGGGGATAACCCGCTTTTGAAGAAAGAAACGCTTAAGAAGCTCCTGGAGTATCATATAGAAAACAATATTGATGCCACGCTATTAACAGCGCAATTAAAGAAACCTTCCGGATACGGGAGGATAATCCGCGATAGATATTTCAGTATCTGCGGCATAGTTGAGGAAAAAGATGCCGATGAAGTGCAAAAGGATATAAAAGAGATCAATACCGGGATCATGGCATTTAAAAAAGAAAGCCTGTCCGGGAATTTAAAATATATCCGCGCTGATAACCGCAAGAAAGAATATTACCTGACCGATATAATCGGCATTTTAGCCAAAAAGAAATACCTGGTTGACGGATTAAAGGTTGATAATTCCCGGGAGGCGCTGGGGATTAATACGCGGGAGGAGTTGGCTAAAGCCAATTCCCTTATGCAGGAGAGGATTAATGAAAAATTGATGCAGGCCGGCGTAACCATAGTTGATCCGGCATCTACTTTTATTAATTTTGGTACGGCGATCGGCACAGATACGGTGATTTATCCCTTTACAGTAATTGAAAGGGGTGTTAAAATTGGAAAACGTTGTTCAGTGGGTCCTTTCGCGCACCTGCGTGAAGGTACCGAGCTGAAAGATGATGTGACAGCCGGTAACTTTATTGAGATGGTGCGCTCCAAGATCGGCGCCAAGACATTCGTAAAACACTTTTCTTATCTCGGGGATAGCGTTATCGGTTCCTGCGTGAATATCGGAGCAGGTACGGTCACGGCTAATTTCGATGGCCTAAGAAAGAATAATACGGTTATCAAGAACAGGGCATATATTGGTTCGGATACTATAATTGTTGCTCCGGCAAAAATCGGCAGGTCAGCACTTACCGGGGCAGGCTCGGTAATTACTAAAAATATCCCGGATAATACGGTTGTCGTAGGAGTACCGGCGAAAATCTTAAGGAAACAGGGGAGATAGATATGGACAAATTAGCTATTTTCAGCGGTAATGCAAATCTTGTTTTGGCTAAGGATATCTGTAAAGATTTAAAAGTTAAATTGCAGGATGCCCTGGTGGGCAGGTTCAGCGAAGGCGAGATCCGGGTAAAGATCAACGAGAATGTACGCGGTAAAGACGTTTTTATAGTACAGCCGACCTGTCCGCCGTCTAATGATAACCTTATGGAGCTATTGATTATGATTGATGCGCTGCGCCGCGCATCCGCCCAGAGGATTACCGCGGTTATCCCGTATTTTGGTTATGCGCGCCAGGACAGGAAGGACCAGCCGCGCGTGCCCATTACCGCTAAGTTAGTGGCTAACCTTTTGACCATTGCCGGTGCAAACCGTATTTTAACCATGGATTTACACGCCGGCCAGATCCAGGGGTTTTTTGATATCCCGGTTGACCATCTTTTTTCCGTCGGCGTGTTCGTGGATTATTTCTCCAAAATGAATATCAAGGATTTGGTTGTCGTTTCGCCTGATGTGGGCAGTATCAAAATGGCCAGGGCTTATGCTAAAAGGGTTTCATCGGGCCTGGCCATCATCGATAAGCGCCGGGTCTCTCCGGAAAAAGCCGAGGCAGTGCATATCATGGGCGAGGTAGAAGGCAAGAACGTGATCATTATCGATGATTTGATTGCTACAGGCAGCTCGCTGATTGAAGCGGTGGAGGCATTGAAGAAAGCCGGGGCCAGGGCTATTTACGCGGCGATTGCCCACGGTATCCTGTCCGGTCCGGCAATCCAGCGTATTGACCAGTGCAAAGATCTGGAGAAACTGCTTGTTTCCGACAGCGTGCCTTTATCCGGGGATAAGCAACATGCTAAGATCCAGGTGCTTTCAGTAGCCAGTCTTTTGGCCGAAGCGATAAAAAGAATACATAATGAAGAGTCAGTCAGCTGTTTATTTGATTAATTAAAGAAAGGCAAGGAAAATGGAAGAGATATTTTTAGAAGCAGAATTAAGAGACGCAAAAGGCAGCGCCAAGGCCAGGGAATTAAGGAATAGCGGTTATTTACCGTCAGTGGTTTATTTCCATGGCAAAGAGGCTTTATCCATAAAGTTTCCTAAAAGCACGCTTTTAAAGCTGGTACATCAGCATCATCTGGAAAGCGTTATCATTAACCTCAAGATCAAGGATGATAAAAAAGCCAAAGGCCGCCCTTGCCTGGTTAAAGAGATACAGTACGACCCGGTGAGCGAGGATATTATGCACGTGGATTTTAACGAGATATCCTTAACGGAGGCGATTAAGGTCAATGTTTCTATCGAAGTTAAAGGCGAAGCTGTTGGTGTTAAGCAGGAGGGCGGATCTTTAGAGCATATACTTTGGGAGATCGAAGTGGAATGTTTGCCGACAAATATCCCTAAAAATATTGAAGTAGATATTTCCGCGCTTAAGATGGGAGAGGTTATCCATGTTAAGGATATAGTTTTCCCCGCGGGAGTCAAGCCTTTAAATGACCCCGATGCAATTGTTTTACATGTGGTTGAGCCGATGAAGGAAGAGGTGCCGGTAGAGGCAGTTGAAGGTGAAGATAAACAGGAACCGGAGGTAATTAAAGAGAAGAAAGAGGTCCCTGCCGAGGGTGCAGCCGCATCAGAAGAGGCTAAAGGAAAAGATAAAGATAAGGACAAGAAATAACGCTTTGGGGGACCAAAGAAGGATAGCAGATAGGGGTTGCGGGTGAAGATAATTGTAGGCTTAGGTAACCCCGGGTTAGTTTATGCGGGTTCTCGGCACAATATCGGTTTTATGGTGGTTAAGTCTTTAGCCCGGGGCTTAAAAGTTGCTCTTAAAAAAGATGGCTCAGCTCCGGTTTTAGTTGGGAGAACCTGCTTCCGGCAGCATGATTTGATATTAGCTTTGCCGCTGACTTTTATGAATTTAAGCGGCATAGCAGTTAAAGCCCTGCTTAAGAAGTTTAAGGCGGATGCGCCGGATCTTTTGGTGGTCTGTGATGACCTGGATCTGGAACTGGGCAGGATTAAGCTGCGGCCGCACGGCTCAAGCGCCGGGCAGCGGGGGATTGTTTCCATCATTGAACAACTGGGAACGCAAAACTTTAACCGCTTGCGCATCGGTATCGGCCGGCCGAAAAGAACTACAGATGCTGCGCGATATGTGCTCTCGGGGTTTTTACGTAAAGAAAAAGCGGCTGTTGAGCAAGCAAAAGAAGAAGCCGCCAGCTGTTGTTTGAGTTGGGTGGAAAAGGGAGTAACCAAGACTATGAGCAGTTTTAACGCAGGCCCGTCTGTCGACAGGCAGGGGCTGTGTTCCTGCAGGGATAGCAAAAATTAGTTAACAGAAAGAGGGTGGGGGATGAATAAGTATGAAGCAATGGTGATTGTCAAACCGGATTTATCCGACGAAGATAAGAAAAATCTATTTAAACAGATTGATGATGCGGTAGTCAAGAATAGCGGCCAGATTTCCCAGTCATCGGTATGGGCAGAAAGGCGAAAATTATATTTTCCCATTAAAAAATTCCAGGAGGGGATTTATTATCTGGTAGCTTTTACTGCTCCTGCGCAGGCGATTAAGGAGATACGCAACATTTATAAGCTTAATGAGAATATCCTGAGGGTTTTATTTACCCGTATGGATATTTAATCCGGCAAGCGGCGGCTGATCCGCTGTGTTTATCAGGTTTCCCCGGATAGAAGGTTAAGGAGGATTTATATGGCTAGTTATAACAAGGTATTATTGATGGGTAACCTTACCAAGGACCCGGAGTTACGCTATACTCCGCAAGGTACTGCGGTAGTTAATCTGCGCCTGGCGGTAAACCGTAAATACCGTACAAAAGAACAAGAGCTGAAAGAGGAGGTTTGTTTTATAACCGCGGTGGTTTGGAACAAGCAGGCAGAAACCTGTAACCAATATTTACATAAAGGCAGCGGTGTTTTTGTCGAAGGAAGATTGCAGTCCCGCTCATGGGAGGATAATACCGGAGCAAAGCGATCGGTAATTGAAGTCAGGGCGGAACGCGTGCAGTTTATGGGTGCGCCTGGCCAGGGAAGAACAGCCGGCCAAGCCAGCCAGACGCATGCAGAAGCAATGGTTGATGAGCAGCCCAGCAGTGAGTCATCCTGGCTTGCAGAGGGCTTGGATGAAACCATCCCTTCTGAAGATGGGCAAAATTAAGAGATTTACCGGCAAGCAGAGAAGAAAGTTTAAATTAAAGACAATAAAAATAATGACGGGGGACAGATATGAAAGTTAAGGCTAAAGGGTTCGGTAAAGATAAAAAGATTATCCGGAAGAAAAAGGACCTGCTGGGTCCTGCAAGAAAAAGGTTCTGCCGGTTCTGCGCGGATAAATTAGGCAGCATTGATTATAAAGATATTAAAAGGCTGGAGGTTTTTATTACCGAAAAAGGCAAGATCGTTTCCAGCCGTTTTTCCGGAAATTGCGCCAGGCATCAAAGAAGGATCAGGGAGCTGATCAATAAGGCCAGATTTATTTCCCTGCTTCCTTATACCCGTTAGGCAAGATGGAAGTTATTTTAATTAAAGACGTAGAGAAGATCGGCAAGGCAGGCTCAGTGGTCAAAGTAAAAGAAGGGTTTGCCAGGAATTTCCTCTTTCCCCATAATTTAGCCAAAGTTGCCACTCCGGGGACGCTGAAGCAGCTGGAAAAGGAAAAGCAGGTTAAATCAGCGCAATATGCTAAGGCCAAAGAAGAATCGGAAGAGGTTAAAAAACGCCTGAGCGAGCTTTCTTTGACTATCTCCGCCCTGACTCAAGGGGAAGAGAATCTGTATGGCAGCATCAGCGCGCATGATGTAGCCGCTGCTTTGAAGGAAGAAGGTTTTATCATAGATAAAAGCGCTATTGATTTGCCTGAGCCGATAAAATCTTTAGGTATTTATGAGATGCCCGTTAAGCTGCATCCGGAGGTAATCGCAACGGTCAAACTCTGGGTGGTTAAGAAATAAGTGAACGTAAGGTATCTGCGTGAAGTTATCCTGCTTCCTGTATCTAATAAGGATATGGCGGGATAAGCGTCCCAAGCTTTAGGAGAGTTCATTCAATATGCCGCAGGAATTAATTTTAGATAAACTCCCCCCGCAAAATCTTGACGCCGAGATGGCCGTATTGGGGTCCATGCTTCTGGATGAAGAAGCGGTTTCGGTTGCCGTTGAGAAATTGGATGCGGGATGTTTTTATAAGGATACCCACAGGAAAATATTCCAGAAAATAAGCGAACTTTATAACGCCAACAAGGCCATAGATTTAATCACGCTTGCCGACGCCCTGAAGAAGGACAACTCTCTTGATGAAATAGGAGGGGTAAGTTACCTTACCTCTTTGGCCAACGCTGTCCCTACAGCCGCCAACATCAATCATTACGCCGGCATTGTGCGGGAAAAATATATCTTAAGGAGTTTAATCAATAATTCTACCAAGATCATAACCGTCTGCCATGAGAGCGAGGGTAATATAGCCGAGGTTGTGGATACAGCCGAAAGGCTTATCTTTGAAGTAAGCGACCGCAAAAATCAAGGGTCTTATTTACACCTCAAGGAGATCGTAAAGGATTCAATTGAAACTATTGACAGGCTTTATCAGAATAAAGCGCACGTTACCGGCATCCCCACAGGTTATATAGATTTTGATATTAAAACAGCGGGCCTGCAGCCTTCAGATCTAATTATTGTAGCAGGACGGCCTTCAATGGGCAAGAGCGCTTTTGCCCTGGGAATAGCCGAATACGCCGGAGTTATTGAAAAGGTGCCTACTGCCATCTTCAGCTTGGAGATGTCCAAGGAGCAACTGGTGCAGAGGATGCTCTGTTCGCACGCGCGGGTTGACGCGCACAAGGTAAGGACCGGTTACCTGGCTACCAGCGATTGGCCGCGCCTGACCGCAGCAGCAGGGAAGCTTTCCGATGCCCCCATATTCATTGACGATACCCCGGCGATATCCGTAATGGAATTACGCGCCAGGGCGCGCCGTTTAAAATCGCACCATGGCATAAAATTGATTATCCTGGATTACATGCAGTTGATGCGAGGCTCAGCGATGAATATGGAAAGCAGGCAGCAGGAGATTTCGGAGATCTCGCGGTCGCTGAAAGCCCTGGCCAGGGAATTAAGTGTTCCGGTTATTGCTATCAGCCAGTTATCGCGAGCAGTAGAATCGCGCACAGACCACAGGCCGCAGCTTTCGGATTTAAGGGAGTCCGGGGCTATTGAGCAGGATGCCGACGTTGTCGTATTGATTTTAAGGGAAGAGTATTATAATCCTTCTCCCGATAACCAGGGCATAGCGGAAGCTATTATCGCCAAACAGCGTAATGGCCCGGTGGGTTCTTTGAAGCTGGCTTTTATTAAGGAGTTTACCAGGTTTGACAACTTATCCAGGGTGGATAGTTCATCGGAGTAAGTTATCCGGCCAGGCGTTGTAATAAATAGATAAAATATTTGATTTAAACAGCCCGTTCCTATATAATAACCATAAATGCGCAGATCAACCTTCGTACCTTTAGTCGTAACCGTTGCCCTTATTCTTGCCGCCGCCTCTTCTGTCTTTGCCGATGAAAATCCGCAGGGCCAGCCTCAACAGGATGCAGTTGCCTCTTCCGGAGAGACCTCTTCAGTAAAAAATGTTACCGCCATAGAAGTAAAAGGCAATCAGTCTATCAGCACCAATGTAATCGTCTCTAAAATGAAGACGCGTATCGGCAGCGCTTACCAGGAAAATATCATCAGCGATGATTTAAAAAGGCTTTATCTGCTGGGTTTCTTCAGCGATATAAAAATAGATACGCAGGATTATAAAGACGGCGTAAAAGTCATCCTTAATGTCGTAGAGAGGCCGATTATAGCAAAGATTAGTTTTACAGGTATAAGCCGCATTACCATGAAGGAGGAGAAGCTGAAGCAGGAATTAAAATCAAAAGAGACGCAGTACCTGGATTACCCCAGCCTGTCGGAAGATGTGCGCACATTGAAGAAGATGTATGAGAAGATAGGCTATAACCAGGCTGATGTTACTTATAAAGTTGATACAGATACCAAAACGAATAAAGTCAGCATAAATTTTAATGTTGTTGAGGGGCAGAAGGTCCGCGTTAAGGATATCATTATCCAGGGGAATAAGTCTTTTCCGAGCGCTCGTATCCTGAAACTGCTCAAGACCAAGCGCGCCTGGTTTTTTAACGCCGGGGTCTTAAAGGAAGATGTATTAAAAGAGGATATGGAGCGCGTTAAGTCATTCTACCAGCGTGAAGGTTTTACTGATGTGGTGGTGGAGTATGAGGTTAATCCCGACGCCAAGAAGGCATACCTGCTGTATGTTACGATTAAGGTTACCGAAGGCAAGAAGTATCTTGTAGGTTCGGTCATTATCCAGGGGAATAAGGATGTCAGTGAGAAGGCGATCTTAAGCTGCCTGAGCGAGTGTGTGCCGGGCAAGGTTTTTAGCGCGGAGGCAATGAGAAAAGATGTTATGAGTATACAGGGGGTATATTTTGACCGCGGCTATATTTCCGCACAGGTCCAGGAGTCAACTATAGTCAATCAGGAGACCGGGCGCGTGGATATAACCTACGGGATTATTGAAAATCAGGTAGTCTATGTGGATAAGATCAAGATCCAGGGCAATATCAAGACCAAGGATGTGGTTATCCGCAGGGAGATGAGGATACACCCGGGAGATAAATTTGACGGAGAGAAGCTGCGCCGCAGCAAAGAAAGGCTGACAAACTTAGGGTTCTTTGAAGAGGTAAGTTATGATACCGAGGATACCAAAAGGCCGGATAAAAAGGATTTAGTTGTTGATGTCAAAGAATCTAAAACAGGGGCCTTTAGTTTCGGCGGCGGATACAGCACGGTTGACCAGTTCATCGGTTTTGTAGAGGTTGAGCAGAAGAATTTTGACTGGAGGAACTGGCCGTATTTTACCGGCGCCGGGCAAAATTTAAAGCTGCGCGCCTCCATCGGAAATTTAAGCAACGGTTTTGAGCTTAGTTTTACCGACCCCTGGATATTTGATTACCCGGTTTCTTTCGGTTTTGACCTGTACCGCCGCACGCATAAGCGCGATACCGACGTAGGTTACGGCTATGATGAAAAGGTAACCGGAGGGGATTTACGTTTAGGCAAAGAGATATCCGAATATTTAAGGGGCGATATTATGTACCGCCTGGATCAGATTGATATCAGCAATCCTTCAAGCGGTGCGGCTTATTTAAATGAAGAGGTAGGTAAGAATTTTATCAGTGTTATTTCCCCAAGCTTAACTTATGATTCCAGGGACAATGTTTTTGATACCAGAAAAGGAAATTTATTAACCGGTTCATTTGATTTTGCCGGCGGTCCATTGGGGGGAGACAAAGATTATTTGAAATTCTTCGGCAGGGCCTCGCATTATTTCCCTATGCCGCGCGGAGCTGTTTTGGAGGTAAGGGGAAGAATAGGTTTGGCAAAGCCTTATGGCGATACGGACAAAGTCCCTATCTACGAAAGGTTCTTTGCCGGCGGCGCTTACACTATTAGAGGTTATGAAGAAAGAAAAGTCGGCCCTATTGATCCGGGTTCTAGTGATCCTTTGGGAGGCGCGGCTATGGCGGTAGGTAATATTGAATATACTTATCCTTTGTTCAGCTTCTTAAAAGTCGCGGCTTTTTATGATATAGGTAATGTGTGGGAGAAATTAGGGGATATCTTCTCTTCAAAGAATACAGATAATCCAATTAACACCGGAAATCTGAAATCCGGTTTAGGTTTAGGTTTGCGTATCAGGACGCCGATCGGGCCGATAATGCTGGATTATGGTATCCCCATGGATAAAGAACCCGGGGAAAACAGCAGGAAGAGCGGAAGGTTCTATTTCAGCGCCAGCCATGGATTTTAAATAATATAGATAGAAAAAGGCAGTAACACTACAAGGAGGAATCAAGATGAGAAAGGCAACGGTGGTTTTATGGGGATGCTTGGTAGTCCTTAGTTTGTCTTTATTCACAGGTAGCGCGTTAGCCGCGGATAAATTCGGCTACATTGATTTAAGCCGTACATTCAGCGAATATAATAAAACCAAAGGGTATGATAAAACTTTAAACGATAAGGAAAAGGCTTATACCGACGAGCGGGATAAGAAAGTGGCTGAACTTAAATCCCTGCAGGATAAACTTAATTTACTTAATGACAAGGAAAGGGAAGCAAAAAGAGGCGAGCTTGATGCCAAGATGAAGGCCTTCCAGGATTCTGACCGCCAGAAGCAGGAGGATTTGCGTAAAGACCAGGATGAAAAGATGAAAGAGATACTCAAGGATATTGAAGATGCGGTGAAGAAATACGCGGTAAAGGGAGGCTATACCATGATCTTTAATGACCGCGTACTGGTATACCAGGATAAAGCCCTGGAGATTACGGACCAGATTATTGCGGATTTAAACAAGGGCGGCAAATAATAATCCACCAAAGCTCTCTGCGATAATTGCGGCATATTCGGCGGGATTTCGCTAAATAAAAAACTATAAAAATGCAAAAAACCCTGAATGAAATAGCCAAGCTTATTGACGGCAAGGTCATCGGCGACGGGGATATTCTGATTACCGGTATCTCGGGTATTAAAGAAGCGGCAGAGGGGGATATTACCTTTCTGGCCAATCCCAAATACAGCTCGCTTATGGATAAGACGCATGCTGCAGCGATCATTACTTCGGCTGAGGCGCAGAAGACCGCCAAGCCGGTAATTCTAACTGAAAACCCCTCCCTGGCCTTTGCCAAGATCATCTCTATGTTTATGCCTGATGACGCCGGACATCCCAAGGGCATAGATTATACCGTGGTCATGGGCAAAGATGTAACTTTAGGTAAGGATGTAGCTATAGGGCCTTACACGGTTATCGGGGATAATGTTTTTATAGGGGATAATACGATAATTCACGCCGGCTGTTTTATCGGCCATCATACAAAAATCGGCAGCCAGACTTTAATTTATCCGCATGTTTCTATACGCGAGCGCATTAGTATCGGAAACCGTGTGATTATACATTCCGGCACGGTGATCGGTTCAGACGGTTTTGGTTTTGCCACGATTAAGGGCGCGCATCATAAAATACCCCAGGTAGGTACAGTTGAAATTGCCGATGACGTGGAGATCGGGGCCAATGTTACTATTGACCGGGCGCGTTTTGATAAGACCGTAATCGGCAAAGGCACCAAGATAGATAATCTTGTGCAGATTGCCCATAACGTAGTTATCGGCGAAAACTCGTTGGTTGTTGCACAGGTAGGCATATCCGGCAGCACGATTATCGGCAACAATGTGACTTTAGCCGGCCAGGCTGGTTTGGTCGGCCACATTACCGTCGGAGATAATGCGGTTGTCACCGCGCAATCCGGAGTGGCTAAGTCCGTGCCTGCTGATAGTATGGTTTCCGGTTATCCGGCCAGGCCGTTTATGGTTACGCAAAGGGCAAATGCCAGCCTGCAAAACCTGCCTAAATTATTTGAACTGGTAAAAGAATTAAAGAAAAAAGTTGAAGAACTGGAAGCCAGATTAAACAGGAAATAATGGAAAAGCAGAAGACAATCGCCAGCAAGGTCTCGCTTTCTGGCGTGGGGATACATACGGGAAATAAAGTAAATGTTACCTTTAAACCTGCGCAGGCATCTTCCGGTGTGACTTTTATCCGCACTGATATAGCCGGATCTCCCAGAATACAGGCTAATGTACAGTCATTCCTGGCGGCTAAATTCAGCCGCCGCAGTTCAATTGGCAGCAATGAGATAGAGGTGCAGACGATTGAACATCTTATGTCTGCTTTAGCCAGCCTGGGGATAGATAATATTGATGTAGAAATAGATAATAACGAGCTGCCGGGGCTGGATGGAAGCGCGCTTAAATTCGTAGAGGCGATTGAAAAGGCGGGGATAGTTGAGCAGGAGCAGGATAAATATACCCATGTAATCAAAGAGCCCATATGTATTGAAGATGGGGTTTCCTCCATTACCATTGTGCCATCAAATGAGTTTAAGATATCCTATACCTTAAATTATGACCACCCTTTGTTAAAGGCGCAATTCCTGGAGATCTGCGTTAATGCGGAATCCTTTAAGGCTGAGATTGCCCCGGCGCGTACTTTTTGCCTTGAGAGCGAGGCATCGGAATTACGAAATCAGGGCTTGGGTTTAGGCGCCAATTATGAGAATACGCTGGTCGTAGGAAGGGAAGGGGTAATTAAGAATAAACTGAGATTCAACGATGAGTTTGTCAGGCATAAAATACTTGATTTAATCGGTGATCTTTGCCTGGCTGGATGCCCTATCCGGGGCCATGTGATCGCATTAAAAAGCGGGCATTCTTTAAATTTAAAGATCGCCCGGAAGATTTATGAACAAAAAATAAAAGCACAAGGAGCCAAGACTATGGAAGGTGTCTTAGACGTTAATGAAATTATGAAGATTATCCCGCACCGGGAACCTTTTTTGTTTGTGGACCGGGTAACTCACCTGGAAAAAGGCAAACGTGCGGTAGGAGTCAAAAATGTAACTATAAATGACTATTTTTTTAAAGGCCATTTTCCGGGCCGGCCGGTTATGCCGGGTGTAATTATAGTTGAGGCTATGGCGCAGGTAGGTGGGGTAATGATGCTTGCCTCTGAAGAAAATAAAGGGAAGTTGGCCTTCTTTTTGTCCATTGATAATGTAAAATTCCGCAAGCCGGTAGTCCCGGGCGATCAGTTAGTGCTTGAGGTTGAGGCGATAAAGGTAAAGTCCAAAACAGGCCAGGTGCGCGGCAGGGCGTTAGTAGACGGTAAAGTGGTTGCGGAAGCAGATTTTGTATGCGCTTTAGTGGGTGATTAAATATGCCGGTACATTCTAGTGCGATCATATCCTCAAAAGCAAAAATAGGGCCCGGCGTATCTGTCGGCCCTTACAGTATAATCGGCGATAAGGTGACTATCGGTTCCGATACGCAGGTCGGCGCGCACTGCGTCATTGAAGGTAATACCACTATCGGAAATGGATGCCAGATATTTACCGGCGCGGTAATCGGCAGCCGTCCGCAGGACCTTAAGTTTAAAGGTGAAGATGTTTTTCTTCAGATAGGCAGCAATAATATTATCCGTGAGTATTGCACCCTTAATCCCGGGACAGGGGAGGGCGGCAAGACGGTTATCGGGGATAATAATTTGTTAATGGCTTACTCGCATGTCGCCCATGATTGCCGCATCGGCAATGGTTGTGTTTTAGCCAATAACAGCACTTTGGCCGGGCATGTTACTATTGAAGACAAGGCGGTTGTAGGGGGAATAGTCGCTATCCACCAATTTGTCAGGGTCGGCATGCTTTCGATTATCGGAGGTTGCTCCAAGGTTGTCCAGGATATCCCGCCTTTTTCTACATGCGATGGCCATCCAGCGCGGGTTTACGGTTTAAACCTTATCGGCCTGAGGCGTAAAGGTGTTTCCCGTGAATCCATCAAGCAGATTGCCCAGGCCTTTAGGCTGGTATTTAATTCCGGGCTATCCGCAAAACACGCTATTGAGAAAGTGGAGAAAGAATTAGCCAAGACCGAAGAGGTGGTTTATTTGGTTAATTTTATCAAAAGTTCAGAGCGCGGCCTGTCCCGTTCCTGCCGCTAAACCAGGGACGTTTCTGTCCCCAAAGCAGGGACGTTTCTTGGCCCAATCGGAGAACTGTCCCCTAAAAAAACAAATATGGAAAAAATTGGTTTAATTGCCGGAAACAAAAAATTCCCACTGCTTTTTGCCGCCAGCGCCAGGAGAAAAGGGCGCGCAGTTATTGCTATCGCCCTTAAAGGCGATACCTCGCCTAAACTGAAGCAGTTAGTTGATAAAATCTACTGGTTAAGCCTTTCCGAGTTTCATAAAATATTCTCTATATTCAAATCTGAAGGAGTTAAAGATGTAGTAATGGCAGGGCAGGTCAGCCCGGCCAGGTTGTTCGGTAAAGAAATCAATCAAAGCGAAGAATTGAAGCAGATATTGACCAGCCTGAAAGACAAAAAAGCCGATACTTTGTTCAGTGCCGTAGCCCAGAGGCTGGAGGCAGCCGGGTTTAACCTTTTGGATTCCACTATCTTTGTCGAGGAGCACTTGCCGCAAAAGGGTACACTTACCAGCCGGCAGCCGGATTTTGATACCTGGGAGGATATTTACTTTGGTTTAAACCTGGCTAAGGCTGTGGCGGATTTGGATATCGGCCAGACCGTAGCGGTAAAAAGTAAAGCTATAGTCGCAGTGGAAGCTTTTGAAGGGACGGATAATTTGATCCGCCGCTCAGGCAGGACAGGCAGAGGAAATGTTGTAATTGTAAAAGTAAGCAAGCCGGGGCAAGATATGCGTTTTGATATCCCGGTTGTCGGATTAAATACCGTAAAGAGCCTGGTTAAGGCAAGGGCTAGGTGCCTTGCTTTTGAAGCCGGCAAAACACTCTTTATTGATAAGGAAGCAAGCCTTAAGCTTGCGGATAAGAAAGGCATTGCGATAGTTGCGGTGTAAGTGATGTCGTGGTCGTAAGTTGAGTATTCATAAAAACCTTGACATCGGCTGTTTTGTAGTGTAAAAATAGACATATACAAAGGAGGGGAATATGCCACGCTTAGCCGGAACAAAATTAACAGAGTTTAAGTTATACGCCCCTGGGGCCAGGAAGGTTGTGCTTACCGGAAGCTTTAATAAATGGGATACCAACAAATTGCTTGCCAAAAAGGACAGCAAGGGCAATTGGCAGGTAAAGGTTGGGCTTAAGCCGGGAAGGCACGAATATAAATTTATCGTTGACGGTTCGTGGATAAATGACCCCCGTTGCACCGCTTGCGTGGCTAATCCACTCGGAACGCAGAATTGTGTAGTTGAAGTAAAATAATTGCATTCTTCAAGGGGTGTTAAATAAATCTTAGGGCGCTGCTTAATCAGTAGCGCCCTATTCCTTGTTCGCTGACGCTCACAAGGACCGCGTTAGATAAAAACTATAAGGTGCTTGATCCTTGTTTACTAAAAGCCTACTATGAAATATATATATGGACCGATAAAATCACGCAGGTTGGGGCTTTCTTTAGGCTTAAGCCTTAGCGCGGGTAAAATATGCAATTTGGATTGTATCTACTGTCAGTGGGGGAGGACTCCGCTTGTTGTTTCCGAACGGAAGGAATATGCCAAGGCCGATGAGATTATCTCCGAGTTGAAGTCCTGGCTGTTAAATAATCCCCGGGAAGCCAAGGAATTGCGTTTTGTTACTCTTTCCGGATTGGGGGAGCCGACATTAAATACGTGCATCGGTGAATTGATCAGCCGGGTAAGAAAGGTAAGCGGCCTAAAAATAGCCGTTATTACCAACTCTACGCTTTTATGCAAGCCTTCGGTGCGTAAGGCAATACTGGGGGCAGACCTGGTCGTGCCTTCTTTAGATACGGTGGATCCGCAGATATTTAAAAAGCTTGACCGTCCTTGCGCAGGCTTAAGATTGGATAAGATCATCAAAGGGCTGGTAGCCTTAAGAAAAGAATTCCGCGGTCAGATTTGGCTTGAGATAATGCTTGTCTCGGGCGTAAATGACGATATCCGGCATATCAAGGAATTAAACAAGTCAATCCAGCGCATAAACCCGGATAAAATTCAACTTAATTCCCCTGTGCGCTCAACCGCGGAAAAAGAGGTATTTCCTGTCAAGAGGGATAAGTTAGAGATGATCAGGAAGATCCTGGGGGATAAAGCGGAGATTATTTAAATGGGCGCCTATTGCCTAATGGACAAGGCACCAGTCTTCGGAACTGGTTATTGGTGGTTCGAGCCCACCTAGGCGCATATTGTTCAGAGCCGGTGGATTTTATAAAACGACCTATGCTTTTAGATCTACAATTCACTTATTATTTTCTAATACGTATGATATAATAAAATGGTATAATTAAAAAAAGGGGGTGGGTATGAATAAGATTATTGTTTTTTTGTGCTTAGGATTAATTGGCTGCTCTACGGTCCCGCGGGGTAATAAGGTTGTCTGCCCGGCCGCCAAAGAATCGCAGGTTATCGTAATTTCCGAGACCGCCGCCAATTTAAACAGCTTACCTATTGACCAAAAGGAAATTGATAATATTATCTATATATTTAGCCAGGCTATCAAGGATAATCCCAGCTACTCCGGGGCTTACTACAATAGGGCAGCTGCCTATTATTACAAAAATGACTACGATAAAAGCTGGCAGGATATACATAAAGCGGAAGAATTAGGTATTAAGGCCGATGCAAGGTTGACAGAGCTGGTTGAGAAATTAAAGAAGGCTTCCGGCAGGCAAAGGTAGCTATCGAGTTGGGGCATCTGTTTTCCGCCGGGTAAAAAGTTCCTTAATATTCTCATATCAGGAAAAAAGTAGCTGTGGTTTAAGCAAATGTCCGATTATACCTGCCCACATTGCAAGAAAACCATTGATGATGAGGAAGCTGTCTTATGCCTCTATTGCGGGGAGAGCCTTGGCCGTAACGCAGGCTTTATGGGGAAATTAAGGCACCCCAGGCATACTATAATTACTGTAGTTTTGATTGCCGCGGTATTATTAGGCTTTGTTTTATTGGCAGTTAAATAACTCCGGTAAAAAAGAGTTGATTTTGATTTATAACGGCGGGATAATAAGCTAAATCTATAATTAGCTGACGGCTAAATGCCGAAGGAGAGACTGATGAAAAAGAAGATAATAGCATTATTGAGCTTGGTTATTGTCGGGTTAATCATAGGGTCTTTTCTGGCAAAGGGGAAGGTAAAAGGCGACGGGCCGTTTAAAGCTTATTATCCTGACGGCAAGCTGCGGGAGGTCGGAACGCTTAGAAGCGGCAAATTGAACGGGCCGTTTAAGTCATATTATCCAAGCGGGCATCTAAAACTGCAATGGTTCTATAAAGACGGCAAGAAAGAAGGAGCGGCCAAATTCTATTTTGAAAGCGGCAAGCTGCAGGCGAGAATAAATTATAAGGATGATGAATCGGACGGCGTATCTAAATTCTATTTTGAAAACGGCAAGCTGCAGGCGGAGATGACTTATAAAGCCGGCAAGCTGGACGGCGTATCTAAAACATACCGGCCCTCCGGGGAGGTTGTATATGTTGATACTTATGAGAATGGCGAAATGAAGGCCCGGAAATCCACCGAGAACAACAAACCGGAGGTCAAATAAGATATTATCCCCGGTTCTTTGCTAATTCCTACGCACTGCCATATCCTTTCAGGAAATTAAATTGCCAGAGACGATCGTTTACCCCAAAAGCAGCCTTATAGATAAGCCGTTAATCCAAATTGAGGTTGCAAATTCAGTTGTTTTAAGTTAGAATACTTTAATCTTGGGGCCATTAGCTCATACCCTGACGGGCATGAACTAATGGGATGTAAAGAAACCCGAATTTGAGGGCCATTAGCTCAATTGGCAGAGCAGGACACTCTTAATGTCAAGGTCGTAGGTTCGACTCCTACATGGCCCACTTTAATATTGTATGAAATCCCCCCGAATTCTTTTTAGAGGTCCTTCTACCTGCGTATAATGAATAAAATAATGAAACCAGGACAATCTGAAAATATGGCATTTAAAGAACTGAAGGATAAATATCAGTTGCTCAGGGATTTGATGGATTTTATCCCGGATGTCATTTATTTTAAAGATAAAAAAGGCAGGTTTATCATGGTCAACCAGGCCCATGCTAAGGGCCTGGGGGTAAAACCCGAAGCTTTAGTGGGGAAAACAGATTTTGATCTTTTTTCAAAGAAACGGGCCATGAAGATGACGCAGGATGATGCGCGGGTGATGAATACCGGTAAGCCGATAATAGACAAGGTTGAAAGAGCGACCCGGCCGGACGGGGTGGATAATTATGTTTCTACAACCAAGATACCGCGCTATGACGAGACGGGCAAGGTCATTGGTTTAATCGGCATTACCAGGGATATTACCCGGCGTATGCAGTTTGAGCGGCTGAGGAAGGATAAAATAAGCATTGAAAAGAAACTGGAGGCTTTGGAGGAGCTTAGCGCCATGAAGTCAGAGTTTATCTCCACTGTTTCTCATGAGCTGCGCACCCCTTTGGCAGTAATCAAACAGCTGGTCACTGTGGTTTTTAATGAGGTCGTCGGCCAGATCAACCATAAGCAGAAGGAGGTGCTTCAGAAAGCATTGGATAACGCTGAGCGCTTAAGGAAGATTATTGATGATTTGCTGGACATATCGCGCATTGAAAGGAATACCCTTAAATTGCATTATTCCCTGGTGGATATCGTTGACCTGATGAAAGACTCGGAAGGGTTTTTTATGAAGCTGGCCGAAGAAAAGAATATCCGCCTGAAATATGTTTACCCCGATGAACCGGTCAATGTTTTTATTGATGCCGACAGGATAAGGCAGGTGATCTTCAACCTTATCAGCAACGCTATCAAGTTTACCATGGATGGCGGTAAGATCAAGGTAGAGGTAAGGATCCTGGAGGCAAAAGTCAGGATAGGGGTTATAGATACCGGTATCGGCATATCCAAAGCAGACCTGCCTTTGATATTCAACAAATTCGCCCAGGCTTCTAATCTTTCTGGAGTTGAAAATAAAGGCATAGGATTGGGGCTTTCCATATCCAAGAAGCTGATTGAAAGGCACAAGGGGGAGATTTGGGTTGAATCTAAAGCCGGAGTGGGAAGCAAGTTTTACTTTACCTTGCGCCGCTTTTATACTCTTGATATGCTGGGTAAGAGCATAAGGGATAAGGTGAGCCGGCTGATGAAGAGCGGGGTCTCCATGCATTTTGTCAGCCTTTTGATCCTGAATTGCAGCGAATTCAGGAAGAGGATGAAGATCGGCCTGGAGCCATTATTTAAAGATTTGCATACTATCCTCGATATAGTCCTTAAAAACGCTAAATATGAAGATGCTAATAAGCAGGCGATGTCCGTAATCAACCCTAATGCAGGCAAGTTCAGCATAATCCTGCCCGGGGCATCAAACAGGCAGGCATCCAATATCTCCGGCATGCTCAAATATAAGATTAAGCAGTATTTTGCCAGTAATAAAGTTGAGGATGTTTTTATAACCTTAGGCTCGCTGTCTTATTCCCAGAAAGTTTTCTCGCAGGATGACGGGTTTTCGCCGTCGCGTTTTTCGATTAAGGAAATATATATAGGCTCGGAGATGCGGCGTTTCAAAAGGTTGTCTTTTAAAACGAATATCAAAATATTCTTGCCTGCGGAAAAAGTTGAGCTATCCGAATCCGTAGATGTTTCCGAGGGCGGGATTTGCCTGGTAATCAAACACTTATTAAAGACGGATTCGCAATTAAAGGTAAGTTTTGTTTTTCCGGAAAACAAAGAATTCACTATCGCAGCAAGGGTGCGCGTGGCATGGATAAAAAAGATCGAGCTTCTTTTCGGGGAGGATGCCGATAAATATAAAGTGGGGCTGGAGTTTATAAACCTGGAGAATAAATACAGAAAGGTTATTCGCAGAAGATTAATGAGTAAATCTTAAGGAGCTTAACTATGCCGAAGAAACGTATATTGCTCGTAGAAGATGAAGCCGATATGACGTACGCCCTGACCCTTCAGCTTGAGGCAATTGATTGTGAAGTCTTAAGCGCATCCGATGGCCAGGCGGGGCTGGATATGGCGCGTAAAGAAAAGCCTGACCTGATCATCCTGGACCTGATGCTCCCTAAAATGGACGGCTATAAGATTTGCAGGATGCTGAAGTTTGATGAAAGATATAAGAAGATACCTATAATTATGTTTACTGCCCGGGTCCAGGACCAGGATAAAAAACTCGGCCAGGAGGTGGGCGCGGATGCTTATATCACAAAACCTTTTGATTCTAAGGCGCTTTTGGATAAGATAAGCGCGTTGCTTAAGAAATAATGTTTGTTATTTTATCCAGGAATACGTGAAAAAGTCTTTTTACCGGTTTATCGAGCATACCGCAGATATCGGCATCAGGGTTAAATCATTCTCCCTGGCAGGGTTATTCAAAAATGCCGGCCTTGCTATAACCGACATCTCATTCCAGAAACAAACATCCCAATATCCCGGAAAGCATAATATCGTAATCAGGCAAAAAGCGGCTAACGTTGAGGAGCTTTTTATTAACTGGCTGAATGAGTTATTGTCAGTATCCGCAGTAGAATCCCTTGTTTTTGAAGATATCCAGGTAACCCAGATCAATGAAAACTATGTGGATGCAGTTGCCGTAGGAAGAGACATGAGAGATTATAAGCTCAATACAGAAATCAAGGCTGCTACTTACCATCAGCTAAAGGTTAAAAAAACCGGCCTCATCTGGCAGGCAGAGGTAATTCTTGACGTATAAATGGACGCTCATATCCCGTTAGAGAAGATTGATGATTATCGCTGGCGTATCCCCCGCAGCTATAAGCCGGGAATGCGTGTGCCCGGTTTAATTTATGCCGACGAGAAACTGCTGAAGGATATTTACCGGGACAAGGCCCTGGAGCAGGTGGCTAATGTGGCTTTCCTTCCGGGGATAGTGAATAATTCTTTGGCCATGCCTGATATCCACTGGGGTTATGGTTTTCCTATAGGCGGAGTGGCGGCGACTGATATTGAGGAGGGAGGGGTTATTTCTCCCGGAGGGGTAGGGTTTGATATAAATTGCGGGGTAAGATTATTAAAAACTAATCTGGAATATGATGATGTTAAAGATAAGATCAAAGATTTAATTTACCGTTTATTCTCCGATATCCCTTCCGGAGTAGGCTCTGAAGGGGATATAAAGGTAAGCCCAAAAGAAGAGGAAGAGATATTATTGAAAGGCAGCCGCTGGGCAGTGGAAAAAGGGTTTGGGACGGATGACGACCTTGAATGTACCGAAGAAAATGGCGCTATGCAGGGCGCAGACCCGCAGGCAGTTTCAGAGCGTGCTTTAAAGCGCGGCAGGGCCCAATCAGGCACCTTAGGTTCCGGAAATCATTTTTTAGAAGTCCAGGTTATTGACCAGCTTTATGACCGGGATGCTTCGGATGCCCTGGAGCTTAATTTAGGCCAGGTAATGGTAGCGATTCATTCAGGTTCGCGAGGTTTGGGTTATCAAATTTGTGAAGATTATTCTCGCGGTATGATCGCAAGCTTGGCGAAATATGGCATAAATGTACCTGACCGGCAGCTTGCCTGCGCTCCGGTTAGTTCCGCTGAAGGCAAGGCATATCTATCGGCGATGAAATGCGCGGCAAATTATGCCTGGTGCAACCGGCAGTGTTTGATGTATTTAACGCGTAAAGTATTTGAGAAGTTTTTTGGGGTTTCCTGGCAGAAACTGGGGATGTTCCTGATTTATGATGTGGCGCATAACATTGCAAAGATTGAAAAACATAATGTTGCAGGCAAGGAAAAGGAACTCTGCGTGCATCGTAAAGGCGCCACGCGGGCTTTTCCCCCCGGGCATCCGGCTTTGCCTGAAAAATATAAGAAGATCGGCCAGCCTGTAATTATTCCCGGGGACATGGGCAGGAACTCGTATCTTTTGACCGGCACGGAAAAAGCAATGCAGGAAACCTTTGGCAGCGCCTGCCATGGCGCCGGGCGCCTGAAGTCCCGTACCTCTGCCCTTAGATCCATCAATCCAGATATGTTATTGAAAGAATTGGGATCTAAAGGTATAATAGTGAAAGCCTCCGGACGCAATACGCTGGCAGAAGAGGCGCCTTCTGCCTATAAAGACGTAAATGATGTGGTGGATGTGGTGCATAATGCCGGAATATCAAAACGCGTCTGCAGGATGCGTCCGCTGGGAGTAATTAAAGGTTGAGAGACGTAAAGCTAAGTATCGCCAGTAGGGACTGTCCCCGAAGGGGACTATCCCACGACAAGATAAGTGTAGTTCGGGAGATTTGCCAAGAATGTTAGATATAAAATTCATCCGGGAAAATCAAGATTTGGTAAAGCAGGCGATAAAGAACCGGGCTTTGAAGATTGATATTGATGCCGTTGTTAAGATTGATGACGGACGCCGTAGATCTTTGAGCGAATTTGAGGAGTTATCGGCCAAGCGCAATAAAGCCAATGATGAAATAAGCGTTCTTTTGAAAGAAAAAAAAGACGCTAAAGCCAAAATATCCTCAATGAAGGATATTTCAAAACGCATTAGTGAGCTTGAGTCGCAGATAAAAGATCAGGAAGCAGAGCTGAATAAGCTGCTTTTGAATATTCCCAACCTGCCGCATGCCTCTTTGCCGGTAGGGGATGCTTCTTGTAACAAGGTCGTGCGTAGTTGGGCTGAGCCGAAAAAGTTTAATTTTAAGCCGCTTAGCCATATTGAGCTTTGCCAGAACCTGGATATCGTGGATTTTAACCGGGCGACCAAGATTAGCGGCTCAAATTTCATCCTTTTCAAGGGCTGGGGCGCGAAACTTGAGCGGGCTTTGATTAATTTCATGCTGGACCTGCATACGCGCAAGCATGGTTATACCGAGATCTTCCCGCCGTTTTTGGTTAACCGCGCTTCTATGCTTGGCACCGGCCAGCTGCCCAAGCTGGAAGAGGATATGTATAAACTTAAAGACGATGACCTTTTCCTTATTCCTACGGCAGAAGTCCCGCTTACTAATATCTTCCGCGATGAAATCATAGATGAGGATAAGCTGCCTGTTTATTATACCGCTTATACGGCATGTTTCAGAAGAGAGGCAGGTTCGTATGGCAAGGACACCAAAGGCTTAATCCGCGTGCATGAATTTGATAAGGTAGAGATGGTAAAGTTCGTCAGGCCCGAAGATTCTTATGATGAACTGGAAAAACTGGTAGCCGACGCCGAAGAGGTGCTGCAGCTTTTAGAGTTACCGTACCGGGTAGTGATGCTTTCCACGCAAGATATAAGTTTTGCCGCCAGTAAATGTTATGACCTTGAGGCTTATACCGCCGGAGTAGATAAATGGCTTGAGGTCTCCAGCTGCAGTAATTTTGAAAGTTTCCAGGCCCGCCGGGCAAATATCAGGATGCGCCGGGGAGAAAGCAAGAAAGTAGAATTCTTGCACACCCTCAATGGCTCGGGTATAGCTTTGGCGCGCACGGTGGTAGCGATATTGGAAAATTACCAACAGCAGGACGGTTCAGTATTAATCCCTAAAATACTACAACCATATTTAAATGGCCAGGAAAGAATTACCCGATAAGAAATTACTTAAAGATACCCCTTTGCCAAAAGAGCCTGCCGGCATTTCCGGAGACTTTTCCAGTAAGTTCTCCGGTTTATCCAGTAAGGCCTTCGGGATAATTAAATTCATTTTAGGCATATTGCTCCTGCCGTTTGTTTTCTCAACGACAGTATCTTTCCTTAATGAATTTGGCCTGGTGGACAAAAGTTTACAAGCAGTATTCTGGAAGGGGGTAGTTTGTTTCCTGGCGGTCTACCTGTTTATCTGGGAGCCGGCGGCAATCTACAACCGAGGGCATAAACTGCTTGAGATCGTCTTTAGCTTCTTTAAGCCGATGGTTAATGTTGCGCCGTTCCTCCTGCCAATATACACTATATTGGTATTTATTCTCTACGGGTTGTTATCGCTGGGGATTAAATCCTCCTGGTTGATTGAATATGCGCTTTTTCTTATCGGTTTCAGCGCTGTCCTGCACTTGGTATTTTCAGCCAAGGCCATCCGTACAAAAAAAGGGGATTTCCTGAAAGGAAATTACATATTCGGGTTTTCGTTTATTTTTATCCTGAATCTTACGCTGCTTACCTGCGGTTTCAGCCTGATGTTTAAGGAGTTTTCATTCGTTAATTTCTGTAATATTTCTTTTGCCGTGGCCGGTAATATATTTTCCGCTGTTTTTAGGCAGCTTTTCTTGTTTTGACCTTTCAGGTGGGGGGTGTCAGAGTGGTTGAAAGTAACAGTCTTGATCCCGCACCTTTTGTAAATCATCTTATGGAGGAGTGGCAGAGTGGTCTAATGCGGCGGTCTTGAAAACCGTTGAAGCCGTAAGGTTTCCGAGGGTTCGAATCCTTCCTCCTCCGAAATAAAACGGTATTATTTAAAAAGGTGCGGGACGAATCCCAGCCCCACCGTTAATTGCATTGGAAGTTAAGCAGTAAAAAGGCCCATATGAGCGCAGCCATTTATTATTTCTCGGCTACCGGTAATTCCCTGATGGTAGCAAGGGATATAGCGTCTGAATTGAAAGAAGCTAAACTTCTGCCTATAACCAAGGCAGCAGGATCAGGCAGTATTGAGCAGGCTGATATAGTGGGGATTGTTTTTCCGGTGTATATGTTCGGCCTGCCGCTTATTGTGGCGGAGTTTTTGAAAAGACTTAAAGCTAAGCCCGATGCCTATGTTTTTTCGGTAGCTACGCTTGGCGGATTGCCGGGAAGGGCGCATAGTTTAATCAGGAGTATCCTGGGCGCGCGCGGGATTGAGCTGGCATGCGGATTTTCAGTGATGATGCCGGGAAACTATACACCGTTATACGGGGCTATCCCTAAAGAGCAGCAGGAGGGGATGTTTAAGAAGGAAAAAATAAAGGTTAAGGAGATCGCGCGTTTGGTGACGGAGCGTAAACGCGGCATCTTTGAAGAGAAGCCTTTTCTTGCTAATTTCTTGCTTTATGTCTTGCTGTATAGGGCAGGTTCCAAACAGATCCCCGGTTCAGCCAAAGGATTTTGGATTACGGATGCCTGTACTAAATGCGGCAGGTGCGCTAAGGTTTGCCCCGTAGCCAACATAGAGATGAAGGATGGCAGGCCTTTTTGGCTTGCCCACTGCCAGCATTGCATGGCATGTTTGCAGTGGTGCCCCGTAGAAGCTATCCAGTATAAGAAGTCCACCCTGGGCAGGGAGCGTTACCGCCATCCCGGTATAAGCGAAGAAGATATCGGCGGGCAGAGGGTTGATCCTCTGAAAATATAAATTGCGGTCCTGGAGAGTTGGCAGAGCTGGTTGAATGCGGCGGTCTCGAAAACCGTTGTCGTCGTAAGATGACCGGAGGTTCGAATCCTCCACTCTCCGTTGAAGTTTTGCAAACAGCCGATCTTCAGCGGATGCTGTTCCGTGTAAAAATTTTATAATAATTTTTGGAGAGGTGCCGGAGTGGTCGAACGGGCGTGTCTGGAGAACACGTGAGTCGCAAGGCTCCCAGGGTTCGAATCCCTGCCTCTCCGCCAGTTAGGATAGGGTGCTGCTTCAAAGAGAGGACGGAAGGTACCTTCCGTCGGAAAATTGAGGCGGCGCTCTTTTAAAATAAAGTTCGAACCAATCTTTTTCAGAAATTCTTTCTGGGATTCTAAATTTCCCTCTTCAATCGCGCAACGGGCTCTATTCAAAGAGGTTACGAATTCTTTCGCCGGTTCGAACCGATTAGAGCCTACCGCAGCAAAATCCTTTGCAGATTCCTGTAATTTCTTCTTTTCGTTGATAAAACTTTCCTTCTTAGCCTGATATTCTTCAAGAGTCAAAGACTCAGCCAGGTACATATCAATTAGCTTGCTTATCTTATCGTCAATCGCCTTAATCTTAGCGTCCAGATTTTGCTGCGGGAGACCTGATGATTGGACAGCCTCATTCTTGTCCTTAGCAAGCTCATTCAAAATCTTCTCTGTCCAATCATCAGACAAAGAAACTTTTTGAATGATAGCCCTGACCTGCGCGGCAAGCTCTTCCTCGCGGATATACTTTTGGGAGCAGCGGACTAACCTTTTGGTGCAATGGTAGTAAGTATGCCCCTTTTGAACTTCTGCCGTAATTGACCTTCCGCACTCACCGCAGCGCATTAACCCTCTAAGAATAAATCTCTCTTTTTGCGGCTCCTTGTGTTTGCCGCGCATTCGCATAACTTCTTGGCATCTATCAAAAAGTTTCTTTGTGATAATAGGCTGATGAGTGCCTTCATAGACTTCGCCTTTATAGCGGAATACGCCGTAATAAAGAGGGTTTTTGAGCATCGTTTGATATTGGCTTATGCTTAGAGGCTTATCTTTTCTACCAGCCATGCCGAGAGGATTTATTTTGTTTCGCACCTCTTCTAGTGAATATTCGCCACTAGAGTAAAGCTCAAAAACCCTCTTTATGAAAGGAGCTTTGCCCTCATCAATTATAATCGTGCGTGTCTTGCGGTCGTTAAGGTAACCGATGGGCGCCCACTGCGGCCAGATTCCTTTGCTTAACTTCAACCTTATCCCTCTGCGTATGTTTTCAGATAAGGCATCTATATAATACTTGCTCTGGCCGAATACGATAGAGAGCATAAACTTGCCTTGAGCGTTGTTATCAAAGCGTAACGTTGGGAAGCGCAGGTCCTGAATCACCTTTTGATCTACGAGGTAAATTATCCGGCCGCCATCAACAGAGTTTCTCGCTAATCTATCGGGATGCCAGGCAAGGATGCCGTCCGCAAGTCCACGCTCAATAGCAAGAATCATATCATTGAAGAGTGGGCGCCCGGGCTTCTTGGCGGTCTTGGCTTCGATAATCTCCTTAAGAACAAGAATATTCTCTCGTTGGGCGTATTCTCTTAATTCCTTAAGCTGTGCTTCGATAGAGAGAACTTGTCTATCCTCGTCATCTGTGGACTTGCGGGCATAAATAAAGTATCTCATAGGGCAAAGCTCCTTTCATTGGGAAGGAAATTTAGAATCAGTGGTTTTTATTTTGGGCCTTAATTACCCAAAATGAAAACCACAAAAGATTGGTGAAGAACTTTATTTTAAAAGAGCGCCGCCTCAATTTTCCGACGGAAGGTACCTTCCGTCCTCTCTTTGAAGCAGCACCCTATCCTAACTGGCGGTGCGTTTACCGCACCATTCGAACTATTTTTCAAAAGGTTTAATCTTCACCGCGCCTTGGGGCGCTGCGTTGTGCCCCGTGCATCAGTCGGCCTTGCTGGGGCAAGGCCTCCTTTGGCGCTCGCTTGGCCGCTCGCTTCTTGCTAAGGTTAATCCGTGTGCGGTTTTGCTGCGGCTTTTGGCTGCCGCCGCCCAGCCAAAAGCCGCAGCGTCCAAATCAATATGTTTATAAGAACGGTTGGCCGCTTTTGCCGCTACAACACGCTAAAAACCGCACGAAGCGGCAAGCAAAGCCTCTTGCGAACAATGCTTGAGAAGCGCGGGCAAAAGGGCAAATTTTTCCGCCGCCAAAAATTTGCCCTTTTGCTCAAAGAGCTCGCAAAATTAACAGGATTTCAAAGAAGATTTTAGTTCAAAA
>JAQUOV010000008.1 GCA_028716965.1 Candidatus Omnitrophota bacterium
CATGCCCATGCCGGTAAGGGTGCGGTTAATGATATTGGCGCCGTCAATGTCGTTGATGATAAAACGCCAGGCCATGCCCACGACCACCTCGGATAAGACCGGGGGGATGAAAAATATTACCCGGTAGAAATTCTTCATTTTGATCTCGCGGTCGCAGGCCCAGGCAAGCATAAAAGCAAGGATATTCTGGAAGGTAAGGGCGATAAGCGTAATATAAGAGGCATTCCACATTGACTGCCACCAGCTCTTGTCCTGGAAAAAGATCTCCTTGAAATTCTGCAAACCCACGAATGTCCTGGTAAAAGAGATCCCGTCCCATTCAAAAAGCCCGAGCTGAAAAACCCAGACAAAAGGAATGACATAAAACACCGAAAAAATGGCTACAGCCGGCAATACAAAAGTATAATTCTCCAGCGCTTCCTTCAGTTTCATCTTGCCCTTTTCTTGGCTAACTCTCGCTCCTTGATAGTCTGCACCTCAGCGGCCACCTGCTCCGGGGTCTTTTCTCCGATAATGATGGACTGGATACCGCGGTCAAAGGCCTCGATGACCAGGGAGAACTCCGAAACCCCCCAGATATTCGGATGAGTAGCATAATCCATGCCGCGGGAAAACTGCGCGAGTATCTCCGGGATCCTGGCTAAGCTGTTCTTGTTAGCGGGCAGGTTATTGGTCTCCTGCGCTAAATATGCCTGCTGCTCCTGAGCGGTAAGCCATTTCAGGAACTTCACCGCCTCATCTTTATTCTTAGAGCGGGCATTGACCATAAACGAAGAACCTGCCCCTCCCCAAATGGATATGGGATATCTCTCCGAGGCTGCCGGAGGAAGCATTGCCCCATACTCAAGACCGGGATTCATTCCTTTATATACATTCACGCACCATGAGCCGTTAAAGGCAAAAACAGCTTTCTCGTTGGCGAAAAGCTGTTCAGCGGATTTATTGATCATGGTAACTATGCCTTTGGCCAAAACTCCGGACTCCTTCATCTGTTTAAAAAGGGAAAATACCCTGATCCAGTCCGGGTCAGTATAAGGAACCGCTCCCTTTATGGTAGCCAATACCTTATCCTTGCCCATTATGTTAAAGGCGTAATTATTCGCCAGGCAATCGATCATCCATACCTCACCCCATCCGGAAACCAGCCCCTGCATTCCGGCGGCTTTTATTTTAGCACCTATCTCCAGGAACTCCTGAAAGGTTTTAGGAGGCCGGTTAGGGTTCAATCCTAATTGGGTAAAAAGTTTCTTGTTATAAACCATCTGGATGGTCATGATATCTATGGGCACACCGAATATGCCCGGATTGATACCATAGCTGTTGCCCGGAGCAAATTCATTCACCGCCAGGGCTTTGGAAAATAATTGGTCCTTCCAGGCGTTGTTATCCGCTTCCATATACGAGGTGATATCCAGGATATGGCCGGCCTTGATGAAAGATGCAAAATCCCTTTTTTCTCCGAGTATTCCGAAGATATCGGGCAGGTTGGTTCCCTGCGCGGCGGCGCGAATCTTCTGCGAATACGCATCCGACGGGGCGTAAAGTTCAAAGTTGACCCTTATTCCGGTTAAAACTTCATATTTTTTGGCTAATGCCTGAAAGGCGGGGTCTCTATCTGTCATCCAGTGCCAGACACTAATGGTGGGCTTGGAATCGGTCTTTTGGCTGGAACAGCCTAAGACTGAAAATAAGGCGAAAACACACAGGACTAGGTTCCTAATCAACATCTTAATACTCCTTCCATTGATCGTGGGGGATTTTCCCCGGGGATAGGTTATAAAAAGACGTAATGTAAAAACTTAACATATTTTAACCTCTTGGTCAAGGCTTTTTGTTCACCCTCCGGTTAGAACCTGAGAACCCGGGAGATGCCCATCAGGTCAGCTTTCTCCAGGCTTATTCCGCTGCGGTATTCATTTACCCCCTGAGGCCTTGACCAGACCACCTCTCCTCTTAAATAAAGCGGCTCACACTTATCGGGAATATTCAGCCACATCTCAAGAGGGGTTTTCGGCTCAAACTGGTGGCCCCCTATCATGCCGACGCCTTTGGCGCTCAGGTCTGCGGTATGGGCCTGGCCTTCGATACCGGAATCAAGATTCAGGAAATTCAGCGGCAAGCGCATCTCCATCCTCTCAAATATCCTGCGGTCCTCCATCTCTTCACCTCCTTTTTGCTGATCAATATCCTTGTTAATATTAATATCCTTCCACCATTGCTTGTTTATCTGCTCGCAAAAATTCTCCCGCGTGAAACGGTACAGCTTTTCTTTGCAGGGGTCGTTGATCCTGGTAAAATACAGGCCGTAGGAATGATTTCCGTCAGCTGCTTTATGCCAGGCAACCCAGGCCTCAAGGCCCTCCAAATGGCAGTCCTCGCAAAGCACCAGGCTGAACTTTACGGCGGTATCTACCTCCATCTTCTCAGGTAGACAAACCCTTAACCCTCTAAGAGTTATATCATAAATAAGGCAATTAGTAAAGTCTTTAACTGCCCCGGATTCCGCAGCCTCAAGCCTTATCTTTGCCTGCCAATTCGCCCGCCACCTGATCGCCTGCCTATGGTCTTGCATATTTATACCTCAAGAAGAAATTTCTTATAAACCAGTCATCCAGCGGCCCTAAAGAAAATAAACTATTGCTGCCCAATCTCCCGGCTACGCTCGCCCCTAGTAGGGACGTTCTCGAACTCAATCGAGGGACGTTTCTGAAACCAATCGGGAGGGTGTCCCCCACCGTTGATGCCAGCGGCGAGGAACTATCTTGGTAGAAAATAGCTGCATCATGTATTGGCTCTTTATCTAGAGGTTGACAACTATGCCTGGCATCGTGTGCAGGTTTTATAAGTCTCAAGAAACCCATTTGGCCCAATATCTTACCTTCTATTTCTTCATAAATAAACCCCTGGGTTTTCGCCCTTTGCTGCGTAGAGTATTTTGAAATCCATTGCCTAGGAAGATAATAATATGCTTTTCCTCCGGGGGTTAAAACACGGTAGGCCGCCGGTAAATGATCTAAGAATAACTTAAATGATTCGGAATCGCTTAAGCCATAAACAAATGTATTATATAGATCATTTGGGGGAGACGTAATTATCTTGCTCACAGTGGCATCAGCAATTCCTCCAAGCACTCGTGCATCATCACAAATGAACGAGGGTAGTCTCATTTTTGGCCTTAACAAAGCGGGCAGATCCAAAAAGCGCGCATTCCATAGACATAGATCTTTACAAGGAAAGTACTGTTTAAAACCATACGTGCTATATCCGATGTCTGTGCCGATTAACTGCTTTGGGCAATAGTAACCAGCCAGGATCAAAAAACTACCCGTTCCTGCAAATGGATCTAATACTAAATCAGCCTTGGAGATGTCGGCTAAGGACAAAAGCGTCATAACACCAGGAACAGTATTAACATACAAATTCTTATTAGAAAAACGGGCTATCCCTACGGAATCTTTTCGCACAAAATTGATTTTTTTATTGTAGAGCGTTGCAATAGTAGGAATTTTAAACATTGCCCCGTTGAATTTAATTCTTATCTCCGCTACAGCGGGATCACAAAAATATAGATTTATATCTGCGGGATTAGATAATTTTACTGTATACCCCTTTGTTACCCAGGTTTTATTGATAAAATATTCGCCGTGCCCTTTATATGCTCGCTCAATGCTTGAGCATTCTAATGCCGAGTCTTTTAAAGGATCGTACAAAATCTGTATTTCATGTTCTGTGAAATCGGAGACGTTTTCCGTTTCCCGCCAGCGGCGAAGCGCAGCGGTATTTACAGTTATTGGGGAAGCGCCCGAAGAGGACACCCCTACCTGCGCCAGCGGCGAGGTGGTGCGCTTCACCCTTTCTTCCACATTGTCTAGATGAATTGACAATCCTCGGCCATTGATATCATTACCTTCTGTAAAAATTTCACTCATGACGACTAAACGATAATGCCCGAACATCCACCCAACTACCACGGCTGGCCACCATTTATTTCTATGCTCTACTTCTACAATCTCCCCGAAACGTAAAGTAACGCTGGCGTCCTGCTGTTCCAAGATAACGGCGGATACATCTTTATCTAAAGACAGAGTTAAGATTTCTCCCGCATTAAAACTTCTGTAAAAAATACATTTAAATTTACCATTGGCATCGGGATCTGTTAACACCACGGCATCTCCCGGTACCTTGATATTCAGATAAGTATATTGTGCCGTAATCCTATTGCCCCTCTTTATTAAAACTTCACCGGGCCTGCAACGCGGAGCCAGCGGCGAAGCGCTGTGATTAGCATCTACAGTTCTTAGACTGGTGCAAAGTGTTTTTATCTTTGGTAAATAATAATCTTTTTTTCTTCCTGAAGCGTGGATCTTCCCTTCTTCTAAGACTAACTCATCTTGCAAGAACTCTTCAATAATCCCTGAAACCCCCCTCAAGAATTCTAAGCTATGAAGTCCTTGCAATAAAATAGCTACGCTATCTCCATTTTTTATCTCCATTTCCGAAATGCATAAGATCATTGAGGGGGTATATTCTGCTTTCATTATTTCTTCCTGATTGAGAAGAATTTCCACCCCGCAATATAAAGAAAACACCCTTGCCAGCCAACCGATGTTTGTTATTGGCCTTATATGCAGCCCTTCCCGATTACGGACAATAACCTCTGTTTCCAGGGTATTGGTTATCGGGGACGTTCCCGAAAAGGGCACCGTTACCTGCGCCTCCGCCGGAGGCGGATCAGCCTTCGGCTGAAGCGGCGAGGCGCTAACTTCATCAATTTTGCCTGTATATGGTTCCAGAATCTGCTTTATAATCTCAACTTCGGGTTTTTCAATTTGTATGACCAGGGCATCCTTGACTAAAAGAATACCTTGACAATATATGCTTTGAATTTCTTTACTAGTGACTTCGGAAAAGACTTTAAGCATAAAAAATAACCTGGCAATATCATAATAGAAATGTTCTAACAGTAGGCCTGCTTCACCCTCTTCCTTCATTACGTTAAAACGTATCCCCAGATCTCTTAATATAGCGGCGTGCATTCCCGATATTAATTCTTTACGATTTAATACAAAGCTACTTAACTCATCGGCACAATCTTCCCTAATCAATTCATTGTAAAGTTCTTCTTGCAGGTTCCTTATTATTTCCATGTAACCAGCAACGTAACCCAGGCGTTCTTCTAATTGCTTTTCATATTTTCCTGCTTTGAAGCGCTGATATAAAAGAATAAACATAAAGAATTTTTTAGTATCGTCTAATAAGTAAAACAGAGTTTCTATGATGGTCTTACTTATCTTTAAACTATGATTCTCTTTAATATAAGTAATAAGTTTTTGCGGCATTCCCAATTGTATAACTCTATATAATAATTCTGAAGGACCAGGAAAGGTTTTATTATTATTTTCCAGTGGCGAGGAGGTCTGCCATGGATACGGCATATCAACAATCCAATATAAGTCATCGTCCTCCGGCCTATGGTCAAGCTTGATATATTTCCATCCGACTAATTTTACCCAAAAATCAAGCATTCCCCAGCAAAATCTTTCGCTGACAATCCGATCGAATCTGTCAGGTATGTAAAAATTTTGCCAATACCGAAAAAGAGAAGTACCGATACCTTGTTTTCTGAATTTTTGATCTACGGAAAGCCTGAAACGAATAAGTTGCAGGCTTTCATTTTGTAAAGCTCTTATCCAAGCCACATCTTTACTACCGGCAAGAACGACGAGGCGCTTGTCTTCCTGAAAATCCATATTTATGCGTCCATATAACGCCTCAAACACACGATTCATTTTTTGTTGCAATTCTTGATTTAATTCTTGGAAATCTACAACATTTAATTCCCTGCCTTGACGGTCGTAAATCCTACTCAGCGATATTCCCCTTCTATCTTTTTGCGGCACCAGCGGCGAGGCGCCTTCATTATTTTGCATTAACTCCTTAATCTGTTTGCGCGCCGCAGGAGTGTTCTCAATATCAGAATCAGGCAACCCCATGAAACTGACTTTCTTAACCCATTTTCCAGGAATAAAATATGGAATTAAAATAATACCCTCCGAATTTAAAGCAAAAATTAGTCTTCCAGCAGGGATCTGTATAGTATACACATAACCATCTAGATAACACTTTGCTCCCCTTAAGGCGAAATATCGCGCTCCCGCAAATAAATGTGAGGTTGTAACAAATGGGTCTCTTATATCAATCCCGATCTTTGCGGAAAAGCCGGAAAATCCTTCATTTTCACTTGCAAGGATCACCCTTCTCAATGAGTATTTTTTTAATAATAATTTTAGCGCTTCTTGTGCAGTTAAATCAGCTGGATTACTGCGGTCATGTTCTTGGCGGCTAGGAATGCCATTTATGATGGCGTACGACGCTTCAAAACAATCATTCCGCCCGAATCTACTATCGCCCCTATATACAATAAGAGGTTTATTCAATATTTTTAAAGCACCGCGCACAAAACGGGAGCTACAATCTCTGGCTGTCAAATTGAATCCCAGCTCGCTATTAATTCTTATGATTCCTTCTTTGCTAAACAGCGGCGAGGCGCTTTGCCCTGCTTCATTAAATATTCCCGATATCCCTTTTTTCTCTCTCTTGAAATTGTCGGTCCAATATTCGAAAATCGAACTCGGGGACGTTCCCCAAGGTGCCACCCTTTTGCTTTCTAACTCTTGAAGATACTGCATATTACGAAACGCCAGCGGAGAAGCCACTGCCGGATTAGCTAATCTCTCAAAGTAGGAAAATGTCGCCTCAAAATCCCGTTTAAGGGCTCCCGTCAACAGGTAGAAATATTTACTACCAACTACATTCTGCTTTAAGAACGCGGAGGTATGGGCTAGGGTATCCTCTTCGATCAATTTTAACTCTTTAACCAAATGGCGGACCCTTTCTTCAGCCTCCCGCGGCTTAAGTAAAGTATAGGTTGCCGCCTGGTCTGCGAAAGCAAGAAGTTCAGCCTGCTCTTTTATCCTCCTTCTAAAGGCCGCATCTTTTATTTGATTGAGAGACTCTTCAAATCTGGCCTCTTCTTCCGGCCCAAAAGGAAAAGCGGTCATCAGGATAAGCCTTACGAGCTGTTCGGTGTCCAGTTGTGCATCCTTAACCAGATGCACAAGCTCTGCATTAGTATTAAGCTCTCTTACTGTACATTCAACAAGCGGAGGCACATAAGTTTCACGCGGGGCAAAATCATGCAGCAGGCCGCTTACGAATGACTCTAAGGCAGCCTGGCTGTGATAAGCTTTCTTACAAGCCAGCAGTAATGATAAATAAGCTACCTCCACATTATGGCTAAACCTATGGTATCCTTCTTCAATGAGCCCGCAGTCATAATGGCTCTGTTTAACAAATTCAAACAACCTATTAAGGGGATCAAGCGATACCTGCGGATAGCGACGGCCAAGGATAATTTTACTTCTCATCCAGAATTTATCAGCAATGCCTTTATCCGGCTTGGCGGCAAGCGGCGAGGCACTGCGCTTATTATCCTTACCCGTCTCTAATGCTAGCGGGATATCATTGAATGCCTGGCGTCTCCATTGCCAAAAATCTTTGAGCTTACCTCTATAAAATAACCCTCCCATTGTTACGACGCGTTCCCTGTCATTCTCCATGTGCGCTAAGCAGCGCGAATGGTTGCCAAAACCCCACCAGGCCGGATACAAAAGCTCTGTTTCGGACGGCTGCATAATGAATGAGATGTCGGCGTGAGAAGCAACCATTAGAGATAAATCCATGCCTGCTGACTTTCTCAATCCGAAGGAATGCCCGAATGTTACCGCTTCTTGTATAGACACTCCCTGGTCCCGTTCGTTTCTAAAACCATTACCATTGTCAATAATGGTGATTGACATATGTTCCTTTGCCGGCATGGCTAACACAACGGCGAGCCCGTTCCGGCAATGTTGAACAATATTTCTTAACCCACGGGATAAGAATAATTTCTCGCGTCTTCGCAGGTAAGGATATAAAGCCCGAATATGGGTATCTCTGATAGTTTCAAAGGTGTCATTGATATTTAAACGATTGATTGGCTCAACGCTCGGATGAGGGCATACCGAGAACAGCGTAATCTCTATAGCTCCGGCATTACGCATCCGGCGGATAAATGAACTAAACTCATACCAAGATATCTTCGAGGCGTCGTAAAAATCAGGGATAGCGCGTTCTATTTCAGCTATAGCTGTAAAAAGTTCGGTATATTCATTTTCTACCGGCTGCCCCAGCGGCGAGGCGCTGCTATCAAAATAATCATCCTTAGAAGAACTGCCGGATGCCGCTGATACAAGTTTTTCTTTTATCTTATTTATCCTTTTCTTTATTACGTTAGCCTCTCGTTCAATACGAGAGAAAACAATGCTTTGCGCCAATTTATCCACCCGGGCCATAAGATGTATTGCTTCAGCTGAATTATTTCTGCAATCAAAGTTGATCCGGGATTCTAAATGACTAAGCTCATCATTCTGTAAAAAGTAAAGATACAGGTAAGATTGTTTTCTAGGTATACCTAGATAGCGCCCTACCTCAAGGATATCTCCTTCTAGCTCTTCATAAGCTCTGCGGAAGGATATTAGCGAACAATTCAGCTTATTTTTTCTGGTGAATTCTAATAACCTTTGGCTTTTTATTTTTGTTCTAATATCAATATAATCCTGCTTTCTCTTTGTAGGGGCGATAAACGACAGGTCGACGTCTCCTTTTTCCCTTACTATATCTTCGGCAAAATGATAAATGTCGCAGAGTGAATCACAAGACTTGACTTTAGCGACGCTTCCAAAACTTAAGAACTCTGGACGGTAAACTCTATATTGACTTAGCAAAAGAAAGGCATCTTCGCTTAAAAGTGTCAGCATTTTTCTCCAGAAACTGGATTTTAAAGAAATCCGCCCGGCCCAACCAGGCTGTTGTATATAGATAACGCCAAATTTGTTTGTTTCCCGCCTATATGAATCTATTTTATATAAGACTTCTATCGAGTCCTTGCCAATTATTCGTCTGCTTTCGCTGTGTTCAAGATAAATTACTATTCTCAATAATTTTTCACTTATTGCCTCAATCACGATACGCCCATATCCGCTGAATTTCATTCTAAAAGCACCGGATAAAAAATTCATAATCCCATCAGTATCTTCTGGGGATGGAATTCGCTGCGCTAATTCATTTTGGTCAAATTTATCATTAAGAATATACCTTTGCGCCCCGGGAAACATATATATTAATGCTTCTAGACTGGTGGTGTCCCTGCTTGCGCACGGATAATATACTTCTCCTGTATACTCTTTAAATCTATTTACAATTGCAACTGTGCCTTTCGAAGCGCTTAAAATATTCAGCTTACTTTGGTCACCTAACGGAGCAATATATTCTTGTCTTTGGCCATAAGGAATAATTATGGGGGCTATTGGTTTATGCAGCGGCGAGGCGGCGGAAGCTGCAAAAGCTTCCTCTTGCGTTGCTATGATCTTGCCGGGGGAGTAATGAGATAAGATAAACTGTCTTGCGCGTTTACCCATTGCCAGGCGCGATTCAGGATCAAGCTTCATTATTTTTTCAATACTTTCCGCTAAGGATCCTGCATTTTCCGATATAACGGATTCTTCATTTTCCCGGTTAAATCTAAGCTGAAACTTTGCGATGTAACCGGTTATTCCATCCAGCACTGTTTCTAAATTACCGCTGGCGTTTGAAACAACCGCCGGCAATTCCATCATCCCTGCCTCTCCAGTCGATAAGCCCCAACCTTCAGTATAGCTAGGCAGCACAAAAATATCGGCTGCACTATACCAATCACGTAATTCTTCCTGCGGCAGCGCCTCTTTGATGATTAAGATATTATCCTCTAGGCAATATTTTTTCTTATATTCCAGCACCCGGTTATAAAACTCGGGGATAGCAACTGTGCCGATACTTACGCCTACAATATTACCGGCTCCATTTCTTCTTAGGATATTAATCGCTTTTAACAATTCTAAATGCCCTTTTAATCTTGACATCCTGTGGGGAGCGGCAATTACAAATTTGTCCTCTAGATTGTATGTTCTCCTTATGCGCTGCGGATCCGCTTTCTTTGGATGGAATATACCCGTATTTATCATCGGCCCAAGGTACCTGATGTTCTTTGCGCCCAATGCATCTACCGCTTTTCTTCCTGCATTAGAAACTACCCAAATCTCATCCGCTTTTTTCAGATTGCCCCGCATTCTGCAATACGGATTGTTTAATAGTTTATCCAGCCTCATAGGATCGCATCCGCCATGATAAAATGCCGCGACAGGGACCTTATTCCTTTTGCCTGCCTCTAAAGCAACATCGGTTATCTCCTCCCAAGGACAATGTGAAATAATCTTATCTATTCTATGTTCTTTAACCAACTCTTCCATCCAGTTGCCGGCATCCTCCAAGTCAGCGAGATTGGAATAGGTTATTCTGCCTTGCCCCACCCTCTCCTCCCCGTGCCTTCTGCCTTCCCCATCCGTTGCTATGGCAACTAAATGAATACTTACTTTGTTCCTACACAATAAATGCGATAATTGCGAAATAATATAACTGCCCATTCCACCTCTTCCTGGTGGGCTATTTATTAGCATAAGATAATTTCTTCCGCCCAGGATGCCATCTTTCCCGGAAGCTTTAACGCTATACAAACATTCTTTAATTTCATCCATGAGTGAAGAGGCCTGAGTTGCCGCATTTCTGTTTTCCGTGGAATCTGCAAAAGAAGAGACAAAGGCCAGCGGTGAAGAACCCGCGCTGGAGATTGTTTTTAAATTGAACATTTCAGACCATAATACCGGCTCTTGTAAATTCATGCCTCTTGAGGATATAAACCCATCCTTGGTCACAAGAATGTCTTCTACTGCGCCATTGCGCATAGACTGATAAATATGATCATCAAAGCCGTTAAATATGCGCAAAAATAAATCCGTTTTTACTCCTCCTATTTCCCATCCGGCAGATTTATCGAAACTTAACAGCATATTTTCTATTTCCATGAGTCGATTTATCATCTCCGTGCCGACTGTTAAGCCGGAATAAATGTGAGACGGTTGCATATGCAATCCCGCAATTACAGGAACGCCATTATAAGTTCCTTTAAATATGCAAGCAGCGCAATACCCTAGCGTAAAAATAGTTATAATACGGTTTTCTTTAATCGGCGCAATAACAAGATGATCCCCTCCTATTTCAATTGCTTCCGTACCGTTAGAGAAAATACGCAATATATGCTGATTTTTCTCAAATATTTCTTTTGAATTGGGAGAGAATAGGTATGTTTCTACGCCATCTAACTGCCTACGGAAATCTAAATCGTTCTGATAGCGCATATCTAACATATGTTGCTTCCCAAGATTAACGAGGCGGGCAAGATTTGCTTCGACCAGCGGCGAGGTGGTAGATCCATTTCTGATATAGCCACCTTTATTTCTTATATGCTCGCATACCTCGAGAGAAAGCAACCTCAGATCATGAGGAAGGTCTATTTCAAGGATTTTTCTCAATCTGTCCGGCGACTGCCTAAATTCAACTGTGGATTCCTTTGGCCTTGTTGTGCTATCTTTCACCAGCCACCAATTACTACTGCAAAAATATTGCTCATCACCTATTGCTAATGCTTCTATGTCGGGATAAAACAATTCTTCATCTCCAGGCATGCTTTTTTCTCTTACATAACGTAAGAGGGCCGCAGTATAAACCGCGCTTGCATTGAAATTATCTATTAATATTCTTTTTGTCATCCATAATGTGCTGCCTCTAAACCAGATATCATCTAAAATCAGTATCGGAGCCCGTAACATTTCTTCTATACCGTAAAGTCCGGATATTTTTTCCACTACCTTATTGGTATCATAGCGGCCTTTTGCAACTTGACCGGGTCCTTCTCCAAGATGCCTGACATTTAGAGTATTTTCTCCGTTATATAACCCCTCCCAACATAAATTAAAGAATTGTGCCGCAGGCTCTGCTGAACTTCCGTTTGCAAACACTGTTTCAATATCAAGCCCGCTTACTTTAGTCATAAGCAAGATCATAGAATTTACCAGCGTTGTTCTATACAGAGGAGCGGTTAAAAAAAGATATGCGGTGGCTTCGTTATTGTGTAGGTGCCTTGTGCTGCTATCTACCACAGATGAACTTAGAAAGCAAATGTTGCCCCTGGTAGATTTTACAACACAATCTCCCAAAGGCGAAAGCGGTGAGGCGGCGCTACACCTATCTATCACGCTGGAAGCAGGCTGTCTGGTTCTGCCTTGAGGAGCATTTTGTTCCTCGGCCCAGACAGAACTCTTCCATACCCGTCTTTCGCCGGCAGAAAGGATAATCAGGTTGGCCTGCGGCAACCATATCTCTGCCGTTTTCGTTTTAATCGTGCCCGTCGATGTGCCTATCTTAAGCCCTACAAAGCTCTCTCTTTGCGGAGCATAAACTGCCAGATTCCTAAAATCCTGGCCTGCCTCCAAGATTGTCCGGATTCCCCGGGGATGCAGTATTTGAACCTGATATGGCCCTTCCCTCTCCAGATAGATCAAATGCTCAACGGGATTCTTAACCAAAGACCGGCCTCTCCGGGGATCAAATCTTGTCTTGCCTCCCGGGATCATACCTGCTGGTTTATAAGGGTGGTTTTGATAGGCTCTTGGCTGGGGATAAAGAACAACTGCATCTTTATTGCCGGCAAACCCGTAATGGAAAACTCTAAAATCATAATCCTGGAATAAACCTACGGGAAGATCATGTTCGTTTTTGTTTATGACAACTATTTCCGTTGTCCAATGGGAATTATGGATGCGGTGAGTAATGTCAAAAACGAGGCCCTGGTACAATTTTGAGAACGTAGGATCATCTGAAGTGCGGAATTGCGCTGTGACATATACCCCCGCTTCGTCAATGCCCGCAGATATGACCTTAAACGGGAGATTCCATATGCCACCTGACGGGTCCATCCAGGCGACCTTGCCCTGCTCGCCGAACTTTAATTTATCGGCGAGAGAAAATCCAAATCTGGCTCCCCCCCGTTCAAGAAGGTCGCGTTCACCGCTTAAATTTACTTTAAAAGCAACGGGATTAAAAGTAAAAGCATCGAGTACCAAAGAAGCATTTGTGGATTCCTCTTGCAAGCGCAGTAGATGTGATCTTTTTTCCACCGTAAGCGGACCCTGCGGCAGGATGAAATCTATACAATAATCCTTTTCCATAGATCTTATGGGCGGGATCGCTTTTTCTCCTTTATCATCCATGGACAATTCGTAGCGGCGGCCGTACTTTCCAAGTCTGCCAAAGAAAAACCTGCTTTTATCCTTGCGCGAGAAAATATCATCATCTTCTAGCCATCGGGAATCAAATAATCCTGTCGTAATATGGACCTTGAACCCCTCGGTTATTTCCAGGAGCCATTTTGAATGGCGCTTGCTCAATAAAGCGTAGAATATCTTCTCGATACGCTCATATGCATGGCGGTCCTTCAATCCCTCTTTTTTGGCAATTTCACAAGACAACTTCAAAAAGATAGCTAATTTTTCACGGAGTTTACCGCGCAGATCAAACCTGAAATAGTTCAGATATTTCATAAGGGTATTGCCGGGCGTTAATCTGTTTATCAAGCTGATTACCTCCTGATGGCACCCGATTAACTCCGGCGGAAGGCTTTCAAGTATTCCTTCATATTTTTTACCCCAATCAATGCTTGCCGGAGCCGGTTCAGCATAACAAGTCCGGAACTCATTGAGATCTTTAAAGAACAGGGATTCCTTCCGTCCCCTTGATAAAATTCTGTCTCCCTTCAGCTCGCTGACATATAGCTCCATAGAGATAAACTTGCTAAATAGCTCAGTAATTGACCGCAGCCAATAAGGATAATTCTCATTCAAAAGAACGGAAAATATATCCGCAACCATATCGCGCGCCCGGCCTCCCTTTAAACCCCGCGCGTTGGCTATCTCGCAGGGCCATCTCAGATAAAGAGGGAGCTCTTCAAGGAGACTCCGGCGCAGGAACACAATACGCGGGTTTAAAAAACTGAACAATCTATGCGCAGATGATAGTTGTTCAACCAAGATGGCTACTTTGTCATGGAGATGGAATAGTCCTTCAGGAATAAGCGGCATTACTTCCTTTAATAATCGTTCTCTTTGAATTAATTGAGCGGGTGTTTCTTTAGGTGCGGCTGCAACTGCCGTGGTTTTTAAAGGAGGTAAGCGCAGGGGAGCTAAAAGCTCAAAGAGCCTGTTTCTTAGGCGCTGCCGAATGCCGCTATAATATATCACCGCGCGAAGCTTTCTTGAAGAATGAAGGAGTTGTCTGTTTATTATGCGCTCTGCCATAACCCGGATCTCTTCCAGCCACTTACATCCGTATTTATTTACCGCTCCAAAAAAATTATTAAAAGAGTGGCGGCTATCCTCGGCCGATTGCAGGATATTTTTTACAAAATCAGTGATCCGGCCGATTATGATAAAGTGAATTATTATTTGCCCCAGTGACAATAATCCTATTGGCCATAAAGCGGAAATCAGCCAAATTGCCGGCACGCTTGTTATCCCGGCTGCCTTATACAACACCAATAAGATAACGCTGAAAACAATCAGGGTGTTACGATGAGCTAACAAACCCAAAAGCAGGAGTTTGTGATACTGTTTTTTAAGCTCTTTCGGGACGGCTATAGGCCTGATCGCGCAATGCTTTCTTGATTCATTGACGGCTTCGGCATTAAGTAAAGGTAGTTTTCTACGCCTCTTTTTGGGATAGAAATAGTTCTTTAACCCCCTGGCAAGCGCGGAAATTTTTTGACAAGCTCCGGCAAAAACTTTAGGGAGAAGGCTGATTTTTGATACTATTCGCTTCAAACCCCTAATAAAGATAAAGAGCCCTAAGAATGCAACCATAAGAAAATAGAATACGCCTTCTTCTTTGAGGGAGAGGGAAACTTCTTTTTTCTCTACCGCAATTTGGGGGGCTGTTTCCGCAAGCCTCACTGATTCTTTTTTCTCCTGCGCCTGCTGCGCTTCGGCGTAATTTTTTCGTTGTTGCAGCCGTTCTTCTACCTTTCCGCGTAATCCTGTCTTATCAAGATCTATCTCCCCTTTAAAAACATCTCCGGGGATATGGAATTTCCTGCCTACAGGTATATTAACAACAGTGATAATCCTTCCTTTATGCCGGCGCCTGATTTCCTTAAGATTTCCGTTATTAGCCTCTTTTATAATTTCGTATTTATCGCCGTCTTCGTAGGCCTTTTCGGCAAATTTCCATAGGCTATCTCCCGGTTGGCTTGTTACAACAACCCTGTCCTGTTCATCTAAATCATACTTATCAGCATGGCTTGATTTCGCAAAAAGAGGATTAAAAATGGCTGCGATGAACAATAGCGCGGCGAACACAATAACGCGCATTGAGCTTTTTATCCGGCTGTTTAATGCGGAGGAACTGCGCTTAATGCCAACCGGCGGCTTTCGCTGGACATTGGAGGGAACATAACGTTTAATAGTTTCATACGCGTCAATTGCTTCATTAAGCTTTATCGGATCTTGCCCTCCATTGACCACAGCTGTATCTGGATGATAGGCAAATCCCAGTTTTCTTTTCTTACTAAGCGCCTGCTCCAGGGAAGCGCCGAATTCAAGGCCTAACGTAGCGTAGGCCTTCTCAAGTTCTTGAATAGCTCTGGCATGGGTTGCTGCCTGTTGACGCAGGGCCTGCTGCTCCTTATGGCGCATGTGTGCTTCATACACTTTTGAGTGGTATCTTACCCATCTCCTTTGCTCAATCCTCTCGGAAATTCCCTGCTTAAATAATCTCAGCAATGTAAAAGATATCAAGGGGATATTTATTATTATAATAACCCACCGCGTTAATCTGTAGCCGGAAAGCCTAGGCAGCGGCGAGGCGGAGGCATATGCCCTATTATCTGTTGTGCCTATATTAGCGATAAACTTAAGCTTATTCTTGCAACCGGCAGCGGCAATAATAGCAGGCGCGGTGGCTTCTACGCTGGGATAAGGGAAATTTATCGGCCATCCCGCGCCGGCCTTTCCGACTGCAGCCAGGATACCGCCGCTTTTATCCTGTAATACCGCAAGCGTTGAGAGCAATTTCTTTGCCTCTAATAAACGGCCTGTTAACAGTAAAGCAACGGCAGTTTCAGCAATGCCTTTCCCCCACAAAGAATTGGTCCCCAGCCAGCGCGGAACACCCTTATATACATGCCCTTCTACTTCTATCTGGGTTTGTTGCTTAAGAAGCCATTTAAGCCCCCCGGAGAAATCTTTTGGGTTGAGGCCGGCGATATGCGCCATAATTGGAGAAAGATACTGCGGATATCCCCAGGCCTGGCCTCGGGTATCTGTGATAAGCTCCTCGTTGTCCGCGGAATAGTACCCGATATTATAATAACTGCCATTCCACATTTTTTCCTGAAGCCAACGGACGATCTTGTCCGCGCGCGCCTTTAATTCTTTGGTGTTTACGGCAGGCCTATGCTTATTTACAATGGAGAGGTTTTTATGATGCCCGTCATTAAGCTGGTTATAAAGTTGGTAATAAAAAGCAAGTGCCCGCTGGTTATATTCGGTCATTACTGCCGGCTTTTCCCCTCCGGAGACATAGGCATAGGTTCCGCGGCCATAGTAAAATTTATTGAGCCAGCCAGCCAATTCAAGGGCACCTTTTAGGGATACATCCGCTAATTCCTGGTCTGCGGTGGCCTCAAAGATATTAAGCAACGCATGGCCTACCGCCATATTAGCCCCGGTCCAGCTTGCATTCTGCTCATAGATATTTTCCGCCACAACCCCTCTTTCAGTAAAATAGGCGTTATACCAGGCCCCGTTATTCTTGGGCAGGCGTAATAACGCCCTGGTTAAATGTTCGGCTGTTTCAATATCTCCCACAGACAGGGCCGCCTGGATAGCCTGAGCCTGGTTGTAAATCCAGGTCACTTTGAATGATGGGTCGCGTTCAGGGAGATTAGAAAAAGATTGTATAAGCCCGTTAGGACTAATTTGCGTTTTTAACCACAGATAAGCTTTATTTAGATTATCTTTACTCAGATGGGGGCGGGAACCAGCTTTGGAAGGAAATAGCGTCTCTTGCAGCAATTTGCCCGGAGAAAAATATACCAAGACAAGAAACTGTAAGAATTCTCTTCGGTTTATTGGGCTGGAGGTAAACAGCCTTGGAGCCGTCGACCCTTGCTTAACCAAGGTTATTTGCATCTCCGGCGGCGAGGCAGCGGGCGGATCTAAAATAAAACTGATTTCATAATAGGCCTTCGGCTGAGCCAAAGAGCCGGTTATATCTTGAGGCGCATTGCCGCCCCATTGGAGTCTGATGGGCATCGAGAATTGCCTGCATAATTTGAAATAAAGCCCGCAGCATGATTGGGGCGCGGCTGTATGGAGAATTATCTTTTTTGTGCCGGTAGGAGCGCTATGCGCGAAATCAAATAACTCCCTGAATAACTCAACCTCCAGGGCGGCCTTTTGTTCAGAGGAAGCCATAATCGCCATATCAAAAATGTAAAGGTTCCTGTCGAAAATCCGACCAAATATCAAATATCCCGCAACCTCTTCCCCGTTAAGCCGTCCGGATCCGACAATGGTATGGTTGTTTTTATCCGCCAAAACCCTTCCGTCCCCCTGAAAAGCAGTGTAATAAAATATATTCGCGCTATTTTGATTAATGCCCCTTATGATCCCGAACGCTCCCCCATCACCATCTCCAGGCCTTAATATCACAACATTGAAACCGTCCCCATCTTTTTGCATTAATTTATCCCTGCTCAAAGGCGACGCGCCAGCTCTAAAGCTTAGCTCAAAATGATCAAACAACTCACCCATTCTTTCAGGTATATTTGACCATTTTACAAATGCTAACCTGATACCGGATCTCTCTTCCAGTTCGGCCTTATTTATCCTAATGCCATAAATATGCTGCCAAAAATCCTCTATAGACCCGCCCTTGAAGCCTCTCGGCAAGCTGATTTTTCTGTCAAATCGCAAGTATGCATTTATTATCCTTCTTTCAAATCTCAGGAAATCCCTCCTGCCTCCCTCAAAGAAATACTTTTTGACATCCGCCACGTCATATACAATCAGGCCGGCAAGCGGAACTGCGATATAAGCAAATCCCCTGCAAGCGGCTTCATCTATATCCTTTGAGCTTGGCAAGAGTATACCCGGATGCGTATGAAGCATAACCTCACCCTTCATATCATATCTGCCTACCGTATGAATAATCCTGCCTTTCTTATGTGTCTTTTCCCCCACACCGCAAATCCAGGGGCTCCCGCTCTTATATACTAAAATTATTTCTCTCAGAGCGCCGCCAAATAAAATAAGGCTGCTTTTTGTGATGCGCTCATCCAAAAGAATGAATTCCCTTCCCTCGTGCAATTTTGCCGTGTTTTCTTCTCTTAAATACGGCGCTAATGAGCAAAGTAATATACTACGCATATTCTCATAAGTTTCATCTCCCCCTGCTAAAGACAAACTGCTGCTAGCCGATATTTTCCCGTAGATTTTAGGAGCGAATATCCGCACTCCTCTAAGATCCACCCCCCCATATGTATTACCTTTAATTATTACAGAGGATTCAGGCTCAACTTTAAATCCCTGGGCCCGCATTCTGGCCGCCATTCTTAACAAATCAGCGCTTATGGAATCCTCCCAAAGCGTTCCTCCTACTCCTATGTAAACAATCCCGCATCTCTCCAATAACAACCTTACTAATTCCTGGCCATAACCCCTCCCTCGCTCTCCCAGCACAGAAATATACGGCAACCCTACTCCCTCTTTATAATTCTTGATAATGCTTGCCCGCGCAGCCTCTTCCAGGGGCCCCATTAATGAAACCTGGCCGTCCGGGAACACTTTTAACTTAAGCTCCCCTGTATTCTTATACTCCTTTGCCCCTTTTTCTATTTGCCTCCTGATGCTATTGGCTTGCTGAACAATAAATTGCCTCCAAAATTTTTCAGCAATGCTTGTTTTTCTCTGCGCAAGCGGGGAAGCACAGGGTCCGCGTTTATCTATCTGCCCGATTAATTTTGACAACTCCCTTCCGACAGCCCCTCCTTTTGGACGGCTGAAATCATAAGGTTTGCCCGCTGATAGTAATACAATATTCCAAATCATTTCATCTCGTAAGCCCTGCACCCCTCCGGTTAGTTTATAAATAAAATGATGCACTATATCAACAGCGGCCCACAACGAAAGACCCCACTGGACACTGCTGTTTAATCGCAGAGCTTCAGGCAGTTTAACTTCAGCAATATTTAAACCCATAAGCAACAATAAAGCAGCACCTAAGAATATATTAAAAATGCGCAGATGAATGAATGCCCTGATAAAGTTTTCTTTGGCCTGCGGGGATAAATCCCGGTAACGGAATATTCTAATGAGCCAGAATGAGGATGCGGTTACCCCATAACTGATAATGGCCGCAACCGCGGGAATAAGAGCTGATTGCCTGATAAAAGAATATGGCAGAAGGACCAACCCAAACAATGCCCAGGCACAGGGGCTTATAAGGGCAAATACAGCTCTATAAGATAATATATTCGGCATAATTGCTTTACCTGCGGTCTTAAGGCCGCTTTTGTCTAAATTTATGGCGGATGAGGAGTTCTGATTTAAGCCTCTGATATTAAACTTCTTTCTTGTTGCCTCTGCCGCTTCCGGATCCAACTGTTTCGCTTTCTTGAAATCATCTTGCGCCTTGTTCTTATCTTTTGATAAATAATGGGCAACCGCCCTTAAACCGTATAGTTCGCTTAATATTACGGTAAATTGCTTTTCCGCCAGCCGTTTTGTTTGCGGAGTGTTTCCCGACACTCGCCCTACTATTTTTGTAATCAGATCCGCAGCCTGAGAAAAATCATTTAACTTTATTAAGCAATAGGCAATGTGGTAATTTATCAACAGGGTCTCTTTCATCTCGGGCTCATATTTTAACGCTAAGCGTAAATCTTCAGCTGCGTCATGATAATACGCTACTTTATTCTCAAGTTCAGCTAACTCCAATAGTATGCCGGCTTTTTGCAAATAAAGAACGGGGTCCCTGAAATTATTTTCATGGGATTTATTAAAATATTTTACCGCCAAATGATAATAGGGTATCCTGCCGGAGATATCCCGCGTTTTTCTTAATAGATTGCGGAACAAAGTGCATTGTTGAGCCGTTATATAATTAATCCAGCCCAGCAGGAAATATCCTCCTCCATATGCGGGGTCAATTTCTATGGCCTTGCGCGCTAAAATTTCAGCTTTTTCAAGGTATTTATCCCCCTGGCTATATAATCCGGCAATACCCGTATAAGAGCAAAGAGGGGCCAAATATACCTCTTCCCCTGCCCCTAAGATATTATTGATTATTGATTGCGCTCTTTCCCATGCCAGCAGCGCTTGTGTAAAATTTCCTTTAGAATATAAAACATGCCCACTCCAATAATCGGCCCTGACAGCCCTCCATGTGATAAAAGCCTTTTCCGGAGTCATCGCGGGCAGCAGGCTGATTGCCCTGGCAATCTCCGCAGGTGCCTTCATTTTTATCAGCAGCAATTCAGAACAGGCATTATTCGTTTCTATCCTTGATGATCCGGGGATGTTATTCCTAGGTGACGCTAAATTATTCTTACTTGGAAAATATGCATAAGCGGGATGAACATAAGATAATACGGAAATTATTAGGCAGGCAACCAAAGCCCATAACGGCGGAGCGCGTATGGCTTGGGTACGGTCAGATATCCCGCCGGCAGCAAAATCATTTGTTTGCAGATCTAGCTTTTCATTGCTATCCGCCTTATTGAACGCTTCCTTCCTTGAAAAATATACCTTACGGAAAGGTTTCTTGTGAGGCCTGTCATATTGATAGATAGGGCTGGCACTCGCTTTATTTTTACCCCACCGGATCAAATTATACCCATGGTCAAAGAACTTAAGACAGCCTGCCTCCGTTCTACTGTCAAAATAATTAACAGGGTCCTCTAATTTAAATCCGTGGTCTGCCCACCACTCCAGCAGGAATACAGGAAAACGAATTTTTATTATGTCAGGATATTCATCGCATGGATCGGTCATCATGGGGAGTCCAAACTTTATCCTTATAAATTCAGAGAATGACTTTTTAAACTCCAGGAGTCTTCCGTCTATCATTATCTTGCTAAACAGAAAACCGAGGCGCCGCTCTATTCCCGTAAGGTTAAGCCAACCCTGACGTTCAGAAAATTCCGGGCGTAAATCCAGCTCAACCTCTGAACCAGAATGATCCATGGAAATAATTTGTTTTTCTTCTGTTCCGCTGGGGCTTCTAACGCTTCGGAGCAAATACTTTGATTCTTTAAGGCGCTCGAGCATGGATTTTATGCCAAGGGAATACTCCTCCCTGATCCTTGCCTCCACCGCCTCAAGATCAACTTCATCGGTTTGAACTGTAAAAATTATTTTGTGGCGCATGCAATACAGAAAGATGAAACGCAAGGCAGTTATTCCATTGCCCATTCTCTTGTAATCCGGAAAAATGCGGAATGACTGCACGCGGATTAGGGGATTTTCCACCCAATTATCCCCCGGTGTCCAATAACCATAGGAAAATATTAATCCGCAATAGCCTACTTTATATTCCGCGCCGGATTTACCCATATAAATATCATGGTCGCAGCTATTCCCGCCGCTTTTCTTAAGCACTAATATCGTAGGCAGGCCGTTCTTTTCATTCCTGAGCGCTATGTTTCTGCTGAAGGCGCCTAGAAAATCTTTTTCTGAATACTTTGCCTCCAGCGCGGAGCTGCTGGTATCCTCAACGCAGAATTTTATTAAAATTACAGGCACCAGCATCATTGTATAGATCGCGTCAGATGTAACGGGAAGATCAACGACGATATTAGGGATGCCGTTTTGGCTGGCAGAATTCACCATTGCCTCTTGAGATCCCGTGAGAGTTCCGTTGCCGACAAAAATAATCAATTTATCGGGAGAGCCCGCTTCCAGGCGAAACAACGAACGCAATTTATCTTGCATGGCGGAAGGTATTCTGCTGATTTCCTCGGATAGCGATGTTATATAATCATTATAAAATTCAACATACCAGTCCGTAAAACCGGTTACGGATTCATCAAGAGGGGCAATTTCAATAAAATTGATTCCTGCTTTTTTCAGCATAAGATAAATCTTAATGCTGAGTTCATAAGCATAATCCCTGCTTGAATCCCCGGGAACCCCTACTCCCTCATAACGGGGAGTAAACCCGTTAATCCTCTTTAGCAATTCTTCCAGCTCTTGGAGCAAAGCAGGCCTTTTGGATTCCGGATCAAAACCATTATAATTCTCAAGCAGCTCTTCTATCTTATTTACTATCTCTGTTGTATCAAACACCCGATTCGGGTTTTTGTATTTATTAAGCAGTTCTCCTAATTTATTTACCGCCGTTATTCTTTTGTAGGCCAGCGATAATCCTTGCAGAAGATCATCTATATCCCATCCGCTTATGCCTGCGCAAAATAATGCCGCGGGGGTGAATATTGCCTGCCTGCCTTTAATGCCCTGGACCGCCGGCAAGGCGCCCAGGAAAAAGGATGCTCTCCTGCGCAGATTATCAAACCAGAGTCTCTGATGTTCGCGATGAAGCTCATGGCTTGCGCCTACATTGCTTATTATCACAATCCTGGAAGCATACATATCGCTTCCAACTTCTTTAATGAACCTGTCTCTTAAAATGGGGTAATTTGAGGGTAGCCTGTCGGAATCGGTAATTACGGTCAATATTGTTTTATCTAAGTTCGGGGTATTCACGGAAAGAAAACCTGTTAATTCTTTGCAAGATAGGTTATCTTCGATAAAATGGATCCGGGGGCCTGCTCTACTGTCTGCCGAGTTATAATCACGGCCGTTTAATATCCGGTGCAGCGATCTCATCCCCAATCCAGAACCATCCCTTCCCAATATCAAAACGTCTGTTATCTTGTCCTGCCCCCAAAGGCGGATTATCTTACCTGCCAGTTTCTTGGCTTCATCAACATCGTAACCGCCGTCATACCGGCATTGGGAAGCGTAGTTGAAACATCCCGATTTCTTGCTGTAGCAGCCCAAAGATGTTGCAATAAATTTCTTATAGATATTCATGAGGGCTATCCCCGCCGCATCCAGATCTTCGGCGGTCAACCTGTTTCCTCCGGGGAGGGAAAAATGAATATTGCTCATGGAAATTGTGATTGAAGATCTACGGGGCTGATTTTTACGGACAAGTGACGAGGCGGCAGGGCCTTCACTGAGATTAAATATTTTCCCGTTTTTTATTACGGTTGAGAATGATTTCAATCGTTTTGGATCATTCTCTTCCGCAAGCAGTAAAACCAAGGTTTCAATATCATCGGCAGAATAGTTATTTTTAACCGCGCTTATCGCTATTTTCGCCTTTTTATCGCTATCTAAGATCAGTTCCGCAGCAGAAATTATTTTGACTGCTTCTGTTTCTGAGTAATTGTTTCTTCCGACAAGATCCAGGATATTGCTTAAAATCTCCCTTTGCGCGGGCGCTGCTTCTGTCTTAAGTATTATTCCCATAACTTCGGCATTGGCAAATCCGAGTTTTTCTATGGACAGCCTCATATTTTTTGCCTCAGCAATGTTGGATATGTTTTCTTGCTTTGCCAATAAGTATGCTTGCTCAATGCCGGGCCACGATAGTTCTCGGAGATGGCAGGCAATGGCTATCAGGCTCCTTACCCCCCGGGGAATACCGTTTAACCCGGGTAGATACTCAGGTAAATCCCTTAACAATTCCCTTACGGTCTTAGGCTTACTGCTTGCTTTATGATAAAATTGTCCTAACAATTCATCCTGGGTCCACCCGACATGATCTTTTAACTCTAAGTATTTTTCCGCCACCATACGGTAAAATGAACCCTGTAAATGCGGAAAGTGCCGCAACAGATTATCTAACCCCTGCTCTCCCCTGTTGACCGCAGGGGACTCTTCAGCCGCTCCTTTTATTTCGCTTGCCTCCGGCCGCTCTTCATCAGCTTCTCTTTGCCGAAATAGCTTGGTTTTTCTTGCAGGCGGAAATGATGGCTCAAAAGGCTGCTTATCCAATGCCACCTTTAACCCCAGTATTGCACAGTTTATCTCTTCCTGCTGCGGGACAATATAATCCTGTAATATATGCCAAATAGCGATTCCCAACGGTATTTCTTTGTTGCGATTCTCAAAATACTCGGCTTCTTTCCCGGATAAAGACTTTATTGACTTTGGCAGATTTTTAATATTTCTCAGAGAGACTGAGTTTGTCTTTAAAATTGTTTCTATCGCGCCGTCTTCGAAGTTTTCCTTACCTTTCATAACACTCTTAAGGCGGAACAATTCCGATACAATTATCTTTTCTTCCTGCGTCTGGGCTGATTTTGTGGGAAGATGCAAGGCCTTTCCGTTCGCTCTTTGAGGATCATCTTGCGCGGACAGATTCTGCGGCTTACGCGGCCGGCCGGCTCCACGCTTTGCCGAAAATAGCTTGTTTTCTTTTTTTAACCTGTCATGTTTTACCGCAAAGGGAGCTTCTTCCGTTTGCCTGACCCTTTGCCTTACCCTGATTTTAATTTCCGGATATCCTTCTTTTAACAAAATCTCGCTGCTTAAAGGTAAAAACTTCTTTAAAGTGGCATATGCTAAGCCCAACTCTTCAGATAACGCGTTCATATTCCATATTTTATTTATTTCATCGGCTTTCCTTTTCAAGGCCCATCCTAAAATCCAGGCTAAACTTCCTTTTGCTTCTCTAATAGTAACGTCTGTTTCATTTTTGCCGTCCAGAGAGGAACCGCTCCGGTGAGTATCGGGGCCATCCGCTCTTTCTTCGGTTCCCGTTTTACAAATTATCGCCAATCCACCTCCTTTTTCCCCTTTTTCTACAATAAGCGAATAGCTTAAAGGTGCAGCATGATGTATAAAGCAATCAGCTAATTTCTTAAGCTTCTTTTTGTCAAAACAGCGTTCGTGCCCCCAGCGCCTATCAGGAGAATCTTCAAAGGGGACATGAACAAGATGAAGCCATATGCCGCAACGTGCAATATTGCGTATAATATCCGCCAAGATATAATCTTCCGCGATATGTTCGTAGATATCGTTAGCGATTACAATACCGCCTTCTTTAAATTCAATTTCTTGGGCAAAACCGTCTTCAAGCTCTAATTTTTCATCCTTAATCCTGGGAACTACATAGTTAAAGATTAAGCCGGTTCTTCCCCCCCTGTATTGTGCAACGCACCGCTCATATTCAAAAAGGCCTAATCTGTTGAACGCTTCCACATCGGGGTCAACAAGGTAAAACGTGGCAGAGATAATTATTCCTTTGCTCCTGGCCCATTTATCTAATCTGGGGGCGGCCACCGCTCCGAATAACCCTCCAGCTGCCCCAACATCGTAAATACTCACGCTGGCTTCAGAAAAAGGCGATTGTTTAATCCGGATATTTAAGTATTTTATAATTATCTCTATCTCCTTATCGTATAGCCTGCTTCCTTTCCTGATGAAATTCCTAAAGATCCGATCATAAATAGCGGGGGAAAAGATTGACTTATATTCCAATGTTGTCCAGAATACCGCCAGATGCGACTGCAATAAATTCATCTTTTTGTCATGAGATATCATCCTTAAACTTTCTTCCCGCTCAGCTATCCTCTTGAATAACTTAGCCAAATCTCTGATATAGTTAGTATTACATATCTTCCAGTGGTGGATTAATTTGCAGCTTTCTTGCGGTGCGGGATCGTCGTTTATTATAAATAGGACCATGAAATTATCCTTACCGGCATAAAGCCTTATGTCTTTCACTATGCCGCTATATAAATTCTTAAAATGAATTACTGCCCGGCTAACTTCTTTGCACCAGGCAATCATAGATAAAGCTGAAATACTATCTTGCGTTTTTTTACCGGAGCTTATTCTTACATGCTCACAGCTTATCCTCCCATAGCCGAAAGCATCCGGAACATACGGGATGATAAGATCGGAAGAATATTTTACTTGCGATCCGCTGCTTTTAAGCGCTGATGAGGATTCTAGGATGCGCTCAATTGAATCACCGGAACGTACCAAATTATTCAAGTCGATCCTGTGGCCGTTTGCCAGATAATAAGCGGTCAGCCACCTTTGGCCGCTTTTAAGCCTCTTTTCCGTATCAACCAGGGCTGCGATCGATCCACCAAGAATAACAATGTCTCCCTTTCTCAATACAGGTTCGGCCGAATCAAAGTTGCCGAGCTTTTCTCTGCGCAATTGATTATTCACAATGGCATTGTTTACGGTTGCCATTATTTCTCCGTTGACTCTGAGAAAATGCTTTCTTCTGAACTCTCGAAACCCCGTGCATAAATCAAGCGACAAAAGAAATTTCCCTAAACCATCGGCGTCGCCCTTACGTAAGTACATTTTCATTAACCTGGGACCGACGAATTTGTTTAAAAACAGCGAGGAATATATTGTTTTAAGTAATGTATCGGTGCACACTCCCTCATCTTCCGGTCTAGGGGAACCATTGGCGTATAAGAAATTAATTACTGTTCTTTTTTCTTCTAGTGTGTAACCGCTTGGCTCCTCCAGCCCCAAGACCTCTTTTATGCATTCTTCGCTGCTAAGCCACTTCATATTCGCCTTGATCTCCTGCAGGCCCATAAAGTTAACCTTTATTTTCTCCCGCTCCACGGGCTTCCTGTATTCTCCGTGGAATAAAAACGTCATCTTGGGCATTTCTTTTTTCTGCCATAAAAGCGCGAGCGCATAAATAAATTTGATGAACCCGGCTGCGCCAAAATCTACTTTTCCCGCAGTATACCTTAATCTTATTGTCTTATTGCCCATCCAGGAAATCAAAAGCCCCAAATCTCCTAATTGCCTGATGGCTTCAAGCGTTTCATACGCCTCACTATATCCATTTATTTGTTTGGCAAGGGCCTTTGCCTGCTCTATAAGCAGGGCTTCTAAATCATCCCCCTTACCCTTAAAACAATGTATGATTTTCTGCAGATCAAAGGATTTCTCCTTTTTGATCACGGCGCCCAAGAAACCGTGCAATAATCTGGCTATGGGCCAGTATTTTTCCAACAGCATCAATTCCTTGATATTGGCTAAATGCAGCATATATAAAAAGTTATTTAATTGCCGGTTGGTAAGAGTGCCCCTGCCTCTTGCCGCGTAGTAGGCAAAATCCAGAATAGCGGCAGCCTTAAAATACCGATTCACATTGATCAGGTAACGATTATCGATCATCATGGTATTGCCCGCCAGGTACACGATCAGCCCCCTTCTCCCTAGGGTTTCCATAAGCTGCGCCAAAGAGCGGCCCTGTATTTTATTTAGAGGCAGGCCCTGGAGCATTTCGTGGATAAACTGCCGGCTTAAATTAGCGGACCTGCGTGAGGCTGTAAAATCAAAACTGGTAATTTCACCGCCTGATGCCTCATGGATTATGTAGAATAAGGTAAGCAGCTGCATGATCTCTTTTTCGGAGAGGTGCATAAACACTTCCATGCAGTGGTCCAGTTGGATTACGCGGATAAAATCGGTTATTTTCCGGAAATACCCCTCATTTTCCTCTTCTAATCCGCTTAACTCCATCTGCAGGCTCTTATACTTGGCGGAATCTAAAACATCCCTGTTATCGCAGGAGAATTTCTTTAAACGGTGCTCCAGTACATCAAAGTTTTCAAGCACCGTAAGATCCAGCATGCCGACCATAAATTCCGCTTTTGATTGATTAAAGAACCTTCCGTCCCTGACGCCCAGTATATCGGCGCAATTTAACACGATAAGCAGTTTAACAAGCATATTTTTTTCGGGACTATTATCAAAATCCCTCAATGCTTTTATTATTTGACCGGTTGACCTTTCACCGATAAATATCCCGCCGAATTCCGGGTGGAATTTTATGACAAACTCCACCCAGCGGGCAATCCTCTCGTCGCTTATGCCAAGAAGGCCGAGAACTTTGCCGATAATTTGAGCCCCCCGCAGCGCGTGATCGCCGTAATCTAAAATGTCTCCGATATCATGCATCATCGCTATTATGTTAATAACAAACAGGGGGTCTCTAACCCCCTGGCCGGCCATGAATTCAGCAGCCGAGAGCAAGGCATCGGAAAGCCTGTTAAATGCATCTTCTTCCACAAATGCCAAACCCTTCCTTAAAGCCATAAAATCCCGGTAATCTCTTTTCAGGAAAATGTTGATATACCTGTTGACAGCAAGACAATGCTCCAATATGGTGACTCCCGGGAACTTAATCCTATCCAGCATCTTCAGATATGACAATGCGTTGATCAATCCTTTATTCTTATATAACTCGGCCAGCCGCTCATCGGGACTTTGGTCTTTTAGCGCGTCCTTAAGATCAGCCAAGGCAATTGCTTGATAATCTAACGGCGGCATGCTCTCTGCCTGATTATTGTTTCCGGAGTATTCCCGTGTTTTAAATTTTTTCGTGATAGATGAGGGATCCCCGTCTCCGGAGCTAAGCATGCGGTGGTCACGGTGTTCACTGGCAAGAGTAATTATCAGATCTATATCTTCTTCTTCAATAGACAATCTCCGTAATAACGGCCTAAGCAACACTTTGACATCTGCTTCATTGTCTCCCAAAAGTATCCTTGAATAATCTTTAAGCAGGTTGCTTAAGAATATGATTTTATAGATCATCGGGTCTTCATGATGCTGGTCAATGTTAATAAAATTCGCCGATAATTCCCCCAACAATTTTTTATCAAGCGGTTCGGCGCTCTGGAGCCTGCGGCTATTAAAATATTTAAACCAGTTTTCAGAGCTGTCCGGTGAAACGTTCCTGGAAGAAAGATAACTTAATGCCAGGCATGATTCTCTAATCAAGTCGAAACGGCTATATCCGCTCCAGAATTCATCTCCGCGGTCAACGATGTAGTCTAATTCCCGGATATTCGTATATTTCTCAACCCATTCCTGAAGCTGTTCGATCCTGGTGTCGGGTGAATTCCATAGAATGGAAAAATCATCCCTTGCCCTCCGGGGAAGCGCATCTACCGCTCCGGACAACGCGCTTAGCAGCAAATACCGGACTTCAAAATACTCATCCCCGGATTTCAGGTACTGAGTATATGATTTTATATTTTCATCAAAGCGGGCGCACCTTAAGGAGTGGAAATAGCAGATCGCTGCTTCTTTAAAAAGCCCTTCCGCCCGGAAATTATCCCCTTCCCGGATAAGAAACCCCTGGAGATCCGTTAAGGTGATCGGCTTTACCTCATCCCCAAGAATTTTCAAATTAATATAATCTATCTCTTTCCTGATATTGCCTCTTATTTCATTTTCCAACCCTCTTTTCCCGAATTCCCGGTGAATTTCCGGATTCTCATGATCATTACGCCTTAAAATTATATCCATGAAAGCGCTGAAAATATCCGCGTTGCCGGTCAGCGCAGAAGCGCTAAAATTAATACTCTTCCTGCCTCCAGCAAGCATCTGCGCTTTTCTTTGCGCAAGCTTATTCTCCAAATAACCGCTTATTTCATCCGGCATGCCCCCTAAAGCAATATGCAAAGCTTTAATAATTTCATTGGCGGAGAAAACCGGGATACTGTACATAAAATTTATCCTGCCTTCCCAGTAACAGGTCCAATCCCAATAACCGAAAAGGCCATCCACTAACTCATTTATATTTCCCAACCGCAAACTGCGCAAAGTATTAATTTTTAATAACTGCGGTTCAAATTCAATCAGCCTGCCGGGTTTAATTTCTTTTTTATGCTCCATGATATAAAGACAAATTTGCTGATTTAATCTTAAGTCCCCGTCAAAGACGCGCATTTCGCCAAAAATCAACCCGGTTTCCTGCCATAGCCTGATAAGCCTCTTAATCACCGAAACCATGATAAACTCAAAGAGCCGTGTGTCTTCAGTAATACCAAACCCCTCATCATTCCAGCTTAACATGAGCCGCACCCCAGGAGCGTATTCGCTTAAGAAAATCGGCCAAAATCCCTCTATATGTTCCCGTAAATACAAAGGATAGGTGCGCTCCTTGAGGTCATAGTGCGCCTTTGCCTGAGCATATCCGAATACGCGCGGCCAGGTGTGCGGATCCGCTCCAAAAGCAAGCTGTAAATTATTGTATTCATCAGAAGCTATCGCCATTTTCCCATTTTCCAGATAATGGTTATCAATAATCAAAGAGAATAATTTGTCTTGCGATAAACTTGAGCCAATTACTCTTATTTCGATTTCCGATGTCGAGCCTTCTTTTAATGGCTCAGCCCCTACTCCCGTTCCTAACGGCCTGGCAAAAATAAGCGTTTTAGACGAATTGGGCAGATACGGCAAAAGCAGGCCTTGGGCCAACAACCCGTTTTCCATTAATTTCAAATACATGTGCCCGGATTCATTCTGAAGATGGCTGAATTCATTAAAAGGAAGGCCAAGCGGGTAAACTGCCGGATAATTGTCAGAGGCCAATCTCCTCATAAATACATTATAATATTGCAAGGAGATATTTGATTCTGCCGCTTCTAAATGGATTTCTCTTACAAGCTCGTCATGTTTATATGGCTGATTGCACTCATCGTATTTACCTGTGATAATCCGGTGCATTTGCGCAATTGAGGATAAATAGCCGTTCTTTAATTCTTGGGCGCTCATTTGCGGCTGCCTGTTTCCGGCAATAGTTCCCCAATCGCGGCTGGTCAATAAATACCAGGGAAATTCCCTTTCAGGAGAAACTATTCCTTCCCTTAAGCTGCCGGCAGTATTCCTGATGCTCAAGATAAATCTGATTGCCTCAACCAATAATTGAACTTCATCATCACCGATAAACTTCCTGCCTGTATCGCCAAACCTTCTTGAGGCCTCCTGCAATATCCCGCACATATCATTTTCCTGGATATCAAATTTTACTTTAACCGCCCACATAAAAGAACGGATAACCCTGGCGGAGAGCTTTATGTCTATAGCGTATTTTCCGGAGAAATTATTAATTTGATCTTCTAATCTTGAAATGTGAGCCAGCGTCAATGCCGTAACCCCAAAATACCTCTTCCCGTTTTTATGGGATTCATATATATTATGACGCACCTGGACTTTAATCTTGTCTAAGACTTCTTTGTCTCCGAATAGCATTTCGTAATCAAGCAGAAAGATATAGGCATCTTCGCAATCAAGCTCTTTAGGAGTAGAATAACCTATGCTGTTTATAATTGCTGCCTCAACCTCAAAACCTGCTCTCGTTAATATATTCGTTATACGCCCATGTAAAATACGGCAGTATCCTTTCAACTCGCTTTTACCCGGAATAACCAACAATTCAATATCAGAATTAAGAGTATAGAGATTGCGCGCTAAGCTGCCGCACACGACTACCGCGAATTCATGCTGACGCGGTTTAGTTCCCTGTTTCTTGGTACCCATTCTAAGTTCGCATTCTGCAAAGTACGCTGCTTCCCTAACCATAGTTTTTACTTCCTGGCTTAAGAAGCGGCATATTTGCTCTTCGGGAATACCGCGCTGGCTCGCCCTGCGATATGCCAATACCAATCCTTCTCTTCTTGTTCTAAAGGAATCAATAATTTTACTGGTTTCTTCCGCGGCATCAAAAACAGGGGATCCGGATCTCGCTCCCCCCTGGCAGTAGTCCTCTAATTGCTGATAATATTTATTGAGATTAGTTTCAGGGAGTCTGCTCGGATAAAAATATTCCCCCCTTATTCCCAGCATATCTTTAACCCAGGCCGAAGGGCTCCTCACAAAGATCATCCTTTCGCCGCCGCTATTACCGCATATCTGTCTTAGGGCAAAGACGAGCAAGCCCGCGCCTACGCCCTTATACTCCCTTTTTTCCTTTATCTCCTGCCTGCTACGGGGATTGACTATCAAGCTATAAATCTCCCTTCTTCCGGGATTGAAAGTTACCAACCCCTGCAGAACTCCCGGCTCAGAAAATGCAAAATAGTAAAACTCACTTCCTATCTTGATATATTCTCTTACGACAGACAAAACTACATTATGATTGAGCAGCCCGGTCTCATTGGCCATTTCCATATCTTCCCATTCAAGTAATTGGGCCTGTATCCTCAGCCTATCGGCCTTCTCTATTCTATTTCCGTTAAGAATAATCAACTCTTCTCTCGCATTATTTTCACCAGGAGACAACTTTAAAACCGCCATCTTGTAATAATCGTTATGATCGATTACTAAAGCGCTGGAAACCGATCCCGGGGAAAGATTATTAATTCCAGGCACAATACCGAAAATATTCGCGTAGAACCAGATATCGGTTAATTTCTCTATTATAAGTTCATTTCCCTCTTTCCGTGAGTTGTTTAGAGCATCAATAATGCCTTTTCCGGTCATGTTATAAATCTTGGACTCTCCGTCTTTGTCAATTATTGGCGAATATTCTGTCAAAAGCGAAAATGACTTTTGGAATGAATCCGAGGCTTGTGAAACTATGTAAAACCCGGCGTACTCCGCCGGCCTGCCAAGCAGGGATCTAAGAAGGGCGCGGCCCCTCCCTTTTCTTTCTTTAGGGAAATTGGGATAAAAGTTCTCTATAAATATGGTTCTATGATCTTCAAAGACCAGAAAAGATACTTCGGCATTCTCAACTTCCTTTGTGCCCTTGTAAATTCTGATTTCTTTTCGCAAAACTTGTAATAATTTGTCTTTTTCTTCCGAGACAGCTACGCGGTAGCCTTCGGACGCTAAAGAAGAACCCGAAATCCCCAGCAATCTGGAGTGCTGGCGGAATTTATTCTTTAGCGCTTCAACTTCGGAAAATATGTAATTGATAAACATTTCCTGGAGCCCATGCTCGAAAATGTATTCCCGCATTTCCTGAACCATCCAACGGCAAACCTCTTGAGAAGAGCTTAAAATCTCTAAACCGTGGTACTCCAGCCCAAAAAGCAAGGTAAAGAGATATTCTAAGGATGTTGGCTCTGGAGTAGGTAGTTGAAAAGGAACTATATGTATTTCCAGGTCAGTGATTGCCAGGCCATTCAAAAGGCCCACCTGCTTTAGGGGGAAATAAATATAAGGACCAAGCCTGCTTCCAGGGTGAGATAAACCATGAAGCCTACCCGCAAGATATTCTGCAAAATCAGTTTCTGATCCCGCATTTAACGGCCCGGGAAGCCTGACCAGAAGCTGGACATCCGCGTCACTATGACAGGTAACCCCTCCTCCGCGGACCCCCAGGTTACTTATGAGCGAGAATGAATAATCTTTAACCCCGTACTCTAACATTGCCTCGCATATGCCTGCTCTTAGCAGCCAATCCTTGATTTTATCCACAATTATCCTTTTTTCTCCTATGGTCATAAATCTGTGATTGGTTTCTTTCGCTAGCCCCAATTTAATTTGCTCTATTTCTTTGGGGCGTAATTGCGTCATCTCTTCATTCTTTACCGCAAAGCCAAAAGCATCCAGTAAACCGAACTCATCAGCAATCTGGCGGACATTTTCAAAGATAAAAACAAATTCCTCTTGCATGAATAATTCCGGCACCTCTAACCTTTTTGAAATCTTTCCGCTTTTTAACTCATTCACAACATGCCATTTCCTCTCTATGGTATAGATCTCCGATAGGGAAATGGGATATATTGAAGTATCTATCACAAAATCGGCATCCTGGCGGTTTAAATCAACGGTATAGCGGTAGAATTTGTTTAAGCGTCCTATTGTGGCGATTTCATTAGAATAGTCTTTAATGCGCTCAAGCCGTTCAATTTCATCGCACTCTAGGAATATTCTTATATCTACAGCCAGGACAGGAGCTCCCTCGAAATAAACGCCATAATAACCATTTACGGAGTAAGGAGAATGGACTACGATGACTTCATAATCCTCACTCAGGCGTTCAATAATTTTTTGCGTAGATATGACTTCGAATTTTGCTATTTCAGGAATGCCCAATTCTTCATGAAGCCCGTAAAATCTTCTGCTTTCGGGAGAATACCATACTGTCTTTAGCCGGGATAGGGCATCTTTTAGGTCCTCTATAAACTCCGCGTTATCCGCCCCAGGCCTGCCGCTGACGCTTACAACCACTTTAGTCCCCTGTCTTAACTTTACCTTTATATCTTTTACAATTTCTGACAACGCTAATTCAGGCGCTAATTCCCGGCCATTAGTGCCTATCCTCTCCAAATAAACCGGGATAACGTTATCCCGCAGGCTGTATAATATGCTGTAAATACCAAGCCAATTATTGTTAATCGGTCCAATATAGCGTTTCTCCTGCCCTATTCCGTCTGCCTGCTCGTGAAAACTAAACTCCCTTAGATTTATCTCCCTCTCCATTAATTTAAGAAGCAATCTGCGGTATTTAAGCCTTAAACGTTCATTTATAATTTCGGAGCGGCGGCCTTCGGGAACCGGATAAAAAACGGCATTAGTGTCGGGAACAGGCGCATTATCCCGACGGTTTCCCTGCGCAGCATAAATGATCGCGTAATCCAGCGCATTATATACTTCATCTTTCCTGCGTTTCATCCCCTCCGACCACCAATCAGGGGATATGGCGGCAAAATAAAAAGAGGCATCGTGATTAAATGCCGCTTTAATAATACGCAAGAATGCGCTGAAGGAAGGCAAAACATGACAAAGGGCATCGCTACATAGGGAAATTATTCTTTCTTCCGGCCTGACCTGCTTAATTTCTTTTCTGAGCATGCTGAGCGGAAAAACTTCTACCGGCAATGCGTATATATCATCCTGGTTCTGTATTTTATCCCCATTTAAAACTGATAAAATCCTGTATCTCCCTTCCTGCGTTTCCCCTATATGTTCCACTTTTTGAGATATATTATTCGCGTCTTCCGGTATAACGGGGCGGATCAGCCTGGCAATTTTATCCCTATAGCGCAGCCATAAAATAAAATTTGCTTCATCTATCACGAATATTCTGTTGTTAAACAGGAATTCATCCCCGGTATAAGCCCTGTCAAGAGAAAGGGGAAATTTCCCGGCCGTGTAATCATGGACAGCGATCTGCCCGCAATCAGTATGGTCTATCCTGTCAACGTTTACCAAAACCTTATCCTTAACCGGTTCTTTCGTTAAGCGTTCTTCGATCTCGCATGCATAAACCAATTGATGGTGGCTCTGGCTGAAATATATCCTTTTCCCTGTCGGCATATATTCAACTACGGCTAAGGCGAAAGGATTTTCAATCACACTCCTCCATTGAATACCGTCCTGCCATCTGCCCATTTCTTCGCATTGTCCATATCTGCAATTGATTATTCGGGTACGATAATCCGGGCAGTCCGAAGCTGCGGCTTCTTTCAATGGCGAATTAGATAGGGCAAAAGGCTTCTTCCTGAAAACGGCTACTTTGTATGTTTCAAGCACGGGGGAATAAAATCTTCTGAATATTTCTTTCATGCCATAGAGCCCAATAATTTCCTCCGCTGTCCGATCCGCTGTAAACTGATAAAGGATAAGTAAGCTCCCGGGCCTGGCATGCTCATATAACTGTTCGAATAACCTCTGCTGATTGCTTGCTGATTTCTCCTCTCTAAAATATCCGGCTTTTTCAGAAGGATGCGGCTTTGTCCCCCCAAGATAATAATAAAAAGCGTCGTAAGTTTCAAATCTAAGGAGCGGGTCTCCAATATCCCCTAAACTCCAATGAAGAAAGTTATCATTATAAAACTTAACATTATCTATTTTCAACCGGGAGGCAAAGTACTTTTGGCCTTCTTTGCACCGGAGCCATAAGTGGTCTTCATTTTCTATCCCCGTGACTAAGGCTTTCCTGAATAATGAAGCGAGGAAGAATACAACATCCCCCCTGCCGCAGCCTAGGTCCGCGATACGCGCCGTTTCCATGTCCAACTCTTTCCGCAAGCCTGAGAGGATCGTCAAATCCTCGATTTCCGAAGCGACAAATATGCCTTGCTTTCCATATTCTAAGGGGAGAAATTGATTTTCAGGGCAGGAGTTATAGTATTGTTTTATGGTAAAGATGTTTTCCCATATTCCCGGATAGAGGAACAGCGCTTCCTTTGAGCCGTTATTATTTCCAATAGGACACCAGCCTAATCTTTTAAATAAATATTCTTGAGAAGACTCGCCGGCAATCGCATAACAATACGAAGGGTAATTATTAAATAAAGGATTGAAGCTATCAGGATCAATATAACTCAAAGCAGGATCGCTGCTTAATACCATTACCCGGTGGCCAAGGGTTTTAAGACAGATATCATTAAAATTCATTAATTCTCTGATTATTATTACGGCAAGAAGGCCTTTTTCTTCTAAACGGGCAAGGTATATTTCCGAAAATGGGAGGTTTTGTTTTAAGGTTTGTCTTCCTTTGGCAGGGATAAACAGCCCTTCAAGATATTTTGATTGGAACTCCCCGGCAGATACACGGGTAAATTCAGATCCTGGAGGGGATCGGGCAGACAAGGAAGAAGAACATTGTTCATTTTTAGCTCCAGCATAATTACTGCTCATCCTGGCTTCTGTCCGGTTAAAGCTTCTTAAGACCAGGTATTCTTTTATAAACAATAAACCGCGCCTTAACAGCTCATCTCCTACCTGTTCTTTATCGTTAGCAATCGCCCCTGAACGGAGCCTTTTCCAGGCAGACTCTAGCCCGAATAAATAGGCATAATAACCTAATATGCGCCCTCTCAAGTTGGCCCTGCGCGCCTGAAGATTAACGATTTTTTCTGACTTCTCTATCTCTTCAATAACCCTTTCAATAAATTTATTGGCAAGCGCTTCAAAATCCGGTCTTATCCTCGCCGCCTTTACAAATTCAAATACCATGGTTGCTGGATGGTAATTAGCATTCCCTAACCGGGCATTGCGATTCAAGCAGATTTCATCAAAAAGCCTGTCAATAGCCAGGTCTTTTCTGCGGACATATTCATAAAACAGGTCAAATAGCGCCTGGCCGAAGATATACCTTGTTGTTAATCCGGATTTCCGGATATGCTCCGATATCTCCAAAGCAAACTGGTTCACAATAAATGGGAGGACGCTGTCCAGGTTCTCGTTAGGATTAATCCATAACCGCAAACTACCATCATCCGTAAAAAGCATAGCAAATCTTTCATAATAAAGACGGAGTAAAATACCATGAAAATTCATACGGCCTTTGAATAAACGGCTATTAAATAAACCGCTGACGTAAAGGGCCTGGACTATCTCCGTAAGCGGAGCATTGAAGTGCTGTTTATTAACAGCCTTCTTTAGCCTGATGGCCTCATTTGAAAATGGGTCGCCTAAAACCGGGCTTAATATATTAATGTAGCGGATAAAATATTTGCCTGCCCCTTCTCTCTCCCGCCCGTTTTGCTGAGGCCGTAAAAAATTAATTAATCTTGCTTCATTAGGAGTACAACTTTGCAATATTCCCAGCGCCTTCTCTTGGAGCCTGCTTATGAGCAATTCCGCGCTATTCATAAAATCGCTCTTTGTTAATTCCTGGCTCTGGTAATTCCGGAATAAAAGCTCTATTAATATATCCGTCGTACGCAGCAGATCCTCCAATTCTTTTAATATTAAGGGAGAGCCGGAAAGCCTATTGGTGCCGGGACCGCGGAGAATTTCTTTTGGCTTTGGATCCGGGACCGCGTAGCGCACGATAGTTCCATTTTTCGATCCTAAATCGGTTATAAAAAGCGTTGTCTTTTTGTAAATAGCGTCAAAACATAGCAGCAACCTTACGTGTTCCTCTGACACCTTGCTATCAATTATGTTCAGAATGCGTTCTCCCTCTCGGTTAGGCATTTGATAACTTACCATAACCCTGTTCTTTGCGCCATTACGCATATTAATCCTGCCAAATTTAATAAGCAGGAGGCCCAAACTTAACGATGAACCAAAAGAAAAATCTTCCCGGTACCTGTCTATGCTGCCTGTTAACCTAAAGCTTCCTGACTTTTCTCTGTATCTAGCGTCCATGTCAGTGCTAATCTTATATATGAAACCCTCTTTTCCCCTATAGAACCTTAAGTAAGTATTGCCGAATTGAATAATAAGCCTGTCCTGGCTATCCAAAGAATATTCATCTACCGGGATAGAAATGCCGGTCATGTCTTTTAATACCACGCTAAGAATTCCATCTTTAGCTTCGGGAAATACGCTCATCTGCCAATCAGTATTCCACTTATTAATTAATGCTACGATACCCTTATTGTAATAGGCCCTGAGCTCTTCGGCAGGATCAAAAGCGTTAAACCAAGAAATAGTTTTTTTCATAAATTCAAAAATCATCTTCATATGGTCCTGCAGTCTTTTAAGAATGCAGAAATGTTCTTTTGGCCCGGCGTTAATTATATTTATAAACCTCTCTACGTCATTCCGTTGAATCCTTTTTATTGATTCATTATCTATCGCCATTGAGCCGATAACCAGCATTGACTCCGCCTCCCTCGGGCTGATTTTAAGCGGTATACCGAATGCCTCCAAAGATACTTCTCTGTCTTCGGTTATGTCAAACTCGACAAATATTGAGGGTTTGGTAATCACAGTTAAAGACGAGGACACAAAGAGCCTTTGCCTAAGTTGCGTTATCGCTCCATATGGAGGATTTTTAGATATATACTGCCGTATAATCTCTGTGCTTAAGCTCTTTGGAGCATTCCGCTTCCCTCTTTGTATTTTATCCCGCAAGTTAATCAAAGCGGTAAATAGCTGCATCTGTTCGCTGGAAACAGGCGGAGTGAATACGATTCCGGAATTTCTTAATAAATTATCCACGTTGGCAACCGCTTCTCTCCCTTCTGTCCGATCCTCAGTAACAAGAAAACCCCCAATCTCAATACTTGATGCTATTTCGCGCAAAAACCTACTATAATAAGCAGCGATATTTTCACCAGCTCTCTGGTAATATGCGGATATTCCGTTCTTAAGATGTTTCAGCATTACGCCAGGGTAGGTTGATGGATCAGTAATATCCGCATTAACAAATAATATTTTATAAAGCTCTATTTCCGAACCATGGTAAGCCCAGAAGAAATTAATATGCGTTGCGTCTTTACTCTGATAGATTTCAATATTATATTGGGGGGTATTCAAAACGCCCATACATTTAAGCTCGGCGATAATATTATCTTCTGGAAAATCAGTATTCGGCAGAGCAAATCCGTGGTGACGCTTTATATCAAGGTAATGCTGTATACGTTTATAACGCAATAAGTCCTGCCAGTTATTGCGGGCCCACAGCAATCTCTCTAATGATAAATTCATATTTTTATTTACGAGGATGGCCTTCTTGGGATTCAAAGAAAGCCAAAGCCTTGATGCATCCGCGCCACATCCTCCATAAAGGCATGGGGCATCACTATTCTTGAAACCCGTTAGATTCTTCACCCCCATATCAAATCCGACGTGGACAATGTTAAGCATCCCTGTATCTACGATGCGGTGATCTAAACCAAGCTTATTGAAATGTTCTGATCGGCCTTTGCAGTTTCCCGCTATTGCGCACTTTAACAAGAAATCTAATTCTAGGCTGGATATCCCTAATCCCAACGAGGAATCAGATTTGCTTGACAGAGATGAGGCACTCAATCGGTATGCTTTTTTCACAGCCATAAACGCCTCCCAGCCGGAAAGCTCCGAAGCAGGATCAAATAAAGTATTAATATGATAATATATTTCCCCGATATTATAGATGCTTCCTTTCGCTATGCCGTTTTGTATAAATTTAGCTACCTGAAGAAATATCAGGTCCTTGTAAGGGTATTTTTTATTCGAGATACTCAATAAATGAGCGGCTAATTCCGACAGGTCAAGCAAGCAATCTAAGCGCGAACGCGTCTCCTTCGTTATTATCGGCATCCATCCCAGCAGAGTCAGAAAAAGCGCCGGCTGGAAAATCCCCGCCTCGCTTGTAACCGTGAGCAACTGCTCGCTAATAGAGGGCTGCCAGTCGCAAGCAATTTGAATAAAATCATTGGCATCTATATCTTTCAATAGCCGTTCTTTTCTTAACTTAAATATTACGCTGCTTTTTTCTTCCGTCTTTAGCAAGGCTTCCTCAAAAATACCTAAGCGGGTATAAATGGACAACGCAACGGATAATTTCCGCTGATAATACCTATGCCCCCTGAATACCTCTAATCCATCAATATAAATCGCCCTGTCCAACGGCAATAGCTTTACAAAATCAACATAAGACTGTCTGATGTGGTTCATATTTTCCGGCTCCCCGTCAAGAGCATCTTCCACCAAGATCACATTTATCGGGACGCCTTTTTCAAAGATTGCATGGAATACAAACCAGCTAAATGCTTTAAAAATACAGTCTTCATAAAATCCTCCTGTTAACATGAGGTTTAACTGCCCCGGATGTTCATACAACGGTCTCAAGAAATCCAGGATCAGCGGTTGCTCTTCCTCCCTCACGTTTTTCGGCTGGCTTGTCCTGTCAATGACCCTATGTATTCTTAGCCCGGCGTCAGTAAGGGTAAGAACAATTTGTTTTTCCGAATCCTGATGACGCTGTTCATAATCATTCACGGTAAAAATGCCTATTTGAGAGTTTTTAGTTAAGCCAGGAATTCCTTCAGCTAATGAAGAGCTGCTCAGCTTATCCCAGGAATCTTTGCCAACCTCAAACGCAAAAGCGATAGCCTCATCCTTATTTTCAGCATCATCATGCCACAATATCTTAAAACCGCGTTCACTTTTGTCATATAAACTATCCAAAGAATCCCTCTCTCCTGCTTGCAAATCAGAATACCTTTCCCCCGACAAGATCAAAGTTAACTTGCCCTCTCTGGGAGTAAAAAGGGAAGAAATATTCGGATATGCATAAATCCCGAAGCCGCCTAAATTGGCTAAAAGTATATCGGTAGGGATTTTTGTTTTAGGGGCAAAATAACGTAAATCCTTACCCATATGCTCATAATCAAAGGCTTCAATGCCGGTTAAATTATTCAATCCAAGCGTTTCGCGGAATAGCTCTTCAAGCATCCCTTCAATTTCCAGCAAGTGGATATTTTCTGCTCCGAGTATTGAAGAGAATATGGCATCCACTCCATTGCCAAGACCGGCCACCGCTACTGTTTTCCCTTTAAATTCATTCCTGCCGAGTATGTCCATTGCCAAAAGCAAAGCAGAAGTCCATACTTGATAATTACGGTCATTTCCTAATCCGGGCAAATATAGCCTTTTTGCTTCTAGGGGCACACTTATGGCTTGTGAACGGATATCTGGAGTAATAAGCTCCTTTATCCACGGGTATTGGGAATTGAGCACAACTATTCCGCCTGGTCTAAAATAATAATTATTTTTGTCATGCACCGGGCCCCTGCAGGCCATAAAATCATCTGAATAAGTCCCAAGCAGGGAGCTGCAATCACAGGTAAACCTGCCAATAACCCTTCCTCCGGTCTCTATTGTTAATTCTTGCAAATATCTTCTGCAATCAGCAAGGTCATGGCCCAGGGCCGCGATCTTATCCAACAAGCTCTTTACATATCGCTCTGCTTTTTCCTGGCTATTATTTACTCTTTCTATTTGTTCCAAAAGATAAACTGAAATAGCCCTGTTATCTGCTAATGACGAGGCGCAATAATTTTTGTTGAATTTATGCGTATTCGCATGCGCCGGGAATGAAGAGCAGGAAGAGCTACCGTTTCGTAACTTATGGTAAATACTATGAGAGCTGATGCCATCCTCACAGCCCAAGCTTGCATGGATCCTTCTTAAATCTTGGGAGATAAACCCCGGGACAAAATAATCCGGGTAATTAGGGTCATCGCATCCGGTAAAGTAAAAATACCCTCCTTCACCCAGGAAACTTAACAATTGCCGGAAAACCCTCTCTCTTATCCTTTCATCAACATACATCAATACATGTGAACTTATCGCAAAATCAACGCTGCCTATCAATTCTTTCAACCTGTTTATCTCTTTAAAATTGTGATAATCAAACTGGACAAATTGAAAATGGCGTTTATACTCAGCTATAAGAGAACCGTTGTCAAAATAACGGCCAAAATCGATAAGCAGGCCTTTTCTGGATAACGACATGATTCCTTCGGCAATATTCCAGAAATCATAGGAAGCGCTTTTTGCGGCAAGAAGCAGCCTTAAGTCATGGCTTACTCCCCAAATTGTTACATTCCAATCTTCTATGTCCTGATTCCTGTCCCGCAGCAGCGTATCTATAAGAAGCAGCAAGCTGTAAGGTTCCTTCCCTTTTGAGCAGCCGACTGAGAAAACATTAATCTTTTTATCCGCAACTTTTTCATCAATGATTTTAGAAAGCAATTCTTCTATTCTTAACCAGGAAAGTTCTCTCCTAAAAAAGAAAGTCGCATCCCTTCCCAGCGGGATCTTCTTAAAGCGTTCAGTAATCAACCGCGCAAGGGAGGAAAAGTTAATATCAGAGGCGCCGATATCCTCTGTCATCACATCTTCAAATCTCCCATGCCGCAGGTCTTGGATAGGAGGAGAAACCAGCGCAATCTTATTTCCGGCAAATCTTGAAATTATATGAATTCCGTTTTCTTCCATGACGTCAATTATAGCTTTTAATATTTGATATTTATGATCGGAATTCTCGACTGCCGCTAAAGAAGAGAGGGATCCCAGGGGACTGGCGGATTTTTTATAAGGGTATATCCTGGCAGTTAACTCGCTTACCCTTCCAATTAATCCTTCGGCTTTCTTGAAAGAAACCTTTTTACGCTTATCTCCTTCTTTATCTATTACTAACGCCTCTCTATGATTTTCGCTGAAACGCCGGGCAAGCAAAGAGTAAAATCCCGGGTCAGTGAGATTTGGGACAACTAAACGGCTGTTTTCCCTTGCGCATATTTCCAGCAAGTGGTTGATTATGTTCGTGGCTATATCCAGCTTCCTTTTGATGCGCATCACGTAAATATAGTGCACATAAATTTCGCTCATTACCTTTCCGTTCATCTTGCTGCCGGAAAAACTTATTCTTATTGCGCCGGCATACTCGCTGTTCCTGTAGATCGCATACCAAGCGGATCTGTACGCCCTTTCCAGGGTAATAACGTAGTTTGCCGCGCCCTTGATATCAATCAAACCGCGGTTATCCAGCCTTGAAGGCGCTTCGGGGATCTTCCGGTATTCGATTATTATCCCTATTTCTCCCGCGTCCGCGTCCCCTTCCCTGCCGCCTGCAACAATCCAGATCGGCCTGGCATAATTTTTGATATGCAAGTTCACTGCCCCGCACCTAAGCGCCCTGTTCGTCCATTTAATATAGTCTTCAATTGGCAAGCCGTTTGCCCTCTCGTTTTCCATTTCTATAAAATCCATATAATGCTCCCAGGTTACCCGCTCTATTTCAACTCCCTTATTTTCCAGGTACTGCCTTAAAGATATCCTTCCCGGAAGCGCGAAATCAAAATAATCCTCGCTGTCGTTTTTAAGTATCTGCCTATATTCTTCCTGTGAATACCTGGTTGGATAGATCAACGCATTATACTCATCGAGACTGTAACCTTCTTTGGTATCATGGTTTATAAACGGCTTGCTGTTCTTTAGCAATAGCAGGTAAAATAACGGGGTTGTTCCCCTGCCGCATTCTACCTTATACCTTTCTTTAAATTCTGCATATCCGCTTAAAGGCGTGAATGTATAACGCCCCATGCCTTGGGTTATCTGCTCTGTGGCGTACAGTAATTCCGAAGCGATTGCCGGACCGAGGCCTTTTTGGCGGAATTTTTCCCCTACCGCCACCGCGTAATGGATCCAGCAATTATCTGTTTGCGCGTTTCCTTTAATAGCCATAATTTGCCGAAGAGACCCGGTTATATGATTTCGACCATTCGCATATAAAGATGCGCACCAGACAACCCCCGCGATTTCGCCTTCAATTGTAGCCATAAGATGGCCGCCCGGATTATTCTTAAGTATTGCTTCGGATTCTTCTTTGGACAATTCAAACCTGCCCAGCCATTCTTTATTATGAAAACCAACCGCGGCTTTCAGGCTGCCGGCATCAATTTCTTTTATTGTAATTGTTTCGCCTTTTTTATTTACTGTCTTATGTATGGCTGAAGCAGCTGAACCAGGCCATATCAAGCCCTCATATTGCGTACCCTTAAGGATACCCCTGACGATAGCCCCGTGATCTCCGCTAAATACTCCCTGCTTCACCATAAACGCGATGGTCCTTAACGCCATTTCGGAGAAGTTGGGGTTTTTTGCGCCGTCAGCTAACAGCTTAAACAGCCTCTCTTGCTCGATCCTGTCCGCCTCTACATATTGCCTGCTGACCGCCTTAGAAAAATCTTCATAGATTAATATGGAATAGGGATAACCTGAAACTCTGCCGTTATACCTGCCGGTCCAGGAAAGGGTATTCATTTCCTCTGCTTCGTGGACCACTAAATGAAGATCGGCACCTGCCTGATTCGCTACTTTTAATATGCCGCCTGCCAGGCCCGGCTGCGGCCTGACAGAATATATCAAATCCGCCCCTTGATATATGCTCCATTCGGGGCGGGTGATATCATCCTGCGCGGTTATCAATCCGGGATAGATCTCTTTTGCCTGCTTTAACGGCGGCTCAACTATATCGGTTACTATCACTTCCGCGGCCTCACCGAATGCTTCCTTCAGACCGCCCGCTGCCTGCGGATGCAGGCTGATCCCGACCTCTACTATCTTCCTTGCTTGGGGATAGTTTTCAGTTACATGCTCAACCAGCAATTCCCAGGGGTCATTCCCTTCTTTAGATGATAGAATGGATGGCTCTTGCGCGAGAGATGAAGCGGATATTACTCCTGCCTCTTTGAGTAATTCCCTGCGCATTTCTTCAGATATATAAGGAGACAGCTCTTTTTTTAGAAGCTCGCTTAGCTGGTAAAGGTTATTTATCTTATGTTTGATATTAATCTCTTGCAGAACTCTAAAGTAAGCGGGGATTAGGTCTAATAAAGCTAACTCCCTGCTGGTCAATTCCCTTTTATTATGCATTAACCGGTATCCCAGCCAATCCAACGGCCTTGCTACCAGCGGATCAAAAGGCCCGGCCAAATAGCTCTCTAACTCAAGGCCTTCCCCATGCATACCTTCATGCATACGGTGATGCAGGCTTCCGCGCACCACAATAATTAACGAACCGGGATGTATATCAACCAGCTCCTCAATTTGGCGAAGCACATTTTCATCTCTCAAGGAATAAGATTCTGCGGCCTTCTTTGCGCATTTAATCAGCGTATTACGCAGCTTCTCAGTTATACATCCGCCATATTCCTGCCATACCTGCTTTGACAAAATCTGTTTTTCCAGATCAATTATCCAGGACTCATAAGACAACCTTTCCACAACAAGATAAATCTTTGGGTGGCGGTCTATAAACACCTGGTACGCTTTGAGGTATTCAGAAAGGTCCCTGGAACCAAGTTCATTTATCTCGTCATAATAGACTTTTCTTATGGAAGCGTAATATTCCAGCCTTTTTAGCGTATCCGAGAATCCGCGGCGGCGGAGGACCTTCTGTTTAGAAACCGACTTTTCTTTCTTTAAAAAATATTCCGCTTCTTCCAGGTCCATAGAGAATGTGGCTTCCTTAAGCAGTATTACTTCCCTTCCCTCCGAATAAGCCTGTTGAACGGATTTTTCCAATATTGGTTCCATCTCTTTAAAATCTCCGCCGTATTGATGAGGGCCGTAGGCAAAAACAATTCTTGTCATGGTTTCCCGGCCCGTGCCCGAAGATAGTTCATTTTCAAGCTCCTTGAGCAGGAGATCCGCGAATTTGCCTGCCTTAGGCATATTCTCCATTCCAAGAACCGCAATGAGCGCTTTCTTTTTCTGATTATTTGATTTGTTCCCCCTCAAAACATTTTCTGCTATTTCTGCTATTATGGCATCATTAACAAGTGCGGAAACTTCCGGATGGCTCATCAAGACCTTTAAAATTACTTTCTCTGCTAAAGAAGAACTGCCATTATACAGTTTTTTGATATTCGTAAGGCAGGACCGCTCGATAAGACCCTTATCTAATAAGCCGGACTTATCCTGATAATCTTCACATAACGCATTTATTAATTCTCCCCTTTCCTGGAAATTCAGCGCGTTGAATTCATTTTTGCCGCCGGCAATGAATTTGGTTATAACGGCGATTTTAGCGCGGTTTCTGGAGGCGATCCCTAAAATAGAGAATACACCTCTATCCTGCATTAATAAATAATCCGAAACTATTTTAAATGTCGGGTTAATGATCTTTCCGGCGGGGTTGAGGGGGTCTTTTATTCTGGGGGAAATAAATACTGCCTGATAACTCTTCGTCCAGCGGGCCTGGGCATTAGCTAATTTCCCTGGCGGAGGGCTGCGGGTAAGGCCCCTTCTCTTAAGATAACTGACAAATTCATTTTTGAACACCTGCCTTGCGGAAAGAGTAGGTTTCGGCTTCTCGATATCTATCCTGTCGAACCTGGATTCGTAATACGCGAATATGAATTCAGAAATGAACTTGGCATCAAAACTTAAAGCTAAGCATTCATTAAATGCCTTACGCGCCTCATTATGCTTATTCTGGCTAATCAGCCTGTAAATATAGCCTATTTTCTTCCTCAAGCCGATAAATTCCGGCTCACTAAGGAAATGGCGCACCTGTTTTTCTACCGTTTGCTCTTTTTCGCCTTTCTTTTCTTTAAGCATAATGCTGATTCTCGCTGCTGCCTCGCTAAAATTACCCTTCTCCAGATATTTCCCTATAAAGAATAACCGGTTGCTTATAAATTGATTCCTTACGTCCAATAGATGCTTGAGGTCGCCAAGTAAATTACTTTTTGCGTAATTCAGCATATTGGCGATGGTTTTTTTCCTCGCCTCCAGTAGCCTTTGCGCCATATAAACAGCCGGGCGGAGGCGTCCAGCATTTTTTAGCCCCAGCTGCGTTAAAACTATCTTTAACCCAAACCTAATGGCCCTATTTTCTAATACTATCGGCCTGCACTGTTCTGATACTAAACAGGTTATCTGTTTTGCGGTAAAATCTGTCTCCAGCACCTTAAGCGCTTTATCTATCCAAGCCAATTCTTTTACCTGGCTGTCTATCCTATGGCCAAGGCTGCGGAAAACATCTAAAAGGAACGAATAACTTCTGGGCCTGGATCGCCTGACTACCGCGATTTTTCCTTTTTCAAGCTCTTGACGTACCTGCTGGCCCTGCGGCACTTCATATTTTAGGACACCGGAATTAAATCCTGCTGATTGAATACAAGGATAGGATCGCTTATCGCAATCAGCTAATTGTTTTGATAGTTCCATTAGGGATTCTAAGAGGGCGGCAAAGGCTGCCTGTTCGTTATTTCTTAAAGCAATCTCAAGGTTCTCATATAATTTAGCGCTTAAGCCGGCCGGCAGATAACCTTCCTTGGCAAGCTTTTGTAGCTGCTCGGTGAGTGCCTGAGCTTTATCATGAGAATCAAACAAGGGCGCCTGTCTGGGGTTGTTTAACCTCTCATACAATAACTCCATTAACCCCAAATATGCACTGCCTACCATAGCTTGCCGCGCCGCGTAGGTGAGGCTGCTTATGGATGAACCGGCCCTATTGAGAATGCCCCTGTCCGCAAGGCTGCTGTTTGATTTCTCCTCAATGATAGACATTTTCTCCCTAGAGATAAGAATCCGCACTAAAGTACCTGCATTATGCTTGCTTCTGTCTAATATCACAAAACTGTCAGGAGGAATATAAACTTTTGTTCTTCCCGAGAGCATTTTTATTTTTCTTGTTTCTATAACAATCAGGTTAGCCCACAGTTTATCAATCCATCCCCTAACCTTAAAAAGCCCTTCCCCCTTCCCCCCCAATACGTGTTTCTTTCCTTTCTTAGCGCTATCTAACTTTGCCTGCAGTACTTTTTCTAATGTATCGTCATCCAAGCCACAACCGTTATCTTCCACCTCCAATACAATATCACCACTGTCTTCCAGCACTCTTATTTTGAGCCTTCCCTGCCCTTCCACCAACTCTCCGTTCATCTGGGCTTCCGAAATAGCGTCAATGGCATTGTGAATAAGATGGCAGAATATCTCCTTTATTCCTGATATTCTTTCATGATCCAGGAATATATTCCCTGAAATTAGTGCTTTATTTATCATTGCTTCGTCAATGACATTATCAAAAATAAATATCCACTGCCGATCCAAATTCCGTTCTAACGACAAGGTACTTTCTGGCCGGATAGAAATAACTGCTGAATATTCAAGCAACACTCTTGCACTTAGAGACCCGGTCCCGGTTTTTCTAGGTAAAAGAGGGGTGGAGGATAATAGCCTTTTAGAAACCTGACTGAAGATTGGCGAAACATCCGGGTTGTTATTTAATTGGTTTAAATGGCTTAAAATCTCTTCTCTATCGGGCCTTAAACATAGGCTCTCCAGGAATTCAAAGATAAACCCTGCCAGCCGCACCGGCTCCAAGATCCCGCTATGCTCCATAAAAGCGCAGGCGGCAATAAATTTCTTTATTTTCTCGGGATTATCCGCCGTCCGGGCAATCTCAAGAAAAGCATCCATATAGCATAAATTCCTCATAAACCAACCGTTGATCACATCCGCAATCAGCACGGGCAGGTATTTCTGCCTGAACCGAAGAAACCGGATCATTTCTTCACCCATCCTTGTCATCTGCCGTATGCCTTCCATTACCTTATCATCAACGATGATCCCTATTTCCCTGGTATAATCGCTTAAACTGCCGGGAATACGCTCAACAGCAAGGATTTTACCGGTAAGATAATTGTGCGCGCGGGGTGAAATTTCCGAGTCTATCCAATCGGAAGCCGCAAATGCCTGCATAATAATGCCCATCCCTTCCCCTGCCTTATAGGGTACATGATGATAAGCAACAATTTTCTCACTGAAAGCGGTAAGCGGGTATCCGATCTCGGCGCATATCTCAAGGGAATATTGGGGGTGGGCCTTCTTGGCATAGTTCAATTTTCTTTTTCCCAGCCTCTGCGGGTGATTAACCCTGCACAGCAAATCTTCCGCGGTCTTTCCTAGATCATGCACCAATGCCGCTGATCTTAAATCAGCAATAATTCTTTTGGAAAACCCTAAATACCTTCCTAACCAATCAACGATTCTGGCTACCGCCCTGCCGTGCGCTAAGATATGCGCACTTCCCGGAGGAAACGCCGAAAGCATCTCTTTCAATCTAGCAGACAGGGAATTACCGCTTAGAGGGCTGGATGATAAAGAAAGGTTCTCTATGAACCTGCCGGCCGTGATGTACATGTTTTCCAGACCGCGGATTCTATCTTCGGAGGAAAAATTGCCCTGGTCCAGAAAATATCCTATAAGCCGGCTTGCCTGATGCTTTTCGCTGCTCCTTAAAGGATGCTCCTTGGCCAGGCGAAGGTGCCAGTGCGGATTAAAGGGCTGCTGCCGTATTGCCTTGGCAAGTACATCCCTGGCGCAGCTATAATCATTCAAAATATAATTATAGAGCGAGGCCATTAGCTCATAAACCGGCATGAAGCTTTCTTCTGCCTCAATCAGTTTTTCTCCTGCGATCACCGCGAACTCAATACTGCCTAATCTCGCAAGCGACTGGATATCCTCCCACCGTCTTATAATACCGTCCTGCTTATCAAACAGCCGTATCTTAAAAGAAAGGTAATCGCGGAAAGAAACAAAACCGTAATTAAACATCTCCTGGCGGATAATTTCTATCGCGGAAATAACATCCTTGCCTGTTAATTTGATAACTTCGGCTAAACTTTTAAACTCTTGGCCATAGTTTTCTGAATCACTCCATCTGCTCATCAATTCAACCGCGTAAGGTTCAAAGATATCTTTCTTCTCTTTCAACACTCGTAAAATATCTTCCCTTGAGAAATTATGAGGTATACATGAAATAATCCTGCTGACCATCGGGTCTGCTATGGGCAGCCTGAAAGAGCCGTCAACCTGAAACGCGTAATCCACATATTCAGGGTTGAATATATAGCTGCCCAGGGATTTAATGCCCATGCTCCCGATAGATAGCCCATTCTCCGGGCCGGCTCTGTCGTAAAGATGGGGGTTATTTAACAGGCTTAAGTTCGTAAATTTGCTGCCGGCGGCATAGATAATGGCGGGATTTCTGTTCACTGAATAACCTATCGGGAGGACATAGAAAAGCAGGAGCGACTCGGTAAGCTTTGGCATGAGGGAATCGGGGGTAGAAAGGATGATATTGTAAGTGGGATAAACCCCTTCCTCCAGGAATATTTTGTGGCGCTTAAGCATCCAATCAATGCCCTTATAGCCCTTACCCATGAGGAATGGCTGCGATATTTCATCCAAGCCGAAGTTGATATGATAGAAACCGGCTCTCTTTAATTCTCCGAGGAACTGGCGCAATACGAACTCATCCTCGGGAAGAGTATTCACATGCGCCTGCAGCACCGCGAAACGGAAAAACTTATCCAGGCCGTATTCTCTGATAAGTGAAATTAACTCTTCGGCCCTTTTTCGGTTGACAAAGAAATTGTCGTCATAAAAATTAATGTTGATCTTATCTCTTAGGGGCATATTCAGTTCCAATATATCGATAAGCCATTCCTTTATGCCGGCAGCCCTGGCAAAACGGTGGCTTTTGCCGCCTACCATATAAAAATTGCAGAAATTACAACTATTAACGCAGCCCCGGGAAGTTACCAGGTTATATTCATTTCCGATATGCTTAATTCTTGGGAGGGTTATCTCCTCCGTTAAATTAATTTGTTCTAAATGATGCGAAATAATTATGTCGCCCCATCGGATAAATAGCCCTTTGGGCAGCTTATTGCCTTTCCCGCTGAGAAAATCGATCAATTCCGGGGCGCAATATTCTCCGTCTCCCCGTAAGATAGCAAAATTGGCTCCATCCGGAAGCAAAGGCAAGATCTGATTAGGCATCCTGGTGAAGGGACCTCCCAGAATATAGAAAATCCCGTCATTCTCATCCGCCTTAATCAGTTCAATGAGCTCTAAAACAGATCTATCATAAGCTGAGATCCCGATAATATTGGGATTGAAAATTTTTCTTTGGTTATATACCAGCGTATTTTTAGCTTGAAAGCCGCCAAAATCATCCTCTAACGCAACCGGGTAAACAGCGCTGTTGATCCCGGCCTTTTCCAACCAGCGCTGCAGCAGGTCAAGCGGATATAAATTTTCATTTGCCATCGCCAGCAAAAGAACGTTTGGATCCCTTATTTTGCCCTTAAGCTGCGGAAGGATATCATGACTATCCGCGTAAATCTCCAAATCTTCTCCAAGCTTAAGTCCGCGCTCCCGCAATTTTAACAAAAGTTCATTTTGGCTTTTTGCGGCCGAATCCAATAATTCTACGATAGTCCCGTTTTCTAAACCCAGGCCATTTCTTAGCAGCTTGATCGCCCATGAACCCGGGATTGCCGTATTTTGCAGGGATACCGCCTTACCATTCCAAGCCGGAGCAACAACCTTTATAGCACCTTTCCTTCTTCCTTCAAGAGTTTCGCTAAACAACGATATTTTTTCTTTCAAGCGAAACATATTTTCTTGAATTTCTCTATCCTGCGAATATTGATATGCCTGTTCTGATAATTCCAGCGCCTCTATGAATTCAAATAAACCTTCCTTGATCCGCGCTCTTAAAACCAGTGATCCGGGATATTCTCTGCTCTCCTCCGGCACCTGCTCTAAAGAACTTAATATCCTGTCCCAATTCCCCTCTCCCAGCTTAATTTCATATTTTTCTGCGAGCGAAGAAGCGCAGGCATTATTGCCAAAATAACCATAATCGCACTCAAACTCTTTCATAACTATTTTAATCGCCTGCTCAACTGATTCCCGGTATTCCTGGCTCCTAAAATCTTTGACATATAGATAAGGGCCGATTTTTGGCTCAAATTTTTCATAAAGAAAACCGAATTTATGAAACAGTTTCTCAACCCGGGGGAAATATACGCGGAAATCCACGGCTTGCCTGCTTTGGGCATCTTTCAGCATGCAATACAACATAAATGAAGCGAAATCAACGCCAACGCAGCCACGGTCCTCTCTCGTAAATATATGATCGCTGCTTCTGCCTGCCTCGGCCCTCGGAGCTGCCTTCTCATTATCATAAATTATATTAAATGCCCCCTTAACAATTATTTCTTCTGCGGCCTTACTGATGCCATCTTCGGGCCTTACAATGGCATAATAGATAGCTTCTTCTTGGAAACGCTCAAAAACCTGCCTTCTCATCAAAAACAAACCTTTATTATTTCCGATATAGCCTATAAGCTTACCGTGGCAGTTTTCTTCCGGGACGGCTATGCCTTTTAGTTTTATGATCGGGCTGCCGCATCTTGCAAAGCTGCCAAAATGATTTCTTGCTGATCCCCGCACTCGTCCTTCGGCTTCAATCGGAGGAAGCAACAAGAATGGCTCGCCCTTTGTGCTGCGAAGAGGCAAAACATCCTGTTTTTGCCTGATAGAAGAAGATGCCTGTATATACCCCAACTCGCACAATTTGCGGAAGTTTTCTTCTCCTTCCTTCCCAATGATGAGATTCTTGTTTTGGATAATCAGCATCAAGTCATCAAACCACCCGGGCCGCTTCTTTTTCAGGTGATCAAGGAAATTTGTCCCGCTTGAAACATCGTATTTAATGTTATTCCCATTGACATCCGGGATGTTTTGAGAAAATATGTGCTTTAAAAATGAGGAAACGGAGATATTCATATTTACCTTAAGCGCCATATCAAACATCCTGCGGGCGTAAATACGCGCATCTTCGTTCTTTGCCAGGAACAGCCCCAGAACAAAAGGAATTATTTTCTCCCAGGTCCGTGTGTTCACTACCTCACTGATATATTCAGGTTCATCGAGTAAATCATTCATAACTAACTTGAATACTCCCCGGTCAAATCCTTGGGGCGTAAATAACCTCTCCAAAAATGCACGGTTAGCAGCATACTCTTCGGGCTTTGGATCCCCCTCGTGCATTTGCCGCCTTTCGGAAACAGGAACCTTTGGCGAAGACTTAGGATTATTTCCCGGCACCTTTTGCCTGGATGATTCCATGGCGGGAATAATATAAAGGCTGTCCAGAAAGTCTTCTTCGGTCAGACGCGGGTTAAGGATATCCCTTAATGCTGATTTTATACCTGCGTATCTATTGCCAAATTGGGCATTAAATAAATCCATAATAATACCGCCTGCGCCAAACCTCAGGATAAACTCCTTTTCCGAACGCACAAGACCAAGGTTATCTCTAAGAATTATGTCAATCACGTCAGCATGCGCGTCTATCTTGCTTATCAATGAATTCCTTAGGCAAATCAGCAGTTTTGTTACCGCTATTTCAAGCCCTCTTCTTTTTAGGGAGAAGAGCTTTCTAAATACTTCATTAATCTCAGGCAAGTTTCTTTTAAAATAACTACCTCTTCCTTTAAGCTGCTTATAGACAGAATAGAGGCCCAAAGAATTAGCGATAAAAAGCGCTGTCCTGTATTCATCATCCTTCATATCCGGATAGCAGAGCCAGAGCGATTCCTTTATTCTGCCGAGTATTTCGATGGCCCTTTTCGGTTTATGCCTGTGATGATATAGCCTAATAAGTCTGTCATTTATCATTAAATCGGGATTCCCGGCTCTTACCGGCAAGACCACCAGCTTATCATCTTGATCTAATATTATTTTACCGTATCTATCCTTAACAAAACGGATGTATCTCGGTTTACAATCTATATACTTAATATATGTTTCTGCACCTAATAGCCCCTCTTTTTTGAATTTACCCAAATACCCGCCCTTAAAGAAATAGCCTTCTTTTTCGTCAACTTTCACCCCCGCAACAATAAATGTTTTCATCTTGTCAATCTTTGGCTGCGTAAGATAATCAATCACATCTATTATTCTGCCTTTTTCAAAGCTGTCCTCAGCGGCACCTTTCCTTACCTCATAAACAATGTACAATTTCTTAATTTGCACCACTTCCCCGTTCTTTTTTGCTTGGAATTCAACGGGATAAGCCAGCTTTTCATCCGGGTTAGGGTTAATTATGCGGGTTATATCCACATAATCCGCCTTTAATTCCGGGTCAAAACGTGACCAGCACCTTCCTGCTATACTGACGTAGGTCTTACTGATGGCATAGTCGATTATTTGATAGGCATCATGATCAATCTGATTAAACTCTAAGGAATTCATATTTATAAAAGCAGTGGTATATTTCTGGTCAGAAATTCTGCGCACTTTAGCTAACTCCCTCACCCTGGTTTCATTTTCAAAAGAAGCCTCCAGGAATTCAACTCTGACGATAAGTCCGTTCTGGATCCAAAGTTTTATTTTCTGGTGAGGACGAGTCGTAATCCTGAACCAGAGTTTTAAATTCTTAGGCATCTTTCCGTTATATAAAGGTCTTCCGCCCCCTAAAGTAACACCCCCTTCTGCATCCGTATAGATATAAGTGAACACATCTTTAAGTTTTTTGAATCTTTCTTTAAGCACATGCCCACGATGCACTTTGAATTTGCGGCTTAATTTTTGAGTTTTGTTGTCAAATACCGGGAAATATTCAAACCCATATCCGTTATCAATAAAAAATATGCGCAGGGGAATCCCTTTTTCATTAAATTCTGCCTCATAATTCATGCCTCCAAATTCAGGAAAATTTATGACAACTTCCTTCTTTATCAGCCTGTTATATATCTGTCCGCATTCAGGCATTGTCCCTTTTAAAACAAAATGGCCGCATTGCGTTAGATCTGAATATGCTTGTAATCCGCTTATATCTTTATATTTGATTTCTTTCCCTTTAAAAGAATAATGTGTTATTCTCCTCCAAATATATTCCCTTAATTCTTTCTCATTTTCGGATATCCCTCCTTTTTTCTCCGGCCACAGCATTTTATTAAGAGTAATAAATACCCTGTTCTCCCATAATTGCTCTTCCTGTTCCAATAAATAGCTAACCTGGGGACTGGAAAACATGCTCATAAATAGCGCTCTATCCTGCTTGTTGAAAACTTTATTTTTGCGCAGACTTTCCAGAAAATGGTACAAATAATTTAGCCCTTCCTCATACATTCCCCTGCCGATAAGGGTGATTGAACTGTTGTATAAATAAGCGGCGCCGGAAGAAGAGACCCCACCAGCCACGGTTGAGGAAGACTCTTGCTTTTTAGACCGGCGCCGCCTAATCCTTACAAAACCATCTATTTTTGGCGCGGCAATTCTGCTATTTTTAGAAAACCCTCCTTCAGAAGAAAGGGTCTTTGATCCAACGAGAATATTGGCTTCCGGCTTTACCTTAATAATAACCTCCGGCAGGATAGCTTCTAAGTCTTCTTTATTGTAAACTTCTAACTCACTCAATTCATTTATGACGGCGGTTATTTCTCTCCAGAAAAGTCCGGTATTAAATAATCTCTTCAATGTTTGTTCCATGATCTTATTATCTACCAGCTTATTTAACCCATCCAGCAGGCTGATAACCTCAAGCCACTGCGCATCCCTCTTGGTAGCCTCTATCGCCACACGTCCCAGGACTGACAATTGGTGCATCTTTGGATAAAGCTCTCGAAAGAATAATACAAGCGGCATTCTAATGCCTCCGCCTTGGCTCAAAATGTCACCTACCTTATCGAGCCCCCATTCCCCGATTTCCGCGTATTCCAGGAGCTCTAAAATGAAATTATTAGTGAGCCGGCATCCTGCTAATTCCGGATACCGGGACAAATACGGTTGCACTATTCTGTGTTCTTCCTCAGCTAAAACACCCTGCCTGCGTTTTTCTCTTTCCAATTCTTCCCGCTCTTTCTCATACTCTTTGATTTCGCATTCCATAACGAGATTATCGGCCAAATGGAAAAATCTTTCCGCTTGTCTACGCGCTGATTCAATCCTCGTGAATATTCTTTCTTTTTGTTGCATCGCACCTCCAGGGCTGATAACCCAGCCGAATGCCTCTTCCATATCCAAGTTATATTGCCTGGCTGCGTCAGCCTGTTCAACTCTTATTTTTTCATCTAACTCATCTACCAGCGGAAGTATAATGCTTCTGGTTTTCCCTTTTCTCAAATAATCGCTTTTCTTTAGCTCCTTAAGAAAGCTTCCTGCTTCGCTTAACAGAGCGAGGCTTAATTTATCAATATTATCCCTAAGGAACTCCAGGCAGGAATGGAACCGTTCATAATCTTCCTTCCTGGTTCTTTTTGAGCTTACCAAATTCAATTCACCGCGAAGGAACTTAACAAGTTTCCCGCTTTCCAAGCCTGCCTCAAGATATGCGGGAATTAACTCCTGATCATAAGGAGTCACCTCCAATGCCTTCCCCAGGATATATCTTACCCAGCTATAGTATGAGGGCGACGCCCGCGGAGCTTGCTCTTCTCCTAGAATAAATAATGACTTGCCGATCATTTCATAAATCAGGCGTTTTTGGAGCATACCGCTTAGATAAGGCAGTAAAAGGTTTGAAATTTTTAGGGCTTTTGCATAATCTTGCGCTTCGATGTATTCTCCTGCCATAAATAAAAGAATGCGTTCAAGGGCTGCCTTTATATCCGGGGCGATATCAATAAACTCTAATGCACCCAGGAAATCCAATAAATTGCTCTCCATTATTTCAGGATGTATTACAGATGCCTGTTCTTCTTTCTGGAAAATATCCCTGCTAATTTCATTTAAGCTTTTCAAGTAATATTCCTTACATCTCTGGTGCTCCTGCTTGAGATAATATACCTTGGCTGTTTCCAGATAAATGTTAGCCAGCCATTTTCCGGGGAGAGAATCATATAGTTCAATGGCCAGGGCTTCGGCTTCCTCTAATAACGCAATTGCCTTACCAGGATCTTCCTCGGAATAGCTGTATGTTTCACTTAGCCCCAGCAAGGCCTTTATTTTGTAAGCCCCATGGACATGCGGCAACGCCCTTTCTAAATATCTCCTCCCCTGGGCGTAGTTACCCAGTTTTAAGCAGCAAATCCCTGTTTCATATATTGCCCCAAAATGGAAAGGCTCAATTTCTAAAACCCTGAGAAAATTAGCATATGCTTCCCTGTACTTTTCTTCATATTCATAAATATGGCCTTTTAAAAGATACATATTTACTTCCTGAGATTCAATCCTCTGGAGGTTTTCCAGCCTGGCGCGCGCGTCTTTCATTTTCCCGGATTCTTTCTTTAGCTTCCTGAAATCCGACGCTGCGCTATTCAGGTACTCCCATACTGCTTGAGGAGTTCCTCTTAATTCATATTGCGCCCTAAGATAAATAATGTTGGCTAAAGTCAGGTAGCACTGGCCTTCCACCATAAGATTTCCTTTTGCCGATTCTAAAGCCTTTTCCACATAACCGGCTCCCTTTGCGTAATTATCCAAACAAGCCAAACAGGTGCCTCCTACCACGTAGCAATTCCTCAATAAGATGAGCCCATCTTCTTCTAAGGGCTCCCCTCTCTTCAATATATTTATTATTATGTTGTAATATTGTAATGCTTCCGGGTATTTCTTCTCGTTCTTCAGGTCCGTTGCGGTTTTATAGAGATCATCCAACATTGCTTTATTAATGCCCAGGGGAGAATTAGCTTTATTATTATTGTTATTTATCCTTGAAAGGACGCGGAACTTGCCGTTTCCTTGAGGATTATCCCCCTTTTCCCTTGTTTCTCTCTCCCCGGGAGAAAGATGCTCCGGAGGAAGATCGGCATACCTGGCCTGACCGATAAAATGATACAGGCCTGTTTTTAAAGGTTTTACGCTTCCGGTAAAGACAAAGTTATTTTTATATTCTCCTCCTTCAATACAAACGAGCCTAAGGTCAACGACTTTTGGCTCAAGCCATTGGCCTTCTTCGCCAACCAGGCTATATCTGATCTGGGCAGTTATTTTTTCGGCAACGACAACCCTGCCCGCATAATCCTCCTCTTCCATAAACGGCATATATACCTGTATCTCAAAATTGATTGTCTCGCCTAGAACGATCTCCTCCAAATGGTTAGACCTGGGGACCATTCCTATCCATTCAATATGCGTACGCAATATGCCCCAGGCATTCTCCAGCTTATCGAACCCTATTTTTAAATCATTTTTCAGATCACCAAGGACTTCAGCCTTTAATCCGAGGGCCTCAAATAACCCTACATCATCGCATAAAGCAAGTATCCTCTCTCTGTTTTGCAGTAATTTCCCGCTTTCAGAAACCATTTTCTTTATTTTAGGGTATATCTTGTCTAATCTTTTTTCATCAAGCCATCCGGCGATTTCTTTTCGGGCCCCATCTAAAGAAATAATCTTTTCCAGGGCTTCTTTAAATTCATTAATTTGCTCTGAATCTTCGGCCAGTTTAGCGCTATAATCAATATTTAATTTCTTAGCCCCTCTCCTTAACCAGGAGCCCACAATTCTTCCGAAGTTATTAAAATTATGTTCTACTTCAAAAAACTTCAGCATATTCAGCCCCAGGTGGATTTCTTTCCTTCTTTCTTCGTCGGTTTCATGGTTAAACAAAATATGCAGCAATTCCCTCACAAAATTATTATCATAATAATGCCTGAATTTCCCTGTCCAAAGCGTTTCCATGAATTCATTGCGTATATCAGCATCTTTATGCGTGGTAATCAGAATAAGCTCATTCCAGGCGGACTTTTTGAATGCTCCCTCGTCAAAATACTTAAATAGCCGCAACAAGGCCATTCTCCTGAGGTAAAGCATATATGCCTTACTCCTGAACATCCTTCCCAGGCCGTTGATTTTGTTATTAATTAACCTCGGAAGCTGATCATCGCGGATTGCGTAAACATCGTCTAAAATCCACTCCGCTATCAATATCAAAATTAATTCATTTATTTTCCCCGAATTTTGAGAGTAAGAAAGTATCCTGTATCTGGGATGAGCATCTTTTAACTGCTTCATAAATATCTCTGCCAAGGGTTCATCCAAAATCTTTAATTCCTCCAAGGTAACTCCCAACCCCGCGGCCCTTTGCTCTCTAGGGGCTTCAAAATAAAAAACCAGGCCTTCTTTCAAGGCAAAAGGAACTTCTTTGATCTTAATAACTACTCCGTTGTATTTATAATTCTTTATGATTTCTGTCCTCAGCTCTAAGAGATAGCACGCCAGGCGCTCCCTTACTCCCTCGTAAGATGAAAATATCCCAAAAATACGCGCGTTATCTCTTTTCGTCTTAATTATTTCGTCCCGGAAAATCAGGCTTAGCTTTTCCTGATCAAGCTTAGCGTTATATTTCATTGTGGTGTCTTCATTATCTATTATGATCCTGCCGTCCTCTTTAAACCTTAAACGCCCCGCCAGCAAGAAATCCTCCACGTAATTAACGCATTCATCTTCGCTGATTACTTTATTCGGATTATCGCTGATTACCTCTGCCCAGAACTTGTCAAAAATCGCATCCATTATAAAATCGGCATTTATATAATATAGGCCCAGTTCGCCGGCCAGCAGGCGGCAATGTACTCTTACCTTTGAACCATCCAGCCCGCTTATGGTAACACTTAATGGCCGGGGGAATACCTTGGGCCTTTTAATAATGTCAGGAGAGGCATTAACGGGAAGTCCGAATTTTATAACCAATCCCCCTTCTGACGGGCAATGCGCCCGGGCATAACCTCCGACTTCAGATGTGTTTCTTTCCACTGAAGATAAACCTATGCCATACCCGGGCACAGCCTCTTCACCGAGTCTTTCTCGATGATGGAATATATTACAGAGATCTTTTTCTCCCACGCCTTTACCGTTATCCATGACGGAAAATTCAACAAAACCATTCTGCCTGTTTACCGATAACTCCACATGTATCTCTAAATCCGCCTTGCCCATATTATGTTTAAAGGCATTATTAAATATTTCCCACAGGTTTCTTTCAATAACATCAAAATAGGTAAATAGTTTTAGGCTTGTATCCAAGCCATCTCTAAATTCAAGGAAGACCTTTACATTCTTATGCAAACCCGTAAATCTTTCTCCCACGTTCTCTACCGCCAGCTTCAGGTTAAAGAAATTTGCGGAACGTCCGAAGAAATAACCGGCGAAACGCAGCATTGTTTCGTTCTCTTTTATAATATAATCAACGGCCAGTCCAATCTTCTCCGAGATTATTGTTTCCGGGTATGCCTGCTCAATCTTTCTTAAGGCAGGGATCATATTTTCCAATTGCTTAAACCCGTCATAAATATCCTTTACCAGCACCTTTGCGTCCTCCTCCGTAACCAGGGGAATTATTTCCTTGCTCAAGGCCAGGTGCATATACTCTTCAATGAGGGCAAGGATTCCCTCGGCCAGATTATGGGATTGAGCTAAAACATTCTGGAATTCTTTGCTTCCGGGTATAATCTCGCCGCTAAAATGCCCCTGCCAGGTTTCAGGATTAAGGCAGTGCGCGATTGACTGCATGACGCTTCTTTGATGATGGATTATATCCTGAGTTTCCAGGCTTGAAAATTTAAGAGAAGAAGAACTTCTTCCTTTGTATTTTATCTTCATATAGGCGGCCAGATTATTAGCAACACTCCAGGCCTGCGCATCGCATCCGCGTGGTGAATGCGGAAAATTACCGTCCGTAATTTCTGAAACACTGCCTACTCCCGCATAGGAAAGGTGCTCTTCCAGGGGGGCAAAATAAGACAACACGTAATCAACATGCGCTTGAGCCTCCCCGAAAGCCTCTATATAAGCCAACGCCCAATCTCCGAACAAATGAGGCCAGGATGTGCCGTTATGGTAAGCTGGTTTTCTCTGCGTATCCTCATCTCCCCAGTAATGCCCCTGATACTGATAATATTCTCCGGGAAGATAATCTTCAGAAAGCGTCCTTAAACCGCAAGGCACAAGAAGCTTCCTTTCAACGATCCTGACCACTGCTTTTTTCTTCTCTTCGCTTAGCAAGTCTCCCGCCAATACCGCGATAACCTGATTCGGCCGTATTGAGAAATCCTTCTTTCCTTCGCAGGCGACCTGCGCCCATTCCGCTTCAATACAATCAACTAAATAACCGCCCTCCTGCCCTGTCCAGAACAAACGATTGAAATTATCCCTCGTTTCCTCGGCAATCAAGTCTAAACTTAATGCTTTCTGTAAACTATTTTCTCTCTCAAATACCCAAGCCGCAAATCTTAACGCCTTATACCAGCGGGCGTTATTTTCAACGGTGAATCCTTCCCGGGGAGTGCAGGCGGGGTAATTCGTATCCATCCAGGTAAAATGCGATGGAGACCAGATCAGCTTAGAATGATTGTCCATATGAATACCGTTGCGCGTGCCTCTTATATAGCCGTCAATAATAGATTCGATCACGCCGGCGACGGTCCTTAAACCTACTCTTTCTTCAAGGACTGAGGCGTCCCCTGTCGCATCGATAAAGCTTTTAACGGATAGGATATAGAGCAAAGGGGCGTCTACGGTATCCCAATTACCCGCGGTCTTGCCCATAATAATATTGGGCAGCATCCCTTTATCCTCAAACCTTCCGAAAGCAAGTAATAATTTCTTAGCGATATCATTCATTCCCGCTTCCAGTATGCCGTCAAAACAAATAAATGTGTCCCTTCCCCAATCAGAAAACCACGGATAGCCCGCGATAACAGTGGAAAACTCGTAACGCTTGGCGATAAATTGCCAAAGACCCAATACCATTTTTTGCGTAAAAGAGTCATTTTTTGCCGCATCATAAGGGATCTGAGCAAGCCTTTCTTCCTGCAGGCCGATAAGCTCATTAATCATATTGCCGACTTCTGCTTCGCCGTATTGAAGATCGGCCGTGATGGCGTCATAGCTCATAAATACCAGGCTAAAACGTTCTCCATTCTTAAGGGCCGTATCAAAAAAACCGGGACTGTAACTGTCGCTTACGGAATCCTGCCCTCTCTCTGCCTCAATCGGATGATAACTGTAATGCCATTCCGGGGCAAAGGTATAGCTGCCTTTCGTGGCATGCATCCCGATGCCGTTAAAACCGGGGTACCACTGCCCCCACTGCTCATTTACAGCTGCTACCTTAAACCCTGAACCATCATGCAATATGCTATGTTTGCCATTCCACCAGTTAACAGCGCCGTCCCAGCTCTTTGTTACTTCGTGATGCAGACGCATATCCAGCTCAGGCCTGACAAAAATCCTGACACGATCAATCCCTTCGGTTGCCGCAAAGACTTCGTAGGCAAAGACCAGCCGATTTGTGCCTTGCTCAAGCGCAGCGGTTTTAACAATTATCGCTTCTTCTTCCCCTGCTTTAACCGCAAATACCCACTTTGGCAGCGGGTAACGCTGAAAATGATGAAGTTGTTCAAAATCCAGCCGGAAAGAAAACTCTCCTGTTTCGGTCAATAAAACCACATCCTCCACTGTTCCCCTGAACACGATTCTGCGCGCCTCATCAGGCGCGTCAGGAAGAAGATTAACCTGAAATCCGTCATATTTACTCGCGTAACCTGCTGTTTCAATCGCTCCGCCATGCTGATAACGCGATAATGGCCGCACAGGCAGACGGAGAATGCTGCCTTTGCCGTTTGCGATGGTTACGGTGCTGTGCGGATAATCCTCAAACTTATCTTTATTGATTACCAAAGATAAATCCTCGGTATTCCCGCGCATGCCGATTCTTCCTGCCTCAGGCAGAAGGCGCAAGTGATATTCCTGGCGTCCATAATCACCTTCCCATCCGCAGTTATGGAATTTCTGCGGCCAGAAAAAGCTCACTGCGTAGCGGCCTTTTTCTAAGGGCGGGATGAGCACATAATATTCGCGCGTATTCCCTTTAATTACCGCAGGTATGATCTGTTCATTAGCGGTATTTTTATCTTTCAAATACAGCATGAAGGGGTACTTATTCTTAAAAAGAAGCTTGAAGCCGCCATGGAACATTGTTTCCTTAAATTTAGCGGCCTCCCAATCCCATTCTAAATATGTGCCTCTTTGGGAGTCCAAAACCATTCCCGGAATAACGATCTGCTTTTTAGTAACGCACTCAACCGACTCAAGGCGGTATACCGCTATCTGGCCCGGGCCAAGCGTTACATTAAAAAATGGAGCCTCCATATTCAACTCCTCATCGGTCCTCAGCTCCAGGAAGCGTACCCGTGAAGCTGCCTTCACTTTTAATGCCATCAGCGGGAGGAGGAAGGAAACCGTTTTTTCCCGGTTGCTGAAATTAGCCGCGACTATCAATCTATTGTCCGCGTGTACCTTAAGGAATGTAACGATATGTTCTTCGTCATTATTCGGGATAATACTCAAATCTGAATAAGCGATTGCCGGATTATCTCTCCTTACCTGCGCCAACCACTTAAGCCATTCCGATAAGTCAAGCGGCCCGGCTGCCTTTGTCCCCCACGGCCGGCCGATAAGCTCTCCATCACTGCCCCTTAACTCTTCTTTTATGGAACCTTGTGCCCCTGTTTCGCCTAAACTTAACAACCCGGTAGCAATCCTTGGGCCAAGGGACAAAACTCCCATAAATGCCGGACCGACTATGCGCAAATTATCCGGACTCTGCATTCCGGTAAGATGCTCGAACATTCTGGCGTATTCTGTGGCCCAGCGAAAGCTATCATGGGTATCAACAACGGTGAAAGAATGGCCCCGCGATATAACGGCCATATCTCTAATGAAATCGCGCAATATCTTCGCTTTCAAATCAAGGATAATCGAGTACTGCAGGAATCCTAACTTATGCAAATGTTCGTACGCATGGCCGTCCCCTCCTAACTGCTCGACTATCGGCAAAAGCTGGCGCTTCATAAAATATGCGGCTATTTTCTCCCAAAGCGCGGTATCACAATGGACCCTGCAAGAGTTTTCTTTATAAGATCCCCGGCCATACATATGGAATGCGTCCAGCCGCCAGCCGGAAATCTTCACAGCCGGATCATTTTCTTCAAATACCCTGGAGAACACTTCCTCCCAATACTTAAATTGCTGGAGGCGGGGGTCAACCTGGCCTTCTTTCACCATTTGGGCGATGGCATTTTCATTCCAGGCGGCGCTGCATCCTAAAATCTGCTCGTAGCCTAAAGTGAATCCCGGGCAAAGGAACTCACGGCCATGCTTCATAAAATACTGTTTATTATACCTGGTATCTACGCTTTCAATCGCCCGGTAATAAGGCATATCCCCTAAAACATACGTTCCCAGTGAATGCGCCGATCTTAATAAGGCATGGAATTGTTCAAGGGCCACAAACTGTTCGTAAAGAATGAACTCCCTGATCCGGGTCTTTTTAATGGAATGTCTTTCAAATTCTTTTACGTCGTAATGCCAATCATCGACTCCATAGCCTTCATATTTGAATATCCTCCAGTAAACGAATTTTGCGTAATTCTGGATCTCTTTTGATTCTAAAAAGCGGTTAAACGCTTCTTTCCGTTTTGGATCACCCAATGACATAAAATACTTGAACTTGGCTATTTGGGTATCCCCTTCATCCAAAACAGCCGGCCAGTTTATTAAGCGCGGGTGTATCGTTTGCACTGATATCGGGGTAAAGGGACTGGGGAGCGAAGTGGGAAAAAATGGAGAAAATATGAAAACGTTAGTTCCTGCCTGTTCACGCATTACCCGCATATAATCGGCTATGCCGCTAAAATCTTCCTGATAACCGGCTGCCTTCACGTCCTTAAGATAAAGATACATCGGAATGGAATCATCCGGGCTAAACCAGCCCGGAAGAAGATCAACCTGAATGGTTACATTTTTACCGCATACCCCAATAGGCTCTTGCCCCGGGAGTTTCGCGTAGGCAGTCAATTCATACGGCCCTACTTTTAAGGCTTCCACCCATACTGTCGCGACAAAAGTCTTATCCCCATTTTCATAGCGGTTCTCAACAACAGATCCTTTACCGATCAAGATGTTTCTCCAGGCGCCTGAATTTATGTTTGTATAAATGCCTACAGTTAGATCTCCCTTATTAATTTTACCCTTTGTTTCCACGGTTATGCGCACCGGGAAACGTTTGTTTATCCCGATGGGAATGTGGCTTCCGGGGGCAGGCTCCAGTATAACCGACTCGATCCTATCTACAGCGATCACGGCTGAAGATGAGCCAGCCTCCTTTACAGTCATGTATTTTGCGTTAACGCTGCGCTTAAGAAAGCCGGCAAACTTTAATTCCAGGAATAATAAATATTTGCTGCCGATGACCCCAGTTTTATCCGTGGTTTTTATCCTGGTAGAAAGATTAAAATATTCCACGGCATTCCCGGGATCAAGCACAAACGGCGGAACTCCTTCATGCAATAAAAGAAACCCGATATATATTGCCCCGGAGCGATGATTGCCTTCTTTAAAGAGCTGCGGATAACTGAGTATGTTGGCGTAAATGCTCGCCGCCCTCATATAAGGAGAAAATAACCGCAGCTTTTGCCTGAATTTATCAATGTAATGCTTATTCTTGATGAACTTCTCTCTTGTTTCTCTTATAAACTGGTCAAAATAGAGGAAGTCCGCGCAATCTTCTCCGTATAAACAAATAACGTCCAGATCAATAATATTTATCCCGAGGCCGCGTGATATATTACTATTTACATATCCGTAGGCATAGACTAAATTTTCAATGATTTTATCCGATATCTCCTCTCTTCTCATGATCAGGCGATCGTTTATCACCGGGAAATCCAACTGGACTTCTTTTAGCGACTTGCGTATTTCTTCTAAATTAAAGGAGGAAGTGCTTTCCTTCGCTCCAAAAATAAAATTCTTCCGTAAGCCGGATAAATCCGGCCCCGCCTGCAAAGTCGAGGATGAAATAAACAGTGAATCCGGATCCAATAATTCAATATCGGGGAATGCCTCCCGGAAAATCCTTTTTGCCGTTGAATTAATTAGATTAAGATCATAAGAATTCGCGGACATAACATTTTCAAATAAAATGGCGGCGCCTATCTTTCCATGGTCTCCAAGCAATTCATCAACTTCATCAATACTTCCCATGCCGGATAATTCGTAAGTAATATACCTGCTTGAGAAATACCTGGGATTATCCGGTTCAAAACCATCCTGCAAACCGGAGAAAATATAAGTTAAGGTGAGGTCGGGATATTTTACTTGGGATAACTCTGCTAAATAAGAAGGGACTTCCTCCCTGATTTCGCTTTGTTCCATTTTATTCTTGCTCTCCCAATACATGGCTGGAATGTGGAAATTATGCTTGAGGGCGGTATCCGGGTACCCTTTATATTCCCTTGCCTTGTGCATTAATTCATGGACTTTTACCCCATATATTAAGGAAGCTAATATCTCCTGCACACCCACCGCGGCAAAAGAATCTCTTATCCAATCACGCATTGATGGGGGAGGAAGCCTTAAGTATGCATATGGATCTATCCCCAATAAGTACCTGAACAAATTCATCATCTTATCTAAACCATCCAGGCAAACGCATACTATCGGGAACCCTTTTAAGGATAAACCAACATCATTTGCCCTTGAATCAACTTCTTGTAACCCTCTTAGATAAAGCATCTGCGTTTCCCTGCCGTCTAACGAATAGAGTTCTTTCTGCTGAATTTCAAAGATTTTAATATCGTATGCCAGGGACCCATCCTTGCAAGATCTGACTATATTGAAATCAGCAAATATATTACACGGCACAAGATAGCCGATGTTAAATTCATCAACTTTGCTCTGAATCTTTAAAGCTCTTTCCAGGCTAATCAGGTTATACCGGCCATCAACTAAAAACTGAACTATTTCTCCCAATTCCGAAGAGATTTCCGCGGCCTTGACAAGAAGTTCATTTTCCAGGGAGATTCTATCTTTGCTCATGCCCCTGAGGTTAATATACTGGCGGAATTCTACATCCATGAAATTAATTAAGATGGCGTGAGTTTTATCGGATTTATTCGTGGATTTGCTTAAAGATGAACCGGAGGATATTTTACTCGTTTTTTCAAGAAATCCCGGAGGCGAGCGGGGAGAGGAATTTGCGCAATCTTGCTGTTTCTGCAGGACAACCGCTTCCCAGCCGTAATATTTATAGGGAGCATTTGGCTGAAGTGACTTAATTATTTCAATTATCCTTCGCCGGCTATTCAGATATTCGTTAGTTTTAAGAACCCAATTATCATCCAATATCGCTTTAGGGTCATAATATTTATCGTCCGCATTATACGGATTTAATACCATAAAACCACCCGGCCTTAACCAATTTTCTACATAATCAAGATGGCCGTTGTATACATTGGAAATCTTTTGCGATGCTTTCTGATAATAGATATCTAACTTGCCGTTTAATTCAAGATCTAATTCTTGAGCTTCATTAATAAAATTATGGTTGATGAATATTATTTCACGTTCCTTATAATCTCCCGGGAGCACAAACCTTAATATTGTTCTCCCCCCATCTTCAGGTATCTTAATATTTTTCTTTTCTACTCCCATCGCCTTTAACTCTTGAATAATATAGTATTCAATATTGAATTCAAGGCTGGAATAATAACCAAAACTATGTTCAAATTTACCTTCAAAATATGCAGAACGATGGTCCACCGGCTTCCATTCATCACGGTGTTTCCTTAAATTATTACTGCTTATTTCTAACTGATCAATAAAATATGCCTTCCCAAAACCGGTAGATAACCACAGAGTAGAAACGTCCGCACCGGAACAGCCATATCCAACAACTACGTCTTTTGATCCAGGGTTAACTACGGCTCGGATTGCCTTATAATAATTCACAAAATTCCTACCTAGTAAGCGGTTATTAATTAAGTTGCTTTCCACAATACCGAGCGAGGATCCGGATTTTTTAACTAAGCTGCATACTTCCGCGCAAAGCCCTTTCTCAAATTCCTCTAAAAGCATGCGCTCATTGGGAGTATAACCCGAATAATCATATTCCATGCCCAGAATATTCATATAGATAATGGCGAATTTCAAGGCTGCCAGACGGCAGTCAAAAGCAGGAAGCATCCTTCCGGCGTTATGCATTATGCTGATGATCCCATCCGGGGTCTCGGTCATGTATTTAATAACTCTTTCTGCCCATATTTTGTTAGGATACTGCTGGACCTCCTTAGGCGTGCGGCATTCTGAAGCAAACTTATACGCGTAATAACGCGCCGATAAGTCCTCCAGGGCCTCCTGCAAACCTTCGGGAGTATAAGGTTCAAACAAATAGCCGTTTCCCTTCTCCCCGTGATGAATGACGTTTAAAACCTGCTGTACCGGTCCGCCGGTATAGCTGGAAATAAGTATGGCATAAGTAAGCATATATTTCTTATCCGCCATCCCCGCTGCCTCCAGCGGAGGTATGGTGGTCTGCACCCCGGCGGTAACACCCTTGAGGACATATTCGGATACTTCGGTATTCCAGATAATATAAACAAACCTTCCGGCAAGCTCCGGGTCCTGCGCCAACTGCTTAAATTGCAATGCCCACTCCTGGCAAAGGCTGTCTTTTTCATGCGCCTTGCCGGCAAAAGCCATATCAAATGCCAACCCCCCCTCCTCCAGCGTACCGGTAACATAATATATGCCTTTCAGGCTTCCTCTTCCGGGAATAGAAAGAATAAATGTGTTATTTTTAAAATCGGCGATACGCCTGGCTTCCAACAATACCGGGTAACCCTTTCTTAATTTTACTCCCGTCAATTTTTCCAACTCGGCCTTCATGAAAGCTTCTGCCTTGCGCTTTAATCCCCAGATGATTTCTTTTTCCAGCACTGCTCCCGACTTTTGCAGCTGCTCATTCAACATCCAGTATAATGTCCATATGGAATCTTCGATGGCAAAGAATTTCTCTTTATGCGCGGGATATTCCTTTTGCATTACCCCTAAATGCTCTTTTCCTACGGTGCCTACGGCCTTAGCCTTGATGATTAAGGCTAAGAAAGGATCGTACATCATTGAAGGAGTTCCATTGCAGTCACGCTCTTCAATGATAAATTCACCGCACTCATCCCTGTTTAAACCAAGTATTGCTTCCAGCAAATATGGGTAATACCTGGGGAATGATTGAGGAACTGCGGTATGGGCAAATCCGATAAGGTGATTTCTCGCATTATCAAAATACGGGTCATCGCGATACTCCGGATTCTTAAATAAATCCGGGAGCAGGGCTATTGCCGGGTACGCTTCATGCACCTGGGGCATATCTATAGACACGTTAAATTCCCTGGAGAATGCCAAAACTGCCCTGGTAAAATAGGCGGCCTGTTTAAACCGGTCCGGGTCGCGCGGCTCCGAAGGATACAAGCGGTCTGCTACTTCTTCGGTAATTTCAATTAACGGGACAAAGGCCGCTTTAGTACCGGCGCCGTCGATCTTTAAAGTAGATTTCATCAAATAGACCGTGGTGGTGATATCTTTGCCTGATAGATTAAAGGTAATTTGCCTTTCCTCAATCTTCTCCCATTTTTCAAATTCGTCTTCATAGCCGTTAATTAGAACGGAGTAGTCAAGCGGATCATTTAAATCCATGTGCGGGACCATTTGCCTGAACTCTTTGCCTTCAACAACCTTCGCTTCCAAAGATTTGTCTATGGCCATATACTGGCCTACCCCTCTTTTATAGATGAGAAGCGGGAAATAAACATTGGCCCCGGAATAACGCAGGCCGCGTAAAAATCCCTGGATCAATACACCCAGGCCTCCGCCTAAGGCTCCCAGCAGTTTCTTCATAAGCAGGCCTGATTCAATGCTTAAAGCAAATACATTGGTTTGTTCAAGCTGGCTGAACGGTTTATAAGCCGACTTTTCCAACGATAGCTTATCCGGAAGGATCTTCTCTACCTCGTGGTATTCCCTGCTGTCTATTACTACCCTGTGTTTACCGGCCGAATCGCAGATCACTAAATTCACTTTTATAAACCCCGGCATATTTGCCGCGCCGGCATCCCAGATGTATCTGGTCTCCCTGTCTTTTCTATAAGCTTGTTCAGCAAGCGGAACGTCGCAATACCGGCATTCTTTTGCGGTTAAAGAATTTTCAATTCGCGATGCCCCATTACCGTTTCCGATTTCCAGCTCTACCGGCGGACGGAAATCTTCAAAATGGCGCGTATCCAGGACAATTTCGAACGGATCATACTTTGTGTAAGCGACCTTCCCCTCGCTTTCTCCCGGGTTGAATCTTCTGTCCCTTAAAGCGTGGGCAAGGACCTTATGGTTAACGATGTTGTAAGGAAGCAGCTTAAGGATGAATATTTCATTCAGGGAATTTACCGCATAGTCATATTGGCGGCTTCCTTTGGGATATGCCTGAAGCACTGTCACTATCTGGTCTATTACCCAGTTCCTTTTTTCATCCGAATCAAGCCTCAAAAACAGGTTATAAATAGTGTGGGCTACGCGCGGGTATTGATGCTCTACCAGTAATTTATAAACCGGGACTTCAGTATTGCCCAGGAACTCCGGCTGGGTGATAACCCAGGAGGCTCCCATCCGCGTTTCATCGTTGTCGCTAAACAATAACTGCTTTAAAGAATTATTGAATTGGTTTCTCGCGGATTGCGAATCCTCAAAAGCCTTATACAGTGAATATAATGCCGTCGCCCATTTGTAACCTGCCGGAGGTCTAATCGCAGAAGTGATCCGGCAGATATTTTCTTCGTTTAAAGCCGGCAGCTGCTCTTGAGGAGCCTTGTAATCCATCCTTAAGCGATATGAATTATCGGTCAACATCCCTGTTAAGTGATAAACAATAAATCCATTACCTCTCTCCGAAAGTGTTTGCTGCCTCTGTATTTCCGTTAAAATTGTTCGCGACTTTTTATAACTTAGCGAGTTGACCGGCTCCTTTTTCAGCGCGCTTCCCAATTGAGCAAGTACCCAAAGCTTCTTATCAGTGGACTTCAACTCAGCGTAGATATCGGAAATGATCTTGGCCGCTTTCCTGACCGCTAATCCGGAATAAAGAATGCTTAATATGGATCCGTCCTCTTCCTTTTGCCGGACCAGTTCCTTGTGCTGGATAGCCCCTAAAAACTCCGGCTGAGAAATTATCCAGGCAGCCCCTATCCTTAAATCCCTGTCGTCGTCAAATAAAAGCATTTCCAAAGCATGCTCAAATTCTCTCTTAAATCTTCTTGATGAAGAAAATTCCCCGTATAGGCCTTCATAAACTATACTTGCCCATTGGTGGCCAACGGGCTCTTTAATACCCTTTGTAAACCTGACAATGCTCTCGGCATTCAGAAAAACAGGCTCTTCTACCGCGGAGGATGCCTTAGCCCTGAAATAATCAAGCATCCTTTCATGGATACGATAATTATCCCTGGATTTAGGCTGGGTCCAGATAAACCAATGCACCGGGGCAGCCGGAATATCCCGGCCTGCTTGATAATCCACAATAAGCTCATACTTAATATTTAATTCGGCAAAATCCTGCCGATAGTCATTCCCTGCTTTATCTTCACGAATAATATCTGAAAGGGAGAGGCGCTTATATGTATGCGGGTACAAACCATCAAGGGTAAAATGGATCTCGTGCGGGATCTTACCGAAAGACCCCCTGCCCATAATTTCCATTAATACCCTGCGGAAAAGATTCCTGTGGCAAACCCCTGCGGCTCCACCCATTATCACGATTAAATTGCTCTCTATACCGCTTAAATCGTGGTCTGTTGGAGTAGTATGGACCCGTTCTTCAACATGCCTGCAATTCCCTAATTCAGAAAAGTGGGATTGATGCACAAAATGAATAATACGGCTGAAAACATTTCTTCTTTCTTCTGAAGCAATTATCTCGGGGATCGCGGTAGCCGAATCAATAAGATATTCATCATATTGGCAGCAATGCGATATCAAAAGAACCGGCTTTCGGCTTAAGGGGCTGCTTGAGTTGAATAATCTTATTTTAAGGAAGACGTCCTCTTTTTTTGCGGTATTTACGATTCCATTTTGCTCAAGCGCTATTATTATATCCGCCATGCGGAAAATCCCGGCATAAGCGGGTTTCTCCTGCTTTGAAAGGACGGCTAAGAAAAATTGCTGATACACCCCGTTCTTGATAAAGTTAATAATACTGGTTCTTGCTTCTCCGGATATCCCTCCCATATAGTCCGATAATTGAGATATGAAATCAGCCCATTCATTGTCACCGTTCCTGTTAAGCCAGAATCCATATAAGGCCAACCAAAGCATCAATGAGTCATATTCATTTAAATTACGCTCCTGGCGCAGATGCTTATAAAGAGAATAAAGCAGATAATATAATTCCCCGTCCTTGATGATCCTCTTTAAATGCTGCAACTGCGCGCCGATAATTTTCTCAGAAAAGGGGTCGCTCGTTTTATTAAGCAGGCCTTTATTAACCCCGAATTCTTTTTTTCTGAATAACTCCGGGTTATTCAGGCATTCCTCATAGATCGCCCTTAAACGCGGGCAATCTATTAACCTGTGCCATTGCACGGAGCGCGCCACATTTTCCCAGGCATAATTCCCGCGGTTAAAACTGCGGCGGCTGTCAAAAGCGAACTTGCCGTCAACCTCATTAAGGAACAACCGGCGAACCCCTCTCTCATTAATGCGTAAAGCGTATGCGTATTTGCGGAATGCCGGCTCTAAATGCACAATACCGCTCTTATAGTCTTCATTGTGTAAATTCAAGAACTCTTCAAAAGAACGTTTACATTCTGCCAGCTTTGCCTCTTTTTCTTGCGGCCTTCCCTCCTTCTCCGCAAGCATAGCCTCTTCATACACCCTGCGTAATTTTGTCGGCAGGGATTCCTTGACGCTGCTTTTCACTATCACTTTCTTTAATTTTAAGATCTTCTTATCGGGGTCCGGATGATAGCCGCTGATTGGAACGGATATGTTCGCTTTACTGACATCTACGACAACACACCTGACCAGGCGCAAGCCCATCCGCTCTTTCAGCCTCTTAACGGTAAGTTCGGTTTCATTCTCCTCAAAATAGTCGTCTTCAAAGGCCACAACCAGCACCAGGCCGAAATCTTCCCTCTCCTCGCGCGTAAAAAGTTTAAAGAAACGCTTCTGGATCCCTATGGCTTCTTCATCATCCAGCCATTCAAAGTTGTTCCCGGGAAAACCGTTGGCAGAAGTTTCTTTAATGATTTCAATGATCTTTTTCTCAGCCACATCATCAAGTTCTTCCGGTAAAGAATCTATGTTTACTCCCAGCTTCTCGGCTAATAGGTCCACCAATAAAGCTTTCTTTGCCCGCTGCTCTCTTATGCCTCTTAATTTACGGGCAAGTGCCCTTATCTTCTCCGCCAACCAGCTAAATACGGTAATCCTGCCTTCTCTTACCCGCTCTCCTCTCCATTTTGGGTCATTGATCCTCTTGAACTTATAGGCGACCCACAGTGCCTCTTCAAGACTGTGGCTGCAGCATTCTATTGCGTTCTCTAGTGCGAGAATGTAAGGAATAATGAACTTCGCCTCTTCAGTATCTTCCAGAATAATCCGCTGGCGGATAAAACCTATGAGCGATTTTTTCAATTCTATTGCCCGGTTAATCATGCGCATATTGCGTACATCCGCGTCCGCGTTAATAACCAGGGGAATGCCGATTTTATTAAGCGTTCTATCTGAAGCAGCTCCAATGCCCTCTATGGCGAAGACTTCGCTGCCCGGCAATATTCTTTCTAACAACTCAAACCTGTTATGCGGCTTTAGATATGCGCGGTTAGCCGCTTTCTTACTATAGCCTGTTTCTGATATTGATATTTTCTGCCTCCTCACAATCAAAACGTGCTTACCCCACTCTTCTTTTGAATAGGTATAAGGGGTGGCTTTCGCTCTGGGCTCTAATTTAGCTTTGCCGTTGCCGTCTGTTATTTCCTCATATGTTTGAGTATGTATATAAAGCGCGAGCTTTCCTGCTTCTTCTGCCGCAGTGAACTTCAGCGTCCTTATCGCCAGGTCATTTGTTGCCCCGCCGTCATATTCCAGCAGTTTTCCATCTCCGTTATCAGAAAAATTGATTATTTCCGTATCCGGCAGGCCGGCATACTTTGATAATTCTTCGCGCGGGCAGACTATCGGCCAGTCTAATTCAAGGATAACCTGTTCCGATATCTTACCTTCGGCCCTTTCCGCATTATGCGTTCTGATTATGTACTCGGTGTCCCGCAACCCTATTGTGTAAATTCTTTCTCTTGCCTCCGGCTTTGACAGATCACGGGTATAAAGAACGGTCTTGTTCACTTTAAGTACCGGCATCGGGCCTTCCTTTGAGCCTGTCTGCCGCAGCAGCGGATTCCACTCTCCCTCCATCCATTGCACTTGTTCTTTACCGATATGGATGATTATCTTTCCGCTGGGAGTGTGTTCGATCATAACGGTCCCCCCGCTTCCTGAATTATCATATACGGGCTCCATTGTAGGAATTCGCCTGCCCTCCCCGAAGCTGATAAAAAACTTTTTCCAGATTTTCGCGAACCTGGCCACGTTAAATTTCTGGTCAAAAACTTCTGTAGCTTTGCCTGTTCTCTCGTCAACAGGACGATAATCCTTTTGTTTTAAGACCATATCAAACTCATGCGCCGCCTCCTTTAACCCGAGTTCTTTACAGAGATCCCTGAAAAGCTCCAGCAAAGTTGTCTTCCCGCATCCCCCTAACCCTGTGATTAAGTCAAGCGCGAAATCTTTTTGTTTCATCATATTTAGATCTTTGCCTAAAAGTTCATATATTGCCTGTTCAACCGTAGTACTTCCGATGGCCAGGGCCTTGATGTAATGCATCCAGGAATTAAACTGGGACTCAATATGCTCAACCGCGTCAAGCTCAACCGTATACGGCTCTTGCTTTCCATCACGATAGGTATCCTTAATGGTAAGCGAAGAAGAGCTGCCTGCTATATCGGATCTATAAATCATTTCCATTATTTCCAGAGGCAGGCAAGAAACACTTATATCAAAACTCTTATTATTAAAATCGTCATCCTTGAATAACCCTGCCACAAATTCAGCGAATGCCTTATCGGAAATATACTTGAATTCCGCACCCGGTATCTCAAGTACCATAATAAGATTGCGCACCCACTCGCGGAGACTCTGATTAACGAACGGATTACCGGACAATAAAGAAATCTCCGAGAAATCATTTAAATCCGTGACTTTTCCGAAAATATCCGAATTAATAAGCGAGCCATGTTCAGGCTGAAGTAAACCAGCCCTAAGGAGAGCCCTGAGATTTCTGCCATAATTACAGGACAGTTCCGATAAGTATGATCCCAAGGCAGCTTTTTTGCTTAAGCCCGGATACAGCTCATTTAATATTTCAAAGAATAATTTCCTGTCTGGATTAAAACTTCCCTTAAAAAATACCGATAGTCTGCGGTAATCGCTGACAGGGCTCCTGATCACAGCCCCATATTCAGTTCCCTCGTGCTTAAATAAGGGTAAGATGGAGCAAGTATGCCTGGTAAGAGTCCCGTCTTTTGCCGATAGTATAGCCTCTCTATGGATAGCATCTTCTTCGTGCCGGCCCAAACCCACCGCAAGCCTGCTGCTTACCTGATGCCACCAACCCAGAAATACCCCGCGCTTACCCAGGTGCCTTTCATATACCGTAGGCGGAAAATCAGAAGAAAGATTGTGGTGCCTGTACATGGGTGTGCCGGTTTTCTTGAATTCCAAACCAAACATCTGCCATTCAACGTCACCGTAAACTGCCATTCTGTACGGAATAGGCAATAAGATTGACCTGCCCCCGATTCCTAAAACCGGAATTGTGAAAGGCTCGCCGCTGCTGTCAATGACCCTCCTTAAACCAAATTGCTCATAAACCTCGGCGTCGGTAAGCGACCTGATGAATTCAGCAGTAGGGGCGACTTCCTTCTTAACATAGAACGGGCCGGCAAAAAAGACAAGGGCGCCTTCCGGAGTATTTAAGAAGTCAAAAGGCAGTTTCAATCCCGCGGGCAAATCCCACTTCTCCCCCTCTTTTATGTAAACTCCGGCTTTAAGCGGGATAAACGGCTTACCGATATGATCAAATTTCTTTTTCCCGGTCTGCCTATCAACGTTAATGCTGGCGACCGGCATTTGAGGCACAATCTCAATCATGTTCATAGTTGCCTCTAATTTAACTTCTTTTAAAACAAATAAATCCAGAGATGAGGAGGCCTTATCATTCTTGCTGTCTCGGGAAAGCGGGCTTAACCAGAGTGAAATCCGGTTCTGTTTAAGAAGGATAAATAAAAGCGTCTTTAAGTAAGCCTGGCGAGGGCTAATACTTTCTGTAGATATATGGAAATCAATATTGGGATAAAGGTGAGGGCCGTAATCCTCTTTCCTGTTTTCCTTATCCAGTTCTTTCAGCTCTTCTACGCTCCAGCCAAGCATCTTGGCGCGAACAACCACGGAAGCGGTAAACATAATATTGATGGCATCCTGCGACCAACCATATGGCTCTGTGGTATATAAGATAACACCGGTATATCTGGGGTCCTTGAGAGCGGCTTCTTTTGTTCTCCCGATGAATTCTTCCAAAACCTCTCTCACTTCAAGGTAGCTCGCTATTCTATGGAACTCCTTCCTTGTTTTATCATTTTGGTCGAATTTATACCTGATATCTTCCCGCAAGGTACGGCCCGATTTATTCAAGAATACCGTTGTAGGCAAGCCAAAAATCTCCGCCGGCTCCACGGTGCAATTTATAAACGGCAAGATTATTTGCAATTGCCTTCTAAGCTCATCCGGATTATTTATATATATTTGGGGGTCGATTCCATTTAACTCCCACATCCAATATAGTAAATAAATCGCGGTGCGCACTATCCAGCCCGGATTCATCGGGCGTAGCCCTAAGAAACAGGCTATGGCAAGGTAAACTGATTTACGATAAGAACCGCGCAGCCCGCTTATATTCACAATGGGCTTGCCGAATAAGGCTTTCACCAGCATCCTCTTTATAATGCCCGGGTCCTTCCATAAAGGCATAGAGATATTGAAGGTTGTCCCTTTGCCTAATTCGCTTTCAACTCCGATCTTTCCGCAAATAAGCCTTAGGGTAGCCATTACTGAAGCAAGCCCGCCGCCAAAACTTCCCTTTTTTCCCTGTGCCGTGCTATATCCGCGGACAAATATCCTGCGAACATTCTCAGCCGAGATCCCTTTTCCATAATCCCTGACTTGAATGGTCAACTGTCCCCGGCGATAGAATGCTTTAATAGCTATTCTTTCTGTCCGGCTATGTTCGGCTGCATTTAGCAGCAATTCTTCCAGCGATAAATTGATAACATCTTTATAGGCAAGGACATTTCTGCCCCTTAAAGAACGGGGGATTATTATGCTTATTTTAATATCCGGATAACGGGAGAGAAAAGATTCAACCTTTTTACCAATAATATCTTCAATTTTATTTTCCCAGAGAGAATACCCTGACCAGAGGATAATCTGATCTATAAGAGGGAGCATCTCTTCGGCATCCTCGGAGAAAGCCACAAAGGTATTGCGCAATAATTCCGGCAAAGCGGCAAAGGCTTCTTTATTCTGCATCAATTGCTTAATATTGACCATGGCTTCTGAAAAAAGCGGCCTTACTTTCTTCAAGATCTCGCCGACCTCTGTTTTAGATAATTTTTCCTTTTTTTTGCGAAGTTGAGTGTCGCGGACCTGCATTTCGTGCAAAGGCATGCAGGCATTAACATATGACTGGATTACCAGGACAATTTCCCGGCATTCAGGAACATCCTTCTTCAGATATCTCGTTTCCACCAAGGGAGCTAGGCCCATGCCAACGAGTTTATTTTTCAAATCATGCCAGAAGTCGCTATAAGTTTTTGCCTCCTCCTCTAATACTGAATGGAGGCTATCTCTTGTAAATCTTTCTATTACTCTACTTATCAGGGAGTTAAATCTACCGGCGAGGACACTGGCGGAAGGGCTGGTTAGAACCTTGCCTGGAGGCCCTCTGAAGGTATTAGGATCAAGGATGGACAGTGAAATATTATTTTTCAAAGGACTGCCGGCTACTATATGCAGGTTATTCTGGCGTGCCACTGCGAGGCGCCCCCTTCTGTCATAAATTATTGCCGTTTCATAAGTAAGAGGCTGAGACAAGGATGCTGTTTCTGGCTTTTTCCCGGTTGCGGGATGAGGCCTTGATTCGGTTGAGCTATCCGGCTCAACCCCTCTTGACCGCATGATAGTATCATACGCGTCATTTACGAGCTTCATTTGTTCATCATCGCCTGTAAACCTGTCCGGATGGTACCTCCGGGAAAGGCTTCTTTTTACTTTCTTTACCTCATCCAGGGGAGCGCCACAGGCAAGCCCTAATCTAGCGTAGGCATTCCGCTGCACTTCATTACCGGCTGCTTCTATTTTAGTTAATAAAAGTTTTAACACGTACATTCCGAAGATGGCGGCAAAAGTCCATGGGATCAAATTCAGCGCGCTGCCGGCGGGAGTATCAGATTTTAATTTAAAAGAGGCTCCTGCATACCTGGTTTTACGCCATTCGCTATAACCTCCATCAGGCAACAGATCGCGCCATAAAGATAGATGTTCACCTGAGTGAAGATATTCTTTATGAAGCGTAATCCTATCGGGCTGCAACATTATATACTCTCCATAAGACGGATATGGATAAGCCACAGACCATTCCCTGCGAAGCTTCAGGGTCCTTCCGCTGCGCCAGGCAATACGGCAAAAGACATCTACATTTCCTTCATCGATCTTAATCCCGGATATTTTTTCAATTAGGTCTTTATCTGCCAATTCCATCAATTCCTTATTATCCCGATTAAGCACTATATGCACAAATTCAACCCTGCTCTCTCCAAATAATTTCCTGGCTAAATTATAGGCAGAGCTCATATGCCTTATATATCCCTGCCTCCTCGCTTCCTCATTTTTACCCAAACTCCTGTACCAGCGGCTTTCTTTATTTATATTAAATTTAACCTCAATCCCGAATTTATTATTTCTCTCTAGCTCACCGATCTTCTTTATCGCTCTTTCCCCTTGAGAACCGATTTCCCAGCCGGAAGTAAATATTATAAATTTAGAGAAATGATCCCCCTCATTCAAAACCAGTTGCTCTATGATATCCCCGTAATTCTTTTTATAGAGCGGGTCATAATAATCTTTTAACGGGTCATTGTCAAAGAAACTAAACGGGGTAACTGACACGATTTCCGGGTTGGCTTTGTGCCATCCGATCAATTCAATAATGTGCGGCCAGGGCATATATTTGATATCTATACCGGAGGGCTTGGCGCAAAAAGAACAATGGGTTGAGCAATTTTCAGTGGCAAGAATCTGCAGCATACGGTCATTCCTCATGGCTTCCACCAATACCCTTCTTTCTGAAAGCTTAGCCGTAAAGTATGACCCAAACCATTCAAGCGGAGGCTCTTTTAGCGCCTGTTCAAGCTCTTGCAATTCATTTAGATAAAGATCCGGGTTATCCAGATAACCCTTAATTCTTGCGGCAACCTCCGGCAGGAGTTTCGCGCCGTAGTTATTATTAATCCAGTCGAATCTTTCCCGCGCCGTCTCCGGCACAAGGCTGGATGAGGCGGGCTGGTTAAATTTAGCTATTTCGGTATCGATATACGACACCTCAGCTTCTATATCAATAACCCGTTCGCCGATATCAATGCCTCTAATTATGTTGAGCGCGAAAAGTTTATCTTTTTGCCCTCCCAGGAACTCTTTTCTTGAAACAAGCCTCTGATGTAATTTCCAGCCTATTTCTCCAATTTGCCTGTCAAGTTCCTTGCATTTATCATAAAGCCCAGTCTCGCCATTTTTGACGCGAATATCGCGCTTATAAAACATCTTTTTTCTTTTTGCTTCCAAAGAATCCAGCATTTCTATATATTCCTGATAAGTTTTTACCCCAAGAAATCTGCGCAAGGCGCCAATAACAGCGACCAGCGCTCCGGATAACTTCGTCAATGCGGCAGTTAGTGAACTGTTTAAGCCGAAGAGAAAAATAATAGAAGAACTTGTTGAATGAGTTTCTATGGAATCAGACGCAGGAGTGCGCAATGCATATTGTATTCTCCTCCACTGCCTTTTATCAGTCAGATCTTCCTTTAAGAACCCGGCACTGATTATGTTAGGGAGCTTATGCAGCAATTTGAAATAAAATTCAGTAGCGGGATTATTATTATTTACATACAAAGTTATCGTAGGAATATTTCTCGGAAGTGCGTAATTAAGCAGCTCTCCGAATAGCTCTGTCCCTACCCCATATCCTTGATACTCGCGATTGACTGCCATATAATGAACATAGAGAGGGTATTCATTACGGCTGCCCAGTATCAGATAAGCGATAATTTCTTTTCTTAAGCGCCCAAATATAGCCCTATTGCCATATTTCAACGCTTCTCTTAGGATGAGGCCGTCAACTGCCGCGCAAGGAGCATAATCGCTGTGCGGCAGGCTGTGGTTAACGCGCGATACGCCCTCAACAAGAGACTTATTTATCTTTCTTGCTTTAACTATAAATAATTCCAACTCGCTCTTAAGCGGACTGTTAGAGTAAATATTAAACCCACGGCGCTTTAGCTCTAATTTTATTGCCTCCTCGGGGATATAATACCTGTCATAAATATGGATGGGGCAGCCTATCCAATCCATTAATTGCGGCTGCATTCTTTCAAAGAAGGTCAATGTTTTATTATTCTTATAGTAGCCCCCGTGTCCCGGCTTAAAATCAAACACATCGTAAATACTTAAGTAAGGGCCTTCGCTATCTTTCCCGAAAGACAACCTGTAATTACCTAAATCTATTCCCGTGTAGAAAATCCTGGATACCGGATTAGTTTTAAAGTTATCATGCAGCCGGACAAATTGAGAATCAACAATCTCTCCTGTTTTCATGGATAACAATTTTTGCAATAATTGCGTTGGCCAATAATAGGATATTTCTTTACTCTTATATACAAATTCAAAAGCTTCGCTTAATTCAGCTACGCGGCTCCAGGGTTTTATACTGTAATATTCCGTATCCAAGTTATCGCTTATAGATGTAGGCCTATGTTCGGATAGGGGCAGGGGGTTCTGCTCCAGCCCTAAATAAATCCCGACAATATTCGGATATTCGGCCCCGGGAGTCTTATGCCAAATGCCATTATATCTATTCCTCATATGCCGCATCCCTATTAAAGAAGTAGCCACGTCATAAGGACTGAAGTATTCGGCAGCGCCTCTATTCGATATAATCTGATACGCGCATTGGCGTAAACCATATACTGTTAATTGTCCGATAAGCACAGACGCAAGAATCACCCCTGCAAACACTAAAGATTTCCTTAGCGCGCTGTTTGATTTATTTGCTGATCTAACTAATTCATAATATAGGGCATCCATATTCCGGATAAATTCCTTCGTGGCCCAGAAAATATTTTGTCTGACAAAACTTACTACCTCTAAAGGCTGTGTATTCCCTGGCACCGACAGCTCATAAATTACCTTGGGGGAAGAACGGCTATCTACCCTTTTCCATGCCAATTCCTGATCTTCAGGGATTATTTTATACTTAAAATAGAACTGAACGCTGCATGGCGTCTTAATAGGAAACAGGGATTTTATTCTTTCTAAGGTGTCTACCAGAGTGTTTTTTGTCTGCGAGGAACTTGTCCTGGCCAAAGCGCCTAGTTTCTTATCGCCGTAAGATTGACTGTTATGAAATTTGCCATCTACCGCTTTTTTAATTGTCCCCCTGATTTGGGCGTCATCGTCATCCACCAAAGGCATAAGGACTTCCGGGACCTGACCGTTGTTGAGCCTTATTATGGCTGTAATTGAAGCAATTCTGGGCAGCCATAGATTATCCTGCTCTCGTTTATTTCTTCCTTTATCTAGCGCTACTTTTAGCAATACACCGACAAACTCTTCGTCTTTAACGCTGGATTTCTCCATCACCCTGATCAAATCAGTGCGCAGTTGAGGATTATTCTTCTTATCCAGGATTTTATTCATCAAGACCTGCTTTGCCGCCTGATTGATCAGGCCTTTTTTCTGAAGATCCCCAAGCTGGTTTAATATGGACCAATAAACGAAGACATTCTGATGCGGCAATTCCTCAATGAGAGCTTCGGCGGCTTCCAGTTTACCAAAAGCTTCTACGAGATATAAAGACATGGTCTCATTTTCTTCTCTGCGCAGTTCCTCTTTAAGCGGCTGGATGGCGGTGTTATCGCCGATATTCCCAAGCGCCAAAGGTGCGGTGGGCCTGTGGTAGGCGCCTTTATTCTTTAGCTGTTTAATCCAGTAAGATACATCCTGGCCTAAATAAAGGTTTGATTTTTGGGTAAACGCGGACTTTGGAGCCCCGGAATAATCCGCAGTTTTTGTAATAAAAGAACATCCCGAAGATAATAAAGCCGCCAGCGCGCCAATTAAAGCAAAAGTAAATAACCCCGTGGACTTATTTTCTAATTTGTTAAGATTAATAAATAAACGGATGTACTTGGTGTATTTCCTGTTTAAGATGATTTCCGCGTCTTTAGCCGCTTCAAGAAATAGGCTAAATTCGGTATTTTTGCGGGTGAAATAAGCGGCTGTTTCTTTCCACACCCCTGCTTCAACATATCCATTAATAAGATGGTCTATCTCGTGGCGGACAATATCGTTGATTAAAATCTGGAAGGCTTTTGAGGAAGGATTATCCGGATTAAACGGAGGGGCTCTTGCGGCTAATCCTGAGTCTATTTCAATATTATCAACTTTTGCTTCGGCTAATGCTAAACCAAACCTGTCCTTTAAAATAATTAAATCCTGCGGCTTCAATGGTATATTAAACAGCTTAAAATAATTATTAATATACTGCCAAAGGCAATCCAATTGACCGGGGCTCATACGGTTACGCTTGTTCCTCTCTTCTTCAGTTGCCGGAAGCCTGCCCGGGTAATAAGTTCTAATAGTATTTACTGCCTGCATCATATGCTCTTCAAACATCTTGTTAGCGCGGTAACCCATCTTCTTTTCTAATACTTCGTCTAATAGGCACCTCGCCGCTCTAAATAAGTCAAGTGTCGGATTGAATATTTGGTTGAATAAAGAAGTCCTCTCCAAGGAGCTAGAGCTAATATTATTTTTATCTAACTCTCTTCCGAGCTCTAGTTGCAATGCTTTCCACCACCAGCGCCTGTTTTCGTCATTTACTATTTTGCTTAACGACAATATCCGTACCCTATTGGAGTGTTCGGGCGGCAATTCTGAAACTACTTCCTTAATCTGATCCATTGCGCCTGTCCTCACCTTCACATTGCCTGAAACCATATGAGTCAGCTTAACATTACTCCAATCAATCAAATAGACAATCTTTCCCTGCATAACAGCGAGTAATGTTGAATCAACGGTTCCGCTATTTCTTTCTCCTTCTAAAACAACAACAATGTCAGATAGACCAGAGAATATTCTATCTCTTGCATAAAGCCGGCCTTCCCTAACGCTGTCATTCTGCTTGTATTGGTGCTCTGATACTATACAGCCATTATCTCTCAAAAGATCGGCGATTTCCCTGGAGAAATGGCGTTCATAATGCGGGCACCTTGGAACATCATCAACTATACCGATACTTTTGCCCCTGTTATCAGCCGCGCCCCTGTGGGCGGAAATATCAATTCCTTCCACAAGGCAGGCGTTAACCACATAGTCTTTTAGCGAAGCCGCATATGCCAAAGCCCTTGCTGCAGCCAAGGCATGCGGGTATCCATAGGTAGTTCCTGTAAATCCAATAGTAAACTTGGCTTCTAATGCCCTTCTGTTGCCATAATAATATAGGGTACTTGGAAGCAAGACATTTTGTAAGCTATACTTTAAAATGTCTCCTGTATATTTATGCTTAATATCTTTATCAATGCAGATTTTATTTATCCGTTCTATCAACTGTATATTTGTTCTAACAAAATCATTTACCTCTGCTACACGGCTCAATTTATTTACCGAGCTTATCCTTGCGACAATAAATATATCCAAGGGTAAAGTAAAAATTAATTCGGCGGGTAGATTTACGCAATCAGCCTTTAATGAGCCCTGCTCATTAAGAAACTCTCTAGGAATAATAAAATCCTTAAGGAGATTTTTAGAATAGTAATAATCTGTTTTCTCCAGAGCAAAATTTCTCTTTATCATGATTTTACGAATGCGAGACAGAAAAATGCTTATTTCTCCTTCTAATTGCTTGAGTTTGCCCTTTGTGGCCTCACTATTATCTGAATTCTTAATAACGCTGTATAATGTTTCTCCGTCAATTCTTGGGACCAGAAAATTCAGGCCTAAACCGTTATTAACTTTTACAAGCTCAATAGGGATAAGCTTAATAGGCCCATGATAAACATAAGGTAATTTCTCTCTAATGCTTGCGTGAATCTCATAAAGCGACCTGACATCCGCATCTTTAACAAGAAGAGATTCCTGAAATATCAGCAACCCTTTTCTAACTTTTTCATCGTTATGCCAATGCACTCTTCCTTCTCCGTAAAAACGCAGACCTAAGCCTAAACTATAATCTGCCCTATTGGCTCTTGGAACCTGTTTCTTTATGGCTGACAAGCTGGAATTCGCATTAAAACCGCCTTCTTTATTTGTAAAGTATTTGTTTGACAATTGTTTAGAATGTTCGAGGTCATGTGAAATATCATTTGCCATAAACAGAACAGGGGGCGTTTCTATTTTCTGCATTAATGATAAAGCAAAACGCAGGGCAAATTGAATTCTTTTTTCAGCCACGCCGCCGCAGACAAGGGCGCCGAGGGAGGAGGCGGAATGGGATTTGCTTGCTTTGATTATATCTTCAAGTTCAAACTCTTGTTTTCCTTCAGGTTTCTTTACCCTTAAGACCTGGGCATCCCTGCTGAGGATAAGGGGATGGCCTTTTTCTTTAAGCTCTTCTATTACCCCTCTGTAGCGAGGCATATTGGCGATAAGGTCATAGGAGTCTTCTATGGGATTTTTATTTTCATCAAGAACAACTTCTCCCTGAGCATCAAGCCTGTATTGCCTTGTGCCTTTGTAGGGCAGGAAGATGTCCTTTCTATAGCCGAGCATCATTCTTACGCACGGTTTAGGAAGGCCTTTTACATCCAATACGCCTAAGCCGTTGACTATACCGTCCTGCACTGCCTGCTCTGTCATATAGCCTTCAACCTTGTCAGAGTTATCCTCTGCAGGAACGCCTTTTTTAGGCTGCATGGTCTTAGGCACAAGCTCGCCTAAGGCAATAACCCTGTTTACCCATTCCTGAAGCGGTATGGCTTTCAGCTTATTCAAGAGCCCTGGGTCGTTTTCGCTCAAACCGAACATCCTGGCAATATGCAGCCTGGCGTCAACCGCGTAGAAGGCAACATTAAAGCCGACTGCCTTATCGCCGAAGATATCTTCTATGAACCAGCTGTTCCTTTCAGATTCTTTATAGAATTCTGTTTCCTCAAATCCTTTTAGGTCCTCGGCGCTGAAGCCGGTTAATTTCTTGTCCCTGGTGGGGAATTCGCTTATCTCGCGGATTTCATTCTGGCTAAACTCTTCTCCTGTAATTATATTCCTATAGGTAACTTCTGCGGCAAAGCCTCCTTTTCTGTCTCCGGCAGAAGGAGTAAACATAGCTACGGTAGCTAAGGCCCTTCCTTCATTGCGGGCCTTAATGATTGCGCCGACCATGCTCGACCTTGTATAGTTAAGGATGTTGTCGCCGTTGCCAGTGGAGATAATGCCGCTGGTTTGCGACAATAACTCTATAACCAGGTTTTTGTCAAGCAGCAGGGCAAGGTATGCCCAGAGGTGGTTTTCTGCGCAGGTAGCCACATGGCCGTAGGTAAGCATTGGCCTGCCTGAGTTATCAAGCATTTTCTTAAAGCGCAGCGGCTCGCCTGTTATATTATCCGCGAGAAGGCCTGATTTCTGGATAACCACATTGATCTTTCCCTTGTCAAGCCTGCCTTTAAAATAGCTGGCAAGTATTTCCCTGGTGGAGCGGTCGCTTTCGCCTTCAAGGGTGCCGCCTACGCTGGTAACTATTACTATGGGAGTGTCTATGTTCTGTCCTAAGAGCAGGCCGAGGCGCGCCTGCAGGATATTTATCCAGCGGGGGGCAATTTGGCCTGTTGACTTTAAGTGGACATCCACTAACAAGGCAGGATGCACCAGCTTATTCCTGCCCATGACCTTCTTAACGCTGGTAGCTGCGCCGCCGCAGAACGGCAGGGCAATGACCCTTCCGCTGTCTATTTCCTGCCTGCCTAACTCATGTTCTTCGCCTTCCTCCTTAAGGAAGTTGTCTTGAAGCTCTATTTCGCCTAAGGCGGTTACTTTTACCGCTCTCCAAAGATGTAGTTCTTCATCAGGTATTGAAGCAGGCATACGCACGCGCTCTAATGGCCGTTCAAACATAGTATTTGCCCTTAGAAGCTTGGCAGCAGGCTCTTCTGCCTGGGCAGCTTGCGCTTTTATAAGAGCTGCCTGCTGCTCTTCTTGTTTTTGCCGCTTGATCTGCTGCCATTTAGGCCAATACACAGGGCAGTAGCTAAAATAAAGGTAATCTGATAACCCGGCAATAAGCAGGCGCTCATTCTCAGGGTAATAGCGGGATAAAAGCTTGTTCAGCATATCTTGAGCAGCATAATAATCTTCCCAGTTGCCGCTGGAGAGTATGGCAATTAAATGCAGTAATTCATAAAGATCCATGTGGATATGCTCGGATTTGAATACGGAATTAAGGTGGTCTCCTACTGCGCTGATTACTTCTTCTGACACAGGCGAGGCAAATATGGCGGGGGTAAGCATATTGTTGGCGGGGTATAGCCTTAAGATTTCGCCTTTGGATATATCATCAGTAGGTATAGGGAAGCTGGGTATGCCTTGAGGCATGGCGCTGGGAGAATACCTGAAGAACCTGAACCATTCATTGTTGCCTAAACCATTGATATTTTCCAATACTATAGGATCATTGATATTATCCCCTGTATAAAGGTAAGTGGAATTCCCGATTAAGACATAGGTATCACCGCTATATTTAGCTACCCTTACATTTAAAACCTCATTCTGGGAATCACGCAGGTAGAAATAATCCTCTGAGGTGCGGGTAATTTCGATGATGTCTGGTTTTGAAGTGGTAAATAAAAGATTGCCTGCTTTAATGGGCAGACTGAGGCTGGAGGCGGAGCGGGATTCCCGCGCCCAATTTTTAAGAACCGTCTTTACTGACTCTAATTTATAGACATTAATAAAGAAGATTTTGTCAGATTCCTTAAAGTGTTTCTCATCGCTATTGTCGCCTAATATAAGCGAACCTTGAGGAATAAAAGAAAATTTATCCGCTACAACCGGCCTGTTGATAATTTCACCTGTGAATTCATTGCCTTTAAATTCAAGCGTATTGGCAATAATGATGAATTCTATGGGTAGAACTTTTTGCGCCTGCTTTATTACCCGCTCAGATAATACTTCCCATATCTGGACAATTCCGGTTGTAACAGCGTTAATCCTAATCTTGCCGATGCCGGGAAAAGTTGCCTTAATAATTTCCAATGCCCGAAAGTAGTTTTCATTTAACGGCACTGAAGCGCCATATTCCCGGATATGCTCCGGCCTTAAATAGCCTTTAAAAACCTTAAAAAATTCAATAACAAATTCTTCTGTTAGGCTAGCCCGAATCTTATTTATAGCCGCGGCAAACGCGTTTCCAAAAGCAGCCCTTTCTTCGGCTATAGATATTGAATCCATGACAATTTCATGCAATTTTTTTGGCTGATGGACATAAGAAGCAGTGATAGTTTCATCAACATCAGAATAAAACGTAAGCAGGCTTGAAAGGGAAGAATTGGCGCAGACAAGGGAGCCGAGAGAAGAGGCGGATTTGCGGCTAACAGGATTTTCGCGGGATGAAATTGAGCCGGTTGATTTGTTTTCTTTGGGAGATTGTAGATATTTAACCCAATCTTTACCAGCAACTAAGCCGATATTGTTGTTCTTTAAAAATTCTGCGTGGCTTGAGAGTAAGCCGCGGGAAATGAGGTATTCAAGGGTAAGCTGGCGGGCTTGTGTTTCGTTTTTACCCTGGATATGGAATAATTCGTGGCCTTCAAAGATTGCCCTTAGCTGTTGAGGAGGGCCGCGCAAAAGATTAGGATTAACATATAAGAATATCCTGCCATTGTTATGCTCTACTTCTGCAGGAGCACTTAATCTTGGCCTGATAATAATTTCCACTTTTTTTCCTGCTAAGGCATCTTTATTGCCAAAAGCAGCATGGATTATGCTTAATTCTTCTGCTGTCGGCATTCTGTCATCTTTATCTTCCGCAGGCATAGAAGCAGGATATGGATTTGCAGAAGTCCTAGCTGACCCAAATAACTTAGCGCGTAAATTCTTCAACGTATCTAACGGCGTAGGCGCCCTGCCTGTGGAAATAAGCATATACAACTGCTGTATAACTGCCCAGATATCTTCGGAAATTCCTACGGCATGGCCGATAAAACCCTGCAAGCCGAAACTGCGGGCATAAATACTCCTATCTTTGTACCTTGAGGTAAGCGGCCTTAAAGGCATCATCTTGCGGAAGGCTTCCATAGCGTGTTTTGTAACTATTCTCATGTTCGTGTCCCAGCCAATGCCGATAGACTCTCCTGCCCTTCCGCCGAATAACATAACGCCGGGCAAAGCGCCTTTTGTGTAGCCGCCTTCAATCATTTTTGAGAAACCTCCTATGTGAGTCAAGGTATTGGCAGTATCCCTTTGCGGAATGATAATCACCAGGTTAGGAGAATTATCCATATATTTTTCATCATTAATATAGGCGTCTAAATCATACACAGAGCCGTTTCTGTCAGTAATAAACAGGTTTTCCAGGTTATGCGTATCTTCCAATAAGTCCATGCCGCTCATAAATGCTGACTTAAACCCAAACGGAGTCCAGTCATAAATAACCGCTACCCTAACGCCTGTGATCGCTTCAATAAATTCCGCCAGCTTCTCCCTCTGGACAATCTCTTCTTTTTCTCCGAATGTAAGCTTTGACGGCTTGGTTGATTTATCGTCGTATTTATTATGCACCACATACATAATTAAATCATCAGCCAGGCCGCTATCCTCATAACTTAAAGCCAGCTCTAAGCGGTTTATGCCGGTATCCAAAGTTGCGCCCATAGAAATTACGGAGTTGATCCATCTATTTATATGCCATGCCAGGATAATCGCATCCCTTTCCGCTTCGTTAGCAACAGGAATAAGTAATTTTTCTAATGCCTTTTTCTGATCAGCATTAAGGCTTTCCATTCTCTTTGCCACACGCGGGTGATACACGTTGCCAACAACTAACTGCTCAGGCCCAAAAAGGGTAATTTCTCTTTCTAATTCTTTGGTAAAAAGGAGGGTTAATCTTGCTTTTAAATATGCTCTCGGGTATTTAGGATTAAGCATGTCGTCTATCAGCGCAATACCTGGAGCGTCAAATTTAAGCTTAAGGTAATCGTACCATTCTAATATCTGTTTTACCGCGGCGACAACATTGCCTCTCATAAATACCATAGACCTCTCATTCTGCCCACCGCCAAAAATCCATCCTTTAGTCCTTTCCTTATTTAGCCTGGCTGACGAAGGCTTAACAGGAAATGTTTTCCCACTCTTTATTTCTGCCATAATAACTCTTACTTTATTCAAATACTTTCTGGCATCTGCAGGAGAACGGTCATTAATGGCGCTTTGTATTTCCATAAAAAGATTAAACAATTTGTGCGATAAGCCGGAGCTTAAGCCAAAGCCTATATTTTTAAAATCCTTAAACAAACTGTTAAATTCCTCGTTCAGCCTGATAATTTTTTTGTTAACCAACCTGAATCCAGCAAACTCTGTCAGCCTGCCCAAGAATATGTAGATAAGCAATCCTGCAAATCCTGCTGCCGTATAAATAACCACATCCGAAGTAAATAACAATAGTATGCCGCCGGAGGCGGATTCTAAGTTTACCGAGTTGAATACCGGGCTCCAGAAGAGCCAGATAAGCGAGAAAAACGCTGTCATAAACCCGCGGAAGAACTGAGAAAATATCCTTATGCGCCTATAGGAGAGTTCGTTATCTGCCCTTTCTTTAGTAAATATACCCCCGGCAAAAATATTTTTTATTTTAGCGGAAAAACTTAATTTTGTTCCTTGTGCAGCTTTAATGACCTCTAAATTCGGCCTAAACTGCCATAATACTACAGCAACAGCAAAAGCTAATAATATTATAAAAGGCAACTTAGAAGCCGCGCCTGCTACTGTTGCTAAATACCTCAAGTAATACAAGACTCCAGCAGCTAAAACCCAACCTAATAATCGTAATACTCTTCCTAACACCGGCGCTTTTTTGCCGATTGCCACGTTCATTACAAACATACCCACAGTCAAGCCAAAGGAAACCATAAAGAAAGTATAAAGCAGCACTGTATTAGAAATAATGGCTTCAAAAGTTATAGCTGCCAGGTTTAAAGCTAATAAACATATGCCGAATAAGAAAGAGCCTCTTAAGTTAACAAAGCTTTTTGGCTCCTTAAACCTTTTCCATATATTCACTCCTTTCATATCTCCCTGATTTCCTCCGGATATATTGAATTCCAAAGATTGAGCATACCTCTGTCCCTTAGCATGCACTTCTGCTTGCAACGGCGCCCTTTGCATATCTATCGGCCTTAAGGAGATCCATCTGCTAATCGGCTTAATATAAGCGCCTAAGAAAGCGCCTAAAAACACCCACCAGCCGCTGATAGCGCCTAAGAAATAATATTCCAAGATAACCCCTGCGACTAATCCGGTTAAGCCCATAATATTACTTTTACCCATTGCCCTTATATAGGTAATTAAACCGTTTAAGGTAAGCACCTGGTTGAATAACAAGCCCGAAGCTGCCAAAGATAAGAGCACTCCCTGGAAACAGGAAAATCCTAATATGGCGGAAAGCGGAGTTAAGGTGATAAACCATATGGCAATGCGCGCGCTGCTAAAGAACCTGGCATTATGCGCCCTGACTTCCCTGTTGCAAACCCAGGACGGGCCAAGTTCTCCAATATCCTGCATGATTTTATCGCCTATCATCTGGAACAAGCCGCCTGCCCAGCGCACAAACGCGGTGAAGAATTCAATATGCGAGAACACCTCTCTTAATTTTCTGCCCACAAATGTCCCCATGGTAAAATGCACAAAGGGATTGCCTTTCTTAGCCCTGCCTTCTCCATTAGTCCCGATTGTGTCCCATTCAAGAATAATCCCAACAGCCAATAATAACCTTAAGGCTATCTTCGCTGCTTCGGGGATAAACCCTAAGCCGGTAAAATAGTTTATTAAGGTAAATGCCAAAGCAACCGCGCTTACGGGGCAAGCCCTTAAGAATGAGCCGAACCAGTTAATAAGCATGCCTACGCCGTACCTTAAGAGATAGCCTGCGATAAAGAAGAATCCGACTGCCGCTACTACCACCAGGAATTCGGTACTGAATATTGCTGCGCCGGCAATCATTACCTGGGTATGGAAGAATTTATGGAATGCTTCCTGGCCTATATAAACCATAAAGGTGACAAATCCGGCAAACATACCTGTAAAGAATATGTATGAGCCAATCATGCCAAAGAACCCGCCGGTAGCAACCTGCGGCCGGTAATGATAATTCAAAGATAAGCCAAAAATATCCGCAGGCTTATTTAAGCTAAACAAACTGCGGTCATTCAGCCTTTTCCAGAAACTATCCCGCTTAGCTTTAATATAATTAACAATTTTGCCAATAAATTTATACCATAATGAACCAGGATAACTATTCTGCTTTGTTTCAATATATTTTCCAATCTTATCTAAATGTTTATCCTGAGGAGAATTATGAATTTTATGAAGCCTAGCCTGAATATAGCTGCTAATTTTTCCTAATAAGAGCGGCATTAAATAACCCCCCAGCCCGATAACCGGGTATATTGCCAGCATGCCTATCAGGGCCTTTTCGGGCGAAGTAAAAGCAGGATTAGCTGAATATATGGAAGCTAACAGGAAAAATCCCGCAATATAAACTATGGCCCTTAAAACCATAGCAGCATATTTTAAAACCCAAGGATGCATGCCTCTTTTTACTTCAAAGCTGTAATCATTAATATACCTCTTTGTCTTAACAATGGAATAAAGGTAATCAAAACCAAAGCTTAATGCCATAATGCCTAAGCCTAAGGCAATGAAGCTGAAATTAGAGGCAATTAAGGAAATAAGGAAGGCAAATAGCGATGCGCCGCCGAACTTGGCATTAAACCAGATAAGCACTGCCAGATTTCCAAAGGTAAAGTGCGGCAGAAAACGCGCTATACGGATAGATAAAGGATGTACCGGCAGAATGTCTTTTCCTTCGCGGGCCTTAAATTCCTCATAGGCCTTGATAATTTTGTCTGTCCGCGCTACAGGAATTCCTATAGTTTTTTCCATTACATTTTTAATCTTATTCCAAGATCTTGTTTTAACTTCTAATAATGTGGTAAACTCTTCGCCATTATCTATCTTTATGGGCTCAATTTCCAAACTTAATCCATTAAATATGTTGCTTCTAAGTATTGCTGTTTGATCGGATTGCAGAATATTATTAATAATACCTGCTAAATTAGCGGTTTCTTGTTTCTTGCTTTTATCTTTCCTGATTTTGTTGTGTTGTTTAATCAAATCCTCTAACTCCGTTGCTTTTTCAAGAGTTATGAAATCCCTAACATCAATTACATCCTGCACAAAATCCTGCAGGATTCTCCTTGCCCTAATCCTATCCTCTTCAGGCAACGCCTCATCATTAACCGCGATTTCCCTGTCCAGAGGCTCTATGCCTTTTTCTCCGAGTAAATTAATCATTTTATTTTCCACATCAGTTGTATCCCGGCCCTGCTCTTTAAGCTCAATGAATATATGAAGCAGTTCTCTGAATCTTTCTGTTAATTCGCCGATATGCGCTTCCAGCCTTGACCAGATATGATTTCCGTCTTCTGTTAGCTTGCTATCCTTTTTGCCTTCCTTAATCGTCCTTCTCATATAGTAGGCAATAACATTGGCAAATAAATCCAGGCCCTTTAACCACCTGTCCTGGCCGCCTAATAACCTATTTTCATCGTTTTCCTGCCAGCCGTTAGCGCGCCTCCTCCATTCCATAATCATCGGATAGAGCACTTTCAGGTTAAAGAGAAAGTTTGCTTCTAACGGCCCGTCGCTTAAGAATATCCTGCGGGTAATATTGGCAGCGCTCCTTTTAATGCGGCTTAAAAGCCTGATGCCGCCGTTATCGTCTGGCTGCATTACCCCTAATACTTTAAGCACTCTTCTTTCTTCAGCTAACTTCTCCAGATTTTTGCTGTATAATTCCCTCCCGCCTTTTCTCCTGAGCATAAACAGCTTTACCATACGGGTAATAGAGCCGATGATTAACGGCAGGAACGGGCTTAAAAGGAATATTCCGGCCAGCAAATAGAAATTATTCTTATCTTTATTGTCAGTGTGAGCGCGGCCTTTGGAAAAATCCACGTGCGGCCTTGCAGGCAAGCCATCTTGAGCCTTAATGGTCCTTTCGCCCCTTTGCTGATACCCGGAGCCAATCCAGCTATTATCCTTGCTATACCTCTGCACAATAAGCGGGACCAAGTATCCGCCTTCTTTTACCACAACCGCCTCAATATCCGTTACTTTCTCAATTTCCCTGCCTTTGCTGTTTACTATTCTTAAAGGCTTAGGATAGAAAGGAATGCCCGGGTCAAAATGCACAATTTTTACATCATCAACATAAGGCCTTATGTACGGAGAAACCATCTGCCTGTAATTTTCTTCATACGGCCAGCTTCCGATTAAATCATAGGCGCCTTCTTTTAACCCTTCCTTTTCCGTGCGCAAGTCGGTGATATCGTAGGTTACAACCGGTATTTTTCCTCTTAAGGAAATCTCTTTTAAGCGGCGGTGCGACACAAAATAGCTGTCCATCCAAGGATCAAGTTCCTTGCCGTATACGCGCTTCTTTAACCCGTTCATTATTGTCGGCTCGGCGTATTTCGCGGAATCAAGGCCATACTTAGGGTCATATATAAAGGTAAAGCCGTCCTGCACCAAGCCGTAATGCAGAAGGCTGGCTTCAGTGCCGTAATATATGCTTTCTTCTCCGGGCATAAAAGTAATCCAGGCAGGAACTCCGGCCAAATCTCCGCCTAACGTTATTTTATAGCCTTCCAGCCTGGAAGTAAGCTTGCCCTCGCCGCTTTTTCCGATTATATATTTTTCTCTAATCAGATAGGGAGAAGCTACTGCCGTAAAGGAATTCTCCACCAGCCCGTAGTTATCCGCCATATCAGAAGACAGCTTAAACCCGATATCCACCGCACGGTTGAACTTAGTAACCGTAAAGAAGAAGGAATTTTCCGTCTTGATTTTTCCCTTTATATCCATTAATTCCATTGGCTGCCAGTCGTTAAATCTTGCCGCTTCTAACGGTGCCCATCCGCTTTTATGTTTGACCATAACCATGGATTTATTTCCGATGCCGAATTTATCAAAGTCATAAACATAAATACCTAATAAAGGGTCGTTAAGGTCGCCGTTATTATTAAAAAACTGGATGCGCACATTGCCCCGGAAATCCCTCCAGGCATGGTATTTTAAATCCAGGATTTTCTTATCCTGCTTGTCGTAGAAAGTTACCTGGTTTGAAGAAAGGATAAAGCTGTTTTTCCAGTCAAATCTTACTAAATGGCCATTACCGATTAACTTGCTTTCTATTTTCCCGTTATAAAGATGGTAATAAGTTTCGGTGGCCCCGGCAACTTCCAATGCTTTCAAGTATGAGCGGTGATATTCTTTATGCTCATAACCAAAACTCTCCAGCCTTTCTTGCCTGAATTTGGCAATGTTGCCTAAGCCATCAACCATTTGCCTCCAGGTATTGTTGAAAATGCCGTTTTTGCGCAGGTGGTGCCTTGCCTTTAAGAAACCTTCTTCTTTGTCGCGCTCGTCAATAAATAATAAATTCCTGCGCAGGTCTATGATGAGGTTACGCTGCGGGTCAAGCAGGACGGACAAGCTTACCGGCTCATTAGCTTTTGCGTCTAAGTCAAAGCGCAGGCTTATTTTCTTGCCCTTGTAATCAAAGACTATATCCGCAAAGCGGCCCACATCAACGTACTTGTTATGTGCCAGGAATTTGCCTTCAAATATCTTGGCAAAAGGCGTACTGGAGTCTCCGAATGCCTGGTATTCATAAGAACGCTCCCTGTTCATAGGGTCAAGGTAGGCCAGTTTTGTCCACTTTAATTTATCCATGCTTTCTGTAACCGTAAAACCGAATTTGGCGTAATGCTCTACTATTGACTGGATTCTCTTATATTCCGGCACCACTGAAAAATCCAATGTATCAGAATGCGCTAATCTTTCTATGACCGTATCCTGGATCATCTGCATAAGCCTTGCTTCTTCATAAACGTTCCTTAAAGAAGCAAGCTCAATAGAAGTAAAGTAAGTATCGCCGGTTTCCTTGTCGCCTGCGCCGTAACGCATAACGCTGATAATCTGCGGGATATTTTCCCTGGCAATAGTCTGCACTTTATATTTTCCATCTTCTATTTCTTTTATCTTAATGGCTTCAGTGGTAATCTTATGCTGGTCATCCATAAACCTGATCACATAAACATGCCTGAGGGCATTATCAGTATAGATTAAAAGCCCTCCAGTTACCGAATCAAATACGGCATCCTTAAACTTCTTTTCAAACTCCGCCGGAGTTATGCCCCAAATCTTAGCTAATCTTTCTATCTTGGCGCTGTAATCCTCAAATACCCACGAATATTTTACTTTTAAGTCTGCTTCGCTTAAGCCATGCGCCTTTGCCAATTCTATCAGGTAAGGCACGTATGACTGGTTAAATGAGGGCTTTCCCACAAACACGGCGCGGTTTAAGTTTTCAATTTCGGAATAGAAACTAAGCAGCAGCTCCTGCTGGTTAACTCCGATCTGGAAATAGGAGGCGTCGCCGCCGATAGCAGGCACCTTCTGGTACACATAAGCGTATTTCTCTACCCATTTATTGAATATCGCCTTCGGCACAAACGACCAGTCAACTAAGGCGCTGATCTTGCCCTCGCTGTCCCTTAATACCAACGCCTTCTTGGGAATATTATATTTTTGCCCCCTGAACACCACTTCTTCGTCCTGCTTCAGGCTGTCTATCCTGGACAGGTCAAATTTGGCGGCGCTGACTCTTTTATTCCCGGCGTCAATATCAAGCTTCACCACCTCAAAGCTTCCTTCTCTCATGTTCCCTTGAGCGGCTAAATGCCTGATTACCAGTATTGGCTGGGTATAATCTATTCTTCCCGGATAGAATAAATTATATTCCACAAGGTATTTCCTGCCGCCCAATTCACAGGTATCCACGATGTCAATGTCCTTCTTTACTTCTTCCCTGGAGGCCTTCTTTAATGAGAACTTCATATCGGGTGTGCGGGTCAATACAGCTTTATAGGGCAGAGGCAGGTCTTCCGGCTTTTTCACAAAAATAATATGGTCATTTTCCGCGATCAACCTGGCATAGCTTGAGTCCTCATATTCAAGCATTACCTTCAGGCCTTCCCTGCCCAGCACTATTACCGCCTCATCAATTCCATCCCAACCCTTTACCTTCAACACAACAAAGCCGTGCCTATCCCTTGCGGAATAAAGCTTGCCGCTCTTAAGAATATCCCGTAATTCTTCCTGGCTCTTTAAGAAGCGGGTTGTGGCAGAGTGATTTTCAGGCCTGGAATAATCGATCTTAGTGCTGTATAAAGCGCCTAAACTTTTTAATACTTTTTGGTCCTCATAAGAGTAAGCTTGCAGGCCTAATTCCGCGATGGCAAATCTTACCTTTTCATCCTTAAGAGGAAGAATGAGCATTTTCTCCGCGTGTTTTATCAACTTTTCTTTGCCCGCGTCCCCGGAATAATTAAGCGGAACATCTATGCCCCGGAAATTAAAGCTATACAAGAATAATTTATCCCCGCCGGGGCCTTCCTTTACCCTCATCTTTATGCCGAAATATTCCCTCTCGCTGTCGGACAATGACTCCAGCGAACGCAGCCTCATATAGTCATTTTCGGTTAATTCCCTTAACGGCTGGCCAAACGGCGTAGCCACGCCAAAGCCCTCCCTGCTCTTCAGCATTAACTCTAACTTCGCAGGATCTCTTTCCCAAAGAAGGACTTTTCTATATCCATCCCCAAGCAATACCTTCTCATCCTTGAGCAGTTTCTGCATTTTCTCTTTAGTCTGGCCGTTAAATTCCACCCCGGTTAAAGATGATCTCCTAAGCAGGGCCTTATCAATGATTTTCTTTGTTTTTGCATCCACAGGCTTGCCTATAATGCGGTTATTCGCGTCCAACTGCACCATAGTAATTCCTTTCCTGTAATCTAAGTTCAGGCTACCTAATTGTACCCTGAAGCTTTCAGCCACCGCTCCCTTAGGCCCAGTCGGCCAGGTTGCCGAAATATCCAGTTCCGCGCCAAGTGAAAGCCCGGAATTAGGGTTAATCGGCATTTCTTTCACCTTTATTTGCGGGATAAGCGCCTGGACTCTTGCGTCATAATCAGAGGGCACAATGAGATACATCTCCTTTGGATCATAGCCACTGATCCATTTTCTCCACTTCTGTTCATTCAAATTCCATTCAACATTCTCCCTCATAACTGTGAGCGTATCCTCAACCTTGACATTCTCCCTGTATTCCGGGGCTTTTCTTGAAGCAACCCTGACTACGCCCTTGGGGAAGTTCTGTATTTCATTTTCCGGGAACTGCACTACCGCCGGGATCGTAACTTTCTTGCCGCCCAATTCAATTTCCCTGGCAAATGCCGGATGGAAAGTAACCAGCGTGCCTTCATCCAGGTCGATAATACGCCTGCTGTTATATTCCAGGACTATGGACTTATCCAGTCTGATTACAGGCAGATTTAAATCATTCAATGTTTTCTGGCCGACATAATATATACCGCTGTCTTTACCGTTATCATATGTAACTATCAGGGCCGCGGGGATTTCTTTAATGCCGACGCTGATATTTTGGAAGGTGAATGCTTTATCGCTTTGGCCCTTAAACGCGGAGTGCAATACACCAGACCAAAGGCCGGGAATAATTACCCTGCCTGTGCGGGGATTAAAGAAGTAAGGATAAGCGGAATCTCCGCGTACAGGGATGGTAAAGCCGCCTTTTTTAGGGTCATATCTGCTTATTTCCTGGGTAAATAAGTTATTTTCCATACCCCATTTAAACCTGTATTCCATGGCCCGCGGCGAATCCTTTAATGTCTGGATATTATATACGGGGGACATCATGTTTTCAGGCAGCCAGAACCCTAAATCCTGCAGGAATTCCTTTACCTGGGGAACAAATACCTCCTGGGAAGCCAATAATATCTCTTTACCCGCATCGTTTATGCGTGTTACTTCCAGCATTCTGCCTTTGCGCATGAAATAATAAGCATGCCCCGGTTCGGGGTGGCGCACCGCCTCGGTTACCGCAGCGCGCATCGCTTCCGAGAAAAGCATAACGGCCTGGTAATCTTTTTGGCCTATTATATTCTTAACAAATTCTACAAAAATATTGAAAGCTCCGGGAAGCTTTAAAGTATGCTCTACGCTCTCCGGGCTGTTGGATAACGTCCCGTCCTGGTTATATATATAGAATCTTGAAGGTTTGATCGCCTTATTCAATAAGGGGATCAGTAAAACATTGGGCTGGACGATCGCGCCGTATTTCCTGGCTTTGGAATCTATACCAAGCTGATACATATCCAGGAGCATACCCGCTAAGGCATGTATGGCTAAAGGCATAAAGGCCGTGCCCTGAGCGATGCCTAACCCTATTTGAGAAGCCTCTAAACCCTTGCCCATTACCCCGCCAAATGCCGGGCCCAAATTAAATCCGCCTCCGATAGGCATATTACCGATGGCAGTACCATCCTTGAAATATGCGCCTATACCCAAAGAAAGTATAGTTATCTTTGAACGGGGATCCTTGACATCCTTTATTTTCTTCCCCAGGTCCTCTAATTCAATAAAGAGCCTCTTTGCCTCTTTTTCCAGTCTGTAAATGTCGGCGTTATAGTCGTATTCGCACCTGAACTGCTCTAATTTAAACCCGAGGCTGATATTCTTTGTCTCTTGCGCCAGGGCAAAAGGATTCACGTTGTTATCAACAAGGCTTTCCCACACAGAGCCGATAAGGGCTTTCCAGTGGATGCCTGTATTTATACCGTGGCCTGTCGGCTGATTAAACAGGGTGGCGTAAGGATAATACCCTTCATGCTTGATTACTTTAATTCCATTCTTTATGTCTTCTGCTTTTGCCTTTTCTCCTATGGAAAGATACGCCAAAGCATAAGATAAGGTCATTTCCGGAGAAACCTGTCTTTTCGGCCCGCGTTTGCCTTTTCCATAACGCTCTTTTTCATCCACCCTGAATGCTTCGTAGGTTTCTTCCTCATCCACATAGTCGGCCCCGGTAACCCTGGTAGTTGTGCCGTCAGGAAATTCATATTTCACCGTCACTTTATATCTCTTATCGCTGTAATTCTTATCCAATACCTCTTTCGCGCTGACGCCAAACACTGCCTGGAACTCTTTGCCGAATGCCAGTACTGCCCAGGGAGCAATATCAGAAGCTGTCCAATAGCGCTTCTTGCCTTCCCTGTCAATAAAATAGTCCCATTCGCCCATATCCGCCCTGTAACCCCTCTTAAAGCCCAGGGTCTTCTTGTCAAAAGACCTCTGCAGGAACTTCTTCAGGCTTCCGGCGATCCTGGAGAATACCCCGTAATCTTTTACATCCAGATCCTTCAGGTGCTTTGATGCTTTCCTGGATTCTGACTCTAAGAATCTGCTTAAATTCCTTAATGCCGCGTAGGCGGAAAGGTTATTCTCTGTAGAAACAATGTAATCCTTGGCATAATTATTCATCCTCAAAGCGCCTATCTTTCCGTCATAAAGAGTCAGGAGATAATTAGCCAGGTCTAAAGCAAACTTTAAGTATGCGTCAAAATCAGGATCCTCCCTGTTAACAGCCAAATACTGCACGATAAAATTCAGGAACCAGGCATTGGGCCCGGCATCCTGATTCACATCATAGTATTTCGCGCTGGTAATGATTAAGGCGTTGGGTAGGCCGTAGATATACTCTTCCCTGCAGTCATTTACTATCTCATCAAAAACGCGGACTTTCTTTCCTTTGTTCTTCTGGAACCATTTGCTGGTAACATCTATCCACTCTTTGGCTATTGCCTTATGTTCAGGCGAACGCGACAAGGGAACCCCTAAAACGCCGATATCATAAACATTGGCCACATAAGAAAGCTGCGGGTTGCCCGGCTCGCTGGCAGGCATTTTCTCAATCATGCGCCAGTTGAAGATCTGCCTGTCCAGATCCCTTATCCTGCGCGCCACATCCTCTACGTCATCGGCAACTCTCTGTTCATTTACGACCAGCGAATTCTTAGCGATCTCCCTTTCTAACTCCGCGATCTCTTTGGAAAGTTTTTCTTTTTCACGGTAATGGCCGGTGATCAAAGAAACCGCCTTCTCCAAATCCTTATCCATCGGGGCGCTGAGGCGGGGAATATTGCTCCTGACCATATCAAGCATCAAAACCAGCTTCTGCAGCTCGGTGACCCTGTCCTGGCCGAGCATATCGGTGTCTGCCAGGATCATTTCCGACCTGGCCCTTATTTTATTAACCTGGGCCCTTAAACCATTTATGGTTAAATCTTTCGGCTGCTGCAGATCTTTTTCATCAATTTCGGAAGGAGTACTATCAAACGGTTTCTTGCTTGCTGCGGCGTATTTCTTTTGCCGTATATTTTCCAGACGCTTCTGCACTTCAGAAGGCAGTTTTGCCTTCATCTGGTTGAGAAGCCTCATATATAACCTGCCTGCGTCCTGGGCCTGACCCTTATTCACGAACCCCGTTTGGAAAGCAAGATAAAGCAGGCGCATCGCTTCTTCTGTTTGGCCCATATCCGCCAATGCCTTGGCTTTGATAAAGAACTCTATGCCGGAAAACTTAAGCACCGAGAAAGGATCAAACTGCACGCGGCTCAACATTAATCTGTCTCTGCTAAAGGCATTTTTCTTTCCGCTGCGGATGGCCTGCTCCAGACCCTCGGCATTATGCAATATGTCCTCTTTATGCACATGCATTTTGCTGGTTCCGTTGGCATTTCCGCTATCCCCAACCTTAGCTATGACATCATCGATGGTTACAAAAGGATAGCGACCTTCTCTTAACTTCTGTTGTAAGGCTTTATAAACGGCCACATCCTTTTGCAAGTGGGCATATAATGAGAATTTATTTCCGCCGTGGTAAATAATGATTTGTTCACCATAATTCTTATCGTTACCCGGCCCGGCGTATACCACCCAGCCTGATCGGCTAGGATATACATTATCTGCCAGCTCAGGATTATTTCTTATTTTCGCTATCTCCTCAGCAGAGTATAACCTTCCTTCGTCACCGCCTTTATGGTTAGAACCGTTTGACGGGCGCTCCGCCCCGAATAACCTTGATGGATTAATATAGAGCGGCGCATCTATAGACGGCCTGTATTTTATGATCAACGCGGGTATTCTGCCTTCTTCAATATCCAGGAAGTAACCCGCCATTTGCGCTAAAGGAATATTCCACTTGCCCTGATAAGGCATGTAGTTGATCCGGTCATATTGGCTGGTATGATTATTTAATCCTTTTGGTAAAGGAGGAAGCCTGAAAGAAGGGGCAACTTCAAATCTCATTTGTCCGGCAGGAGCCTTTGGTTGAGCGGCAATGGGTTCCCGAACAACGGCAGGCTGGACAGGTTTAGCTTTGGGCTCTGCCATGGGGGCCGGCGGAGCGCGCGGCAATATCGCTTTATCCTGTTCATCCTTGCGTGCCGGAACCGGCTCTTCTTTTTTACGGTTTTCTTTTTCTGCTTTGGGGAGCTTGACTTTCTGCGCGGGCTTATCTTTCGCTGCTTCGGGTTGCTTCGGCTGCGCAGGTATAACTTTCGGCTGCTTAGGCGCAACAGGCTTTTTCTCTTGCGGCCTGACAGCGTTATCTATTTCAAGAACCTGGTTAGGATGGATCAGATTTGGATTCCTGCCGATTATTTTCTTATTTGCCTTATAAATTTCAGGCCATCTGTTAGCGTCTCCTAATATCTCTTCGGCGATCTTTGAAAGGTAATCACCGCGCTTTACGGTATATTGAATCTTCTTTGCCTCTACAACAGGCTTAGGATCGGCGATCTTTCTATCTTTGGTATTTTGTTCAAACGCCTGCCTTACGGCAATAACGAGCTCTTCCATTTGCTTCTCTGTCCCCGCATATTCATGAGGCATCAATTGCGGAATGGCGGGAATTGACTGCGCGTAAGCTGGGGTCGGAAGCAATAAACTGAAAATAGAACTGATATATCCTTCTTTTTCCTTCTTTTTCTCAGGCAGCTGCTCTTTCTGCGCCGGTATAGCCTGAATATCCGATAACAGCATAAGTTCTTTTTGTAACTTTCCGATCATTTTATTTATAGCTTCGGGAGCGGGATCGGCTAATAGCTCCCGGGCTTCCCTGGTTAACAATCCTTTGGGCGCTATGTAGCTTGTATCGTAGGAGTCCTTAAAGTAGTTCAGGTAAGCGATCAGGGCAGTAAGGCGCGCTGTATTCCATTCACGGAAAGCGAATACGCGGGCCTGCAAATTATTATAGTTATCCCAATTCCGGATTTTGGATCTCATGTTCAGTAACGCTTCTATTTTCTTGGCCTCCACTTCAAATAATATTTTCTCATGCTCGGCAACCCCGGGGGATCTCCTGGTAAGGTCAAGCAATCTTCTTCGCGCTGCCAGGTATTTTTCATCTGTGCCCAAGACGGCCTCTTCAGTGAATTTAGCTAATTTTTCCTGTGAATCCTTACGCACCAGTCCAATTTCAATAGCCGCTACCAGTTTGGCTAATTCAACCAGCTTCTTTTCAACATCTTTTAAGGCACCTGCGTCCAGGTTTTTCGCCATTGCGGCGTTAATATACCCAAGGGCCTTGCCTGCTTCCCGGGTATCTTCCCCGACAGATTGCAGGATAAAGATCCTCCTGGACATATCCTTGATATTCAGATAAATAGATTCCTTCTGGAACTCAAGATTGCCTCCTGCCTGCTCTTCCTGCGCCTTAGACTGCTGATTCTCCCTTCTTTTCAGGTCTTCCTGCATAACCTTTATCATTCTTTCTCTGTACTGGATCTCTTCATTTGACCTCTCCAGATACCTAACCACCAAAAGCGCTGATTCCCGCTCTGTGATACTGCCGCCGTTTCCTAACCCTTCTTTCGCCCTGAATAAATTCAATAATGTTTCAACATTATTCAACCTTGCTACTTCGGTCAAATTCTTCGCCCCTAATACCTCTATTAATACGCCTTTTAATACTTCGGCGTTAGCTTTAATATCTTTCGCGTTTGCCTTCAGGCGGGCTTCTTTAAGGCTGAATAACTGGCTCTGCATCATCCCTAAGAATTGCTCGCCCTTCTGGCTGCCCTCTTTCATTTTTTCTGAAGCTTCTTTGTATTCTCTGGCGAATTTCAGGGTATCCTCGCTGACTTTGCCGAATACTGCCATAGCTGCCGCGGCGTCATGATAATCCTGGCCCTTAATAAGCAGGTTGTAAAGCCGCCCGGAAAGGTCAAGTTTGATATCTGCCCCGCAAGCCTTCTTTGCTGCCCATTCCCCGCCCTTTTCAATGCCGGCGATTATGTCTTCGCCTAAGTTTATTACACCGTTGTGGCTTTCCCAGGAAAGGATGATCTCTCCCAATATCCCGCCAAAAATATTTGCCAGGGCCACAGCAGAACCGATCTCTACTCCGATGATCGCCAGCCCCATAAAAGAGATCCAGAAGCCGATCTGGGCGGCTAATAAATGATTTGTTACGCTCAATAACGCGCTATTTTTATTCAGTCTGGCTTTAGCCGCGACTTTGGAAGTAACTATAGAGCTGATTACCATGCCAAATACAACGGCAACTCCCGCCGGCAGAACAAGGTGAAACGCTAACGATATTGCCGGGAAGAAGAGGGTAGAAATTATATAGAGCGCCGCGGACAAAGGAATAATCCAGAGATAATTGGCCTTGGCGAATTTTTCCCCGCGGATATTAATGGCTGAAGATATATTGACTACAATTCCTTTCAGTATCATCCACGCCAATACTAAGTTCAAAAGATATATTCTGATAAGGTTATACCAGTTCGGCGCCGCGTGCTGCGTAAGGAATGTACTTACTCCGGCAGGCAATAAATCATAAATAAACTTAAGGAAGCTGCAGTCTCCGGCGAATAACGATGGGAGTAAACCTACCAAGGCAAGGGCGATCGGGCCGGCAAAGTACCAGCCTACTACCCCGATAAAGATTCTTCCCCAGGTTAACCTTAATAGGCCCTCAAGTAAACCCTGAGCCAAGGCAAAAGCATTCTCCGTATCTTTAATATAATCCCAGCGCGAATACGGCTGGCCGATCCCAAGGTAATCCTTAATTATTTCCTCATTGATATTATGCTTGGCAGCGATCTTGCGTAATTCCTGCGCTGTGCGTATCTTATCTACCCTCTTATAATTTCTCATCATATATGAGGTGAAAAATTCAACAGCTACTTTCCCGACAAAATATACAAAGGTCGCGGGAAGTATCAACACATTGTAAGCGAGCTTAACCCAGGAAGGAAGCCCATGCGTAATGGAATCCATCAGTTTTAACGTATCTTTTCCTGCCTGCGCTACCTCTCCGGCAATGCTCGCGAAGAGAAAACCGCCGTTAGCTGAAAGCGCGGCCCTTACTGTTTGGTTTAAATCCGCTCCTTCCTCTTTTTCGGACAAATTAGCTTTCAGGGTATAAATGCGCAGCAGGGTTGAGCGTAATTTCGCCGGCGAATACGCGCTGATCCCGGCGCCTTCCAATCCGGGATATTCTTTATTGATTTCCCTTAGCAAATCATCTTTACTTAAATCACTTAAGCGTATCGCCGTAGAAATATATCCTTTCCTTAAATGAGCAGTCAACGAGATGGTGATCAAGCCAAATACTACGAAGAAGAACTTAGTATAAACACTTGCTATGGCCAGTGCGGCGCCAAATGCGATTGCGGACGCAAAAGCCGCTAATAAGGCAATTTTAGTAGCGGTTCTAAGCCAGCGGACCTCTTTCTCATGGAATTTAATGTTTAGCCCTACCCCTATTACGCTTAATACTCCGAAAATAATTGCCGGGGCCAGCAATGATTTGATGACAACAGGAGTAATTATTTTCTCCAGCGCGGCGGTGTAACCCAAAAGATGCGGGAAGCTTAAGGCCGCGCCTATTAAACCTATTACACCAGAAGTAAATCCTAAAGCGGGCTTCCTTGCAAAACGGTTGGCGATAAAGCCCGCTATTGAAACAGCCGCCAAACTTAATGCCAATACCTTGGAAGACATCCAGGGAGCAAACTTTATCAGCCCTTCGAACATCGCCAGGAACGCGGCCAATACGAACGCTGAATGCCTGCCCAGGAATTTCAGGTGTTCACCGGCATCCTGCTTCCCTTTTAACACCATGATTGACTTTACAAGAGGAATGACAAAGATCAAACCTGCTATGACCCATATCGCGCCGCTGGCCAGGCCTAAGAAAATGCCTTTGGCAATGCTGAATTCAACCGCCACCTTAATAAATCCGAAGAAACCCGCTATGCTATAGATAATACCAAGTAAACCTGCTCTCTCTTTTGCTGCCAGGACTACTGCCTGCGCAATTAGTTTAATGCTTCTTAAGATATCCTTGCTAGAATTAACTAGGTTGGAAATCGAAGAACTAGACTCGTAGCCCTTCAGTTGATCCGTTATTCTTGCCACCTCTTCAGTATCAATCCTTCTAAAAAGCTCTGGAATGGGCCTAAAGACATTATCGTTCAAAGACATCGCTTCATTCTCTGCGCCCCACTCATTAACCGTGATCACTGCCCTGACTATTCTTTCCTGCGCGGGCGATAATCCATCAATATAATATTTCTCTGCATCCGACAGGACTAATTCCACCCAATGGTGAGAAATCCAATGGTCAGCCCAGTTCATGTGCCGGCTTTCTCCGTATACCAGTTCCAGCCGAGGGAAGATATTGCCTCCTATGGGCAGGCTGAATTTCCAGGCCAATAGATTCGCGACGATCTGCGCTCCCGGATTACAGCAATTAGGATATTCTGCCGGATAAATACAATAAGTATCTTTCAGGATCCTGTGGAATTCCCCTTGAATTGATTCTATATATACTTTTATTTCCGCTAGTGAAATAAGAGAGCTACTGCTTTCCTTTGCACGGCCAGGCGATTTGAGAAGCGGGTTATGGACAGGGGCTGGCGCAGGCACAGGTTGATACATAGGTAATATCCTCTGCGGGCTTCCGGCAAAATTCATAATTTTTTCTTTAATAACGTCTTTTAAGGGACGCCATCCTTCCAAAGGAGAAATCCAGGCAGGTAAAGGACAAATGATAGGGGCCAAATAGCGCATAGTATATGGCTCTTTAAAATATATCCATAAGCCGCCCTTTCCGCTCAACATAACAGCTTTGGGCACCAAACGGACAGGCTTCACTGATAATATGCAGTTTTCCTTCTTTACTTCATCGCCGATATGTAACAAGTCTTCTTTTCCTTCGTCATTATCCGGACGATTCATTATTTTTCTCAGGAAACTCTTTATTAACTTTTCACCGCCTTCAAAGTCAGCATTGAGTTTCCAAGCCAGCGCAGAAGTATATAAAACTCCAGCTGAATAATTATACGGGATTTTTCCTAAATAATAGCAAAGGACTCCTGTTATTAAAAGTTTCAATCCGAGAGGCAAGATAATAGTGATTCCTGATAGAACCGATATCATCCCAACGATGCCCGTTATCAGAGCGGGGAACGAGCTTGCTGCGTATCCATCAAAAATCTTTCCCATTGCCGCTAAGAATATAAGAACAAGGATCCATTTTCCTACCAGTACAGTCGCTACATTTACCTTAGGATTAACTTCCGTTTCGCAGGGGCCTAAGACAACACGAAGGTCAAAAGGAACATCTGAAGCCGGAATAAATATTTTTCTTGGAATCCTGTCGAATTTATGCGATGCGCCATTAGAATTAGCCTTGGAATTTATGGAAGAGGCAGCCCCGCTGGAGGAATACTCCGTTCCCCACCAGCCACGGTTAGGTAGAACAAAGTACTGATAAATGTCTCCAGCGGGGCTAATCCTGTCCCCATATACCTGCATCGCTCCGGCTTCAAGTGAACTGGAACCTATTGTATTCAACACTTCCTGGGCGGCTGACTTGACAAAGCCATGATCATCGTAGCTTATAACATCTCCTAATGCGCTTCTCACCTCTTCTTTAAGCTTCTGATCATTAAGAGTGGCATTACCTAGCGCTTTGATAGCAGCGATCCTTACCCTTGCCCACTCATCCTGTCTTGCCAGCACCAGCAATTTCTTAATATCCCTTGAGCTATATTCTTTAATATTTTGTATATACGCGATCCTATCTTCCGGTGTTCTGCCTATTCTTTGGACCTCTCTCTCCATCTGTTTCTCGAGCTTATTGAATACCCTTTCCACCATCCAGATGTTATGGGCTAAAGTATGGTTGAACAACTTATCTTCATCCATACCTCCCCAAAGCAATACACGCTGCATAATCCTAAATGCTGTTTTATACACCGGCTGCAGGAATACAGGCAACCCAAATGGGCACGCGATGTTCATTGCCTTGATCCCAATCCTGGTATTTTCAAGCGCTAACTGTTTCTTGTTTAATAGGATCTCCCTGGGAGCTATAAAATCCTTATATTTGGGCATATTAAGCTTATATAACTTTTCAATGTCAGGTACCCGCGAGGAGATATCTATCTTGATATTTGTCTTGTCGTCTTTTTGCTGCTTTTTATCTTCTGGAGTAATAGAGCTGGAGGCGTCTGAAGCGCTATCCTCGCGGCTGTCAACAACGCTACCTCTTTTCTTCAAGCTATTGAGCCTTCTGGTGAATACGGATACTTTAAATCTCTCGTAAACAATAATGATGTTATAAAGAATATCGAACAACGCAATGCTGCCGAATGACCAAGCAATTACCTCAGTACCCATACTTAAGAACCATGCGACCAACGATATGGCCGCAAAAAGAACTCCCGACGCTCCCATGGCAACCCAGTGATATATTCCCCAGTTTTTAGACTGCTTGATCCTGAATTCCAGGTCTCCTTTTTTGAGAAATTTGGATTGTGAAGTCTCTGGGCCGAAATATTTCTGTTCCGTGCGGCTAAAGATCCGCCCGGCTTTCCTTACCGTCCTCACTAATCTTTCCATCAGCGGGCTTGCGGTGGCGGGGCTGGAAGATTTCTTATTCCTGTGCTGTTTTCTCGGCAAAGCTGGATTGCGCTTATTTAGATTTTGAGGCATGAACTTCTTGTTTGGATTATGCGCTTTAAGAGTCCGCGTCTTTGCCGGAAAATCTCTTTCTTGGTAATTATTTAACGGCGCTGGCGGCGGAGTTATCTTTTGTCCGGAGAGACCAACAACCGGCGCTATGAATTTTATCGCATTTTCCACATGCAGCGCGTAAATTGAGCCATCCATATCCCTCTTTGCTGAAGGATCCTTCTTTAGCGCCTTTGCGCTATATACTTCGTAGCGGGGCAATGGCTTCCTGGGGTCGCGGCCGGTAGTATAAGAACCGCTCAGCTGCCAATTTATTTGTTCTTCAGTCCAGGTTTTTCTATTCTTGACAAGATACGCCTCTACCAGCTTCTTGTGGCGGGATAAATATTTCGCGAGAGTTTTCATGCTGATTTCCGGAACATCCAATAGTTTGGCTATCTTATAATTAGAAAGCTGCTCAGTAACTCTCCCGCTATACTGCTCCCACTTTTTACCTTTCCATAACTCTCTAAAGCTCCTGATTTGTATCTGCGGTAACCCGCAAGAGGTGTTGTAGCCAAACCAGGCCCCTATCATATCAGTCCACCATTCATAAGATTGCATATCATAGGTTTCTGCGAACAGGATACCAAACATAAGGGCAGGGTTTAAATTGTATGCTTCAGCGTATTTCTTGATTATTTCAACGTGCGGCCTTAAAATTGCTACTGCCTCTTTTGCTTTCTTCCTGCTTTCGGCATTGCCAAATTCTTGAGCTCCTGCCTCATGCATGGGGTTTCTGTAATCTTTTTCGTCAAGCTCAATCTTCGCCCTTATACTGGCTGTAAATTTCTTATAGGCCTGTTGGGCATCTTGCGGAGTATTATCCTGCTCTCTCACCGGCAAATCCGTACATCCAACTATAGACTGAATGGCTATCAATCCGGCTAAAGAAAGGGCAAGTATTGGTTCTCTTGTTAAAGCTGAGGAGGCCGCAAATGGCCCCTCATTGCGGACGCTCCTCACTCCTGCCATTAATTTTGTAGACTGGGATCTGCTTGTTACGAGCAGCAGCAATACAACCAATAACGGTGCTAATATCAGCGCCAAAGAGCTCCTCCCAGGAATCTGCGCGGCCATTACGAGTATAGACATGGCCATTAGCTTCGTTGATAAGGAATAGCCTAAGGTGTCCGTCTCCGTTCTTTGCAGCTGCGAAGATAGTGTGGTCTTTGCTGAATTCCACAATGTGGTCAAATACGAGCTCGCTGAATTTAATAGGTGCCATGGTAACCTCCTTATTTTTTGTTGTACCGAGAGCCACAGAGGGGTCATCGCCTGGAGGAGGCGCTCTATGACCCTCGGTGACAACAAGACCGCTATCCCATTCCTGCCACGGAAGTTGGAAAGAGCGGTTGGGTTAGAATTTAAGTTATTGTCCGAAATTTTCGAAGTTTGATTGGTTTGAACCGGGATTTGTTTCTTTGGGAAAGTATTATCTGCTGCGGCAAGCTTATTGAGCCCGGCGTTGGGCGCATTAGCTTCCACAATGTGGTACAGTAATAATAAGGTAAAGCTTATAATAAAGCCTAAGGATATTGGCCCTATTAGCCCATTAGCATGAGCTTTAACAACTAAACCTGTAGTTGCGGCTAAGAAACCGGTGTAAAGAACCTGATTTGTTACGTCTATGACGCTAACATCGCGTCTATTCCGCTTTGCCTGATCTCCTCTAGTCTCCTCATCAAATACTGGGTTTCCAATGCCTTCATTTCCTCCGCAAACTCCTGTAGATTTAATTCCCTCTCTGATAGATTCAACATATTTCCTCCATTTTTTAATTGCTCCAATTAAGGTTGACCCTAACCTTTTGAGCCTGGAAGCAATATCATAAGGAGGAGCGCGAGATTGAATTGAGAACTTAATGACTGTTTGATAATTGATAACTGAACTCGGTGCCCTGAAATAACCAAGAGATTTTTCAAGGAGGTCTCTTATTGCGGTTAAGAATGAAGTAGACAATCTGTTAACAGATGAGCTTGTAATCGTTACAGGTTCTTCTAATGGTATATTTGCCTGAGCAGGCTCTTCGCTAATCGGTGAAGAAGGAGCGCCTTGACCGGGAAGGACTTGATTTATAATTTCTGCCGGCAGGTTATCGGCTAATTGCGGATAAACTTGAACGGCTTCCCGGAATAGCCTTATCGCTTGATCTTCATCACCGACCGCAAGATAAGTTTCTCCGGCATCAAATTTACGCTGGGCTTCTATCTGGCTCTCGCGGTACTTTTCCTCAAACTGCGTATTTTGAAGAAGTTCCCAGGCCTTTAAAGCATCTTTGAGCCTTCCAACCGCTTTATAAGCATCGTAAAGAATGCGGTATGCTTCGGGCAAGGCAGGATCCAGGTTAATTGCTTCTAAAGAAGCAGCTATTGCTTCATTATACTCACCGGATACCATGCGTTCCCCGGCTTCCTTAATATGATCCTCAGCGGTAAGCTGTTTCTCTGCCGCTGCTTCAAGGGCCCCTGCTATGTTTTCTTCTTCCAAAGTTATCAATAAGTCACTTATTTCGTTAGGCGTTAAAACTTGAGACCCTGTAGATGTGACAGGCACGGCTTCTAGAGCAGGTTCGGTTTGGATCATTTCTTCTTCCTGGTCTAAGGCCGGGGCAAAGGGTAGTAACTCTTCTGATTCTGGAGCAGCTTGAGCCAAATCCTGAATAACGCTATCAATTACTTCTACAACAGCCTGATAAGTGTTTTCGCCAAGGCTGTTACGGATATGCTTCCATTGCCGGATTGTCAACCCAATGGCGGCGAAGTATACCCTCGCATTCTCTTTAGTTTTTTCAATGGGCGATATAATTATCCTCTCAATTCCATAAAGAATCTCACCGGCGATATTTATATCCAATCCTTCATCACTTATAATCGCCCTTATGGTGGCTTCGGGTTCTTGTGCTTCTTGGGCCGTTTCAGCTTCCAGGGTAGCCAGGGGGGCGGGAGCAACATTTTCTTCCAACACCATCTCCTGCGGATCAACCAGCTGGTGATCTTCGATTCCTTCTGACTTTGCTCTCTTGGCTCTTGTTGATTTAACCAATAACGCTATGCCTAATCCTAGAACTACGATCTCAATAGCAATTATGCCAATCACTACTGTAGTTTCAGATAATCCGGTTGCGTAGCTTATATCATGAATGAACCTACCGAACCAGGAGAGTTTCCTTCCAAGATAAGCATCCGTTATCGTATTTAAGGGCGCGGGATTATAATCTCCGGTCGGCATAAGTAATGAAGGATCGGGGAAAGTGATGTCGGGCAAAGAAACTTTGGGAGCGGGTGTTGGCATCGCCGGCGGAACTGCTTGCTGGACGCCTGGCAAGATATTGGAAACATCTATCTGCTGCCCTGCTCTTAGAACATTCATACCTTCGTAAGACTTATCGGCCACGGGCAACTTCTGCCATAACTCGTGAGCCCTGCCGCCGTCTACTGCTTTGCTCCACAGCTTCGCGCCTTTTACCCAGAAGAACTTAAGCACAACATGGCCCCAGGTATCCCCTTCAGCTATAGTAAGTATATTATTTTTCAGGGTAGCGGCGAATGATGCTGCGGGAAGGATCAAGGAAACAAATATGAAAGTCCCTGTTGCAAAATAGATTTTGTTCAGTCCGGGAAGTATATTTCTGAATTTTTTTGCAAGGATTGAGCTGGAAGTTTCTACTGGCGGGTCAAGACCGCTAAACCCATCCCGGCCAATATCTAACCTGCCTGAGTTATTGTTGCCATAGTGATTACTCATTACATTTATATAGATCAAATTAACATATTCCGGGCCGCTTCCAAAACCATTTCCGCTTTTGCCGGAACCTGCGCCTTCACCGACCGATGAGCTGGCATTGCCACCCTGCGCATTGCCGGTTGAGCTGTCGCCGGTTACATCTGCCCTTATATTTTTATCTTTAGAAGCTTTCTTTACCCGCTCCTCGCTAAGCTCTTTGCCTCCAAGATGCTCTTCTACTGTTTTACGAGCAACAATAATTTCTCCGTCTTCCTCTACTAAATCATCCCAAGAGATAGTTCTATCGTTAACGTTTGTGCGGTTATCAAAATTACCTTCTATGAAGACTACTATCCCTTCTTCTGTAACTTCCCACGCGCGAAAAGCGTGATATTCACCATTGTTTGTCCTCTTAAAGAATATCAACCTCTTCCATAAATCCTCGGACATCCCAAGCAATTCTTTCTTAGAATATCCGTATATTTTGAAAGCACCGTCAGTCAGCTTGTTAATGTCCTCCAATAATACCTTCTGCCCATCTTTCCTTAGGGCACTTGTTTTCTCTGTGAAAGGTTTTCCTATATTATTATCAATTTGGAAAATAGAAGCCTCCAAGCAAATCTGCGGATTTTTGTTTAATAATTCTTCGCCTATCGCGAAAGCTTTAGCTGCTGTGCGACCAATTCTAGCTATTCTTTCCTCGGCATTTCTTACTCGCTTTAGCTCTTCTCGAGCCTGCTCAGAATTTTTTAATTTATTAATCAAAGCGACAACATAATCATTAATTTTTTCTTTGTCTGGTTCCCGGCCGTTTTCTTGCAATATATCCTTTGCTAATTCTAATATTTTCTTACTTCTGTCAGATTTTCCCTCCATAAACCACTTTATTACTTCACTTGCTACCTCATCCAGGCTCTTCGCACCGTAGAAATCCTTTATGAGCTCTTTAATTTTATTTAAAATTAATTCACTAAGCGCAGTATCTATAAGTAACTTCAGGCTCTCATTACTTCTTATCACTTCTCCTTTTACATTCCCCAGTTCTTCTTTTACATTGCCCAGCTCTTCTTTTACTTCTCCTACTTCTTTCAATAATAACTCCTTCAGCTCATCTATTTCCCCTTGGACAATAGCTTGTTTTTTCTTGGTTTCCCTTTTCTGTATTTTCTCCTCAAATTTGTCTTCCAGTTCCGGATATTCTTTGAAAAGCAACGCCAAGGATTTTAAAGCTTTAGCCAACTCTATCTTAATATCATCATCACTCTTTCCTTTTAAAGTGCCATTGCCCATATCTCCTTCAGCCAGCTGCCTTAAGAAATCTGTAGCAGCAGTGATGTCTTTTCCGTCTGCTTCTGAATCCCTCCATCCTATTATTGTAAGTTGCTTAATTATCTCCTGTTGGGCAGCAAAAGAATCCGCCTCCATCCAGGCGTCTTCCTCTGAATAGCCGCCCTCTCTCAATAATCTATATGCCCTCTCATGAAGGGCCTGTATCTTAAACCCGAAAGTGTTACGCGCGCGGAATAAAAGCTGGGCTTTTAATCGCCACATATTATTCCATATTTTAGTCAGGTGTTCTATGAGGTTAACGGAAGAAGATGAATTAACGGGAATTCCGGAAACAAAACGTCCGCTATCTAGCGGATTTGAGATTACACTAATAGAATCACTGGTTACTGCAGTTCCTAAAGCAGCAACTGTTGCAAACTCGCTGCTGGCTCCGGCTACTGCATTGCCTAATTCCTTTATGGCTTCCCTAAGCCATATAACTGCCTTACCTATACTACTATTACCGGACGCACCTTCTGCATCCTGCCCATTTACTCTATTTCTCAAAGCTGCACTCAGGGCACCTGCCAATCTCTCAACTGCTGAAACCACACTTCTTGCTACTGTAACCACTAATGAACCTAAATTGCCTCTCGTATTTAGGTCGCGAACAGGCTCTGAGAGAGAGCTTGTCGAGTAACGGGCAGGCGGGGCAAGGCCGGATGCTGTGCGTAAAATAGCGCTTGAAGCAATATTACGGGTACTTGGAACCATATCTATGGCATATTGAAGGTTAGTTGTGGAACTGGATGCCTTGACTAACGCGCCTAAATTAGTGGGTGCGGGCATATTAATCTGATTAATCATAGGTAAATTGATAGGAGCTGAAGCAGGAATAGCAGGCTGCTTCCTTTCTGACAACGGTACTTCCCGGCTGCCTGCGCCTGGCCCATTACCAGGAGGAACGCCTTCATCCATACCCGTGCCGCTGCCTGCTGCTTGTTTCTTGGCCTGAATAAAGGTAATGGTATGCTCTCTTCCCATTATGCTTGTGCCTTTTTCATCCGGGGGTATTGCAATATCCGTGAAACCATTAGCTTTTAATTTAGCTTCAAATTCTTTTTTATCTATTTTTGCTTCCAGTGTCCTATCCGCATCGTAAGAAGTAGCTATGTAGATGACTCCGCCGGGTTGTAAAACCCTGTTAGCTTCGGCAAATATCATATCCGCATCTATGTATGTTTCGTCTATCATATCCGGTAAGATTACTACGCTGAACGTGCCATCGGCAAAAGGAATGGTATTCCCGTCTCCTCTTACCGCTTTAATTCCTTTTTCTGCGGTCCTCTTCACAAAATCTTCCCGGAATTCAACTCCATACATATCCAGGCCCCGGTCTTTTAATTGCTTTTCAAACACTCCTAAGCCTGTGCCGATGGAGAGAGCTTTGCCTCCCTGATAATTTTGGGTTATTTGCCGGACAAAACTGGCTCTAAACTCCGGCACAACCGCAAGAGTACTGATAGCCTCTCCTGAAGGAAGGATCTCGCTATCTGCCTCCGCGGCCCTGGCGTAGATGTCGTCCGCTTGCTCTTGAGCTGCCTGCGTCATAGCTGCCTTAATAGCTTCCTTCTCAGCCTTAGTCTTAATCCTTAAATTCGGCTTACCGCTTTCAATCGCCTCCTTTAGGTCCTGGAAGGTCATATTTTTGATCATGGGTAGATTATAGCCTCTGCCTCTGGCGAGCTGGCTTAAAACATGCTCTACCAATGTTGGATCGCGGCTATCAGTATAATATTTTGCGATAAAGACGATCGGGACCATATTGGCCAGCAATTCGTTCCAGGAACCATCTATATCATGCTTTAAGGTAACCCCTTCTTTGAATATGCTTCCGTTGATAACCTGGCCGCCCTCGTTGAATAATGCCTCTGTGGCGCCTTTTAAGAGTATCCTGTCCAATCTTTGCACTCCATCCGAATCTCTCGCATCAAACCATTTTGCCTTCAGTATCTTTCTGCCTTCATCGCTTTGATCCAGTCCATACAACATATCCAAAAGGTGGTGGCCGAGAATTTCATGGACCGGCTCCCATAACTGCTGATACGTTCCTCCGCTGCCTTTTCTGTTAAACGCGCTTATTTTGGTGTTAATAATGAGGTTGCCCGGCGCGTGTTCAGCGGCAGATTCCCCTAATTTTGCCATTCTCCTTCCGGGAACCAGGGCGAATTTCACATTTGCCAGATCATCCATCGTAACACCATTCCCCAATGCCCCTTCGGATACCCCGGACATCTCCTCAATATGCTTTACAACCTTATTTCTCCATACATTATATCTATATTTATTCAGGCCTTGATTAACTATCGCCTGCAATTGCTGATATATAGCCATTGGATCGATATTAAAAGGCAGATTCTCGCCTTCTTTGATCCCCGTAACAAACTTGATTTGGCGTGTTATCTCTTGTTTAATCTCCTTCTCATTAAGGGCTGCTAAACGGCCTGCTTCAGCTATCAAGGCATCCGAAGCCTTCTCCTCGTCTCCGCCGACCTGCTCCTGCATCATTTGATACTCAAACAGGAAGGAAACTCCCGGGTTATCAAAATCAAGATAATTCCTTCTCGCCGAAGCAAGGCCGGATAAAGGAAGGGCTGCGACCTCTAAAGGCATATCATGTATCTCTATATCCGAGATCCCGGGGAGAGAAAGATCCTCTGAAACCTTAAGCCCGGGCTTTCCGGCCAATACCACAGCTTTAAGCCATTTCTCATTACGCAATGCAACAGGCAATAGTTTATTATCTAGCGACATTAATTCATTCAATATTAAGATATACGGCGCGTTGAGCCGCTGATGGCCTTGCGGATCAGCGGCAATACGGAATCTTGCCCGGTCCAGGGCGCGAAGATATTGCCTTTCCTGCTCACCGCCGGGCAACACGCCGCTTAACCTCAATAATTCCGGTTCAGATAATCCCAGCTTTTCAGCCACTTTCTTGACCATAAAAGGCGTTACCATGTGCTGCTGAATACTCTCGGTTCCGGATGTGACCATTCTGGACAATTCCAGCAATACCTTAGAAGCAGCGGCCAGCTTAGGATCTCCGGATAAAGATAATTTCTCATAAATAGCGCTGGGCTGGTAGAATTTACCTATGGGCAGCATAAATTTAAGCGGCAGGGCTTTTACAGCAGCTTCGGCAGCATAGCTAAAACCGCTGTAAGCTAAAAGCCTGTCCCTCATTATCGAGAAATCGGAACCCTTGTATTTATAACCCAGCAGCAATTCTACCATCATCGCGATCTCGTTGTAATCAGGCTCTGGCTCCGTCACCTTGGCATCGTTTACGGTTAAAAGCTCCCCGGCAAAAACCTTCTGTCCGGACTCCTCCGCCTGCTTACGCGCGTCTTTTTGCCTTTTCTCAAAAGCAGCCATAACTTGCTTGGCATACGAAGAAACTCCCTTTAATCCTCTCTGCCGGGCTAAATAAAATAATCTATCCGGCCTTTCAGGAGACAGGTAATCATCGATGGTCAAACCTTCAGCCAGGCCCCTGTTTCCAAATAATTGCGTTACATTGTTTGATAAGGTAGAAACCAGCTTAAAGGTATCCATCCATGCGGGGGCATTAAAGTAATGCCGCGGAGAATACAGGCCCATCGCAAAACGCAAGGATTCCTCTTCTTTCCCAAAGAAACCGGTTAAATATGATACTAAACCGAAACTCGGGCTTATATATCTGCTGAAAGTGGATTTCAAAAGCTCGGCATCAGTTGAATTGTCACGGCTGATCATTTGCAAGTTACTAAAGGCGGCTTGCCTTCTCTGTAAATCTGATTCCAGGACATTTCTCAGTTCAGACCCGAAGGGTAAGATGTTAATTATGGCTTGGTGGGCGGCTAAAGGATCTGTTCTCCAATCATGGATAAGCGTAAGCCACTGTTCTCCTGTTAACCTTTGAACACCTGTTTTCTCTGCTATTACTCCCAGATTATTGCTTAAGGAAAGGAAATTATTGAGGCCGCGGGAAGAAGAAAGATGAATGTCTATGGCGCCGGACTCTGCGAGCTTTAAGGTCAAGTCAAGGCCGGCCCTAAGATTAGCCTGCCTCTCTTCCATAGTTAACGCCGGACTAAGCCTTGTTTCTTCACCTACTGTTACCTCGCTTCTCCTGTTTAATTCTAATGGAGTGATGCCGAATTCTGTCGGAGCAAACCCTATGACCTGATTAACTGTCTTCTGTTGGACCGCGCTGGCAGTGCCAAACCCTGCCATATAATGCAAGATCACAGGATTAATTGCCCTTTTCTCCAGGCTATCCGAGCCGGTGCTAAGATTAACAGGTATTTCGCTTGTAGCTCCGGGTATAGCGGCTAAACGTTTAGCATATTCCTGGCGTTCTTCTCCTTGCAAATTCCAGAGATCAAGGGCTTCACCCACTGTCTGAGGCAATCCTTTCCCTTCCCAGGCAGCAGTTGAAGGCTTAAAATGCCCTGATTCTCTCTCGGCATCCTGGCCTATCATTACCGTACGCCGGGACCCTACACCCGGATATTGAGGCGTAAAGTCTTCCGGAGTGTTCCTTCTAAAGATTGAACGCTCCATTTCAGCAGGAGAATCTTCGGCAAGATAGTAAGGCAATGATTCCATTTTGCCTTCAGCGCCTGGCCGGCCGGCAACCGTATTCACTAATAATTCTTGCGAAGCAGGATGAAGCCGGGAGAAAACTCCGGCGCCATCCCTATGGTTGCCTATCCTTGTCTCAATAAAGGTACGCGTAGCATCCAGGGCCTCATGTATGACAAAATCGGAATTCATGCTTTCATCGGCATGAGAAAGATTAAATATATCGTCGCTCATAAAGGCCTCGGCCTTTAACTGCAGTAAATAATCTACCGGCCTGCCCATTGCCGCTTCGGATTCAATTAATTTATCCAATATCCTGTATTTGACACGTTGAGCCACTTCTACTACAGTGCGCGTATTGGCTATTTTATCCACTCTTTGCTGGTTCTTCTCGGTAAGCTCAAGATATTCCGGCAAAATCATATCTGCACTCTCGGCGCCTACCACTAACAGTACCCTCTTGGGCATCAACTTAAAATCCAACTCAAAGCCGGTCTCTCCGTTATCCTTTTCTATTGTTTTCGTTATACCTCTTGGCCTGCCCATATGATGCCTTAACATCTCTTTATATGTCTTAGGCGTGCCGATTACGATTGGAATGCTGTCGGCTGCAAAAGAGATATTGTC
>JAQUOV010000009.1 GCA_028716965.1 Candidatus Omnitrophota bacterium
ACTATCCCAAGAAAAGTTATAACGCTTAACGTGGTGCCGGTAAAAATAAAAGCCAGTATTACCCCGGTAAAAGTAAAAGGAACCGCGAACATAACAATAAAAGGATCCAGCAAAGATTCAAATTGCGCGGCCATCACCATATAAACCAGGGACATGCCTAAAAGCAGCAAGAGCGTTAAATCCATAAATGCCTTGCCCTGTTCTTCCGCGTCGCCCCCAAAAGTTATCACTATATCAGAAGGTATAGGAATCTTGCTAATCTGGATTTTAATATCCTCGATTACCTTGCCCATAGAACGCTTATAAGTATTGCATTCAACCTTGACCATTCGTTCCCTGTTTTTTCTCTCAATCTCAACCGGCCCGGTTACTTCATGGACCCGGGCAACACTGCTTAATTTAATTTGTTTTCCGGTAAAAGGGGAAACAATCGTCAAGTTCCCCACATCTTCGGGATTTGCGCGAAATTCATCCTCCAGGCGCACATATATATCATAAGTCTCCCCCTTTTCCCTGTATCGGGTGGCGGTTGAACCCTCGACAAAGGTTTTGACGCTGTCGGCTATATTGCGCATGTTAAGGCCAAGGCTGGCAGCTTTTTGACGGTATACCTGAATCCTTAACTCAGGCCGGTTCAAGTCTCTGGAAATCGACACATCTGTTGTTCCCGGAATAGCCTCTATTGCCTCTTTTATCTTATTAGCTAAAACATCGGTATCTTCAAAAGAATGCCCGGTAATCTCAACCTGAATCTGCTTTCCTCCGGCTCCGGTAATCATTGAGTTTAACGGGTTTCCCGTGGTAATACCTGTTTTTATTACTCCGGGTATTTGTTTAATTTTATTTCTGACAATCTGTCCCACATCTTTAACCGAACGCTTCCGCTCTGTCTTTGGCACAAGTTTGACCCCGCTTGTAACGATGTGGCTTCCTGATTGGCTGCCCATGGTTACGCTCATTGTTGAACCTTGGCCGCTGGCTACGTACATAAATCTTTCTTCGGGGGCATACTCTTTTAAAATATCTTCGATCCTGCTGGCGATTTTATCCGTTTCCTCGACACGCGTGCCTATAGGCATAGAAACACTGCTGCGGATATCCCCTGAATCCTCCTCGGGAATAAACTCATTACCCACAAATTTTACCAAAGACAAACTCAAAATAAAAGCTCCCAGGAAGCCAAAAATAACAAATTTTTTATGCCCCAGGCACCAGGCCAAAGATTGAGAGTAAAACTCCTCCCATCTCTTAAACCAATGCTCGCTTAAATCATAAAACCTGGAGAATAACCTATTTTTGCTCCTGGTTGAATCATGGTTTGGACGCATCCATTTTGAGCAAAGCATCGGGCTAAAAGTTGCCGCGGTAAAAAGAGAAGCCACAAGCGTAACCGTAATGATGATCGCCAATTCCCCAAACATTATCCCTACTACCCCGGTTATAAATAACATCGGTAAAAACACTACAACAGTAGTCAGGGTGGATGCCGCAATAGACAAAAACATTTCGGAGGTGCCGAAGATTGCCGCCTCCTGCGGCCGTTTGCCTCTTTCCAAATGGCGGTGCACATTATCCACCACTACAATGGCATTATCCACCACCATACCGATGGCAATGGTCAAAGAAGAAAGGCTAATGGTATTAATGGTCTTGCCGCTGAGAAACAGGTAAATAAAAGCCACCAGCAGCGAAAAAGGAATGGTCATGGCGATAATCAGGCTGGGCAGGAACTGGCGCAGGAAAAACCAGACTACCAAAATTACCAATACCCCGCCTATCCAAACAGTTGATTTCAAGGAATCCAGGGAATTGATAATATCCTGGGAGGAATCCATAATCGTGATTATTTTTACATCGTGCGGCAATATCGGTTTTAATTGTTCAAGTTTTTCCTTGACCAGTTCGGCTACGGCAACCGTATTGGTGCCGGTTTGCTTCTGGATCATCATCAACAAACCCCGGTCTCTATTGACGCGGACAATGCGGGTTACCTCCTTAAAACTGTCTTCAATCCTGGCGACATCTTTTAGATATACCAGGTTTCCATTACGCTTGCCGAGAATAACCGAATTTATTTCATCAGGAGTGGCGAATTCTCCGGGGATGCGTAAAAGATAATCCGTAAAACCTGATTTTATATTGCCGGCCGGAAGCGTAACATTCTCATTTTTTAAAACATCCTGCAAGTCAAGTATGGAAAAACCATAGCCCTGAAGCTTGTCCCTATCCACCCAAATATTGATCTGGCGTTCCAGGCCACCGTTTAATTGCACCGTCCCTACTCCCGGAAGCTGCCTTAAAGGGTCTCCCACCCGTTTGTCGATTAAATCGTAAAGTTCAGGATAACTTTGCTGGGCGGTTATACCTATATATAAGACAGGCACCATGGCGGTATTAAACTTAAAAATAAACGGGTTCTCTATTTCATCGGGAATGTCCGGCAGAAAACGTTTTGCCTGCTCGATACGGTCGCGGATATCATTAGAAGCTACGTCAAGATTAGTCCCCCAAATGAACTTAAGGCTGACTACCGAAACCCCTTCCAGGGAGCGGGAGGTTATTTTTTCTATGCCTGGGGTAGTGGCTAACTGGTTTTCCAAAGGCTCGCTTACCCTTATTTCCACATCTTCGGGGCTGGCGCCTTCATAGGTTGTAATTACCGAAATTATCGGCGGTTCGATCTCCGGCATCAAGTCTATGCCTAAACGGCTTAAGCTGTATAATGCCACAATAATGATACCTAAAAATATCATCAGGTTGGTAACCGGCCTTTTTACACCAAATTCTGGTAAATTCATATCATCTCTCCTCTGCTAAAACCGGAGCTCCGTCATAAAGTCTTTGCTGCCCCATTACTACCACCAGCTCTCCTTCTTTCAAGCCTTCTTTGATTTCGTAAAACGCGCCCTGGCGTATCCCTAATGTAATATTCTTCTGATGCGCTATATTGCCCTCAACGATATAAACGTAAACCTCATCCCCCCTGCCCATAACCGCTTCCTTGGCGATCACGGGGACTCCTTTATGCTCCTCCAGGATCAGCTGCACGCGCGCAAACATCCCGGATTTCAACCTATGGTCGCTGTTAGGGATGATTATTTCAATAGGAGCGGTGCGTGTCTCCAAATCCAATACCGGGCTGATCTTTGAAACTACCCCCATAAATTCTTCATCAGGATACGCCTGAAGGCTTACCGTTGCCTCTTGCCCCAATCTGATTTTTGGCAGATATTCTTCGGTGATATCCAAATCAATCTTCACCTTATCCATATCCACTACCAATGCGATAGGGCTTTGGGGAGTAACGCTAGTACCCCTATCCACGTATGTCCTTCCGATAATACCGGTAAGCGGGCTTTCCACTGGCGCTTTTTCAAATTTAAAACCGACCTCATCCCGGTCAATATACGCAACAACATCGCCCTTTTTTACCTTATCCCCCTCATCCCTGGTCTTTTCTATGACCTTACCGTTTACTTTAGGATAGATTATCGCTTCATCCTGCGCCTTTATGTCGTCTACATAATCAAGGGTATTCTTGATTGACTCAAGCTTTACCTTTATTACGCTCACCGGGATAGCCTCTTTTTCTAACTTTTTCTTGTCAATTTGACGGCAACCCGTAACAATTGACATTAGAAGGAATACCGGAATTACATATAATATCGGATTTATTTTTCTAAACATATCTTACTCCTCTATTTTTATGTTGTTTTTAACCAAGGTCAGCCCTTGCGACTTATCCAGATCTATCAATGCCACGTTATAATCAACCAGCGCCTTAAAATAATCAAGCTCTGCCTGGGCAAGCTTATCCTGATAATCAAGGATATCATGCGTAGATACCTGGCCTGCCGCATACCTTTCCTTTTGCGCTTCATAATTCTCTGTTTCTTTATCCTTGGAAAGCCTTGCCACCTCTACCTGGCGGTACTGGGTCTTAGCCAGCCTTACCTTATCCCTGACATCCAGGATAATGTTTTGTTCCAGCCTTTTAAAAGACAAGAGGGCCTGGGTTTTTTCTAATTTTTTCTGGTCATATTTGGCCCTGTCTCCTGTCCCCCAGGGAAGACTGAATTTTACCCCTACTCCCCAATCAGGATAGTTGGAGTTGACCTTTTCTACCGCATTCCGATAATTTTTGCCTAACCCGTTCAGGCCGAGACTTCCGCTTAAATCAATCGTCGGTAAAAGCGCGTTCTTGGCAACCTTTATTCTTATATCGCGGTTTTGCAGGTCAACCCTGGCAGCCTGGTAATCCGGCCTGTAGACGAAAGCCTCTTGCAAACTCTTCAGCAACTCCACATCTTCCTGCCTTAGTTCAGGCTGGTCAATCAACTCTATTTTTGCGTTCCAAACCTCCGGGTCATCCACAAGGTTGGTAATAAGCTTTAGATCATCCTCTGCTCTTTTAAGGGATGCCTCCGAAGAAAGCATAGCCTTTTCCCTCTCTGCTGCGGCAGCCTCTGTCTCAAGCAAATCAACCGAACTGATCAACCCTTTATCGTACCTGGCCTTATTTATCTTCAGCAAATCATTGGCTCGCTGTAAAGAAAGCTTATCTATTGAATATTTCTCAAGATAAAACGTGTAATTATAATAGGCTGTCTTTGCCTTGCTGATAGCATCCATCACCGTATCCTTGAAGCTCTTCTCCGAAACAAGCTGATCATTCTTGGCAATCATGATATCGGCCTTATTCACCAATACCCCAAACCCCTTAAAAAGCGGCTGGGTTATAGTAATCTTCGGCTCGGATGTATAATAAGGATTGTAGATCTGATAACTGGAATCGCTTTCATATCTTTGATTAAGCAACTCTACATTATATTCTGTTCCGGTTACCAGCTTGCCCGATACTGCGGCGTTAATATTAAGCTCCCTGGAATTAAACCTCTTTGCCCCTTCAAGGGTTGAGGTGGCAATCTTTGTATTGTCATGCAGGTTAAGCTCGGCATCAAAAGTCGGCTCAAAATCCGACTGGGCAACTTTTACGTCATCCTCTTTTAGCTTAGGCTCAATGCGCTTGATAAGGATTTCAGAGTTATTCTTCATGCAATAGAGGATGCAATCTACCAGGCCTATTCTTAATGTCCTGTCCTGGGCGCCTGCGGCCATAAAAATGGTTTTCTCCATCTCCGCCTGCCTGGGGTCTTCTATAGCGGCAAAGCAAAAGTTGTTGAAAATAAACAGGATACCTATTATTATAAACTTCTTCATATTTAGTAAGACGCTTTATGTATCTCTTTATTTCCCTATGAGTTACAAAACAATTACTTAGGCTTAATAAAAAGTAATTGTTTTGTAACTTAAATTACGATAAGTAGTTACATAAAACGTCTTTATTTATTTACGGCGCTATATTTTTCATTTTACTGCCGTACCGTTTAGAAAGGCATCCAGGATAAAACCCGATAACCCCCTTAAGTTATCTTCCTTTAAAGGTTTATCTTTTAACCATGGGATAATTACCGACTTAATCATACCCGCCAATAGGTGCGCTGTCTTTTTCGGGTCAAGGTCCTTTTTAATAACATTTTCAGCTTGCGCCTTCTTGATTACCCCGGAGACATAATCCAGAAACTTCATAATCTTTTCCACGGTCGTCCTTGAAGGCTTGTCCTTTATTGCCCAGTTTCCTAAGCCTCCTTCGGAAAAATAAATCCTGAAGAAATCTTCATTTTCTTCAAAGTAGGCGAACTCTTCTTCAATTAATGCCCTTATCTTAACCAGGGCCCCGCGGGACTTTTCCGTTCTCTCTTTGACCCTGCGGATTAATTCATCCATCTTCTCATCAGTAAGCGCCAGATAAAGCGCCTGCTTATCCTTAAAATAAAGATAGATCGTACCTACGGCATACTCGGCGCACTTGGCAATATCAGACATCGTGGCGTCATGATACCCCTTCTCGGCAAAAACACGCATAGCCGCATTCAGGATATCCGTTCTCCTTAATAACCTGTCTCTTGCTTTACGAGGAAGCGGGTTCAACTTCTCCCCCCTTATTAAATTTGTTATTCATATAATGAATTATTATTCATAGTGCAAATATAACATTCATTTATCGCTTTGTCAAGCTGTTTTTAAGGTTGCTGTTACCCTATACGGACCTCATGCCATGTTTTAACGCAATTATCATTGTAAAATACCCCATGCGGGATTAGAAACAGCAACCTTGCTTTTTACCTTCTATAAAAGGCGCATCTCTACCCTAAGAATGCTGCGGAGAAGCGGGAAAAAAATAATTAAAATTTTCCTTGCAACTTAGTTGCATCTATGATAGAGTCTTACCCATGTGCGATAAATGTAAATGCAAAAGCTTATTAAAGCGTAAGGATATCTCGGCCACAAAACTGCGCAGGTTAGTCATAAAAACATTGACCCTTGCCCAAAAGAGCCTCTCCCCTGTTGAAATATTAAGGGATATGCGAAAATACGAAAGCATTAACAAAGTTACCCTTTACAGGATCCTTGCCATACTGGAAAAGAATGAAATCATCAGAAGGATACTTACCTCAGATAATATCTCAAGGTATGAGTTAATTGATCCGCTTGATAACGGCCAACAAAACCTCCAGCCTCATTTTACTTGCAGGATATGCAAGGCGATTATCCCGATATCTTCATCCGGAATCATCCCCCTGGTAAATAAAAGGTTGAGCAAGAAATTCTTCGGCCCTATTGAGATAACCATCGAAGGGATCTGCCCTAACTGCAGGAAGGAGCAAAAATGACGCCATACCAGAAAAATCCGTCTTTAAAACTGCAAAAACATGTTCTTATCATCTTTAGCGCTTTAATATTCATATCGCTAATTCTCTCCGCTCAAAAACAAGCGGGTGATTTAACAATTAACAGTAAGCCCTGCTGCCTTAAAGGTTATATTTGTAAGGCTGTAATGAATATTAAGCGGTAATTTTTTTATAATTATTAATGCAACTTGGTTGCATTATTCTAAAGAGAAGGGATACCTCCGATGAAAAGAAAGATCTTCCTTTTGGCGATGATTGCCCTCAGTTCTTTACTTTGGGCGCAAATACCTGTTAATGCCGAAGATGACAACCAGAAGATTACATCCCTGGAAAAAATCATCGTCACGCAAAGGGGTTATTACATTGACCCTGTTTACTACCCCTTAAGCGTGCCTTCAAGCGAAGAAAGCACTACCTCTGTTGTAACCGCCGAAGAGATTCAAGCTGCGCATAAACAAACAGCTATTGAATCCATTGAAAATGTCCCTGATGTTATACTGGAGCGTCAAGGCAGGAAATACCCCACCAGGATAAAAATACGCGGAGAAAGAAATGTAAATGTCCTTATAAACGGTGCTCCTCCCGGGCAAGACTACAGGATCTTGGGGGCCCTGCCCTCTACCTTAATTGAAGAAGTGGATGTTATAAGAGATTCCAGCTACCTGGCTTATGGCTCTCCAAACACCTCCAGTTCAGGAGGTACTCCGGGTTACGGCGGAGTGGTAAATATCAAGCTTAAACGTCCTGAGAAAGAAAGCGGGACAGAGGTTAAACTTGAATACGGCAACTTTAATACTCAGGATGAAAGCATCACTAATGCCGGAAAACTCATGGATACAAGCTACCTGATTAACATAGAGCATACCGCATCAAACGGCCCAAATAACTGGAACGCTAATCGTTCCTCCACGGGCTTTACTACCCTCTTGAATAAAGAATACGGAGATTACGGCTCCAGGGTAAACATGCTCTTTCATTTTGATGAAGGTTATTTTGGATTCCAGAAACAGATGTATTTTGGCACACATACGTATGATATCTGGGAGTATGACCCATCAATGGACACAATGGTAAATCTGGATATTCTCCACGCCTGGAATGAACGCACATCTACGAACATTACCGCATACCATGACTACCAGCAGGCAACTCTGGTCCAAAACCAAAATACAAAACAAAGTAACTACACCCCTGTGAAGGGTGGAAACGATATACAGAATAGAGATATCACCAGCGGAGTAATTATACGCCAGACATTTTCCATACCAAACTTAAATACCCTGCGCTTCGGAGCACAATTTAATAACTGGAACTGCCCTACAGGAAAACTTTTTTATGAGGGCTCTCCCAGAAAAGAGCAGGATTATGGCGCATACGCACATGACGAAGTCAGGTTGCTGGAAGATAAACTTATCCTCGATGGAGGCGCAAGATGGGACCGCAAATACGTTGGTAAAGGAATTAACTATATTGAATCCGGCGGCACAAGCGGCACATATACCGATAAATGGCTTGACCCTAATATAAATAGCGCTATCGGTATTACTATCTGGCCTTTTGAAAAACACGGTTTCTCTACCCGCTATTCAATCTCAAGCCAGGCAAATGCTATATATGCAGACGCAAACGGCAGCCTTTTAGGCAACCAAACAGAAAATCGTTATGATCTAAGCTATATAGGTAAGTGGTCAAAGAAAATAAGCTTTACCCTTACCGGTTTTCAAAAAGATATTTCAAATATGCCCCAGGCAGCCGGAGCAACACCCACAGATTATTATATAGCCACCGATGTAAAGAGGTACGGGGCTGAACTGGAGATAAAAGGTTCACTCTTTGAAGGATTTTCATATTTTGTCAATTTCTCGCAGATATATTCACGTGATGAAACCAATCAAAAAAGAGATTCTACTATCCCCCCTTATGTAGCTAATATAGGTTTGAACTACCAACATAGCGGTTGGGAGTTTAACACTACCGTAAAAAGGGTAAGCGGCTACGAAGATAATTCTCTGGTACAGCCCAGTTATGGCTACGTTGATATCGGTGATTATTGGCAAGGAGATATAAACGCAAGCTATACCTTCCAACGTAATAACATAAACCACTCTATCTACACCGGCATAAGGAATGTAGGTAATGTCAAATACCAGACAGTGCCGGGTTATCAGGATTACGGCTTAACGTTCTATGGCGGTTACAGAATAAAGTTCTAAGTGTAAATGAAAAGGGCGTTCCTATTCTTCAAGAACCGGTATTTGTGAAGAATAGGAACGCCCTAATTTATGGCTACTTGCCTTAAAGCCTTCTTGCTTACCCAGCCAAGTTTATTGTCAAAACGCCTGACCTTGTACCAGCCTTCAGTTTTCTCTACTACCTCTACCTTGCTTCCTTCATTGAGCTTAAAATATGTCGTGGCGTTTTCTAATGGCTCAAACTTGACATCCGCTTCTTTATTCACGACTATGGCAACCCTGTTTAAATAGTTTATCTTCCTGTCCATGGCAAAAGCAAACAGGATAAACAACGCTACCAGAACACCAATAATCCACCGGGAGAACCTCCTGAATCCGCCGACAAAAAGATTCAGGATAAGGAACACAATTAAAACAATATAAATAACTGACAACAGTGCCGTCAAAGAATCAATTGTCAAAGCCTGAAATAATCCATAGATTAACTTGTCCGGACGATTCCCGATGAATTCAGGTTCTAAATCCAGCCTTTGCAGCGCGTAATCATAATTAGACCTTAAATCGCTGTCATTAGGGATGAAACCCTTTGCCCTTTCATAATTTAAAACAGCTAACCCAAGTTCACCATTCTTAAAATAACTGTTCCCTAAGTTATAATAAAGGTTACCGCTTTCCAGGCCCAGACTGGTTAATTTTTCATAACCCTTAATCGCCGCTTCATATTTACCTTCCTGGTAATAAATATTGGCCTGATAAAAGATCGCCCCTGGCGTACTGACCGCTGTATCCTGGGCTGACAAGGCGCCTAAACAGGCTAAGGCAATAAATGTCGCAGCAAAAAATATTGATAAAAATACCGTCCTTGCTTTTCTCATGTTTTTCTTCTTTGAAAATAATCTATTACTTCTTCCAATTTAACCAGGGAATCCCGCATATTCTCCCGGGTTAGCTGTGAAGAAGCATACCTGACCATATCGCATTCCCTAAAGATATCCCTGAGTTTGGCTAAAACCTCTTCCCCTACGCCGGTATTACGCAAATGCTCATCTATTACGCTTATAGTAATACCCTTTGAGGAGAGATGGAATTTGTCTCCTAAATATTGCTGCAGGGTCGTAAACAAGGTATCATAGAACTTCTGCGCATCCGGCTTATCCAGATATCTTTTTGCCTGACGGATACTGGCAGCGGCTTTTCGGGGAGCCAAAAGCCCCCTGGCGTACCTTACATCTGTTTTCAGCCTTTTTTGCTTCGCGTAAATCATAAGCGTAATCAGATACAGAAACAGCGGAATGAGCTGTAATATCAAGAACACCTTATTCTTATAAAGGTATCCATCTTTCTTTTTTATGGGGCCAAGGTTATCCTTGATATAAATAATATCCCTGCCTAATTTCTCTTCGCCGGCAGGGACAGAGGAAAAAACCTGCCTGCTCTCAACTATTTTTGATTCCTCCTCTTTTTCAGGCTTAAGTACTGTAATAGGAAACGGCCCCCGGGTTATGGTTTTATACTGACCGGATTGTATATCAAAGAAATCAAAAGATAACGCGGGGATCTCTTTAATATCCGCGCTCATAGGCATAATAATCTGTTCAAATTTTTTTTCATTGTCTTCCTGCTTTATCTGTGGTTCGTAAACCTTAAAGCCATTTTCTGATTTAAGTTTCGGAGGCAAGACAGTAGTAAAATTACCTTCACCGCTTATAATCATCTTAAGGGTGATCGGGTCGCCTACCTTGACTTCTGAAGGCGCAGCTGTTACCTCAAGGTTAAAATTACCCAGAGCGCCGGAGAAGTTCGCAGGCTTGCTTTCTTCCGGTAAAGGCAGGACAGTAAACGCGATGTCGCCGGATTTTAAATCCAGGGGATAAGTTTCATACCCGCCGAAAAAATCACTAAAGATATCCGTATCAAAAGAATTACCTGAAGCAAAAGGAGACCTGCGCCTTGCCTGTTTACGCACGATAAGGTTGCATTTAATATTGGCCGGACCGAGATTGAATTCACCCGGCCTTAAGCCGAAAATAAGGGTATTAAATTCTATGACATCAAAATATACCCCGTTACGGGTCTCCTGGTACTGACGGGGCTTTTCAAATGCGCCTGACGAAAAACCATCGTGGTTAAATTCCGGATACTGGATATCCCTTACCCCCAGCCTGTTTACATACAATTTTATAGTTAAAGGAACGGTTTCATTTAAATAGGCCTTGTTCTTCCCTGCCTGCATTGTTACAAATATCCTGTTGCTTAAATCATGTATCTCCGGTTCCGGCTGGTTACCGGGCTGGTTGGGAGCCTGTTGCACCTGCCCCTGTAACACCTCTACGTTAAGCTGGTTAGAAGTATACTTATCCCCGTTATGTTCAAATTTAAAAGGTCCTATTTTAAAAGTGCCTGTTTTCGTAGGCAGAAGCAGATAGTTGTGCGTGATAGAACCCGAAACCTTTCCGTTGACAATAGACATCATCGTCGCCGGGCCTATATAACGGGACTGGAACCCTTCTATGTTCGGTAGCTGCGGAGCAGGTATATCCTGCGCATTGCTGAAGCTTAAGGCCAGTTGCAAAGAACTCCCCAAAGATACTTTATTCCTGTCTACCGTAGCTTCAAAATTAAGCTCTTTGGCAAAACAAGGCAGCGTAAAACCTGATACATAAAACGCAAAAGCTAAGCCTGCGATCAAAAACCTTAAACCCCTGGTTATATCTTTTAATTTCGCCATTACCAATCCTTCAATACGTCTGCGGATGTTCCTCTCTTCCTGTCTTCCAGTTTTCCTGCCGAATCTTCCTCCTGCCTGTACCCCTCAAGGAGCATATTCGCTTCCTGACCAGACATCTCTTTTTGCTCTTCCGCAGACTGCCCATTAGGTTCTTCTTTACCCTGCTTCTCCTCTTGAGCCTGTTCAGCCTTATTGGCTTGCTTTACGCCTTCCTGTTTTTTCTCCTCCTGCTTCTGCTCTTGAGCCTGGCTTGCTTTTTCTTCCTGCTTTTGCTGACTTTCTTTATTTTCCTGTTGTTTGCCTTCCTGCGATTCAGAACCCCGGCCTTCTTTTTGCTCTTTATCCTCTCCGGACTGTTCATTTTTCTTATCCTGCTCCTGTTTCAATTTATCCAAGAGCATCTTCAATTCCTTCTCCACCAATTCATGGTTGACCTTGGCGTCCTTATCTTTGGGATCCAGCTCTATCGCCCTCTTGTAATAATCTAAAGACTGGCGCAGTAAGCTTACGGTTTCCTTAAGGTCAGTGTTTTCCTTTAATTTACCGAGCTTATATTTTGAGTTCGCGATGTTAAAGTTTGCTTTAGATTCCAGGATCTTGCTCCTGGAGATAGTCGCTTTCTCAAAAGAGTTAACCGCCGAAGCATAGTCGCCTTTTTTATACTGGGATACGCCTATATCATAGCTGATTTCGGCTGAATCCGGTGATTTAATTTGCGCCTCATTATACAGCTTAATCGCTTCATCGTATTTTTTCTGCTTATATAAGCTGTTTGCCTTATTTACCAATCCTGCGCTATCAGCTGCAAAAACAGGCAGGCGGAACACGCTTAAGATAAAGACAACCTGAAAAATAATAAATACTGCTCTTTTCATCCTAAGAAATTCCTTTTGTTGCTTTTTTATCGCTTATCAAATGCTCAACCACAAGCAAGAAAAGGGCTATCCATAAGAATACCTGGAACCTTTCTTCATAATGCTTATGCATCTTAGCCTCAAGCTCTCTTTTCTCCATCTTGGCTATTCTATCACGATAAATCATCTCCAGGCCGAATTCAGCATTGGTAGCCCTTACATATACGCCGCCGGTCTTCAAAGCGACCTTCTGTAAAGTAGTTTCATCAAGGCGAGACTTAACTACATTCCCCTCTTTATCTTTAAGGAATGACTTCTGGCCGTTCTCATCAGTAACAGGAATGAGGTCGCCCTCCTTAGTGCCGATACCGATACAAAATATCCTTATCCCTTCTTTCTTGGCCTCTTCGGCTGCCTGTTCGGGGCTGCCTTCATGGTCTTCACCGTCGGTAATAATAATCAATACCTTATATTTCTTTTGCCCTCCCTCATAGCTCCTTAAGGCTTCTTTTATCGCGCTGGTTATGGAGGTGCCTCCTTTCGGGATGGTCTCTATATCTGTATTATCCAGGGAAAGCAGGAACCCCCCGTAATCCAATGTCAGCGGGCACTGCAAGAAAGCGCTGCCGGAAAAAGCAATTAAACCTATCCTGTCCCCCTTAAGGTTGCGCACCAAATCCTTGATTGCCAATTTTGAGCGCTGGAACCTGCTGGGTTTCACATCTTCGGCAAGCATGCTCTTTGAAGTATCCAAGGCTATCAGTATATCTACGCCTTTCCTTTTTACTTCTTCCCAATGAAAACCCCATTGCGGCCGTATCAAGGCAAAGAGCATAAACGATACCGCCAGAACTAGCAAGCTTATCTTTAAGAATCTCTTCTTGTAATCAAGGCGCGATAGTAATTCAGCTAATAGCTCCTTTTGGGCAAACTTTTCCAGGACTGCCTTGCGTGATTTGGATGCCCAGAAATAGAACAGGATTAAAGCCGGCAGGATAATAAGAACAAAGGCAAAATTTGCCGCTGCAAACCTCATGGGATTTTCCTTAAAAATGTATTAGCTAAAACAATATCTAAAAGTAAAACGAAAAGGGACAAGGCCAGGAATACACCGAACAATTCATTGTACTCCATATAACCCTTTTCCTCTATTGCTGTCTTTTCAAGGCCGTCTATCTCTTTATATATCTTACGCAGGCTTTCGGTATCGGTTGCCCGGAAGTATTTTGCCCCGGTCATCTCCGCTATCTTTATCAATGTATCCTCATCGATGTCTATCTGTACCGGTTGATAAACGGTATTGCCGAAAAAATCCTTTACCGGATAAGGCGCCGGCCCTTTTCCGCCTGCGCCAATCGTATATACTTTGATCTTTAAAGCCTTAGCTGCCTCTGCGGCGGTCAAAGGAGAGATCCTGCCCGTGTTATTACGTCCGTCAGTAAGTAAAATAACTACCTTGCTTTTTGCCTTGGCATCTTTAAGCCGGTTTAAAGAAGTAGCAATTCCTGACCCGATTGCCGTTCCATCCTCTACCAGGCCGGTTTTAACCCTTTCCAGATTATCCAGAAGCCAGCCGTAATCCAGCGTCAAAGGGCATACAGTATATGCCCGGGAGGCGAAAGCCACGATAGCGATACGGTCGTTTTTCCTGCCCATGATAAAATCCTTAACCACATTTTTGACAACCTCTATTCTGCTCTGCCTCTCTGCCCCTAATTTAAAATCCTCGGCAAGCATGCTGGTTGAACAATCAATCGCCAGCACTATATCTATTCCTTCGGACTGGATTTTGGAGTCAGCTACCGGAGTTTGCGGACGGGCCAAAGCTAATATAAGGAAAATAACGGATAGGAGCCTCAGGTAAACCAGGTTCTGGCTAAGTTTAAGCTTAAATGAACCCTTGAACTTACTCACTAAGTCCCCCGAAGAGAACTTAAAGGCGGATACGGCTGCCTGTTTCTTGCGGCTATACAGGAAAAATAGTATTATTACGGGTATCAGTATTAAAACAAGCGGATTATGCAGGTTCATTTTCTTTCGTCTGGTCTATGAAATTCTTGGCTGAATCAAAGATTGAGTCTATCTCATCAACAGAAGGCGCGTACTTGGCGAATTTTACAAGGTCACAACAGAGCAAAAACTCTTTCAACAAATTTTTATGTTCGCCAGCTAACTCCCCGCTTTCCTTTGCGCTGGCTAAGAATTCTTCAGTAGTCATCTCGGGCGCCTTTAGGCTGAATCTGTCTTCAAGATAATGCCTGATAATATCCGAAACCTCCGTATAATACTCTTTGATCAGTCCATGGCCGATATAGTCTTTTGACCTCAAAGCCTCAAGCTGCTCATAAGCTATCTCATGGGCGGGCCTTTTAGGGAGAATCTTCTCTTCTTTATTTTTCTTCAGGGAATATCCGGCTGATAAGCCTAAGGCAGCCAAAAGCAATAAACCAACCAGAAGAAGATATCTCTTTATTACCGAAGGCAACCCTACTGGTCCTTTTACATCCCGCAACTGAATATTATTGCCGGACTTCTCCAAAAGGCTTTTTACTTCTACAGAGACCTCTCCTGCCTCAATACTACTCCAATCCTTATCCTTCTTCCTTTTATATTTGACTGTAACCTTGGGGATGGTAGCTTTACCGGTAACATACGTATCAAGGATATACCATTGCGATATCTTTTCCTTATTAAAAAAACTGCTTCTTTTTGAACCAAAATCTTTAATCGCAAAATTACCCACGTCCCGGCCGAAGGCAAAAGGCTCTATCTGGATATCCTTATCCTTTTCAATCAAGATTGTATATTTTAATTTATCTCCGATGGCAAGTGTTGTCTTATCTACCTGTGCCCTAACCGTAATGGGCGTACCCGGTTCTTTTTTACCTTGGGCGCAACCGGATAATGTTGCGGCGATAAGAATAATACCTGCTCCTAAAAGAAACGTCTTATTTTCCAACTTTTTCATTTTCTGCTTTCGGCTGGTATAAAATCTCAACCTCCTGCTGTTCCAATGCCTTATCCAGCATGGATTGCACGATCTGTTGCTCCTTCTGCGCCTGGTATTCTCTTTCCACCTGGGTTTTTACTTCTTCAAAAGCCTTCTCTCTCTGCGGCTGTTTCTCATCAATAATAAACATATATAATTTATCTTTGATCTTAACCGGGTTGACAACCGCGCCCTTTTCGTAACTGAAGATACTCTCAATTGCCTCTTTTGATTCCCCTATGCCTTCCGGCAGGAAGGTTGAGCCCTTTTCAATCCACTGCCCTATTTTCTTACCTTGCCCCTGTTTAAGCTTGACAGCTATTTCATCGCTCTTAGCAGGATCGCTTAACTGAAGGTATGAGACCTTGGCCCTTTCGGGAATACCGTATCTATCCTTATTCGCCTTATAATACATCAAGACATCTTCAGGAGTGATTTTTAGCTCCTTCCTTATTTCATCCCGCAACAGTTTCTGCAAGACGAGCTGTTTCCTGTAATCTTCAACCTCTGCCCTGGTGTCGGCATCTTTATCCAATCCCAGCTTCTTTCCTTTTTCGTAAAGCACCTCCGTAGCCACATACTCCCGGATAAATCTCAATTTAGCGTCCTTACTGTTTAGGCCTTTTCTCGCCTGTTCAGGGAGCCTGTTAATAACCATATCAATTTCGTCATTTGTGATCTCCCTCTTGCCTATCCTGACGGCGATCTTTTCGTTGCTTTGCGCAGCCGGCTTTATGGATGTGCGGCTCTCTAATTCATATTGCGCCTGCTGGCTCAAGCCCAGATTTTCCAAGGCAGCGACTATCTTCTGGCCCATCTCTTGCTTATAATCAGAACCGGGGTTGAGCAATTCACTTTTATAGAAATTAGCCAGGGCTTTTTCGTATTCTTTTAAATCCATGTAAATATTCCCCAATTTATAGCATATACTGGCTAAATCCTTGCTGTCAGTCCCGCCTTCTTCTATATAAACCTCAAACGCTTGTGCCGCTTCGGCATATAGCCCCTTGGAGAGCAAGGCATTGGCGTATTCCAATTGCATTTTATCCGTCCAGGCCGACCTTTGGCTGCTATTTGTATGGCTGGAGATATTTTTCGCAAAAAATAACCCCGCTATTATAAGCAGGACAATTACGGCTAAAGTAATCTTCAATTTCCTTTTCATCTTACCCTCAATCTCCTCTCCCTGGTCCTAAAGAACTTAAACAGGCTCTGTGAATAAGGCATATCCGTTCTTACATCAATAGTATCCACGTTTATCGAGCGAAACAGCATGTCCCTGTCTTGCTGCCTTTGCCTGGCTTGCTGGCTGTACTTGTTGCGCAACCCGGCATCAGAGGTATCTACCATAAAAGTCTGTCCGCTCTCTAAATCCTCTAGTTTTACTATACCCACATCGGCAAGCTCAAGCTCCCCTGGATCGCTTACGGTTATAGCTACTATATCATGGCGCTTATTGCTTACTGCCAGCATCTTTTTAAAATCAGGCGCGTAGAAATCAGAGATAATAAAAGTGACGGTCTTGCGTGTAGTAACCTTATTCAGGTATTCCAGGGCCGCAGTAATATCTGTTTTCCTGCCTTTGGGCTTAAAGTATAACGCTTCGCTGATGATGCGCAAAACATGGCGCAAGCCTTTACGTGCCGGGATGAATTTCTCGATCCTGTCGGTAAAAGCGATAAAACCCACCTTATCATTATTTTTTATAGCGGCAAGCGCAAGCACCGAACAAACTTCTGCCGCAAGTTGCATTTTAAGCTGGCTCCTGGTACCAAAAAAAGAGGAAGGCGACATATCCAGAATAAGTATTACTGTTAGCTCCCTTTCCTCCACAAATTTTTTTATGTAGGGGTTACCCATCCTGGCGGTAACGTTCCAGTCTATGGAACGAATCTCATCCCCCGGCTGGTACTCCCGCACCTCTTCAAATTCCATCCCCTTACCTTTAAATACGCTCTGATACTGGCCGGCAAATACATCGGTGACCATACGGGAGGTGGTTATTTGGATACGCCTGATATTTTTCAGAACCTCTTTAGGGATCATCTTTGTCTCTAAGGAACCTCTATATCGTTGAATATTTTTTTGATTATATCGTCTGAACTCTTTTCTTCAGCCTCAGCTTCATAACTTACGATTACCCTGTGCCGTAATACATCCGGGCCAATGGACTTTATGTCCTGCGGGGTGACATACCCTCTGCCCTGTATAAAAGCGTATGCCTTGGAAGCAAGCATAAGATAGATAGTGGCCCTGGGGGAAGCGCCGTACTGTATAAGCCCCGCAAGCTCATTAAGTTTGTATCTCTGCGGTTCTCTTGTAGCAAAGACTATATCCAGGATATATTTTTCTATCTTCTCATCCATGTATACTTCATCTACTACACTGCGCGCCCTGATAATATCCTGAGGTTCCACGATTGATTTTACCTCGTTCTTCTTATCGGTAAAACCCATGCGTTTCAATATCTTATGCTCCTCTTCGATGTCCGGATAAGTTATATTGATCTTAAGCATGAACCTGTCAACCTGGGCTTCAGGAAGTGGATATGTGCCTTCTTGTTCTATAGGGTTCTGGGTAGCCATAACCAAGAACGGATCATCCAGCTTAAAGGTATTTTCGCCTATGGTAACCTGTCTTTCCTGCATGGCTTCCAGAAGTGCGCTTTGTACTTTTGCCGGCGCGCGGTTTATTTCATCAGCCAGGATGATATTGGAGAATATCGGCCCTTTTTTGGTTGAGAACAGGCCTTCTTTAGGGTTATAAATAAGCGTACCGATTAAGTCCGCCGGTAACAGATCCGGTGTAAACTGTATCCTTTGGAATTTTGTATTTATTGATTGGGCTAACGTTTTAATAGATAATGTCTTGGCTAAGCCGGGAACACCTTCAACTAATATATGTCCGTTGGCAAACAGGCCTACGAGCAGCCTTTCAATAAGGTATTTTTGGCCAACGATAACTTTCCCTATTTCAGCAATAAGGCTTTGCACAAATAAACTTTCCTTCTGGACTTTTTCGTTGATAGCAGTAAGGCCCGTATTCATCTTTTCCTCCTTTTACTTTTCATCCAGAAGAATCCTGATGAGCGTAAGCGAATCAGGGTCCTCCTTTTATTTAAAATTATACCTATAAAATTATTACTTTTTTAATATTTTGTCAATAAAAAAATCGGGCACCTCGTAGCCTTTATCTGGCGCAGTCATATATCGAACGATAACAAAAAGAAAGGTTAAAAACGCGGTTTTCAAGCCGTAAAAGCAAAAGCCCGCAACCTTAAATTACGGGCTTGGCATGTTGTTTTTAAGCTTTAATCTATTTTAGAAACTTAAAATCTTTATCCTTCTGTTCCTTGCTTAAACTGGATATACTTATCTATTTTTGCCATTAACCGCTCTATTTCAATCGGCTTCTCCATATAATCCACCACTCCCACCCTATAAGCCTTATACTTGTCTGCATCTTTAGCCAGCGCGGAGATGATAACAATAGGTATGGACCTGCCGATTATATCTTTATTCAGTATCTCGCAAACCTCAATCCCCTTTGTGCCCGGCATAATAATGTCAAGCAGGATAATGTCAGGTTTAAAACCATGGACCTGAGATATAATATCATTGGCATTGGCTAATGCCAATACTTCGTATTTACCGGTCTCTTCCAGGTTGGACTTTAACAGTTTAGTAAAATCCGCTTCATCGTCAACAACTAATACCTTATTCTTGGGCATCCCTGTCCTCCTTTTTAACCTCCGGCCTGTTTATCTTGGAACTACCGGCTAAAATCTCTTTTATCGTCTTATAAAGCTGATTGTGTTCAAAAGGTTTCATGATTATCCCGTCGGCCTTGGCTATATCTAAAGCGGTAACCGTACTGGGGTCATCATGATAAACGGAACAAAGCACTACCGGAGAATAAGGTTTGATCTCCTTAAGCGCATTTAGCACCTCCCGGCCGTTTAACCCGGGCATCTTAAAATCCGTAATCACTAAATCAAAATCAGTTTCTTTTGCCTTCTTTAAACCCTCTTCCCCTGAATAAGCAGTAGTTACCGCATATTCACCGGTATTTTCCAAATTTGATTTTAATAATATGCAAAGGTTCTTCTCGTCATCAATTACGAGTATCTTCTTTTTATCCATACCTTGCTCCTTTTAAGTATTCCTTAAAATACTCTTTATTTTATTTTTTAATTCCCCCGCTCCTATCGGCTTGTTTATAAACAACTTGACACCTTGTTTACTTAAGGCCAGAATCCTGGTCGCATCATCGCCTTTTGCGCTGAGTACAATGACGGGGACAAAAGCCTTTTTGGGACCCCTGTTTAATTCTTCCAATACCTGAAAACCATCCATATCAGGCATAAGTATATCCAGCAGGATTAAATGCGGTTTTAGTTTTACGGCCAAATTGATGCCGTCCTTTCCGTTTACAGCTATCTCCACCTTAAAATCGCCGCCAATCTCCAGGTTCTTCTTAACCAACCTGCAGAAATCAACCTCATCGTCAATTATTAATATCTTCCTGACCATCCTTATCCCCCGTGGCTAACTTCAAGATAATGGTCACTTTGGTCCCCTCACCTGGCTGGCTTTCTACATCAATTAAGCCTTTATGCATATCCACTATACTCAAGCATACACCCAGACCCAGGCCTGCCCCTCCCTTAGGGCCCTTTGTAGAGAAAAACGCATCAAATATCTTCTTCAGGTTTTCTTCAGGTATCCCCACGCCCGTATCTTCAATTTCTACTACCATTGCTTCTTCACCCGCGTTAAAATAAACTACCTCTTTATTCATCCTGGATTTTTCGATACCTTCCAATCTCTTCAAATAAGTGCGCACGGTAATCTTGCCGTTGTTATCCATAGCCTGTGCAGCATTCACCAGGATATTTATAAAGACCTGCTCCATCTTATTCTTATCAATCCTTACTTTAGGAGCATGCTTTTGCATCTCTTTAACGATCTGTACGCCTAAGAACTTGGTTGAAACGCGCGCTAAATCTATGGAATTTTCCAAAACAGAATTGATATCCTCCTGTCTTAACTCCAATTTAGCAGACTTGGAGAAATCAAGAAGCCCGTTAATAATCTTATCCGCCCGGACTATACCTTCTTTCATCATCTCAAGTACCTCGTGGGTGTCCTTTTCTTTATCCGGTATCTTATTTTCCAGATAATTTATACCCTGCAAGATTATCCCTAAAGGGTTCTTGACTTCATGGGCAACCCCGCTTGCCAACTGGCCTATAGCACCGAGCTTTGCTACCTGCACCATCATCTCCTGGGCCTGCCCTAACTCCCGCAAGCTCTTCTCAAGCGCATCCCTGATAATATTGTTATCCTCCAACATGCTCACCATTATATTTTGGGTCTTCTCCCTCTCTTGCAGCTGGATATTTAATTCCCGGGCCTGTTTTTCAATGTTTTCCCTCGAGATAGATTCCTGGACAACAAAAGCAACAGAACTACTGAGATTATCCAGCATAGCATTTTCATCCTGCAGTATCGGATGTTTAGCAAAAAGCGCCAAAACACCTATTGTTTCTTTGCCGGGTATACGAAGCTGGTAGCCGGCGAAGGAAACTAACCCCAGTTCACGCGCCCATTCGTGGTTGTGCACGCGAGGGTCATTGACTACATCATTGGTCAAGAACGAATGGTCTCTACCTGAGGCAATGCGCCCTATCTTGTAACAGTCGAACGGTACTCTGGCGTGGATCTTACCGTCAATATGGGTATAACGTCCGGAGCTTGCCATCAAATGCAGGCACTTATCACGATAACGGCAGACATCACCCTCTTCCTTTACTTCATCATGGATACAACCCTGTTTACACATATCCCCCGGCTTAATGAGCCATATCCGGCAAAAATCAGCTTCAAAAATCCGCACAATGCTGTCAGTTATCGTTTTAAGTTTCTTTTCCAGCGGGAAAGGCGAAAGGAGCAACTGCTGGAGCTGATTAACATCCTGTTGCCACTGCAGTATTTTCTTGTATTCTCTCTCTACCTTCCTGCGCTCGGCAACTTCAGTAATCAAAGCGTCCTTGGAAACCAGGGTCTTGCGCAGCGTATCAATCATCAGGTTAAAAGAATCCGCCAGGTCTTCAAGCTCATCCCCGCTTCTTATATTTAAGTAGTAGCTAAGATTGCCCCTGGCAATTTCACGCATCCCCAGGCGCATCTTTTCAATAGGTTTTATTAACAAACGGAATAGCAAAAAACTAAAATATACCGATAAGATTACCAGAAAAATAAACAAAACTATGGAATACAATAAAAGAATAAATTCCTGTCCTACAAATACCTCTTTAGCGTTCTGCTCAACACAAGCTATCCACCTTACCCCCTGCAGCAGCAAAGCCTTATTTGGCACAACCGCCCATGAAATCAAAAGAGTGCCTCCGGAAGCATTATGAAAAATATGGGAGGATGACTGGGAAACCTTCTTTGCCTGTATTTCCTGGATAACATCCCATTCGGGTAAAATCTGATTTCTGTTTATTTCAGAAAGTTTATGCCCGCTCTGGCATATAACCTTGCCGCTATTATCAAATAATATCGCCCTGCCGGTAGACCCGATCTCGAATTTAGAGATTACTTCGGAGAACTTTAAAGTATTGTAAATTGCCTTGCATACGCCGATTAACTCCAAATCCTTGTTATACACCGGAACCGATATGGTAATTGACCAATTCCTGCTTGATTGATCAAACTCCATATCCCCGATAAAAACATTTCCTTTGCCGGCGTTAAATGTTTTCTGCCACCACCCTTCATCCGCCTGGTAAAAATCACTTGTTTTTTCCGAAGCCACCACCAGGCCGCCGTATCTATCGGTAAAGAATATCTCTACGATATTACCCGTATCAACGATTTTTTTAAGGCGCAGGCTAAGCTGCGTATTGATATATTTATTCATTTCCGGGCTGCCGGCAGGCAACTGCAGCCACTCCCTATCCTTCTTTGCAAAATATTCCGGCCTATCCTTAACGGGAATCGTAGAATATTTAAGGTTGGCGTCCGCAATAACCGCCCCCCAGATACTTGGGCTTTCCACATAGCTTTCCAGCTTCTTAACCTCGGATTCAATCATCTCGCTGACGGAATCAGACATTAATTGCACCATTGCCTGCTGATTGTTAAAAGTAATTTTCCGCAGCGTAAATACCCCCGATAAATACAGCATCAGCAAGCTGGATGCGAAAATGACCAAACCGAATAATACCGTAAAGAACAGTACTTTACGCCTGATGCCTCCGACCAGCCGCGCCTTTGCTTTCTCTTTGTAAAAAATACCGGTCATCCCAAAAGCCCCCATGACCAAAACAACAGCACAGAACATCCTGATAATCTGCACGGGATAGCCGAATATTCTGGTGAAATTAAGATAGTTTATCAGCGACGCCGGGAAAAAATCTGCCTTAGGAACAACCAGTCCTGAAACAACAGCATATATTCCGCTGGCAAGTATAAAAACTGCCGCGCTTAATGAAACCACCTTTGGTAATTCTTTCCTGTATAAAAGCATGCGGCTGGACATATCAATTACGATAAGTGTTAAACCCGGGAAGCAAATAAAATAACGCGCCATTATCCCTGCAGTCACTATTCCTTTACCCGTAGCGTAAGCCAAAGCCCACGGCAACAAACAAATAAAAGGCAAATATCTTAGCCACCTGTATTGCGGATGCCGCTGCGATATATTAAGTATCCCGAATATAACTATAAAAGTAAAAGAAACGGGCAACAGGAATGCCCCTATTATGGTAAGCATTTTTGTATCAACCGGCCATTTGGAGAGAATAAACATATCGACCCACTCGTTGATGCCATGCAGAACCCCGAATATGGCAAGCGCCCAAAAGTTCTTTAAAATACCGAAGAAATCCTCATTCTTGGGGATAGCGAATAAAATTACCCCCATAAAGATAAACGCAAAGCCATAAAAGAATAATACCGTTACCATACCTATCCCCTAACTATGCGATTAGTTAACCTTGCCCGACTTTCTTCTCCAGCTCTTTTATCTGCTTTTTAAGCTCTAATATGCGTTCTTCCCTGCCGATAGAAGCTTTGTAAAAAACCTCCAGCTCATGAAGGTCTTTCTTTAATTTTTGCTCTGCCTGCTTAAGCTCGGTGATATCGCGGAATGTCCAGATACGCCCAAAGTATTTACCATTTTTATCGATAACTGGCGAAGAATACCTGTCAAAAATCATCCCGTTCTTAAATTCTATCTCATCGCGGCTCTTCTCATCTTTATGCTCATAAAGATAGTTTACCTTATCCAGGAACTGCTGCGGGTTCTTTATTTCGTTTACCACATACTGCAGAAGTGTTTCATCTTTCTTGTCTTCGGCAATATCTTCCGGCACTCTCCATAGTTCAAGCAGCCGTTTATTAATCAAAATCTTCTGTCCTTTTTCATCAACGACAAGTAACCCGTCAAGAGAGGCTTCTTTTTGGGCTTCCAGTAACTCCGTTTTCCGTTCCAGGTCATCTTGTATTTTCCTGCTCTCGGTAATATCGCGGATAATTGCCTGGTAGAATCTTTTCTCACCGATCTTAAAGGCACGCAGGCTGACTTCAACCGGAAATTTTGTTCCGTCCTTACGTTGATGCAAGGTATCATATACGGCTTTGCCTGTTGCCTGTACGAGATTAACCTGTTGGGTAAACCTATCTTTTGCCTCCGGCGCGCGTAATTTAGAGGCATGCATACCGATTAATTCATTATAGCTATATCCATAAACATCCTGGGCGCGCTCATTGACCTCCAGAAGGATAAAATTCTCATCAAGAAGCATAATGAAGTCATTGGCATATTTGGTCAAATAACCCAAACGCTCCGCGTATTCCGATATTTTTTTCTTCGCCTGCTGGCGCTCTGTAACATCAAGCCCATAAAGGTTGGCGTAACCGGAATCAACAATCGGCGTAACGTAGAAAGAATACATTTGTTCCCCGTGTTCAATATCGCATTGCTGCTCTAAACCGCCCTCTAATGCCTTAGAAACTAAATCCCGCAATACGGATGGGGCTAACTGCCCGATTTGCAGGTTCCAGTTTGTCAAACGCCTTAATCCGGATTGGTTAATATAAAGAAGCGTGCCGTCCCTGTTAATACGTAATACCGGATTAGGATCTTCGGCAGGAAACCTCGCCTGGCTTACAATTTCATCCTGATACTGCTTACGCTTGCTAATATTAGAATAAATGGATACTACGAGACCGGAAGGCAGCTTTAATACATAGTTTTCAGTCCAATGCTCTATACGGCTGTCCTTATAGAGAACACCCGGAAGGTATTCTGATTCGCCTGTACGCCAGACCCGGCGCAAGACATCCAAGAGGCCGATCTCTGACACCGCCGGGAATGCTTCCGTCACCCTTCTGCCGACAATATCTTCCCGTTTGACCTGAGATATCTTTTCCCCCATCTTATTAAGGTTGACAAATACAAAATTTTCCCCTTCGTCAACCGCCTTAAAGATAGCCACTCCGTCTGCTATATTTTCAAATAAATGCTGGAAGCTTTCTTCGCTATGCTGCAAAGCTATTTTAGATACAGCAAGCCGTATTCTTTCCTGCTCACCTCTGCGTTGAAAGAGTAAAGATGTTCCCAAAAAGATAAAAATTAACAGGGTAACAAATACCGGCGGGAGAGATTTATAAATAACTGATGCCATCCAGTTACGTGCGTCAATATCCATGCCAAGCACAGCCAGAAGCCTGCCGTTTTCCGGATTAACAACCGGGACTAATGCGCTTATCCATTTACCCCAGCGGTCGGATACCGGACCTTCAACGGCCTCTACCTCCTTCGCAAAAACATTCAGCAGTAAGGGAGAAATCTCGGTATATATCTGGCCAGGAGGAGAATAATCCTTGGAATCCTGCGGTTCGGAGTCAACAAAAAAGAAAACTTCCCCGCTGGGCCGCTGCCCCATCAGATAAGTAAAACGGCATTGCGGGTTGGCAGAACGCGCTAAAGCTAATTGTTCTTTGAGGCGCTGGTAATCCGGGGAATCTATATCAGCCTCGGAACCGCTTAAGTTCAAGATATGCCTTATGTTAACAGCCCTCTCCAGCATCCGCGCCTGGACAAGTAATTCTCTGCGCATACGCCTGTCTTCCAAACGGATGACCACGCCGGTAAACGCTATACTCACAGCCAGGATAATCAAAATCACGATAAATATTATTGTCTTGCTATAAATCTTATTTTTCATAATAAACCCTAAAAAAACTCAAGCCCGCTTGCGCTTCAGGCGCAAAAAGCTTGAGTTAAAGATTACATTATGCAAGGGCGTTACTCTTATCCAAATGAGCCATCTTCACCCCGTATTGAGTAACTATTATTAATTATTAATATATCATATAGGCTGCGCTTATCAAGACGTTTTATATATCTGCGCAGGCTCCTTGGAGTTATGAAATAATTATTTTACAAACGGAATGCTGGGGGCCCCAACTCCATGGTTAAAATACCCGCAGCTTCAGAAACCTGCAGAAAATCTCCTGGTAAGATTGCTTTCATTCTATTTCTCCCAACAAGCCGGAGATTTCGCTTTGTATGTAATCAGAGAGTTCTGCTTTATTTTCGGCGTATTCAATAATCTTATCAAGATCTTTCCATTTTACCTCTTTGCCGCTTTTGACTAACGACAGGATAAGAGTCTTGGCGCAAACCTTATAATAACCCGCATAATACCCCTCCCCGTTATTCCCCAAGATTACAACCTGAAACTCCAATTTTCCCGAAGCCAGGGCACCCTTAAATTCAGTTTCTATCGCTTCCTTGCAGTTTCTCTCCAGATCACGGCAACTCGGACTGCGGGATGTACCGCGAAAATAATACACTATAACTTTACCGCTTGGTTGATTATCTGCACAAAGAGGGGAAATAAAATCAAGGCTAACCCAAACAATAAAAAAAATCAAGAATATTCTTTTCATTCTTTCTAAAGCAGGATCTTTTGCAAGAAATTAAACAAATAACCCGTAAAGATAATCGCTACCGTAGTCACCATAAAGAATATAGCGATTAATTTTAGCTGCATCGCCCTTCTCAGCATAACTGCCTCAGGAAGGCTTAATGCTGCGACTGCCATCATAAAAGCTAACGCCGTACCAAGCGGGAATCCTTTCTGGAATAAAGCTACGGCTATAGGTACGATTGCGGCGCAGCTTCCGTACATTGGCACCCCGATAATTGTAGCAAGCGGCACACTAAAAAAACCTGTCTTGCTTATGAGGTTTCTAACAAGCTCCTGTGGTACAAAATTATGTATTAATGCGCCCAGGCCTACTCCTATTAAAACCCAAAACCAAAGTTTTTTAATAATCGTGCTTGCCTCTTTCACTCCAAACAATATACGACCCTTAAAACCTTTTGAGTCCTTTTCAAAGCAATCCTGGTTATTCTGGCTGATTAAATCTTTTACAAGATACCTTTCCAGCTTCATTTTTCCTAAAATAATTCCGGAAACAACTCCTATTATTATGCCGCTTAAAACGTAAAAAAATGTGATTTTAAAACCAAAAAAACCGAGCATCAGCACAACAAGATACTCATTAATCAAAGGCGAGCTGATCAGAAACGAAAAGGTCACCCCCAAAGGTACCCCTGCTTCCAGAAAGCTTATAAATATGGGTATTGAGGAACAGGAACAAAACGGGGTTATTGCGCCGAATATTGAAGCCAGAAAATGCGGAAATATTTTCTTTCCGGCAAGCCACTGCTTTATTTTATCTGCCGGTAAATATGACCTAAGAAACCCGATAGCAGAGATTAAAATAAATAAAAGCAATAAAATCTTTACAGAATCATAAATAAAGAAGTTTACTGCCTGAGCCAATTTGGCCTGCGGGCTTAATTTAAATAAAGAATAGGTCAGCCAATCTACAATTAACTGCAGCATGATTTCTTGCCTGCCTTCTTCTCATTACAACAACAAGATTTTGTTTTTGCTTTTTCTTGCATTTTCTTATCCAGCCTATCGATCATCCTGGCAAATAACCCCTTTTTTCTTCCCTCTTGATTAGTCAAGCCTTCCATCCAGACCTCCTTTTAATCTTGCAACAACCTCCTTCAATTTTAATCGCTTTTATGTTTACCAGGCCATCCGCTACTTTCCTTCTTGCCAATGCTACGATACGCGAAAATGTCGGACGGGATATGCGCATAAGCCTGGCGGCATCTGCCTGCTTTAATCTCTCAAGATCAGCTAAACGCATAGCTTCAAACTCATCAAGGCTAAGATAAACATTCTGAAGCCTGCTAAGCGGTTTACAGCGCGGCTTAAAGCACCTCTCCGCCGGAACGCATTTCACCCACCTGGTCTTTTTAGGCCGCAAACCCTGCTCCTTTAGTTATGAACATATGTTCATAACAATTCTAACACAACCTTCTCCGTTGTCAATAAAAATTTCCCGGCCTGATAAAGGATGGGTTTTGCTGCAGGGAATTTAATACTGCGGCTTATCCGCTGCATAGAACTTAATACAAAGTTTCAATCTTTACCGAAAAGCAGGTTAAATGGCAATACAGCAATCCCCCAGGCGCCTTTTGCCCCGGTCTTGGCCGTACCCCAGGCCGAATTGAATGTATCCCCTATTTGAGAAACCACCGGTATAATCTTCAGGTTGATTAACTTGCCTATATCTGTATTCTCTATTGCCTTAGAAACAACCAGCCTGACTACCTCTTGTTCGTCTAAAAGGTTAACAAACGCCGCATTTTTTATGCCGATCGGATAGATATGTTCTTTTTTATTCAACCCGCTATAATCAACAAACCTGACCTGGCCAACGCTTAATACCAACACATCAAAATAATAAGGCGTCTTGTCCTGTATAGCGGCATTTTTATCCCTTAAGGGGTTGATCTCTTCTATATTTACCTTGCCTTCCTTGTTTTTTATTATATTCAACCGTTTAAGATTTAAACCCAAAATATAAATATTCGGTTTCTTACGGGTAACCATTTCTACAGGGTCAAATACAAAATGGATCGCTTCAATATAGGCAAGCTCTCTTTCTTCAAAATCACCGGGGTTATAAACAGTTACACCGCTTACTCCCACATGCGCCAGCAAAGGAGAAAATTCTATTTCTTCTATCGAAACATTAATACCCAGGCCCTGCTCTATTTGCCCCTCTACAATCTCCTTGATCTTTAAATGTTTTGTAATAATAAAACTGGCGATTAAGAAAATAACCAAAAGAAGAAAGATTATGCCGAACGCATAAACTAACCTTTTTACAACCTTCATCTCTTACGCATCCAATCCTTCCGCCCTATAGCTTACCTCAATATGCGGGCATCAAAAACTTGAGGCAATGTTATTATCCACGATGGAAACTGCCTTAAGGGTGCCGTCGGGAGCCTTATAATATTGCACATTCACCGTGTCATTGGATTCCAGGTCGTCCAGCATTATATCGTCTATGCCGCGCTGTATCTTTGCGCCTTCCTCGACGTTAAACCTGGCTTCTTCAATGCCGTCGGATATTACTAAAAGCGACCCGATAGAATCAACCTGGGTGACCACCCCTTCCCGGGAAAACATTTCATGGGTACTTTCTCCCTGCTCACAAAAGCTCAAGCCCGGGGCGATTAAAGAAACCGATAAAGCAGAAATACACAGCAATATTTTCATACCCTCTCCCTCCTTTTAGTATCAACAGGTATATATCATAATGTTCATGGTGTTAAGCTATCTTCTTTCTGAACCTTAACGTACTCATGGTAATTACAAAGATACCAAAGACCAAAAGAATCAGGAAATTAGTCCATAAGATATCCATGCCTACGCCTTTTAAAAATATCCCCCTGATGATCACCAGATAATAACGCATAGGGTTAATCAAAGTAAAGTACTGGATAATTTGGGGCATATTAGCTATAGGATAAGCAAATCCCGACAGTAAAAATGTCGGCATATAAAACAAAAATACCGACATCATCGCCTCCTGTTGGGTTGAGGCTATCGTGGAGATAAACAGCCCTATGCCTAAAGCAGTAAATAAATACACACAGGTAGCAAGCACCAATAAAGCCAGGCTGCCCCTGAACGGGATATGGAACCATAAGATACCCAGCGTAGTGATCAAGGCGCATTGAATGAGCGCGATCACGCCGAACGGCAGGAGCTTGCCGAAGATAAGCTCAAGCGGACGCAGAGGGCTGACGATAAGCTGCTCCATGGTACCGATCTCTTTTTCCCTTACTATTGCCATAGCCGTCAATAAAAGAGACATGATCGTTACTATTGAAGCAATTACTCCCGGTAAATAATAATTCCGCGAGATGAGGTTTTCATTAAACCAGGCGCGGTCCCTTAAATCCACGCTTGGGGCATCGGATTGTATGCCCAAAGAATCAGCATCTCCCCTGATCAACTCATCCTGGTATTTATTCATAATCGTGTTTGCGTACCCGGAGATGATCATGGCGGTATTGGAATCCGAGCCGTCAAGGGCAAGCTGCACGCTTGCATCTTTTCCGGCTTTAATATCGCGCCCAAACCCGCGGTCAATGCGCAAGACAGCGCTTACTATCCCTTTATCCAACATATGGTCTTCTTCAGTTCCAGTGGAAATATAATACTTCGGGATAAAATATTTAGAGTAGGTAAATCTATGTAGAAGCTGTCGGCTTTCTTTGGTGTTATCCTGGTCGTAGATCGCCGTAGGTATAAAATCAATATCTTTATTGGCAGCATACCCAAAAATGACTATCTGTATAAGAGGCGAAATCAAAATTACTGTTTTCATCCGCGGGTCACGCAGGACCTGCTTAAACTCTTTAATCAGGATAGCCTTGATCCTCTCAAGCATTTCAAAACACCTTCTTTCTAAATTTCATTATCGCCAAACTAAACATAAAAAGCGCAAATAAAAATAAAAACAACGCGTCATCCCACATCACATCCATGCCGTTACCTTTTAAAAATAACCCGCGCAGGATAATAATATAATAACGCGCAGGGATGAGATAGGTTATCGCCTGGACTGCCTGGGGCATATTAAATATAGGATAGATAAAACCGGATAAAAGCATCGTTGGTATAAAAGTAGTTAACATCGCAAGCTGGCTTGCCAATAATTGCGTCCTGGCTACCGTAGAGATTAATATTCCCTGCGAGAGGGCACCGGTCAAAAATAAGGCGCTTAAAAATACTAGCAGCAGGTAGCTGCCCTTAAAAGGCACGCCGAATAAGAACCTGGCCATAACTACTGCCACAAAAAGGTCAATGAAACCGATTACAAAATACGGCAGGAATTTGCCGATGATTAACTCCGGGGCTTTAACAGGAGTTGAAATTAACTGCTCCATAGTCCCTCTTTCCCATTCCCTGGCTACACATATAGAGGTAAGCAAGGCGGCAATAATCATGATAATCATCGCGATTACCCCCGGGACAATAAACCATCTGCTGTTTAACCCCATATTAAACCAGACCCTTGAACGCATCTCTACGCTCCTTGCAGGGCTGAAACCCCTGCCTCTAAGCGTATTTACCAAAAGCGTCAGATTATACCTGCCAACCACCGAACGCACATAGCCCATGGCAATAGTAGCGGTATTGGAATCGCTGCCGTCAACTAATAACTGTAGTGGGGCAGTCTTACCGGATTCAATAAAGTGCGAAAAGTCTTTTGGGATTACCAGGGCCATCAACGCATCTCCGCTGTCAATCATGTGCTGGATAGTGCGGTAATTATCAGTATATTTAATGATCTTAAAATATTTGGAGTTCTTGAAATTAAGCAGGAAATCACGCGAGACCCTGGATGAAGCATCCTGGTTCCAGACAACGGTCTGCACCCTGTCAATATCAAGTGATAAACCATAGCCAAAAATCAGGAGTAATATAACCGGTATAACTATGGCCAGGCCCAGCGAACGCGGGTCGCGCCGGATCTGAATAAACTCCTTGTTGGATATTGCTAAGACCCTTTTGAAATTCATTTATCCTTATGTTCTGCGTCGTAATTCTCTATCAGCGAAACAAACACATCCTCAAGGGAAGCCTTGATCTTATTGACGGAATAAGCGCTCGCCTTTTCCTGTTCAAAAAGCTTCTTTAATTCAAGCGTTCCTTTCTGCGCGTCATAAGTAACCGCGTGTATATTTACCCCAAAAAGCGCAGTATCCTTGATGGAATCAAGCCGGGATATTTTTTCAAGCCACCCCTGAGCCTGCGGTATACTGATCTCAAGTATCTCATGTTTCATCACCTTGGTCTTCATCTCTTCAGGCGAGCCCATGGCGATCATTGTACCGTGATAGATCATTACCAGCCGGTTGCAGTTCTCTGCCTCATCCATATAATGAGTAGTCACAAAGATTGTGCGCCCTAAAGAAGCCATCTCCCTGATTACGCTCCAGAAATTGGCCCTGGTGATCGGGTCAACCCCGGAGGTCGGCTCGTCGAGAAAAATGATCTTCGGCTGATGGATTATCGCACACCCTAAAGCCAAACGCTGTTTCCATCCTCCGGACAAGGTGCTAGTCAGGCTGGTGCGGAAATCCTCTATGCCTGCTAACTGGATGGTTCCATCCTTACGCTTCTTTCTTTCCTTCTCAGGTATGTTATATATCCGGCTGTAAAAATCTATATTTTCCTCTACAGTAAGGTCATCATAAAGCGAGAACTTCTGGGACATGTAACCTATATGCTGTTTAATCTTGTATTGTTCCCTGATAATATCAAAACCCCCTACGCTGCCGCTGCCGGAAGTAGGCGTATATATGCCGCAGAGCATCCTGATGGTCGTGGATTTCCCCGCTCCGTTAGGCCCCAGAAAGCCGAAGATCTCCCCTTCTCGGACCTCAAAGTTGATATGGTTAACCGCTGTAAAATCGCCGAACTTCTTCTCCAGATCCTGAACTTTTACAGCAATGCCTTTATTCTCCATGTTCAGATTCATAATTATTGACTATTTTGATAAAAGCCTGCTCCAGCGTATTGACGTTGATCTCTTTTTTAATATTATCCGGAGTATCACAACGCAGCAGCTTGCCTTTATGTATGAGGCCGACTCTTCGGCAGCGCTCTGCTTCATCAAGATAAGAGGTTGAATAAAGGATGGTTACTTTTTCTTTTAAGAGGTCATAGAGGATTGACCAAAAATCCCTGCGCGAAACAGGATCAACTCCGTTAGTCGGTTCATCCAGGAATAAAACTTTCGGGGTATGGATGAGTGCGCAGGAAAGCCCGAGCTTCTGCTTCATGCCTCCGGATAGCTTACCCGCGAACCTCTGCTTAAAAGGCAAAAGCCCCGAAAAGCCAAGCAATTTCTCAATTACATCCTGGCGCTTGTCTTTAGGGACGCAAAAAACATCAGCGTAAAAATTTATATTTTCAAGTACAGTAAGCTCTTCATATAGCCCGAAACGCTGGGACATATATGCGATATTCTCTTTTAACGCCTCGGATTCCTTTACGATATGCTTGCCGTAAACCCAACCCTCTCCGGAACTAGGCTCAAGTATGCCGGTCATAAGACGCATGGTCGTGGTTTTTCCTGCGCCGTCGGGTCCGACTAAACCGAATATCTCGCCCTCTTCTATCTCAAGGTTAAGGTTGTCAACCGCAGTATTATCCCCAAATTTTCTAGTGAGTCCGGAGGCCTTTATGGTGGTCATGTTATTCTATGATATAGGCGTCTGCGGGCATACCGGGTTTAAGCTCAAGACTGGAATTATCAGCCCTGACCTTTATCCTGTAGACTAACTTGACCCTTTCTTCCGTAGTCTGTATGGTCTTAGGCGTAAACTCAGCTTCACTGGAAACAAAAGATACCCATCCTTTATACCGCTTCCCCGGATAAGTATCGGTAACAACATAGGCCTCCTGATTAAGCTTTACGCGGCCAAGGTCGGCTTCATTGATATAGGCGGTGACCCATAAGTTATTCAGGTCAACAACCGTAAAAACAGGAGCGCCTATCTGGACCACCTCTCCCGACAATGCGCTTTTGACAAGCACAAAGCCGTTAAGCGGAGACAGGAGTTCGGCAAAACCCAGTCTTGTCTTGGCCAGCTCAAATGAGGCTCTCAATGCTTCAATATTAGCCTTATCCGCCTCGGCAAGCGTCTTGGCAGCGTCTCTTTTTTGCATGGGTATTGCCCCGGCCTTGAAAAGGTTCTCCGCGCGTTCATAATCCAGCTTATCCAACGCATATTGATGCTCTGCAGCTTTCAAAGATCCTTCGGCATTATCGCGTATCTTAACCAGCTCATCAGTATTAAGCCTGGCCACCGGCTCGCCTTCCTTAACTACCTTGCCTTCATCAGTGAGCAGTTCGATGATCTGCCCCTGCACGCGGAAAGATAAACGCACATCATCGCCTTCTATATTCCCCGAGACTTTTATCTGGCCGTGATTGTGGTCGTGGGTTTTCCAGAAATATGCCGCGCCTATTCCGCATGCAATTAAGATGATAATAATGAACAGTACCAGTTTAACTTTTTTCTTCATTTATTCCTCCCTGACTTGCCCCTGCGCCGGCTTCAACCGCTAAAAAACTTTTTCCCATAGTCCTGTCTAACTGCGCCTGGGCCATGAGATAATCATAAATAGCCTGCGAAAGATTGGTTTCAATTTGCCCTAATGACACCTGCGCGTCAAGCACATCAAGGTTTTTAGCCTCTCCGTTATCATAGCTGACCCTGGCTATCTCTAAAGCCTCCCTGGCTTGGCCGACATTATCCTTTTGTGAATTAATTACCTGCTCTGCCTGATTTAAATCAAGGCATGCCTGGCGCACATCTACGGCGATCTGTTCAACCAGATTTTCCTTGCTCAGCACCGCTTGTGCGTAACGGACCTTGGCTGCATCCACCTTGGCTTTAGTGGAAAAACCGTCAAATACCGCAACTGAAAATGTAAGCCCTATATTCCAGTTATTATGGGATTTATTAATCATATTGCCCAGATTATTGGAACGGAAATCATATCCTGCGTTGGCATTGACCTGCGGGCGCCATCCGGACTTAGCCATTTCTATAGACCATTTATTGATATCAATGCCTAAAGTCCTTAAACTCATCTCCGGCTTATTAAGGTAAGCCTGTTTCAAAAAGTCATCCTCCTTGATCTCTATTAATGTATAACTGAGATGCTTATCTGCTACCTCAATAGCCATCTGCTGCTTGTAAGAAAGAAGCTTCTTCAGTTCCGCCTTAATCAGTTCAACCGCATTCCTTGCCTTTACCAGTTCCGGCAGGGTCAATGAAACCTGCACGCTTGACTGCAGAAGGTCAAATCTTGATGACAACCCTTGCGCATACCTGTTTTTCACATCCTCATAATGATCCTTGGCATTATCCGTAAGTTCCTGGGCTATCCTTTCTGTCTCATAAGCAAGCAGCAGGCCGTAATAAAGGCGTTTTGCCTCAAATTCAATATCCAGTTTCTTGGCACGTAAAGTCTCTTCAGATGTCTTAAGGCCAAGCCTTGCCTGTTTTAAATTAGCCGTGTTAAAACCGCCGTTATAAACTACCTGGCTTAAACCGGCGCCCAGGGAGTTGTCATTCTTATAACCGGTAAAAACCCCCGCGTCTTTCTTGCCGCCGGATAAAGTAGAAGCTACGGCTCCATTACGCCTATAACCGGCATTCAGGTCAAGCTGCGGCAGAAATTCGCTCTTTGCTCCCAGGATATCTGAAGTTGCGACTGCCAGCTCCTGTTCCTGTATATGGATATCTATATTATTCTTAAAAGCGGCAAGTATTACATCGCGCAGCGACAACGGTTCCTCCTGGGCGCAAAGCATCCCCGCACAGGATAAAACCAATATCGCCAAAACACAAACCGACTTGGAAACTATGCTTTTTAATTCGTTATATATCGGGCTATTAGTGTTAATTCTGAAGAACCTGGCGTTGGCTTTGTATTCGCTTAGCAGCAGACCATCCTTATACAGGTCATTTAAAGCCCTCTGGAATACTCCGGGCTTTTTACCCAGCTTACGCCCTATCTCCTGGATATAGAACTGCCTGGCAGGATGACCATAGAAGAGCTTGAGCAGCTTGAGCTTATTTTTACTTAATAGCTTCATGGCTATTTATATCCGTTATGCATACAAACATATCTATTTGTATATGATAATATACTTTTTGCATATGTTGTCAAGAAAAAAAATCCTTACCGCCGGATAATAAGATTTTGTATCGCTTTTATGCTTTTATTCCCTGAAACGCCCCAAATCACCTATTTCTGCAAAACATTTTTTATCGCTTTGATTAACTTTTCAGAATCACAAGGCTTGGTTAGATAGATATCCGCTCCGATAACCCTGCCGACAATACGGTCAACATCGGTATCTTTACCGGTCAGCATGATAACCGGAATCTTACTAAAGACGGGGTCCCTGCGGATCTCTTTACAGACCTCTTCGCCATTTAACTTAGGAAGCATGATATCCAGGATTACCACGTCGGGATTGTCGCTTTTTATTTTTTTTAATGCCTCCTCCCCGTCAAAAGCGGCAATCACCTCATAACCATTGGCCTCCAGCCTGAGTTTGAGAATTTTTAAGAAATCAACCTCATCATCAACAGTAAGGATTTTCTTTTTCTTGCCACCATTGTTATTAGTCATTTTCTTACCCTATGGTTTTCTCATACTGCCTGCGTATTCTCATCCTAAATTATGGAATTCCAGCTATCCTATAAACTTTCTTACCTTTTCCAGCAACTCTTTTGAATCAAAGGGCTTCATTATACAATCATCCGCGCCTATTTCTTTTATTTTTTCGGGCAGGCTAAGCCTGATTGCGCTGGCGGTAAATAAAATAACGGGGATATTCTTATATTTGTCATCGGATTTCAACTTCCTGCAAAGTTCATCCCCCTGCATCTTAGGCAGGAGCAGATCCAGTAATATTAAATCCGGGGTATCTTTTTGCAAGATGACTATTGCCTCCTCGGCATCGACTGCAGGTATGATCTCATAGCCTAAGTGCCTCAATCTGACCGTGGCAACCTCCATAATATCCGGTTCATCATCAACCACAAGGATCATTTTTGCCATATCAGGCCCTCCGCTCTTTAATGGGCAATGAAAAATAAAAAGCCGTGCCTTTGCCGAATTCCGATTCTACCCAGATCTTCCCCCTGTGCGCTTCTATTATTTTCTTACAGATGGACAGGCCAAGCCCTGTACCACCTACCTTTCTCTGTAATTGCGTAAATTCATGGAACAGCTTTGCCATGTTCTCCTCTTTTATACCTATGCCCGTATCTTTAACCATGACTTGAACAAAATTATCCCCCTTAGCGGTACTAATAACAATACCTCCCTTTTCGGTAAATTTAAGCGCGTTATTTACCAGGTTGGTTAAAACCTGGATTATTTTATCCCTGTCAAAACTGGCCTGCGGGAGGTTCTCGCATAGCCTGACCTCAAAAGCCAGCCCCTTCTTCTTAAACAAAAGCATCATGGAATCCTGTATCCCGCTAACTATCTTATTCATATCGCTGTCTTCTATATTGAATTCCATCTTCCCGGATTCAAACTTCTGGAAATCTAAGACCGCGCTAATCAACCTGTCCAGCCTGTCCACATTATTCTTAACTATATTTAAGTACTTCTCTTGTTCCCCGTTAATGTCGCCCGTTATCTTATCCAAAACCACGGATACCCCTTCCTTGATACTGGCCAACGGTGTCCTTAATTCATGGGAAACAATACCGGTAAAATCTGACTTTACCCTTACCGCTTCCGTAAGTGCTTCTTCTGCTTTTTTACGCTCGGTGATATCGCGGACGAGGATCAGGGATGCCTGACGGCCGTCCCATTCGGTCTGGCTGGAGCGGATTTCTCCGATACCCGCCTGGCCGTCCTGACGGATAATGCCGATCTCATTCATCTGTCCGGAAACAACCGCTATGCCAAAACTCTTGCCTATAAAATCATCCTTATTTACCCCAAAAATGCTCTCCGCGGAAGGATTGCAAAAACAGACTATGCCGTTATTATCCGTCACGATTATCCCATCAGCAGATTTTTCCACAATATTAAAAAAACTCTGCTTGCTTTTTTCAAGCGCGGCTTTGGCAACCTGCAGCTCTTCTTCCGCACGCTTCCTCTTTATAGACAAAAATACGGTAATTCCTGCGACACTTGCAAATATGACAATCCTTATCAAGGCCTGCTTGATTACTGACGGGTCTTTTGTAAAAGCAATGATCAGGGCAAAATAAATAAACGCGAGGATAACGGAAAAAACAAAGCCTCTCTTTAGATAATACAGGCAGGCAATGATAATCGGGATGTAGAAAAGGTTTTGGAAGATAATGAACCAGCCGGATGAAAGACAGTAAATGCTTACGGCAATGGTGGCCAATGTGGTTGCGGCAATTAAAACAAAAGGCGGCCAGCCTGAACGGATATTCTCAGAAGGCTTAGCGGTATTCATTAAATAAGTTAATACAGGTGGACGACATCTTCCGCATGATGCAACGAAAGGAACAACAACATATACTCCCTTAAATGGCGCGTTATCAGAAAATTATTCTTTACATGCTCCCGGCCATTCTCTCCCAGTTTCCTGGCGTATGCCGGGCTGCTTAAGAGTTGTTTTATAGCAAAGCTGGCCCCTTCGATTGAATGACAAAGCAAACCCGAATATTTATGTTTTATCTGTAAGGGAATCCCTCCGACATTTGAAGCTACAACAGGTTTTGCTTTCCATAACGCCTCTGAAACAGTCAAGCCAAATCCTTCTTTGATAGACTTTTGCACAATTACATCTGAGGCCCTTTGCAACGCGTTGATCTCTATATCATTTTGAGGCAACAGCAAAATATGAATATCCGGGTCATTCTTGGCTTTTTCCTGAACCTCCTTTAATACTTTAAACCCTTCCGGGTCATCATCCGCGGCTCCTCCGGCCAAGATCAGCTGACAATTAATATATTTTTTTACCTGCAGGTATGCTTCAATTACGCCTACCGGGTCTTTCAGGCGGTCAAAACGCGATATCTGCGTGATAATCGGCTTGTCTTTCTTGATATCGTATTTCTTTAATACCGCATCAATCTTCTCCTGCGGCAATTCTTTATTCTTGTCGCTTAAAGGGTCAATAGAAGGAGAGATCAGGAATTGCCTGATCGGCAACTTCCGGGAAAAGTCCGGGGCAGAGAATACCGCGGAGTCGTAATGCACTATGAAATCCATAAGAAAATCCCAAGCTTTTTTACTGGGGTTAGATACGTCAATATGGCAGCGCCAAATCCATTTATTATCGGCTTTCTTTTTGATCAAGGCTATCGGCTGCGGGTCATGGACAAAAACTATATCTCCGTATGTATTGACATTGGCGATATTTTCCTGGCTTGTCTGCATAAATATCTCAAAGTCTCTTTGGGTTATCTCCTCGGGCCTGCCGTGCAAGGCATTATGGAACTTCTTGGTTACCCCAAAAAACTGCTCTCCTCCTTTTATAACATCCCATTTCGTGTCTACCCCTAATTCCCTTAACAAAGGCACCATGCGGCTTAATATCTCCGCCACCCCGCCGCCTACAGGAGTAGAATTTATATGCTGGATGACCTTGCCTTTTAACCGCTCGCCAAGCAACATTAGGTCGTCAATAACCGCCTGCCCTACCAAAGGTATATATTCTTCTATTTTTGCCATTTAACCGGTTATCCTTTTTTCAACTGCCTGTATAATCTTATTCCTTAAATCCTCCAAGGTGCAGGTATAAGGGTCAAATCCGGATATCTTATCCGCTAATTCTTTATCTCCCAGAGAATTTTCTATCCAGTATGAAAAATCATTTGTCGGCTTTTCCAGCCTAAGGCGCGCTTCAAAGATATGGAAATAAATGGAATCTATGGTGATCTTCTTTAAAACCTCCGCAAATTCCGAGAGGTCATAAACAATATAATTTGTCGGCAGGATAAAACTTACGGACTTAATAAAATGGAATTCTTCCCCGCTTCTGGCAAACTTCAATTTGGCAAACGGGCTATCCCTTAAATGGTCTTCAATGGTTAAAGCGATTTTTTCCCGCAGGTCACGGATGGTGGAATATTGCATGGTATCAATACTAACCAGCTTCTCCCCCAGCTCATCCTCTCCGAGAATTTCCGTTACCCAATAGGCAAAATCATTAGGAGGTTCGGGAGATAGGTATTGATGCTGTTGCAGAAACCTATGAGTATGATGATAGATACATGAACCGGGGACCTCCTTGATAAATGTTAAGAGCTGGCCCAAAGTAGAGGCACGTAACCCGGTCAGCTCCGAAAGGTGCAGCCTGGTGCAAAACTTAAACGGGTCTTTTGCTCTTATTAATTCCGGCATAATTTACCTACTTTGAATCCGATATGAAACGCAAAAACCTGGTTACTTCCTTTGTATTTTCCAGATAGTAATCCGCTTCGGAATTAGCGGGTTTGCCCACAACAACCGTCAACCCCTTGTTTTTTAATGCTTTAAAAGCATCTTCATCGGTAACGTCATCGCCTATGTATACGGGTAGGATCCCGTTTTTATTCTGCACAAACTTCTGCCTTGCCAAAAGCCACAAAACAACCTTTCCCTTATCCCAGTTCAAGGCAGGCCTTATCTCAAATATCTTCTTCCCCGGCTTAACCTGGATCTTATTCTTTCCCAAACAGGAAATAACGCTTTCATGAAAAACGCTTTCAATAAAAGCAAGGTGCTCTTTATCAACAAGCCTGAAATGCAGGACCAGGGATAATTTTTTATCCTCTATAAGAACGCCTTTTATTCCCGAAAGCTTTTCTTTCAGCCTGGCCTTGATACTCTGCAATGTTTCTATATAGCCGGCAGGCACCGCTAATTCATATTTTAGCTTTGGCCCTTCAATTTGAAAACCGTGTACACCCGAATAAATAATATCATTTAGGCCGACTATCCTCTTCAGGTCGCCTAAAGACCTTCCGCTGATAATTGCTATCCTGCAGTTATCCTTCTGCGACAGGAGCCTGAGCAATTCTTTTGTTTCCTGGGGGATCTCCACCTTGTCCGGAGTATTGACAATCGGCGCCAATGTGCCGTCGCAATCAAGAAACAAAAACAGTGATTTGCCCCCGATAGTCTCTTTTATCTTCTTTAAATCATCAAAAATATAGCGCATCTTCTATCAGGATGCTTTTTCCTGTTCGTAGTTTATCGCCCTTATCGGATAGGGGATATTTATGCCTTCCTGCAAATAGCGCTTATGCAGCCTCTTGATAAACTCATGCTTGATCAGGTACTGGTCAACAAATTCCTTAGCCCTTAATATTACCGTAAACTTAATGCTGGAATCTCCGAAAGCGTTATAGCGGATAAACGGGTCAAAATAGGCCACCCCGCCGCTTACATCCGTCATCACGGATTTTGCCACTTCGCAGGTAATCTTTTCCACTTTTTCCAGGTCGCTCTTATAATGCACCCCCAGGTCAACTAAAACCGCCATCTCCTTATCCGGCAAATAATAGTTGGTAACAATGATCTTGCTTAATTTATCGTTCGGTATAAGGATGAGGTTATTGGGCAACATCTTGATCTTGGTCGAACGCCAATTGATATCAACCACATAGCCTTCTTCGCCGGTTTCCAGTTTAACATAATCTCCTACCCTTATCTGCTTGGCCACAGTTATATGAAAACCGGCAAACAGGTTTGAGAGGGTATCCTGTAACGCCAAGGCCACTGCCAAGCCCCCCACGCCTAAAGTTGCCAATACCGGAGTTATGGATATACCTAAACTGTTAAGGATTACCAGCGTGCCGACACAGTAAACAAAGATCCTGGCAATATTCTGGGTAAGAGTGGTGACAGGCAGGGCAGAATCAATCCGGGAGGCGTAAACTCTTATTACCCCGGACAAAAGGTTTGCTAATGTTAATACTACGGAAATTAAGCCCAGGACAAAGATACTCTTGCCCATAACATCCACGATATTGCCTGAAAGATTTGAAAACTGCAACGCAAAATACAAGGCCAGGACCAAACATAAAAACGTAAAAGGGGCCCTCACTGCCTGCACAATGACATCATCCAGTTGCGTAGATGTTTTTTTGGCCCAATATGAAAACCGGCTAAAGATTATCTTCTTGACGATAAAGCCTATAGACAAAACTACCAAGAAAATGATTAACGGCATGAGTATTTCGGCTAAACCCGCTAATTTTAAAAGTAAATCTTTATTCATTCATGCCTCCTAAGTTATATTCTTTAAAGCAACCAGCTCGTTAATGATATTAGCGGCCCAGCGGTAAATATTATTTTCAGCTATAACCTTTCGCATATTTTCCATACGCCTCTGCTTTTCTTCTTTCGGCATCTCGATCGCAAGTTTTATGCTGTCCGCAAACTCCTCGATAGAATAGGGGTTGACTAAGATGGCATCGGTAAGCTCACGGGAGGCGCCGGTAAACTGGCTTAAGATCAGGGCCCCGGATAAATCATCCTTCTCTGCCACATATTCTTTAGCCACCAGGTTCATCCCATCATGCAGGGAACTGACAATACAAATATCACCAAGCTTATAATAAGGATGGATGTCATCCTGGGAAAAATGTTTTTTAAGGTAGATTATCGGCTTCCAATTCCCGTCTATATGCTTCCAGTTAATCCTCTCCACCAGCTCGTCAATCTCCCCGCTTAAATCATGGTAACGTTTGATATGCGTACGGCTTGGAGCGGCCAACTGCATAAACACAAATTTCTTTTTATATTCAGGATACTTCTCCAGAAACCTGTCTATAGCCAAGATCCTCTCGACTATTCCCTTAGTGTAATCAATCCTGTCTACGCCCACAGCAATAATCTCATCCTTGAGCTCAAACTCTTTCTTCAGCTTTTCCACCTGCCTTATCGGGTCAACCTTAAATGAACCATCATCAATATGGGCTTTAATGCTTATGGGGAAAGCCCTGATAAAAGTCTCTTTCCCTAAACGCACGACACTGAATTTCTCTGTGTCTACGCGTGATTCAAGCAGGCGGTTGGCAGTATCAAGAAAATTATTACAATGATTTTGTACATGAAAACCGATCAAATCGCATCCCAGCATACCTTCCAGGATTTCATTTTGGTAGGGGCAGATCATAAAAGCCTCCGGAGTAGGCCAGGGGATGTGCCAGAATAAGGCAATTTTTGCATCCGGGCGCTTATCTTTTATCATCTTCGGCAAGAGAGTAAAATGATAATCCTGCACAAATATAAAAGGGCTGCTTGCCGGCAGCTCCTCCAAAACACTATCGGCAAACTTCTGGTTTACTTCCTTATACATGCGCCAGTCAAACTCCCTGAAAACAGGGCGAGTATGCGTATTATGGCATAAAGGCCACAGGCCTTCATTTGAGAAACCGTAATAATACCCCTGCTCCTCCTCTTTATTCAACCAAACCCTTTTCAGGATATAGCGGTTATCTTCCGGCGGCACGCCAAGCTTATCTTTAGAATTAACGAATTTCCTGTCGAAGTTGCCGCTGCCGCTAGCAACCCATGTGCCGCCGCAGGCGGAAAGTATGGGATGGAGTGCAGTAACCACTCCGCTTGCCGGCCTTATGCATATAGGCTTGCTCGTGCTCTCATCAAAAATATGCATATACGGCTCCCTGTTGGAAACAACGAATAATGAATTATCTCCCAACTTTGCGTGGATGAGGTCTTTGAGCTTGGATTCTGTCCAAAGCTCCTCCTTCTGCAGGCGTACATGTGCTTCATCGGATATGGTACGGCGGGCCACCCTTATGCTTAAAGCTACCTGCTCTACTTCACTAATAAGCTTTCCAAATTCCCCTTTTTCTTGAAAAGGCTGTAATTTATCAATCTCCCCTCTCTGGAAATGCTTAAACCATTGGGTCAGGCGGCGCACGGGAACGATAAAAATCTGCCTCTGGATTAACAGGGCGATCAAGACGATCAACAAAATAAGCGTTATGGAGGTTACGCTTATTTTCCTCCATAATTCAGTTAAGGTAGCAAACATGTAAGAGGTATCATAAATTACCTCCACCATCCCTAATACGTTTCCTTCATCATCCAGAACGGGCAAAATATAACTATATACGGAATATTCTTTAAATTTCTCCAAAGCTCCGCGGGGCTTCTTCAAAGACAGGATATCCTTAAGATAGGGCCTGTCTCTCTGTTTAAAGTCAGAAAAACGTTCGGTAATAGCTAATATCTGACCGTCCTTATCATAAATGACGCAGCCCTGCAGCCTTTCCCTTTTCTGGAAACTATCGACTAAACGGTTGGCTTGCTTTAAATCGTTATTAATAAGTATATATTTGGCGGATAATTCCAGGCTTTCATCCACAGACCTGGCTTTTCTTTTCAGATCATCCATCAGCTTGTCTTCGGTAAAACGGGCCTGCATAATACCCGAGATAGCGAATCCAAGCGCAACCAGGATTAATATCGGAAGGATAAAAAGAAGGATTCTTTTCATTAATTGATCTCCAAAAAACAGCCACCTGATTATTAAATCAGATGGCGGCCCAACCATCTTAAAAATTACCTCCGGAGACTATAGGCTATCTCCAGACCGCTTATTAATCTGTATTTATTATACTACTTTCAATTAATACCTCAAGAGGTATCTTGGATTATAGGTAATTACAGTATCAAATCGATCCGGCCTTATTCATTTCAATACGTATCCGCGGCAGGCTCTCCGGAAAACGCTGCTGTAAAAACTCAAGCAATTTTTCCCTGACTTCGCAACGCAGATCCCACATGGTAGGAGAATCCCCCGCGCTCATCAAGGCGCGCAGCTCAACTGTTTTATCAGTGGCGTTGGTAACCTGCAGCACATTTACCTTTTTATCCCATTTCGGGCTGTTCTCCAGGATGCGCGTTAATTCATTACGCACTTCTTTGACTGGAACGCTATAGTCGGTATAAATAAAAACCGTCCCCAGTAAATCCGCCGAAGTGCGCGTCCAATTCTGGAATGGCTTTTCAAGGAAATACGATATCGGCACCACCAGGCGCCGCAGGTCCCATATCCGCACTACCACAAAAGTCAAAGTGATCTCCTCAATCCACCCCCATTCATCCTCTATAATTACCACATCATCCAGACGGATTGGCTGGGCTATGGCTATCTGGATACCGGCGATAAAATTACCCAGTGTCTTCTGGGCAGCAAAACCTATAACTATACCGACAACCCCCGCGGAAGCCAATATGCTCACGCCTATATGCTTGACCTGCGGGAAGCTTATCAAGATAAAAGAAATAGTCAGCAAGACTATGACCACGACTAAGATATTTGATATCACGCGCATCTGCGTATGCATGCTGCGGGCACGTATATTGTCAGGCGTATTTATATTGTAACGCTTAAGAAGCGCATCGCGAAAGATGTAAACAACCTTAATGACAAGCCAACCAAACAACGCAATAAACAAAAGATGCATAAAGTTAGCGATAAATAAACGTGTCTTCGCCGGTATCTTCAATAGAGGCAAAACTGCTGAAACGCAGAAAGCGGGCATTAAAAAACGCAACGGGCTTTTAAGCAACGCCAGGTTAACTTCAAGCAATTTTGAAGACAGGCTACCTCTCCGCTTGATGAGAAATACGGCAATTAGATAAAATACCCAACCGAGAATAAAACCGGAGGCTATTAAAATACCAGAAAACATATAATCATCCATGATCTTAAATCCTTTCCTTATTTACCTATAGCGGTTATTTTACCAGGGGGCATCCGGCGGACGGAAAGGTTATTTTCCCGCCCGCTATATTTTACCAGCCGCCTTGATTTAGGTTTGGAAGAAGAGTGGGAAAAGAACCTAAAGTTGGTCCAGTATTCTACTCCCGGCTTAAAACGTGATAAACCTGCCACTTGCTGGGCCTTAAACAATAGTATGCTGACAAATAAAATAAAAACCGGCAGGATAAACAGCAGGCGCCTGAACAGAAATCGCCCTTCCTGCTTCAACCCGATTATGCAGGGGAAAATACCAAAGAGCATTACCACGCCTATGCCTCCGACAAAATCAAGCGCGCTAAGGAATATATTCGGATAGATGAGGGCAATGACCAAAGGAGGCATGAAAGAAAGAGCCATGGTCAACCTCCTGTCCTTTAGCTTAATAAAATTTACTGTAATGTCATCGATAAAATCCATCGTGGTATTGCCGAAAGATAAGTAGGAAGTGATAATAGCCATGAGGGCGAAAAAAAGCGAGAGAGGATAGAATAAGCGTATCTTTATTGCCTGGGCCAAAGGCACGGTGGCCGGCAGATTATTAGAAAGCGCGTTTGTAATACCGTTATTGCCCGATAGCGGCAATACCCCGATGCCGACCTGTATCCATAATGAATTCATGATAAAACCGATAAGCGTACCGATAGATATGGCCAAGAATACCCTCTTAAAATTCCAATCCAAATGTTTGCAGACAGTCGGTATGATATTGTGAAAATTCGCCGCCATTACGATAATCGGAAGCGCTGCCGGCAGCATTGCCCAATCAACGTGCTGGAAACGCTGGGGGACTACGTATCTTTCACCCATTAAGACGATAGCTATAAAAGAAAGCAGTAATAACCCCACAAATAAAGCATTACATTTAAGAAGCGCCCTGGGGTTAGCTATAGTGATCGCTGTCACAGGCAGGAAGAATAATAATATGACTAATTCCCTGGAAATATGTATATTCGTAAACCTGACGATAATAGCAGTGGCGCCGGTAATATATACTACCAGCGAACCATAAAGGATGATCAGGTTAGCCAGAGTAGCTATCCATTGCCCGCAGGGACCGAAATACTGCCGATACATGCTCGGATAATGGAATACTTCCTGGTGCGTCCTTACCGCCTCTTTCCCCAGTATGAAAGCGGTCAAAAACATAGCGCAGCTTATTGCAAAAGTCCCAACCAGGGAAGGCAACAGCCCTGCGGGACCGGTCTTGATAGGAAGCCCTAAAATCCCTGCGCCTATAAGATTACCCGTTATAAAACAAGTAACCATTATTACGAGGGAAAAGGAAATTTTTTTATTCATTTATAACAGGGTCATGCCTGGCTGCCGAGAATATCCTGCTGATAGCGTCCTCCTTGGCATAGCAGATTAACTCATCGTCTACCTTAAGGACAACATCTCCATGCGGAGCGCCGATGAATACTGTTTTTTTGCCTTCTTTACGATAAATAGCTAAAATAAGCACCCCTTCCAGCTACATCTTTAAGTCTTTTATTGACTTCTCACTGCAGGGGTTATCCTTTTTTACGGTAATCTTTGCTATCGCGTAGCCCTCTCCTAAGCCAAACAACTGCTCGTAATCATAAATGCGCAAGGTCGTCCATTTTTCAAGTGCCTTGGTAATCACAACCTTCATCACATTGTAAATATATTTTGAGCGGGCAAGGATAAAAATACACAACAGCCCTGATAATAATACTTCTCCTCTTACAAGAACGCTCTTGCCTGTCAAGCCTACGAATGCCAATACGAGCGTTGCGATGGCAGTAGTCACTCCTGCGCTGCCCCAAAGAATAAGGATTTTTATAATACGCCTGCGCACGGGATGCGTAACAATAGCCTCGGATTCAACGGTAGTAAAACCAGCCCCCGAGAACGCCGACTGAGCCTGGAAAGAAGCTATTTCGGAAGATAAACCGGTAAGCTCTAAAGCAATAGCGCCTATCCTGACTACGATAATTGAGAGTATAATAATTATTAGTAAACTAAATAAAGCGATCATTTTCCCCGCTTTCTTCCGTTACTCAACCGCAAAATAGCCGAATGCCTGCTGAATCCTGCCCTTCTTATCCACAGGCTTTTGTTATGACACTGCTTGATCAATTGAGTAATGCCTCCACAGAGGATAAGATTTGCAGGATCGATTTCTTCTTATTAGGAATATAGCAGCCCGCTATATCAAAATGCCCTCCGCCTTTGTATTCCTGCGCAACCTTGCCTATATTAATATCGCCTTTGGACCTTAAGCTTACTCTTAATGTCTTGCTATCCTTTTCCCTGAATAATACCGCGATCTCAATCCTCTTCATGGAATTCATTTCGTTTGCTATCGGGTCAGCATCATAAACTTTTCCCCCGACCATGGCAATGTCCCTGCTCCTTAGCATTGACCAGATGATCCTTCCTTTTTTCAGGAATTTAGCCCTCAATAAAGAAATAGCCAATAGCATCATACTTTCTTTTGTCCTTGAACCATAAACCTTATCTACCAGTTGAGAAAAATTTATCCCCTCTTTCAACAGTTGCGCGCATATTTTAAAGGTAACAGGCCTGATCTGCGTCAATTTGAATAAATTAGTTTCCACAATTACCGAAGTAAGAAGATTTTCGGCTATCTCCCGGTTTATTTTAATATTTAATTTTCTTAAAAGAAAGAACACCAATTCACCCACGGCAACTGCCTTGTAATCGACAATCTGCATATCGCCGAAAGGTACTCTGAATTCATGATGGTCTATCTCAAGTACGGATTTTGCTTTTTTGAATACCGGGATATTCTTACCCAAAAGACCGATAATACTGCAATCAACGGCTATTGCCAAATCCACTCTCTTCCTTGTTGTCCTGACTATACGCTCTGCGCCGGGCAGAGACCTGTAGCTTGGAGGTATTTCGTCCTGGCATAGCATATATACCTTCTTGCCAAGGCCGCTCAAAGCCAGCCCCAGCGCCAGAAGCGAACCTATTGAATCGCCGTCCGGATAGACGTGGCCGGAGATAGCTATGCTATTTGCCTTCAGTATCTTCTGCCGGATATTTTTAAAACCCTTCATATGCTTTTTCGGCGTTTCGCCAGGCTGTTTATATCTTTTCAACCTCAATAGTTATTTTTACATCAGGAGGCTTATCTCCTGGAAAACGGACCTCCGCCGGGATAATGAGCTTGGGGGTTATAGTTGCTGTTTCTGTTATTGACCTTAATTCAACAGGCTCTGTTGCAATGAAGATTCTTTTTAAATCTACCGTATCGGGGACCTTAACCAATACCTCCTGAGGTTCAACCTTTATCTCCTTAATATTGACTCCGGAAGGCGCGCGGCCATTCGTCTTTATCTGTACGGGGACACTGGCGGATATCATCTTATATAATTTGATCGGAATCTCCTTCGGCTCTATATTGACCAGAGAAAGCCCGGCGGGCTTGCGTACCATATCCTTATCCAGATAATATTTCCCTTCCCCTTCTTCAATCTTTGACATATCCATGGATAGCTTAAGCTCTTTAGGGTCAAGAAGGCTGAAAGCCCGTTCCGAACCGCTCAGGGTAATGGTTACATCCTTAGGTTTCGTCTCGCTGATTATCCTGTCCTGGGCAAGATTACGGTATTCGACCGGGATGACAAAGTCGCGGCGGATCGTTTCCGTGCGGTGCCCAAATGCCAGCCATAGAGCAGAGACCAGAATGACAGCAATAATCTTTTCCGGGAAATGCCCTTTTAAAAAATTCATCGAGAGCACTTTATGTTTTGCAGGAAATTTCTCTCTATAGAACTTCTCTAAAATATTACGCACTTTTCCGATATCCTCTAATTGCGTTATCTTGCCATCTTCTGCTACCGAAATCGTACCCCGTTCCTCTGAAATAACAATACAGAGCGCGTCTGTGCGCTCGGCAAGGCCTAATGCGGCGGCATGACGCGTACCTAAATGCCCAACCTCTTCTATATTTGTAGAAAGAGGCAGGTGGCAGCCAAACATGGCAAGCCGCGTTCCCTCAATAATAACCGCTCCATCATGACTTGGGCTGTTGGGTTCAAAGATACTCTCGATCAGCATCTGGCTCAGCAGTGCATCTGAACGTATCCCCGTTACAAGATAACGGTCCAATGGGTCCTGTCCCTGCACGACAATTAAAGCGCCGATTTTCTTACGCGAAAGGTTGGCCAGTCCGCTGGTTAACATAGCAATTCCATGGTCTTGTGAAGAAACTGACGGGCTGCGTCGCGCTATTCCCCAAATAGCTATCCGCTCAAAAAAATGGCGGAAATCATCCTGGAAGATAACTACAATCATAATAAGAAAAATGGCAAAGAACGCCTGAAACACCATAGTAGTCAGATAGAGGCCGAAAAAACGCGCTAAAATATAAATAAAACCCAATATAATCATCCCCATCATGATAAAGCGCACTCGCGCTTTCTCAAGCCAGACCAGGATTATATAAACAAAGATGGATATAATGCTTATATCGATAAAATCGACAAATCTGAATGTCTGGAAGAATTCCGCAATCTTTTCAAGTATTTTAGCAACCATGGCTTTTAATTAACCCATTCCTTTCCGTTTTAACTAAATTCTCTGGTTCGGGGTTTTATCATATCACATTAAAAACTATATCATTCTCAACTCCCGCTGCAAAAATGGAAACAACGCCTCCGCTTGCGCTTGCTTTAATGGCATTACTCAATAAATTTACCAGAATACGCAAAAGCAACGAATAATCGGTATAGAAATCTTTCGGCAGCAGCTGCAAGTGCTATTCCAGCGCAATCTTCTGATTATTCGCGTATACAGAGACCATTTCCAGTGACGAAGCGATTGCCGTATCTATATCCGTATTTTTTATCCCCAACGGCATTCTTTTGGATTCCAGGCAAGACAGATCAAGAATCGAATTAATAAGCACCTGCCCTCTTTGCGCCGCGATCTTGCAAATAGTTGCCATCTCTTTCTGCGTTTTGTCCAAAGAAGTAAAATCTTCCAGATTGTTAACGACTGATGAAATCGCGCTCATCGGGACGCGTAAGTCATGAATTATAAAATTTATAAAATCTTCACGCGTCTCCTGGGAACTGCGGATCTTGAATATGAATAACGCGAATATTGTAAAAACTATAAACCTGATACTGCCGTTCCAAATAAAAATATATGCGGAAGAATAAAAATGCCCCGAAAAGATATTTATAAAAGCCCAGGCGAAGATGCTTATTAAAGACGCAAAAATCCCCAAAGATAAACTGCCATACCAGGCCATTATCCCTATCGGCAGGAGATAGAATATAAAAAATTGAAGCTCAATACCGGTTATATAATCCAGAAACCCGATTATACATATCAATACTAAAGCCAGTATAAAATAATATTTATGAATTATTGCTTTCAAGGCACGGTCTATTTTCATTTCATTTAGCCTGCTTCACGGAACCAGTCTCCTTCAGGCATGAAACGAGTAAAAACTTAAATTATATTATAGAGCTTAATGCAGCAATTGGCAAGAAAATTCGGGTTTCCGAATGGCTTTTTTTCAAAAAAGGATTTTATTTCCTGGAGGAACGTTTATATCTACGGCGTGGGCTTCGGTAAATTTAATGATCTGGTTCATCATATTTACCGATTCAACCGGATGTTTCCCTATTGCGGTTTCTGCGGAAAGCATAAGGTAATCAGACCCATCAAGAAGGGCGTTGGCAACATCAGTAACCTCTGCGCGCGTGGGCCTTAAGTTTTCGGTCATACTCTCAAGCATTTGAGTGGCGGTGATCACGATTTTCTTCATCCGCTTGCATTTCTTAATAATCATCTTCTGGATTACGGCTATTTCATAAATAGGCATGGAAACCCCCATATCGCCGCGCGCTACCATAATCCCGTCAGAAACTGCCATAATCTGGTCAATATTGCTTAAACCTTCCCTGTTCTCGATCTTGGCAATTATCTTGCAAGCGGTGTGCCTGTCTTTAAGTTCATCCCTTAAAGCCAGGATGTCATTCTTGCTCCTTACAAATGACTGCGCGATATAATCTGTTTTATTTTTCACGCTAAAATCTATATCCTTTTTATCCTTGTCGGTCAAACCGCCAAACTTAAGATTAATGCCGGGTATATTTATACCCTTATAGCTCTTTAATACGCCAGGGACTACAACCTCCGCATGAAGGCGATGCCTGGACCCTGCCTTAACCGTAAGCGCGATATTCCCGTCGTCAACATATATACAAGAACCACTCTTTATATCGCTTAAAGGCCCCTCATAATCAAAAGGTATTATGTTTTCTTCTCCGAAAGATGCCTCATTGCTTAAAAAGATCCTTTGTCTTTTTCTTAAAAGAATTTCTTTCTCAAGCTTTCCTATCCTTATACGGTATCCCTCCAAATCACCTAGTATCGCCAAATGTCTTGAATATTTTTTGTTCAAGGCCCTTATGAGACGGATAACCTGCGCATGTCTGGCGCAAGTCCCATGAGAGAAATTAAGGCGCACTACATCCATACCCGCCAGCATCATTTTTCTTAAAACAGAATAACTGCCGCTGGCAGGCCCTATAGTACAGATTATCTTTGTCTTAACCATATTATTTTATTTCCTGTTAATTCGGATAGCTGGATCTTAGAATAAAAATTGTCCATAAAAACACCTTTGATTAAAGTTTTAGCTTGCGCAGCCTTAATGAATTAGCGATAACGGAAACCGAGCTGAAACTCATTGCCGCACCGGCAACCACGGGGCTTAACAGTAAACCAAAAAACGGATAGAGTATCCCGGCCGCAACAGGCAAGCCCAGCAGATTATAAATAAAAGCAAAAAAGAGGTTCTGCCTGATATTTTTCATGACATGCCGGCTCAAACGTAAAACTCTGACAATTCCGTTTAAATCGCCCTTAACCAGAGTTATTCCCGCGCTCTCGATCGCCACGTCCGTTCCAGTGCCCATAGCAACACCTACTTCAGCTTCTGTTAAAGCAGGCGCGTCGTTAATACCATCTCCTGCCATCATCACAACAGCCCCGTCATTCTTGAAATTCTTAACTATCTGCCGTTTGTTTTCCGGTTTTAACTCCGCCTGAAAATCATCAAGGCCTAATTTCTCGGCAATCACCCCGGCTGTCAAACGATTATCCCCGGTTAACATAACAATTTTTAACCCCATTGCATGGAGAGCCTTAATCGCTCCGGGCGTTGTCTCCTTAATAGGGTCTGAAATCCCAATGATCCCGGATACCCTGCCTTCAAACGCCAACCAGATGACAGTATTAGCTTTACCTTGCAGGTCAACTGCCTGTTCCTTCAAGCCTTCGGGGATATTTATTTTTAACTCTTGAATAAACTTCTCTTTGCCTGCGGCAATAATTTTTCCGTCAATATTGCCTTTAACCCCTTCTCCGGTTACCGATGTAAAATCAGCAACGCGCTCAAGTTGCAGGTTATGTTCTTTTGCAAAATCAACAATGGCGCGGCCCAACGGATGTTCGCTGGATTGTTCAAGCGAAGCAGCCATGCTCAAAAACTGCCCCTTGTCCTGTCCCAAAGCTTCAATGGCGGCTGTTACCCGGGGTTTGCCTTCAGTCAAAGTCCCCGTCTTATCCGTCAGGATATGAGTAACCTTCTCGGCATTCTCGATCGCATCGGCATTCTTTATTAATACGCCTGCCCGTGCCCCCCTGCCGACGCCAACCATAACAGCCATAGGAGTAGCCAATCCAAGCGCGCAAGGACAAGCGATAATTAAGACGGCAATCGCATTTACAAAAGCATATGCCATTCTCGGAGCAGGACCCCAATTAAACCAAATAATAAAAGTAATAGCCGATACCGTAATTACTGAAGGGACAAAATAACCGGATACCCGGTCGGCTATCTTCTGAATGGGCGCGCGGCTGCGTTGGGCTTCCGTAACCATATTCACAATCTGCGACAATAAAGTTTCTGAGCCGACCTTCTCCGCGCGCATTAAAAATGTACCGGTTTGATTGACGGTTGAGCCGACAACCTTATCACCGGGTTTTTTTGCAACAGGTACGGCTTCTCCGGTAATCATGGATTCATCAACATAACTTTTCCCCTCTATCATAACGCCATCCAACGGGATCTTCTCCCCCGGGCGAACCCTTAAAAGATCACCTATGCGCAAAGAATCTATTAAAACATCTTCTTCTTTGCCATAACTTACACGATGGGCATTTTTTGCCGCCAGGCCTGCTAAAGCCCTGATCGCCTGCCCGGTACGGCTATGCGCCCTTGCCTCTAATAACTGTCCGAAAATAACCAGCATAGTAATGAAAACCGAGGATTCAAAATACAGGGGGATCTTTCCGGACATTTTTAATGACTCCGGAAAAACCTGCGGCAATAAGACTGCCAAAACGCTATAGCCATAAGCTGCCCCTACCCCCAGGGCAATCAAAGTAAACATATTTAAGTTTTTATTTATTATAGACTGCCGGGCCCGGGCGAAGAGAAAACCACCTGACCAAAAAACTACCACTGTGGCTAAAATTAACTGGAGCCAGGAAGAAATTGAATACGGGATAAAATGGCTTGGATTTATTGCCGGGAACATCTCCCCGAAGCTAAACAAGATAACCGGAGATGCAAAAACCAACCCTATCCAGAACCTAATGGACAAGAAATGCAGGATTTTATCCCCTTCTTCTCCGGATTCCGGGCCAACCGGCTCAAGAGGCATGCCGCATTTTGGGCAATCTTTAGGCTTATTCTCCCTGACCTCCGGATGCATCGGGCAGGTATAAATAGTCTTACCTTCAAAGACCGTTGCCTTCTCAACCGAAGGCTGCTTCAGGAATTTTTGTCTGCAATTTTCACTGCAAAAATAATAGGTAAGGCCGCCCCGCGTAAGATTGATGGAGTTCGCTTTCTTAATTTCCATCCCGCAGATCGGATCTTTTACTTTCTCCGGCATAGCGAAAATCCCCTATAGTTTATCTGACGAATATATTGAATATATTATATAACAAAACAGGTGTTTTAACAGCAGTGGTTTAAAGTTATTCTATAGGGATTACTGGTTGGCCTTGCGCGCCGGCAATAGGGAGTATGTGAGAAGAAAGCCATTTACGCTTAAAATAACGGTTGCTCATCAGGAGCGCCTGGAAGACAAGCGAAATATTCATTGCCCACCAAACACCTGAAGCACCCAATCCAAATGTAACTGCAAGCAGGAAACTTATAGGCAGGCGCACCAGCCAAACGCTCAAAACCACAATCAACATCACCCCCCGGGTATCCCCTGCTCCGTTTAAGGCCCCTGCAAGGATAACCCCCCAGGCCATCACCGGCTCAGAGAGCAGGGCGATATGGATATAACGCACGCATTCTCTAATCACGATTTCATTCGGCGAAAGTAGAGAAGATATAAAATGAGCATTCGCCATTACCAGAACAGTCAAAAAGAAAACAATGATCACGCCGAATACAGCGGTAACTATGCCAATCAGGAAGGCATCCCTTTTCCTTTTCTTCCCCAGTAAATTCCCCACTACCACCGCCCCTGCCAGATTAAAGGCAAAAGCGGGAAGAAAAATTGCGGATTCTATTTTTAAGCCGTTGGTAAAAGCAGCCATAATCTCTATATTGTGCTGTGGCAGGGCGGCCAGGATCAAAAAAAGCACTATCGCTCCCAGCTGCCAAAGTATCTGCATCAGGCCTGCCGGCCAGCCTATGCGGACCATCGCCCTGACTAACAGTGGAGAAAACATGAATAACCCGGTAATCTTCCGGCGCATAAAGAATAAATTCATTATGCAGCCTATAAAAGAGCTGAATACGGTTGCTACGGCAATCCCCCGGAATCCAAGCGGCGTATGAAAAGCAAGGTAAAAATTAAGCACAGCGTTTAACACGCAGACACTTGCCATAGTGACAAGCGAATTACGGATCATGCCGCTGGCGCGCAGGATACCGTTTGAACTGATCAGAAAATATGAAAAAACAAGGCCGGCGGAATATATACGCAGAAGCGATACGGCATATCCTTTAAGCACATCCGGCACTGCCAATGCCTGGATAATACTACGTGAAAATAAGAGCCCTATTATCGTCAAAACGATCCCCGCTACCAGGGAAACAGCGATAGAAGAATCAACCGCGGCAGTATAATCTTCTTTTCTCTCTGAAGTATAGAGCCTTGAAACCAGTGAGACGGAACCGACAGTCAAGGCGAAAACGATTATGCTCAGGATAAAATAAATCTGGGAGGCCAGGCCGTATGAAGCCTGGATCTCCTTGCCGATCCTTCCGGCGACATAAACATCTGCTAAGCCGATTAAAAACAGGAAAAACATGATCAAGGTCATCGGCCAGCTCGTTGACCAGCTCTGGCGGAATAATGAACGCGTTCTTTCCTCCTTAATCTTTCTTACAATATCATCAATAAGCATTTTGGCTTTTAAATGGAGCAGTATATTTTTACCAACTCAAAATAAAATATTTATAGGTGGGTATTATAAGGCTGGATATAACGATTATCAAGTAAATTCGGGGTTTATCCTGGGCTAATGCCGCTAAGATATCTCTTTCAGCCAGGACTCGATTTTTTGATTGATCTGTTCCTTTACTACCCGCGTCTTCTCTAACTTCTCTTCCCATGTTCCCTGGAATCTTGCCGGGTCATCAAAACTCCAGTGTATCCTTCGGGTAGCAGATGTCCCCGGGAAAACAGGGCATTTCTGCGCCTGGGATTCATCGCAAACCGTAATCACAAAATCATACCTTTTCCCCTCTCTGTAAAAATCAAACACGCTCTTGGTCTTGTTGGCTGATATGTCAATACCGATTTCGCGCATAACCTCAACTGCTAACGGGTTCAATTCGCCCGGTTCAAGCCCTGCGCTTTCCACCTCAAAATTCTCTCCGCCGTCGCGTTTCAATAGAGCCTCGGCCATCTGCGACCTGGCCGAATTATGCACACAAACAAACAAAACCTTTTTTTTATCCATAACGACGATCCCCCGATAAAGACTATTGTAACTTTTCCGGATGATGCTTGACTACCTCGGCGTTAACCATATAAATGACATCTTCGGCGATATTAGTGGCGTGGTCGCAGATACGCTCAAGGTGACGGGCGATCAGAAGAAGCGGCACTGCGCGCGCAGCCGAAGAAGGGTCTTTGCCCATATATTCTTCAATCAGCTCCTTCTGGACTAAATTGCGCAGTTTATCTGCCTGGTTGTCATGTAAAATTACGCTGCCGGCTAACTCCGCATCTTTATTCACAAAAGCGTCTAATGCGTCTTTTGTCATTTGCTGGGCAAGGTTGGTCAACTTCGGGATATCAATGAGCGGCTTAAGCAACGGTTTACCCGCCAGGTCATTTACGCGCTGGGCGATATCTACCGCCAGGTCCGCTATTCTTTCCAGGTCGGTTGAGATCTTCATGGACATGGTGATAAAACGCAAGTCTATTGCCATCGGCTGCCTGAGGGCCAATAAATCAAGGCACCTTTCATCAATGGCATTTTCCATTTCGTCAATGGCCCGGTCCTCTTTGATCACTTTGCCTGCCATCTCTATATTTAACTCCTTCAGCGATTCAACTGATTCAAAGATCGCCCCCTCCACCAAAGTGCCCATCTTAAGCAACTGCTTCTTTAAATCTTCCAACTCCTGGTCTAAATGTCTTTCCATATCAAACCTTCTTTCTTTTTGTATTTTTTATCCGAACCTTCCGGTGATATAGGCCTCGGTCTTGGGATCATTAGGCTTGGTAAAAATATCCTGGGTTTTACCAAACTCAATAAGTTCCCCCATTAAGAAAAATGCCGTATAATCTGAAACCCTTGCCGCCTGCTGCATATTATGCGTAACGATTACAATGGTATATTCTTTTTTCAACTCCGTAATCAGTTCCTCTATTTTTGCGGTGGATATAGGGTCTAGACTGGCGCACGGCTCATCAAACAGGATGACTTCAGATTCCACTGCCAGGCTCCTGGCAATACACAATCTTTGCTGCTGCCCTCCGGACAGCCTTAAGGCGCTGTCATGCAGCCTGTCCTTTACCTCCGGCCACAACGCCGCTTTCTTTAATGACCATTCTACCTTTTCTTCAATAAATAATCTATCCTTAATTCCGTTTACTTTAAGGCCATAGCTGATATTGTCAAAGATGCTCTTTGGAAAAGGGTTGGGTTTCTGAAAAACCATCCCTACCTGCCTTCTGATCTCAACGGCATCAACAGAAGGGCCAAAGATATCCATGCCGTCCATGTATATACCGCCGAGAAGGGAGGTATTAGGCACCAACTCATTCATGCGGTTTAATAACCTTATGAATGTAGATTTACCGCACCCCGATGGCCCGATGATTGCCGTAACATGGTTCTTATAAATATTAAGATTTATGTCTTTTAACGCATGGGTCTTGCCGTAAAAAAAATTTACCTCGTCGGCATACATCTTTATGCTGTTATCCATGATAACTCCTCTGTCTTTGACGGATGAATATAGCTATAGCTGAAATCAACAAAACCAAGAAAAGAAGGATCAGGCTGCATCCATAGGCAATTGCCTTTTGTTTAACCGGATGCGCTCCTTCAGTCATCAAGGCGTATATATGATAAGGCAGCGCCATAACCTCGCTGAAAATACTATTGGGGTAGCCGCGCTTATAAAAAGCGGCGGCGGTAAAAAGTATCGGTGCGGTTTCGCCTGCCACCCTGCCGACGCTTAATATGACGCCCGTAAGTATGCCCGGTAGCGCCGTAGGCAAAACTATCCTTTTGATCGTCTGCCATTTACTTGCCCCAAGGGAAAGCGATGCCTCGCGTATTGAGTGCGGCACAGCCACCAGGGCCTCCTGTGAAGCTGAAATAATCAAAGGAAGCGCAAGTATCCCGAGGGTAAGGCTTCCTGAAAGTATGGATACCCCAAAACCGAATAATTTTACGAATACCGATAAACCAAACAGGCCGAAAACAACCGATGGCACTCCGGCAAGGTTATTAATGCTGATACGGATTATATTGACTACGAAACTTTTAGGCGAGTATTCGCACAGGTATATGGCACAGGCAAGCCCCAACGGAACGGCAAAAAGCATTGAGCCTAAAGTCAAATAAAACGTTCCGACGATAACAGGAGCAACCCCTCCTTCGGTCATGGCGTTGCGTGGAGCCTGGGTGAGAAACTCCCAGGAGATCACCTGGATCCCCCTGGAGAAAATGAAATAAATGATTGTCCCCAGGAAGAAGAGGGTGGTCAGTATGCATAAGAACAACGATGAAAACCCTATATTTTGAAGGACCTTCCCTTTCATCCGCTTAACCCCAGTTTTATCCTGAACTTGCGTGATATAACCTCGGCGATGATGTTAAATACAAAGGTGATCAAAAACAGTATCAAGGCTATCGCAAAAAGCGCATGGTAATGGCTGCTGCCCATGGGGGCCTCTCCCATCTCTGCGGCAATGGCGGCGGTCATTGGGCGCACCGGCTCTAAAAAAGTATGCGGGATGACTGCCGAGCCGCCGGCAACCATAAGCACCGTCATCGTCTCACCTATCGCCCGGCTCATTCCTAAAATCACCGCAGTAGATATTCCCGAACCTGCTGCCGGTATTATTACCTGCGTCAACGTCTGCCATCTGTTTGCTCCTACGGCAAAAGAAGCCTCCCTGAAGGAATGCGGCACATAACTTAGGGCATCCTCCGCTATACTGCAAACAGTAGGCGTAGCCATTAAACCCAGGATAAAGCTTGCATTTAAAGCAGTCAGGCCGGTGGGAAGATGGAATATCTTCTGAATAAATGGCGTAAGCACCACCATACCGAAGAACCCATAAACAACCGAAGGGATGCTGGCTAAGAGCTCAATAAGTGGCTTCAGGAGCCTTCTCTGCCTGAAACTTGCCAGTTCATTCAGATAAAGCGCGCTGCCTACGCCCAAAGGAACACAAACAATTACCGCCCCTAAAGTAACCCAGGCCGAAGCCAGGATCAAAGGCAGTATCCCAAATTCCGGAGGGCTATAAGTAGGATACCAGAACTTGCCTAATACAAAATCGCCGATACTTATTTTTGAGAATATAGGAAGGCTTTCCTTAAAAAGGACAAAGACTATACCGACCAGAAATACCAACGAAGAAAAAGCCAATATAGTAAATATCCACTTATATATTTTTTCTTTCATATTGCTCTGATAAATTATTTATATAGTAGCTAACCCCCTTCTCGTTATCGGCCAAAATTATCTTTGATAATTTCATCCTACTCGAAGGGGTTTCGCTAAGTCAAAACTTAAGGTGCTCATTTTAACCCGACATACCCCTGTTCTTCAACTATTTTTTGCCCCTCTTTGCTCTTTACGAAATCAAGGTATTCCTTGGCCAGGCCCTTCGGCTTTCCGTTGGAATACATAAAAAGCGGGCGAGTCACAGGGTATTCTCCGGAAAGCACAGTTTCCCTGGAAGGCATGACCCCGTCTATAGAAAGAGGTTTGATCTCCTTCGTCACATAACCCAATCCGACATAACCGATAGCCGACGGTGTCTGGGAAATAACGGTAGAGACGGCCTGGTTGGATGCCTGCATGAGCGCATCTGATCTGACCTTTTCTTTATCCATAATCAGTTCGCCGAATGCTTCAAAGGTACCGCTTGAGGTATCGCGGGAAACAACTACTATCTTTCCCGGATTGCCGCCTAGCTGCGACCAATCGGATACCTTGCCGGTAAACATATCCTTAACCTGCTCTTTGGATAACTTGGATATCGGGTTTGAATTATTTACTACTACCACTATGCCGTCCATAGCCACAATATGCGCAACCGGGTCCCTGCCGTTTGCGGCTGCTTTCTGTATCTCGGTATCTTTTATTGCGCGCGATGCATCAGCTATATCACAAGTACCGTCAATCATTGCGGCAATCCCCACGCTTGAGCCTCCGCCGCGCACCGTAATATCCGCACCCGGATTATTATCCATAAAAACCTCTGCTGTCTTCTGCGCGATAGGCAAGACAGTAGTGGAACCGGCCAAGACGACCTTTTCTGCAAAACAGGCTGGGGCTGAAACGCTTAGCCCGATTAGGCCTGCTGCCATCAATATTGCAAACTTTTTCATCTAACTACCTCCGTATTTTATTATCCTATCCTTAAAACTTCATATTCCAGTCAAACTGGACTAAAGTCTCAGGGGCCTTCCTGGATGCGCTCATTATATTCCAAGAACGGTAAACATCAAGCCCTAAAAACGTATTTTTACCTAAGCCAAAGTTAACACTGCACTCATGGCTTCTCATCCCGGTCTTACCGCCGTAACGGTCAGAATCGGGTAGGGCATCAAGCACTGCGTCTTTTTCAAGCATGGCATAGATATATTTAACCTGCCAATCTCCCCATTTTGAAATTTTATCATTACCGAATTGAAAACCCAGGGAAAAACCGGTGTTTTGATTGGGCGCGGCAACGTTATCAACATATTCGCCGAATATTTTCAACTTCTCTATGCCTAAACCCAGCGCCTTAAAAGGTTCCTTTATGCTTAATTCCAGGGCCGGGTTCATCATGTTGTAATTATAGGTATATGTGCTGCTGCCTGCGGTTGTATTTCCGGTGTTGGTAGCTGATGATTTTGAACCCGAGGTTGAACCCTTAAGGTTGCTGAAATTATACATGGCAAAAGCGCCTTTTAATGAAGTAGAATCGGTGAGCTTCTGGCTTGCTCCTACCTGGACGATATAAGCCATGCAAGGATCCGAGGTACTTGAGGTATCGTCAACAATAATCAACCCGCCTGTTTTGGCAAATAACGAGGTTGAAGAGTTTAAGCTCTTGCTGAACCCAAGCACTCCTCCTTCAGGAGTTATATCCGAATCCCAGATCAAATCGGTCGGTTCCCAGAATACATCATTAGGAAGCATTTTACCGCCTACCAGCTCTAACCAAGGCAAAGCGGAATACTTGGCATAAGCGTAATCCAGCCTGACTTCGATTTTGGATGAATATCCGGATCCGCCGGAGGTACTATTTTTGGTTTTTCCAAACGTAATATTTCCGGAACGGGGATCGCCTTCACCGGTAGTTATACCGATTCCTGCCATAAGTTTTTCATTTATCTTAGCTTCCAGGCCAAGGCGCATACGTACACGCCCGATATTCTCATCTTTCTGGATATTTCCGTCTTGTTTGGTATGTTTATATTGATACCTCAATCTCAGGTCGCCCTTTAACTTGATATTTTGTATCCAGGCCGGCAGAGAGGCTGATTTACCTATAGCGATCTCTTTCTTCACCTGTTCCTGCGTTTCAATCTTCACCTGCTGCGCTTCAGCGCCGGTCAAGACTCCCTTCTCTACTAATTTTTGAAGTAAAATATCCACTTCTCCGGCGTGTGACGGCCAAACCCCCAGGCACATCATAAAAAAGCCCGTTAATACAAACAACGACAAAAATCTCCTCATCTTCTTTTCCTCCTGTTCTAATTGTTACGATATAACCTATCTGCCTTACGTGCGTTTGCTCTTATTCTCTCACTTCCACCTCCTTCGCCTGGCTTGGTTCCAAATATCTGACTGTAGTATTTTATTATCCTTTCAGCCTCCTGCGAGGCCATCCTGTCTAAAAAATTTCTTACCGTGTAAATTATCTTGTTAAAAAACGCTTTCATCTCTCTACCCCCACAAGCCCGCAGTCCTTTTCTCCGCTATAGCTATATCCGTATGTAAAATTAATATAAGGACTAAACAGCGGGCAAAGTTCATAAAGAGCCAGGCAGTAGTTTTCTCTTTCAAAAACCGACGGCACCATTAAACCGTCTTCGTAACGGCGGCATGTAGCGTATTTACTCTTTGAGCTTAAGCAGGGACACACCTTTTAATTCCCCCCTTCCGACCAAGATCTGCCTATTGAGCTATGCAGCAAAACAGAGTATTTCTTATCCCGCATAACTGTCAGCTCTTTAATGATATTTATCAGCTTATTCACGGAAAAAGGCTTGGTAATGTAATAATCTGCCCCTACCATATTCCCATAGACCATATCTTGAGACTCTGCCCTGGCGGTTAAGATAACTACGAATGTATTAAAAGCTGCCGGGTTTTCCTTGACCGTTTTGCAGATACGGAAACCGTCGATACTTGGCAGCATAATATCCAGGACCACCACATCAAAGACCTCCCTGGAAAGCCTTTCCTGCGCTTCAAAACCATCATAGACAGATTCAGTTATAAAGCCGTTCTTGGAAAGATTATAGGAAACGAGCCTGTTGATGTTTATGTCGTCTTCAACAACCATTATTCTTTTCTCTTTTTTTACTGCCTGCGCTTCCATCATAGGATAAACCTCAAGCAAATTGCCGGTAGAAAGCATCCATCGCCTCTCGTTCTTCGGCGATAATCCTTTTCAAGCAGGCGGCAATTTTTTTTAGTATGTTTTTTATGGCTTCTCTCATATTTGCATTAAGTTTACAAAAATCGTGTAACAAAATCCTTAAAAGATTGTGAATTTCTTGTGAACTTAATTTAACCTTGCGATTACGCATCGAATTTATACCCCTCCCCTTTGACCGTCTTGATCAACCTTGGGTTTTCGGGGTCTCTCTCTATCTTTTCCCTGAGATGCCTTATATGAACATCAATGTTCCCGTATTCAACGATATTATCCTCTCCCCAAACCATATCCAGGATCTTGCTGTGGTTTAAGACCCTCCCTGGGTTATTAATGAATAATTTAAGTATTCCCTTTTCCTTTTCCGTAAAGAATACCTCCTGGTTATTGCGCTTTGCCGCCATGCTCTCCCCATCTATCTCTAAAGAGCCGATCTTAATATTCTTCGTACTAAGGTTCCTATTCTCGGACCTGGATAAGACCCTTTTTACCCTTACTATCAACTCTCTTGGACTAAACGGCTTGGTAATGTAGTCATCGGCCCCAAGGTCAAAACCCTTGAGCTTTTCATCAAGCCCGGAAAGGGCGCTGAGCATAATAATCGGTATATTGCTTGTGTGAGGATTTTGCTTTAAGCGCCTGCATACTCCCCAGCCGTCAATCCTGGGAAGCATGATATCAAGGATAATTAAATCGGGGTTTTGCAGTTCACAGGCTTCCAGAGCTTCGATACCGCTGTTTGCGGAAAGCACATCGTATCCGGATATTGAGAGATTAAAGATAAGCAACTTTACAAGTTCTTTTTCATCATCTACAACTAAAATCTTTCTTTTTGTAACCATATACTCTCCTTTAATTATCAAGGAAAGTATATAAACCTGAGGTTACAATATCATTAAGATAATGTGAACTTTCTGTGAATTATTTAGATAGATTTTAAGGAAACGGGTGGCGCTGCATGTAAGGTTATACCAGCGGGATGGTAAAGCTGAAAGTAGAGCCAAGCCCCGGTTCTGATTTTACCCAGAGCCTGCCTCCGTGGGCGGAGACGATATGCTTGACGATGGATAAACCAAGGCCTGTTCCGCCGAGTTCGCGGGAGCGGGCCTTGTCTACGCGGTAGAAGCGTTCAAATATCCTCGGAAGGTCTTTTTCGGAAATACCTATGCCGGTATCGACGACATCAACCTGCACATAATTATCAACTAGGCTGGCAATAATGGAAACCGAGCCATTTTCAGGTGTATATTTTATGGCATTGTCCAAAAGATTTATCATTACCTGGGAAAAACGTGCTTCATCAGCCCTTATTCTGGGGATATTTGATGGGATATCAAGCCTAAACGTAATTGACTTTGCTTTAGCCTGATTCTCTAGAACGGTTACTGCCCGTTTTATTACCGAAACAGTATCAAGCGGCATAAACAACATCTTCATTTTCCCGGATTCTATCCTTGACAGGTCCAGAAGGTCATTGATTAAACTGGCCAGGCGATCGGAATCCTGATAAATAATGCTTATGAATTCTTTTAAATTTTCCTTGTCTTCAAGCGCGCCCTCGAGAATTGTCTCCGCGTAACCCTTTATGCTTGATATCGGCGTACGCAGTTCATGAGAGACATTTGCTACGAAATCCTGCCTTATCTGCTCAAGGCGCCTTAATTCGGTAATATCATGAAAGACTAATATTGCCCCTTCAAGCCTGTTATTGCGCATAATCGGCACGCCGTTTACCCTTAAAATCCTCTCTTCGGGGATATTGACGGATATCTCTTCGGTGGCAAGATGCTGTTTACCTTTAAGGATCTTATCAACCATCTCCGCTACGGCGGCATTCCTGATGATTTCAAGCGGTTTTTTACCTTCCGGGTTTGAGTCCAAAAGAAATATCTTGCGCAAAGACGGGTTCATCAGGGTAATCCTCTCCTTATCGTCGGTAACAATCACCCCTTCAAACATGCTTGAGAGGACGAGGTCAAGTTTGGCGCGCTCGGCATCTATCCTGTCTATCTTGTCCTTTATCTGTTCTGACATTGAATTTAAAGACTGCGCAAGCTGGCCGATTTCATCTCTTGAGCGCATACGCGCCCTCTTTGAAAAATCTCCTTTTGCCATTGCTTCGGCAACAGCCGACATCTCGGTAAGAGGCTGGGATATAAAGACCGATGCCAGGAAAGTCAAGCCCAGGCTCAATAAAAGGATACAGATAATGCTTATCGCCACAACATTGCGCATTTTCGCTTCAAGCAGCTCAATGTCGTGCAGCGGCACGGAAAACCTTAAAACTCCTGATCCCTGGCCGTAGGCAAACGGAATAGCCATATAAAGCATGTATTTTTTAATCGTATAGCTATAACGCTTGCTCAATCCTAAACCTGCCGCAAAAGCATCTTTGACCTCCGGGCGGCCTGCGTGATTTTCAACCTTAAACAGATGCTCTTTTGTTAATTCACCGTCACCCAGTACCTTTCCGTCGGAAGCAATAATCGTTACGCGCAGGCCAAGAGCCTTATCCATACTTAGAGCCAACTCCTGAAAATCAGCAGGGGTTACTTTATCTTTCAGATTTGTCTCTAGAAGGTCTTTACCGAGCGCAAGCTGGTGCTTAATATTGTTTTCCAGGTTATTTTCAATATAGGATTTAAGGTGGGAATCCAGATAAAAATATCCGGTTGAGACAGCAAGTATAACAACAAGACAAAAAACAAAGGTAAGCTTCCAATGGAGTTTAATCTTCATCATCTTCTTTAAATCTATAGCCTAAACCCCTGACCGTCTCTATTTGGCTCCCTGCCTTGCCGAGCTTCTCTCTGAGACGTTTTATATGGGTATCAACGGTACGCGTAAATACATCGGCATGCCTGTCCCAGACATCGGAAAGCAGCTGGTCCCGCGACTGGATGCGGCTTTTTCTTTCAATAAGAGTTACCAACAGTTTGAATTCTATGGGGGTAAGGTAAACCTCTTTGTTGTTCACCGTAACCCGGTGCCGGGGAATATTGATAACTAGGCTGCCTCTTGCGATAGTCTCTTTCGGATCCTCCTGGGCCTTGCCTCTTTTTAAGACCGCTTTTATACGCAGGATCAATTCCCTGGGGCTGAAAGGTTTTACCACATAGTCATCTGCGCCGATCTCCAGGCCTACGATCCTGTCCACCTCTTCGCCCTTGGCAGTAAGCATTATAACGGGAATGCTATTTAGTTTTGGATTTTGCTTGATCAGGCGGCATACTTCAAAGCCATCCATCTTTGGAAGCATAATATCCAGGATGATTAAGTCTACGCCCTGCTTGCCTAAAACATTCAACGCCTCTTCGCCGTCATCCGCAACCGTACAATCATAACCGGCTTTCTCTACGTTGTATTTTACAAGCTTGGATATGTGCTTGTCATCTTCAATTATAAGTATATGCTCCCTTTGCATAAACAGCACCTCTTTATGTTCTCATTTTAGCACCTCCCGTAATAATCTCAAGTAATATAAAACTAGGCTGATAATCAGAACGTAGCGCATATCAGCCTGAAAAATATCATTAATCTAAATAATAGGGCAGGCTACTTTAAACAAATAGCCTGCCCTAAGATTGGACGGTAAGAATTTTTCAGATAGCCCCTTCGCCTTTTTCTCCCGTGCGGATCCTCACCGCGTTTTCAACAGGATAAATAAATATCTTACCGTCTCCGATCTCACCTGTCTGGGCAATCCTGGCGATAGTATTTACCACCTTTTCAACATCTCCATCCTTTAACACGATTTCAATCTTTATTTTCGGTAAGAAACTTACCTTATATTCCCTGCCCCTGAATTGCTCAGTCAACCCCTTTTGCCTGCCATGTCCTTCAATATTGGTGATCATTATCCCGGGGCAGCCGATTTTCTCCAAAGCATCGGTAACATCTTCCAGCTTCTCTACCCTGAAAACCGCCTCTATTTTTTTCATTATGCCTCCTTCTTTTTAACTCTCCCCCGGCACCCTTATAAAGGCACCCGGGAGAGTTAAAAGAAAATATTGTTAATTGCTGTGTGAATAGAAATTCGGATACGCCGGTGTACCATGCTCCGGGATATCCAATCCTTTCAACTCCTCTTCCGGAGTAACCCGTATACCGAAATATTTATCCATGGCCTTAAACACCACTAACCCCAGCAGTAAGGCCCAACTGACGCAGACTACGGCGCCGATAACCTGCGCGATCAACTGCCCGGCTCCGCCGCCATATAATAAACCTCTGACCAACGGTCCTTCGGTAGTGCCCAGGCCATATGTGCCATCTGCAAAGAGCCCTACGCTGATTAACCCCCAGACACCGTTTATCCCGTGGACGCTCACCGCCCCGACCGGATCATCTACTCCTCTTGCTTCCCAGAAATAAACACTCAACACAACCAGGGCTCCTGCAACCGCGCCGATTACAACCGCTGCCCATGCTTCAATCCAGGCACAAGGAGCAGTAACGGCAACAAGGCCTGCAAGGCAGCCGTTTAACATCATGCCTACATCCCATTTCTTGGTCTTCTTGAATACCAAAAGGATCGCTACCGCAGCGCCGGCAGCAGCAGCCAGATTGGTATTTACGGCGATAACGGCGATCCTTAACTGGTGCGCCGAAAAAGTAGAACCCGGATTAAAACCAAACCAGCCAAACCACAAGATGAATGTACCTAACGCGGCTAAAGTAATGCTGTGTCCGGGTATGGCTTTTGGCTTACCGTCTTTACCGAACTTGCCGAACCTTGGCCCTAACACAATAGCGCCGGCCAAACCTACAAAACCGCCGATAGTATGCACTACTCCCGAGCCTGCAAAATCAATATGCCCTAATCCGAAAGGTATCTTTGATAACCAGCCTCCACCCCATACCCAATGCCCGTATATAGGGTAGATTATAGCAGTGACAGCCAGGCTGTAGAGAAAATAAGCTTTAAATTTAAGGCGTTCAGCAATGGCTCCGGAAACAATGGTAGCGGCTGTGCCGGCAAATACCAGCTGCCAGAAGAAAACCAGGTACCTGCCTACATCATAATTTGAACCGTGCAAAAACCATCCCGTAGTCCCGATAAGCCCATGGTAATCGTCCCCCATCATGAAAGCAAAACCAAAAGCCATAAAGATCAAAGAAGCAACCGTAAAATCAATAGTATTCTTTGCCATAAGGTTAGTGGCATTCTTGGCCCTGCAAAAACCCGCCTCCACCATAGCAAAACCTGCCTGCATGAAAAACACTAAGAACCCGCATACCAGGACCCATACATAATCAACCGGGGCTTGCAGGTTTTCTGCAAGCGTGGCGGCTCCGCCGGGGTCCTGAGCAAAACAAACGGAAGCCAGCCCCAGTAATGCCGCAACGAATAAACCGATAACTCTAAACATAGGAATAACCCCCTTTCATTAGAATGCGTAGCTTAAGTACATGCCGCTATAGAACCTGTTCTTCTGATTACCATTATTCTTATCGCTTAAATTACCCCAGGGCACGGAATAACTTATGTTAGGTTTACAGGAAAGCCCCTTGAGCAAAGGGATAGTAACCCCTGCAGTAATCCCCGCATCCCCGCCTTTGCCTCTATAGTAAAGCTTGTTATTGTAACCGGCGTGCCCGGATAAATCCAGGCTCATTGAAATATCCTTGACCGTAAACGGTTTGCTGTATGAAAGGTTCAGAACAGTATAGCTACCCTCTCCTCCGCCGTCATCTTTTTTGCCATAATCGTAATAATAGTATACCGAAGGGCAAAGGAAGACTTTAGATAAAGTAAATCCGGCGTAAAACTCGCGGCTAAAACCTTTAGGTGCCCCATCCGAAGGAACTGCATCGGGGAATTCATAATAGGTATGCCCCAATGAAAGATCAACCGATGGGAAGCTATAAGTATAATCAATAATATAATCTGTTTCACTTGATCTTAACGCGTCCTTATTCTCTAAATCGTGGCTGACCCATATGCCGGCCTTGATCCTGCCGAATTTTGATTCGGGGGTGCTCACATAAAACCCCGGCTGGATAACCGGATCGCCGTCAAGCATGATCCCGCGCCACATGTAAATTGAGCTGAAATTCAAATCTCCGGAAACCTCAAAATTAAGCTTTGACAAGATCCCCTCATCCTCAGAATAGGCAGCCTGACAAAAGATTACCGAAAACATCATGCATAACATCAAAAACCCAGAAAACATTCTCTTTGCCATCCTTGACTCCTTTCTTATAAAGCCATCGCGGCTTATCGCCTGCATTTATCTGCCAATAAAAAAAACGTCAATCAAACCGCCATCGGTTCAAGAGACGTCCGTGTCTAATTACTATTATAATTGATCAAAAAAATGGCGCTCCTTTAAGGAACGCCTGTGTCTTTTACGCTTCTATGCGTTGTTACATATATACAAGTAAAGTTCTTGCCTTTTTGGTAACCTAAAAATCAATAAAGTTGCGGCGTTTCTACCGTATCCTCCTCATAAGCCTGGCTACCGTCACATGGGAGACGCCTATCTTCTTACCTAAAACCTGCAACTCTACGGCAACAGGGCTTACTTCTCTTTTTTTGCCACGAGGACAGTTTGGCAGCTGCCATAATAACTCTTTACGCTGAAGCCGAGTTTCTTAAGCAACCTTCCTGCCGAGCTTAACGGCATTTTAGAAGCATGATGTTTATGCCCCTCTAAACCATGCACTCTCTGCATTACACGCTGGCCTTTTCTGTTCAAATCTGCAATTACCAGTTTTTCCTTAGTTACCCTGGCCATCTCCTTGATGCATTTAACCGGATTCTTGGCATGATGGATAAAATTTACCGAAATCACGTTATTAAAATACCGGTCAGCATAGCCTAATTTTTCGGCGTCCATTATCTTAAATGAGGCGAATTTATCCAGCTTCACTGCCTTGAGGTTGGCTCTGGCGGTATTTTGAGCCTGCTTGTCCAGGTCAATCGAAACAAACCTGAATCCCCTCTTTGCCAAAGCTAATGCCATATGCCCCCTGCCGGTGCCGATCTCAAGCGTCCTCGCCTTGCCAAGCCCGGCTTTAGCAAGAATAAAATCCCTGGCTTTAGGGACATCATAGCCGTATTGCTTAAAAAGCTTTATTTTCTCCTGATCCTGCCTTAAAAGGCTGTTCATTTGATCTTCCATCTCCTCAAAATCGACATCATCGGGCACCAGTTCGTAAACGCCGACTGGAAAAGATTGATCCCCACGAATGCCGTAAAAAACAACCAGCGCAGGTCAACATAATGCGCAAGCAGCAGGCTAACAATAATAAAGAACCCCGATATACCCCGTAATATTCTTTCCATATCAATCTCCTCCTAAAAACTGTACCTAAGCCGCACAAACGCATTCTTATTTTTTTTCATCATCCCGAAATCGGTAATCATATCTTCACCCCATGGGATATTGACTCCAAAGGTCAGTTTCCACTGGTCGGTAATATCATATGCGCATGAAGCGCGCAGATAACCATCCTTATCGGAAGGCGACCAGAAATTAAACAGCCCCAGCATCACAGTCTGGTTCTTAAACAGTTTTGTGACCCGTTGAGTCAAAAGGTGGCGATATTCATCCCAGCAATAATCCCCGGTAACCAATGCTGACCGATAATCTGAATAATTAAGCTTCTGCTCATAAAGATACTGCAAGCCGATCTTCAGATCATTACCCATATCCTTTTCATAGCCAACCAGCAACTTTAACAGGGAGTTTTCAATAAGCCGGTTATCTCCGTTGGGGTCCTGGCGCGAACGGTAATACCCCATCTCTACATTGCCTATACCTGAAGCAAATGGCCCGCGCAGACTGGCACCGTAAGCGTCCAAGCGCTCGTAAAAAAGCTGTAAGTTGGCTTCGTCCAAATAGCTGCGCGGCGACGGGTCAAACCCGCGGTAATAATATAAGGCGCCTTCCGTGCTGTCAAAATTCCGGTATAGCCGTAATGCGTACTGCATGTTTTTTGCCTTAAATGCCGGCTTGACCGCGTTACGCCGGCTATCTCTGCCCACAATACCGCCCTGAAAACTGTCAAAGAAAGAAAGCCGGTCTCCGTCCGGCATGGTATTCGGGGTAAAATCGGGGATAAGCACGAAATCAATATTCACCATTTTAGGATAAAGCGATACACGCAAGGCATCGGAAGGCTCTTTCAAATACTCATCATCCCTGCCGATATAGAAAGAGACGTAATCCTTAGGGAAAAAATCATTGATAAAAATATAATCGCCCGTACCCCAGGTCAAAATCTGCCGGCCGGCCTTAATATCCATGATATTGGTTGGGCTAAAAGCAAGGTTAAGCTCGCGCAGATCAAAAGAGCCGGTGGTATCAAAATACTCATCCAGGAGAAAATCCCCTTTATAGGTAAGCACCCCGTTCCATTGGGATATAATGTTTGCGCCGGGGATGGGGTAGCGGGTCTTAAGCTGCAGGCGCTGCTCAAGCATATTATAATCCCTGTGCTTGGTCAGCGTATCATGGCTGATCCTGTATCCGTATGCCTGCTCAGCGAAACCGTGCCATTCAGGCAGCTCTATAGCCTGCGCAGAAGAAACGAAGATAAATAGTATCGATAAACCTATAAAAAATATACGTTTCAAATCTTTACTCTTTCAGCCATTGCTGCGGCGGGTTACGCAGGAAACGTTCGGTGAATATACTATCATTTAAGCCTATATTGTAAGATATATCGCTAAACTCCGTAACGGTATCGGAGTTTGAGTTTAAATCCATGGCCTTCATCCTGGTAACAGTAGGATAATTCTGGATATCCTTTACTTCAAGGGCTTCAATAGTACGGTAAGGCTTGCCTGTTTTATCAAAATACTCTGCCCTCATCGGGACAAAGTTATTCCTGTCAATCTTGACCGTATAATACGAAAACTCAACTAATGCCGCGTCCTTAGGCGTATTCTTTACGGTGTAGTAAGCTGGGTCGCTGGCAATCAACTCATGCTCATCCAGGTCTATGGACCTGCCGGATATATCCTCGTACAAAAATGTAGTGCCGACAAAACTTGAGCGTTTATCAGAAGCGGCGATACGGCGCACCAGGTCCATAGCCGGTAGATATAGCCAACGGTCATCATCCTTACCCACATGCTTCCAGACTATATAACTCATTCCTTTAACGTCATTTGGCTTATGGAAATACACGTAATATTTCTGGTCTCCCCCTGCTTTAAGGTTAAGTTTTAAGATCGTCAACTGGCGCTCTCGCTTGCGGCCCTGCGCGTCAGTTACTACCATCTTTGCCTTGGCCCTTCCCTCCTTACCCTGGTAATAAGAAGCATTGTTTGCCTTGCTGACGATCTCATCAACGCTTAGCTCCTGGGCCCAGGAGTAAGCGGCAAAAAATAGCACTGCTAAAAAAACTAATAATTTTCTCATCTTCCCTCCTTTAATTTCAGGTACCATCTTTACATGTTTTCTGCCGCGAAACAAGCCAGCAGGTCCCGGACAAAACCGCTATAACTGCCACGCAGATTATCGTCGTTAGATTAAGGCGGGCCAATTTATATCCTAAAAGTATATATGCCACCGTAGAAGCAATAATAATTGACATCAATATACATTTCCCGCATGAACAAACAGCTTTGACCTTTGTTTCTTCAAATACCAGCCAGGGGAAACCCGTAATAAGGGCAGGCAGTATCATAAGGGTAGCGATGCTGGCCACCAGCATAATCGCAAACATAAAGAAACCCACCGTATTATACGGAACAAGCGGCGAGGCAAAAAGCGGCAGGAAGCCAATAGAGATCACCAGCGCGTTTTTAATCAGCGCCCTTGCCGGCGAACCAAACATCTCCTGGGCAGTTTTAGGCCAGCTTTTATTTTCCGCATAGAACATGCGCGAGCGCTCGATAAAATGGACGGCAAAATCAACCGCAAGGCCCAATGTCAAGGCTGATAATACTGCAACCGGCATATCATATTCCTTGCCCGTAAAACCAAGCAGGCTGTAAATAAACAAAATTGTAACCGTAAGCGGCAGCATAGACAGAAGCCCGGTAACCGGGGACTTAAAAAGTACGGTCATCATGAATAGGACGATGATGAAACTGCCGAGAAAATTTATCAACATGCCGCCTACCATCTTATTCTGCCATACCATATTGATATACGTCAAGCCGGCCCAGTTATACGATAAGGCAAACGGCGCGGGGTTCATCTTGAAAAACTTATCAACCTGCCTTACTACCTCCGACATCTGCTGATTATCTCCCGAAGGCAGCTGCAGCCAGATATTTGCCCTGGAATAATCCGGATTAACGAAATGCCATAGGTCATCGGGTTTATGCGAGTTCTCAAAGGATATCAGCGTCTGCGCCACTGCCTGAGGCGTAGGAGGTATTACCTTATTCTTTTTAGTTCCCCCCAGAAGCTCATAATAAACCTTTCTGGTGACATCCGCTAAAGAAGTGGACTTGCCCACGCTGCCCTTTTCAAACAAATACCCCTGCAGGCCCTGGATGTAGCGCAGCATCTGCGGCTCCAGGAAGACCTGCGCGTCTTTATCTTTGGCCTCAAGCACCAGATAAACGCTATAGGTGCCGCCGAAATGTTTATTGAGCACTTTATCGGCAACCCTGATCGGATGTTTCCGGTTAAACCACCTGGTAGGGTTATCATTGATATGTATGCGGGTAATGCCGTAAATAGAAAGGGCGATCAGCGCAACAGAAGCGAATAAGACCTGTTTCCAGCGTAAAACCGTAAATCTTCCCCAGGCAGCCAGCGAGCGGCTTAGACGCCCCTTACCTATATCATCTTCATGCACCCCGAAACTACCCATCTTCTTCTCATCAAGAAGCGCGATATAAGCAGGTATCATCAATACTGTAAGCACCCAGGCCAGGGCAACGCCGAATGCCACTGCGATGCCGAATACCTGCACAGGAGGTATCGGCGCAAAAGAAAGCGAGAAAAAACCGGCAACCGTGGTCAAAGAGGTAAATAGGTTCGGACGGTAGAGCTCATTAAGTACATAAGAGATGGTTTTATTCTTGTCCTTGAATGTGCGGTATTTCTCAAAGAATTCATTCAAAATATGGATGGAATCAAGCACGGATATGGGCAGGAGGAATATAGGTATCATGGAGCTCATAATATGTATGGGAAAACCCAACCACACCAAAAGGCCCATGGTGATAATAACCACAATTATTGCCATGACCAACGGCATGATTACCAGCGCCACGTGCTTGAAGAACCACCACATGAGCAGAAATATTACCAAAACTGCCAAAGGAGCCGAAATACCCATTTGCCAGAACATCTCAACCCCAAAGGCATCCTCGGCTAAAGGCAGGCCGGTAAGATAATACTGCTCGTCTCCGGAATACTCTTTGAGAACTTTCTGGATTGATCTTGCCACACGGTAACTAAGTTTTTTCGCTTTAATCGGGACATAAATACACAGTGCCTTGCCGTCGCCAGAGATAAGCGTGTCGTAAAACAACGGGTTTTCTAAAGCGCGTGTTTTAATGCGTAAAGCATCAGCTGAAGTATACGGGGGCTCCCCCATCAACCAACGGAAACTAATTGCCCCCGGCCCAGCCTGTTCTATATCATCTTTATTTGCCAGGCTCATCAATTCATACCCAATAACACCGTCTATTTTCTTTACCTGGCCGGCAATCTTATATATCTTCTCCAGGGTCTCCGGGTTAAATACGCCGTTAGGGTCTTTTTCATTAACCACCCCTAATACAACATAATCATAAATAGTAAACTCTTTCTTGACCTCATGATTGAAGACACGGACAAACTCTTTTTCAGGGAGCATATTTTCGGGATCAGTATCCACTTTTACCCGGGTAAATGCCGCCAGCGATGCCAATACTAATAGCAGAATAATAGAAAATATAAGCTTTGGTCTCTTTAGGGCAAATGCCACAAGTTTATCGATCATTCTTTGTCTCCTTCAAAAAAATCTGCTTTTTTATAAATCATTCGTTATTTTTTATGTTTTATTTTTGCAACCGTATATGTCCCGCCGCCTATCCGGATGGCCTTGCCGCAAAAAAGCGCCTCGGCTACTTTTTTGCGGGCGGATTCAATGATATTGCCGAAGGTCTGGCGGGAAATACCCATCTTCTTTGCCGCATCCGCCTGGTACATCCCCTGGCGGTCGGCAAAACACATTGCCTCGCACTCATCAATAGTCAAAACCAGCTCTTCCAGCAAAGCCAGAGGTATCCCCTTAGGCTTAAAATATCTTACCTTAGGTTCCCCCCTGACACAACGGCATTTTCTCGGCCGGCCGCGATCCCTTTTCATATTTTTTAGCATATGCTAATAATATAACAGAGAGATCTATTTGTCAATAGATTATTGCGTATTTATTTTATGAGTCAACAGAAGAACGATCTTTCCAGGCAGATAAAACGGCTATGACCGCTGTTTAGGTCATAGCCGTTAGGTTAACCCCGTAAGCCACGGGGTAATTAGGCAAGATTTATTTCACAGCATCCAGTGATTTAATATATTTGTAATAATCGCTGTCCGTTGTCAGGATCACCGTGGATTTGGCGTCAATGGTATGCTTATAAGTCTCAAGGGTCTTCATAAAGGAATAAAAATCGGGGTTCTGGCTGTATGCGGCAGCGTATATGTTGATCGCCTCGGCATCCGCCTTACCGGTAATAATCTGCGCCTGCCGGTAAGCCTCCGAAGTAATCGCCTTTAATTCTTTGGCTACCTGCCCTTCTATTTCGGCAGATTTGCCCTGCCCCTCGGAACGGTATTTCTCCGCGGCGCGCTTTCTTTCGGCGATCATACGGTCATAGACTTTATTACGCACGTCCTCCACGTAATTTATGCGTTTGATGCGCACATCAATGATCTCAATGCCGTATTGGGGGGCAAGCACCTTTGCCTTCTCTAAAATGACCCCCTCCAGCATTTTCCTGCCTACTTCAATGTGTTCCAGCGCCTCATCCGTAACGATCATATCCTCGCCATCTACCCTGGACTCCAGGATACGGTTAGAATCCCTCACCGCTTCTACCAGGAGATGACTGGTGATAACGTCACGGGTGGCGGAATTGATGATATCATCGAGCCTGCCCTGGGCGCTCATTTCGTTGCCTACCGACTGCAGGAATTTCAAGGCGTCAACGATCTTCCAGCGGGCGGTAGCATCCACCCAGATATATTTTTTGTCTTTAGTAGGTATCTGGTTGGGGTCGCCGTCCCAATCCAGGAGCCTTTTGTCAAAATAATGCGCCTGTTGAATTAACGGCTGTTTGAAATGCAGGCCCGCCGAGGTAATCGGATCGCCCACCGGCCTTCCGAATTGCGTAATCACCGCCTGCTGCCCTTCACTGATTATATATACAGCGCCGAAGGCAAAAGAAGCGCCTACAACAATGAATAGTACGGCAAAAATAGTGATCGTCAAACGTAACGCTTTCATTATTACTGCCCTCCTTTTCTGCCAATATCCAAAAGAGGTAAAATCGATTTCTGCTGCGGATCGATTATGTATTTCTCTTTTGCATTGGGGAGCACCTGCATGAGGGTCTCCAGGTAAAGCCTCTTCTTGGTTATATCCGGCGCCTTACTATATTCTTTTAACGTGGCAAGGAACCTTTCGGATTCTCCTTTTGCGCGGTTTATTTTATCCGTAGCATACCCCTCCGCCTCGCGGATAGTCTTTTCCGCCTCTCCCCTGGCCCTGGGCACAACCTTATTGTAAGCCTCCCAGGCCTGGTTGATCATCTTTTCTTTTTCCTGCTTGGCCTCATTTACCTCATTAAACGCCGGTTTTACTTTTTCGGGAGGGTTGACATCTAAAAGCTTGACCGTAACTATCTGTACCCCCACTTCATACATATCAAGTATGCGCTGTATCTCCTGCTGCGCCAGGTCATCTATCTCTTCTCTTTTGGTAGTAAGGACCTCATCTACGGAATAATCCCCGACAAAACGCCGCATAACTACTTCGGAGATATCGTGGATATTGTCTTCCGGCCGGCGCGTAGCAAAAAGCAATTTTACCGGGTCTTTTATCTTAAACTGCACTATCCAGCGCACGTCAAGGATATTCAGGTCTCCGGTAAGCATCAGGGATTCATCCTGATAATTAACCGAAGAGTATTTTGTCCTTACCCCCGGCTCTATGGTTTTAAACCCGTATTCCTCCTTAAAAACCTTTTCCACCTTAATCGGCGTCACTTTGTCTATTCCAAATGGTATTTTTGCATGCAGGCCGGGAGAGCTTAAACCGATGAACTTTCCGAACCTCTGGATCACGCCCACCTCATCCGGGCCGATGGAATAGATTAAATCCCGCAAACCGAACAGGATAAACAAAACAATCACCGCAACGGGGATCCACTTAGAGTAACCCGCAAATTTCTTCCTGCCCACATCAATTATATCTTCGGGGCTTGGGACATTTTGCCATTCCATAAGGGCTCCTTTCCTCTTAAGAAACTAATAAAAAACCGCCTTCTACCTTCGTAGATGGCGGCCCGACCATCAGATTGCCTTCAGAAATACAAATTATCTCTGAACCCAAAATATTTTATTTTCATCTCCTCTTAAGCTTATAGTAATAAATTTTATATTATTGTCAAGGATAATCGAGAATTTATTCCGCCGCCGGTTAAGCCGCTTCTAATCGCAGAGGAGCCTGCGCAGGTCTTTCTTAAGCATATTGCGGCTGAGGAATTTATTGGCGACTGCCTTTGCCTTCCTGCTCAACTCCGCCCTCAACGAAGGGCATTTAATCAACCTTTCATACTTGGCGGGAAAATCCCCTTCTTTGGCGTTAAAGAACATCGCGGAATTCTTAAATTTTTCAAATACGGGCAGGAAGTTAAGCAGGAGAGCGTTATTGCAGAGCGCGCTCTCATGGGTGCTCAAAGAGAAGGATTCGCTTAACGAGCTGTTGATATAAATATTGCTTAAATAATAATACTGGAACAACTCATTTTTATCCACATATTTCATATAGAAAAACTGCCGGGGAAATTTCCTGCATATACGCAATAACTTCAGGTAAAGGTCTTTTTCCAGAGACTTACCTATAAATACAACCTTTAGATGCCGGTATTTTGCAAGGATCCGCGGCACCTCCTTGAGCAGGATATGCGCGCCTTTTATCCTTTCCAGGCGGCCGACATAAAGGGACACCACGTCGCCCCGGATGATCCCAAGCCTTTTCTTTATCTCGCCGATCCTGCGCTTATCCGCAGGGTAACTTTCAATCGTATTCTCGATTACCGATACTTTATCGATAAACAAAGGGAAATACCTGCTGAAATTGTCATATTCGTATAGAGAAGGGCAGACTATCTTATCGGCTAAACCGATCATTTTTTCCTGCCTTAATAAAAAGTGGTTCAGGGTACGGAATCCTGAATCCTTTTCCCTCCTCAATATGCTGTGGAAGTGATATATTATCTTTGGCCGACGGCCTTTGCGGGATTTGATCTTTTTCAGCTCGCAGGTCCAGTTTACAAAATGGTGGATTATAAACTCAAATTTACTCCAATCGTGTTCGTTTAAGAATGCCCCCAGGCTCCGGTAAACCTTCAACGAATCATCCGGTAAAAACAGCTCGACAGGGTGTTTCCTGCTGAACTCCGGGCTGATTAAGACGTACACTTCATACCCTAAACCAAGCAAGGACTTCCGGCTGCGCTCGACGATCTGCCCCACGCCGCCGCAATACGCCTTTCCGATTGGGTATTCAAATGAAATAAGCAATATTTTCTTCATAAGAAATATATCCTTTAAGAATTAAGAACCTGCTTGCTGCAAATTTGAGTGCTTTTCTTTGGGAAACAAGAGGAAAAAGCTAAGTGCAGAATAAAGCTGGCTAACTTAAAACTAAACTTGTTTTTATTCTAACACATATTCTTTTAATTGCAAATCTTTTAAAGCGCTGCCCCTTAATAGTCCATATATTTTGATTGTCTTTTTTGATCCGGTAAAAACCAAGATACCTTTTGCCAAAATGCAGCTGGAACCAGGCGCTTCAACTGCTGAAAAGAAAGATGGGCTATGGATATAGAAAAAATGGCCTTATTTTTCTGCGGCAGGCAGGGGCGCAGTATTCTCTACCGCCTCTTTTTGCGCCTGTTCCCGGGCTGTTTGATCAGACTGCTTTGGCTCAGGCTTGCCTTGCTCCGGCTGTCCGCTATCCGGCGTTAATTCCTTTTGCTGGGCCTGTGGTTTCTGCTCTACCTGCGCCTGTATCGGCACCTTGTCAGCGGAAAGAAGGCCTGAAAGGAAATTCTTGCCCCAGCCGATCAGCTTGTTATCTTCAAAAACAAGCGGGGTCAATTCGTCATCCGTGATTAAACAATTATTGTTTAAGCCGGTAGCGTAATAGATTACTTCCAGCACCCTTCCATAAGGCTCAATTATCTCCGTGCTATAGGGGTTATTTATCGTAACCCGCACAGGCTTCCTTGAAGATACCTGGTCGCAAGTATAAACACTGACCCCCGAACGCATAAGGGCCAATGCCTTCGCTTTGCTCATCCCTCTTGAAAGATGCGCCAGGCTCATCCTGTTATTGGCAGTAAACCTGGAAGCCGTCATCGTCGCGCACCCGCTCAACAATGCTACCATAAGCAGCAAAAACCCTGACCTTCTCATTGCCTCTCCTTTCATAGGTACTTCCCCTGTATCTGTAAACCCATTTGAAAATTATGATAAAGCCGGATTATTTTACGGCTGATCGGTCTCCTTCTTGGGCTGATTTGCTAACAGCGATAGGTTTTCGGCTATCTGGCTGCTCAAGGAAGCAACCGCTTTGCTTAACGCATCCGCTAAACCGGAATAATTATGCGGCTCAACCGGCTGGATCAAGTCCGACCTTTTTGTAAAAAGCATACTCCTGGACTCTGTATCGATGATCGACCATTGCGCCACAAGCAAAAGGTCCTTCTTCAGGTTGCTTTCTAATTGCAAGATACTGACGATCACCTGATAATCAAGCGGGATAGCAAAATTACAAGGGAACATCTCAAATGTCCCTTCCGGCAGCATCAGATTAAGGTCTTCAATAATCAAGCGCGCTATCCCCGCATCAAGAGGCTCACCCCAACGGTCGAACTGTGCGATATCCAGCATCCCCTTGTCATCTTGAGTAACGATCTGCGGCCGGTCCTGGTATTGGGGGATACTCACCGGGCCGATTATGGTTATCTTGCCGGCAGGAATGCTGAATTTCTGCGCAGCCTGTATATCTTCCAGATGCTTAAACATGTAAAAACGCGGGTTAGGGCTGTTGCCGGCTGAGATACATCCGCTTAAAACGAAAATAAGTAATCCACAGGCGGCTACACCGCGATAAAAAAATATGCATCTTCTCATTTTTATTCTCCTTTGGATATTGTTTTCCCTTTTAACAATGCTTCCGGATGTATCTCAAGGTACTCCATTAACAGCCGGGTTGAACGGGCAGCCTGGGATACCTCCCTCAGGGTTTTCTCCAACTCAATAACCCCTTCTGAATTAACCAGCCTGTTAATACCGCTGACCGCCTGCTGCAGCTCATCCGCTATTTTCCTGATAGGGATCTCATTCATTGCCTCAAAAATATCCGGCGATATCGGCAGCGTGGGTAATTCGGGATAATCTTTAATAATATCGTATGATTTGGCCGGTTTATCCGTATAAAAATCAAACCCGATCATCAACTGCCCGGTAATAAAGTTCTGTATCTCAAGTTTTGCCCGTAACCCTTCTTCCACTAACTGCTTGTAATCGGGATAACCGAACTTATCGGGCATCCCCTTGACCCGCGATAACTCCACATCGATAATTACAGGTATCAGTACGTTCTTGACTTCTTTATTATAGAGCAGCCCGATCTTAGTGACATTTCCGATCTTGACTCCGCGGAAGATCACCGGCGCCCCTTCAGAAAGGCCTTTTATCGAGCCGTCAAAAAATAAAACGTACTTATCCGATTGTTTAAGGAACATCCCGGACCCAAAAACTATTACCGCTATAATCAATAACACAACTGCTCCCACCACAAACGCACCGATCAGTGTTTTATTGGCTTTTCTCATCGTCCGGCTCCTTGTTTTTCTCCCCGCGTCAGGAAACTTATCACGCGCGGGTCTTTAGAATTGGCTAACAAATCTTTGGGTGCTCCCTGTGCGATAACTGTCTTGGTATCGGCATCAAGAAGTATTGCGTTATCACCCACGGCAAAGATACTGGCAAGTTCATGCGTGACTACCACAATTGTCGCGCCTAAATTATCCCTCAAATCCAGGATCAAATCATCCAGCATCTTGGCGCTTAAAGGGTCCAGCCCTGCCGAAGGTTCGTCAAAAAAAATGAACTCCGGATCCAAAGCGATTGCCCGCGCCAGGCCTGCCCTTTTCTTCATCCCCCCGCTTAATTCCGCGGGGTAAAAATCAGCGTAACCGCCCAACCCTACCAGCCCAAGCTTGAACGCAGCCATATCCTGTATCTGTGAAGCCGATAGATTTGAATACAATTGCAACGGGAGCGCGACATTCTCGCGCAAGGTAAGCGAGCTCCAGAGCGCGCCCCCCTGATAAAGCACTCCGAAACGGCACATAATATCCTGCCGGGACCGCTCATCTTCATCCCAAAAACTTAAACCGTTATATAAAACCTTCCCTTTATGCGGCGGATTAAGGCCGATCATAGCCTTAAGCAAGGTACTTTTACCGCATCCGCTGCCGCCCATAACAATAAAAATCTCGCCTTTTTTTACGCTAAAATTGATTCCATTCATTACGACAAAATCATCATAAGCCAAATCAAGGTCTTTTACTTCAATCACAGCATCCACTGATTAAACTCCTATTATCTGGCAAACAAAAGTAATGATTGCCGTAGCGATCACTATTGAAGTTATTGCCGTAACCACTGCCGAAGTAGTAGCCTCTCCGACTCCTGCGGAGCTCCTTTCGCACCTCATCCCGCGGTAGCATCCGGAAACCGCAATAATTATTCCGAAAACAAAACCATGGATCAAGCCTAACCAAAGATTGCTCACCTTTACCGCCGTCACAGTATGGTTAAAATATTCTATCGGATTAAGCCCCAGGACACCGATACTTATGGCAAAGCCGCCGATTATGCCCATCAGGTCCGCATAAATAGTCAGAAGCGGCATCATTATTACCAACGCCAATACGCGCGGCAAGACCAGAAACTCTGCCGGAGAAACCCCCAGCGTCTTCAACGCGTCAATCTCTTCATTAGACTGCATGATCCCCAGTTCAGCGGCAAAACTGGCGCCGGTACGGCCGGACATTAAAACCCCGGTCATTACCGCCCCCATTACCCTGACCATGGCAATGCCTACGATGTCCGCGATATAGATCTGTGCCCCGAACATTTTTAACTGGATCGCCCCGATAAAAGCCAGAATCATCCCCACCAACACGGTAATCAGCGAAACCAGGCCTAAGGCATCCACCCCGCACCTTTGCAGGATAACGAAAAAGTCATCCTTCCGGAAAAAAGCTCTCCCGCAAACAAAACGTTTAAAAGCAAGTACAATATCTCCCAGGAAATTCAACACGGAAAACGCAGCATCTTTAACCCCGATGACCCTGCTGCCTATACTTTCAAGTAAAGGCTCCTCTGATACCTTCCTGGATATTATCTTTTCAGACTGCGCGGGGATTAATGGAAGCAGTTTTTCTACCTTCTCCGGCAGGCCTTGAGCGTCAAGCAGGATATTCTTTTCTTTGCAAACCCTGCTTAATTTAAACAGGAAGGAGATAAACGCGCTGTCCCATTTAAAATCCCGGGATACAACAAAACTAAGCTCTGCAATATCTTTATGGGAATCAAGTTGAGTAAGGACTTCGCTTACCAAAGGAAGCCCTGCCGAAAGTTGCCAATCCCCGCTTATCTTAAGCTGAAGGGCCTTTGGCTTTGAATAATCAAAGATAAGTTTTTCTGAAGGCGTTTTATCCATCAAAGTTATTTTACTCCTAAATGCCTTATAAATAAAGGTAAAATTATTTTGTAAATAAAAAAGGCTACGGATATACCTATCCATAGCCTTTAAGCTCCTAAATTATTTAAACGGTTACCTTTTAAAATTACCCTTGATGCTTATTATCCCTGGCACTGCCGCTTCGCATGCAATCTTTTGCCTGATTGCAGCCTGTATTTGCCCATTGGCCCGCACTTTTTCTCCGGATTCACAAATCCGCATCCTTCCTTGGCATCCTTTAGCAACGCTTTAAACTTCTCCTGCTGTTCAGGGTTAAGGATACTCATAATCTGCTTATCACCTTTCTCCTTAATCTCGGTAATGGTGCTACGCAGGTTCTTTCCTACCTCGGTAATCTCCTGGCGCGACTTCTCTAAGATCTGTATAACCTTTGCTTTCTGCTCTGCGTTGAGGCCCAATTTAATTGCCAGGGTCTCTACCGGGCCGCAAGCTCCCTTTCTTTCTCCATACCCTTTCTGCCCATACCCCATACCCATATAACGTTCAGCCCTTTCCCTGAAATTCTGCCTCCCCTGACCATGCCACGGCAGATTTTGCCTTTTAGTTATACCGGCCCCCACCAATACACCTGCCAAAACACACAACGCCGCAAATACTGCCAGATACACCGCGTTCTTATTCATAATCCACCTTCCTTTCTAACTTTGTTCCCCCAATATCAATGCTAAAGCTGTTTCCGTGGTCGTTTGCGTACCGCTTAATAAATGCTCCTCAAGCGAATACTTGCTTACCGGCTGGTTGGAGGTTATAAGCAGGAAGGCAATGGATAACGCAATTGCAGCTACAGGAACAGGGATAAGCCTGTGTGCCAGGTTACCCATGCCGGTCAGCCAGGAAAAACTTCCTTGAGTATGCTTTTCTCCGGCAATCTCTTCCCGCAAGCGGCAAACCAGGTAATCCTGCGGCAAAGACTTCCGCTGCTTTCTTATAATAATCCCCTTGACCTGAGAAAGTGCCGATAACTCTTGCTTGCAGAGAAGGCAATTATCCAGATGTGACTCAACCAGCTCCGTATCGGCCTTATCAGCCTCTTTATCAAGATAGCGTGACAATAATCTTTTTACCTTCGCGCATTTTATCATATAGCTCCACCTTCAGACTTCAGCAGCTGTGTTTTAAGAAGCTGCCGCGCACGGTAAATCTTTGATTCCACCGTACCGATACTGCAACGCAAGACTTTGGATATGTCAATATAGCTTAACCCTTCAATATCCTTAAGTACCACGGCGGCCCTGAACTTAAGCGGAATACTTCCTAAGGCTTTCCGGATTATCTCCGCTTTTTCTTTTGTCAGCACCGCCTCCCGGGGACCTTCTAATAAAGCAACGCTATTCTTAATGGCACCTTCATCGCTGGTATAATTCCTTCTTTTGCGCAGGAAATCATAAGTCGTATTCATCACAATACGATAAAGCCAGGTGGAGAATTGGCTGCGCTGCCTGAACGAGCTTAAATGATGGTAAACCTTCAAAAATACCTCCTGCGCAATATCTTCGCTTTCCCTGTCTCTTCCGATCAGTGAATAAACAATATTCAGGACCCTATCCTGGTACTTTCTCACCAAAGCCTCAAACCCCTCTTCCTCACCGGCAAGAAACCGCTCTATGCAGAGAATATCTTCATTCATTTGTTTTCCATAGATTAGACGTAATAACCCGGAATTTATTCCCAAGAACTTGAAGGCTTGTTAGATTTGCACAAGATATTAAAGGCTATCAAGATGCGGCCGTTAACGATAGCTAAAGATTAGGAATATGGCAAGTGGGGCGCAGGCCGTGTTTCTTAAAATAATCCTGATGATATTCTTCAGCAGGATAGAATTCCCCTGCCCGGGCTATCTCAGTGACAATTTTACTCTTGAATCTCTTTGACCTCTCTAATTTTTCCTTTGATGCCAAAGCCAGTTTCTCCTGTTCGGGACTATGGAAGAATATGGCTGAGCGGTATTGCGAGCCTGCATCAGGCCCCTGCCTATCAGGTGTGGTAGGGTCATGTATGCTCCAGAAAATATCAAGCAGTTGAGAATATGATATCTTCGCCGGATCATACGTAATTTCAACTGATTCGGCATGCCCAGTTTTGCCGGAACAGACATCTTCATAGGTAGGATTCTTGAAATTACCACCAGTGTATCCAGCGCAAGTAGAAATAACTCCTTTGCCGATAAACTCACGGAAAGCTGCCTCTACGCCCCAAAAACACCCTGCGGCAAAAGTGGCCTTCTCCATGGCAATTTCTTCCAAAGGAGCAAGCTTAAGAGCTACGGTGTTTATACAATAACGTTTTCCGGTTGGTGCAGGGCCATCATCAAAAACATGGCCCAAATGCGCATCACATCGGGCGCAAAGAACCTCGCTGCGCTGCATGCCAAAACTCCTGTCCGTTTGAATACGGATATTCAACTCTGAAACCGGCTCCCAGAAACTTGGCCAACCCGTACCCGATTCAAACTTAGTATTATACCTGAAGAGGTCTGTACCGCATCCGACACACTGGTATATGCCGCTTTTGCCTTTAGGCGGAATAGGACAGGTTTCTTTAAAAGGCACTTCAGTACCCTTGGAACGCATGACGCGGTACTGCCCGGGGGTAAGGATTTCCTTCCATTGCGCATCGCTCTTAACAACCTTCTCTACCTCTTCAACTTTCCCTGTTGAGGCATTAAAGATTTTTATCTTCTCCGGCTTAGGCGCATCCTGCATACCCACCCCCATCAATAACGGAAGCACTAATAATACAGCTAACACCCTCAGATAACGCATATACTTTATTTTAGAATAATTATCCCGCAATTACCATTAAAAACTTTCCTGGCAGCAGAAACTTTATTATCACTCCTTTCCCGGCCCAAAATAGTAACAATAAATAAAAGGCCGGACGGTTAAGTCCAGCCCCATACTACTCGTGATTACCGGGTTATTTTCATTCAGTTTGAACGGGATATTCTTTTATAATACTATCGATGATATTGCTATCTGGCTGATATGAAAATACAGCGATCAGCTTATCTTTACACGCTTTTCTATACTTATCTGCAACACTACCAAGGTCTATTTCATTGATTTTTTTATACAAAGCCTCAGTGTCCTTATTGGCATAAACAATCCCTTCAACTGTTAAGCCTTCGAATTTTGCCTTTCCCGACATATCGGTAGAAAGTTGCCATACTTTACCGGTTTTTGTATCTAACAAAGCTATAAAAGATTGCTGCCCTGGAGAGGAATAAATCTGGTACCTGCCTATTTCCTGCTCAGGAGCGTTATCCTTTCCGAAACAGGCGGCCTTAAAGCTCAAACAAATGATAAAAGCGCTCAAGGCTATAAAATAAATTTTCCGCATCTTGGGCCTCCCTTTACCTTATTGGCGCAGGCTGTTCACCTCTCTATCAAATAATTCCGTTATTTTTTGTTTTAAAATACTCCATTCCTGCTCGCTTAAAGTTTCACGGGCCAATTTCTTGTTTTCGAAAACTTCCGTATCGCCGTTGGCATAGCGTAAAGCAAAAAGATACCTGCCGGAATAATTATATTTTTTATTCAGCGTCAGAGCCAAGATAAAATGCTTCCCGCCAAACCCGCTATTCATATTTTCAATGGTAAGCCCTACAAGATAATCACCCCTGATAAGCAAAGGGATTGCCGAATTGAATGATTGGCTGACATCCTTCGTTTTATTCTCCATAAAATTAAGGTTGGGCAGCTGCCGAATAAACAAATAGTTATCAAATTCATCTAACGGGCCATATTTATGAAAAGAAGGGTCTAAAATGTATACCTCCCTGCTGTTTGTTTTCCTACTGATTTCTAACACTATATGCGATGACCTGGGGGTAAGGAAATACCCTGACTGGCTGGCCATTACAAACTCTATATCGTAGTTATTGCCAAAAATCGGCCTGATTTTAGCCTCCGTATACTCCGCCAGCTCTCCGCATGTCCCATATTTGCCTTCTTTTAAAATCAACTCGCCTTTATCATCAAACGTATGGACATTATGCAATGTCCATACCTTCTTGTCAAAATCTAACGTCAAATAAACATCCTTATCCACAAACATCTGGATTCCGGAATACTGAAGTGGTTTTATTATTTTATCCACCTCCGCCAGATATGGAGGGTTTGAAGAGCGCGCTTCTACTTCTATTTTCAACAGTCCGCGCTCTTTTAAAAAATAAACAGTAAAAACAATAATTATTACGAAGGCTACTAATAAAAACAAAGAAAGAATTTTTATCTTTTTTAATAAGACATATTTTTCTTTCTGTAAGGTGTCCGGATTCATTTAATCTCCTGCTCTAAGTTTTTAACTTTATTTCTGCCTCTGACCGCTTAGCTAAAATATACACTCTAACTCTTATTCTTTATATACTTCTTAACTGCCGTTAACAAAACATCCATATCCACGGGTTTTACAAAATATTCCTGGATCCCCAGGCTGTAAGCCTTCTTTTTATCAATATCTTTGTTCAAGCCGCTTACCACAATAATCGGCGTGCTTAAGCCTATGGGGTCCTTATTCAACACCTCACAGACATCTAACCCTCCATATCCCGGCATAAGCAAATCTAATAATATCAGATCAGGTACAAAACCATGAAGTTCAGAAATAACTCCTTTCCCATCTGACAATGTAAGCACCTGATAACCCTCGCATTCCAAGCGGTGTTTTAATAAATCAACGGCGGCAATCTCATCGTCAATAATCATGATTTTCTTCTTTCCCATCAGCCCTCCCGTTATTATTTCCGCTAGCTTTAATCCCCTTTTTAAGATTATGCTTTGCCTTAATTTTGTAAATGATACCATTTTAGCATGCAAAAGTCAATTCCTAACTCTAATATTTGCTGATACTTAAATAAAAAACATAGACAAACCCAAAAAACCTATTATAATAATTTCAAAAGACTTGCGAAAAATAATTCCGAAAATTAAATAATAATATCCCATATCCAAAACTAAAAAGATGGGAAAAGAATGAAGAAAATAATAGTTATTTTTTCGCTCGGATTAGCTTTGATCTTCCCCGCAAGAAATGCCTACTGCGTAGGTTCAGGCGCGTTTCGCCTTGAGGCCCCTGACGCAGAAGCCCTGGGAAAAGGCCTTGCCTTTGTAGCGCAGGCAGACAATCCTTCCGCCGTATATTTTAACCCTGCCGGGCTTACGCAATTAAAGGGAAAAACTTACCTTTCTTTGGGCGCTGCCGCGATCCAGCCATTTTGCACCTACAAGGACGAATCCGGAAACAAAACAGAAAGGCGCAAGCAGGTATTTACGATTCCTAATTTTTATGTCGTAAGCGATTTCGGGCTGGAAAAGTTTTCCTTTGGTTTAGGCGGCTCTTCATATTGGGGCCTGGGGACTTACTGGTCGGAAGACAGTTTTTCAAAATATGTGTCCACCAAAAGCGATTACCGTACCGAAGATATCATGTTTGCAGGCGCTTATGAAATAAACGACAACCTCTCAATAGGCCTGGCCGCTGATTACACAAAATCTTATGTGAACAAGAAAAAACTGATTAACCAGGGGGCATGGCTGGGAGCCGACGGAGACTTCCAGTTAAAAGCAAAAGACAACAGCTCCTGGGGATACAGGTTATCTACTTTATATAAATTAAATAAAAAACACAGCTTTGGTTTTATGTACCGCAGCCCCGTAGATGTCAAATACAAAGGGAAACTTTATCTTGACGGGCTAAACGGCGTCTACGCCGGCGCGGCATATTTTGGAGGGTCCTCTTACGAAACTGAGATTACTTCCAAAACCACTCTGCCCCAAAGTATTGTGCTGGGCTATTGTTACAAGCCAAACGAGAAATTAAAGTTTGAATTTGACACGGAGTGGATGGATTGGTCGTCAATACAGGAAGAAAAAATTGACTACCCTTCGGAATCCAATGCTAACCGGCTGAGCGTATTAAACGGCGGCAATCCTGCGCCAAAAGACTGGCATTCCGCCTTTGCCTTCGGACTGGGGGCAGAATATAAAGTTAACGGCATTTTAAAATTACGCGCGGGATACCTTTTTCATAAGACCCCCATACCTCAGGCAAATTTTGATACCTCCTTACCGAACGCCTCATCTAATACCTTGACCCTGGGGGCAGGGATCAATCTTAATAAAAATACCAGTCTTGACTTTGCTTACGCGGGGATGCTTTACAATAAGAGAAAGATCAATAACAGCGTCGGTTCTCTAAGCAGCGCAAATATTAACGGAGAATACGCTACTTTCATCAATATCTACCTGTTAACTTTCACTTTAAAGCTTTAAAAAGGCAGAAATTTTTTGTTTTACTTTTAATTCGCTAAAGTAGCCGTATATGCAAAAAAAAGAGTTACCCACAACCGGAACAGGTGGAACTGCTCCAAAAGAAATAATAAACTCAAGGCTACCGCCCATAGAAAAAAGAGCTTACTCAAGAATTAAAGCCGCCTTCCCGGTGGAGGTTACTATTAAAGAAAAAACCGAGCATAATCTAAACAGTTTTCGCGGGAAAGTAATTGATTTGCATGAAAAAGGCATCGGGTTAACTTTGGATAATCCCCTGCCCTTATCTTCTCTTATGAACATCCATGTCAACGCCTCCCCCCGTTATCAAAGCTTTCAGGCGGAAGGATCGGTGGTCTGGAACAAGCCTTTTTTTGAAGACGGATACTTCCATGCGGGCCTGCGTTTTTTAAATATAGAAGATAGACATCTTTTTAGCTTAAAAAAGATCCTGGCGGATTATAAATTACTGGATGAGGACTTTGCCCTGCTGTTAGAAGAGATCCGGCAAAACCTTCAAAAAATCAAAAAGAATTTTGACAGCTTTGACCGGGAAAATAATGAAGAAGAAAAACAGGTTGATTTTATTGAACAAAACAAAAAAGATGTCTTTGAGAAATTAGACGGCTACTTTAACCGGGTTGGCGAAATTATTAAAGATTTCGAAAAAGACAAATACCTGGTACATCAGGATTATTACCAGCAAATATTGGGACACCTGCTCCTGGAATTAATAGAGATAAACAGGCATGTTTATCAAAAACCGCTGGGCTATTCCGGCGACTATACGATGATGAATTATATCTATGACTACCATCGTAATAAATACCTGGGTAATTCGTCATACGAAAAGCTGATCAACAACTATACCTGCAATATCCCTATCTCCTGTTCTAATATCAAACGCAAGGATTTCCTGAAAGAAGAGATTTTAGGGGCTTTGGGAAGAAATAACGGCGCAAGGATCTTAAGCGTGGTTTCAGGAGCGGCGCGGGAACTAATCGAACTGTTAAATGAAAAGAAGATAAACAAGCCGTTAATATTTAAATGCCTGGATCCCGAAAAAATGGCCTTAAATTATATTGAAGGCGCGATAAAGAAAATAGAGCCGGCGAAAAAACAGGCGCTTTCTATTGAATATATTTGTAAAAATGTGACCTCCCTGATCCGGGATAAAGAATTTAAAGAAACGCTTCGTGATTATGATTTAATTTACGCCTTCGGAATATTTGATTATCTAAGCGATACAATGGCATCCAGGTTAACAAAAGAGCTTTTCCAGCTATTGAAAGAAAACGGTAAATTAATTATTTTTAATATTAGCCTGGAAAAGAACAACTACCGGTCATATTATGAATTGCTGGGAGAATGGAATATGATCCATCGGGTTGAGGAACAGATGCTGGCCTGGACAGAAAAAATCCGCAATAAAGCAAAGGTAAGATTTGAAGAGCTTCCCGGTGGGAGTAATTATTTATGCCTGAGCATCACAAAACAATAATCCTTAGCAAAGCTGTTTTCCAAGCCTCTTTAACTTAAGCCGGAGATAAAGTAATGATAAAAACCCTTGAAACAGAGATTGTAATTGTTGGTTCCGGGCCCGCAGGAGCAACTTTAGCCAAAGAGTTATCCAAGAGAAGAAAAAAAGTTGTATTAATTGAAAGAGGCAGGAGAGAAATTAAACTGGGCAGGATGAAAGACGGTTTAAGGTTCTATGAAAAGCATACCTTCCAGAAATCAAAAGAAGGAACTGTCCTTTATGGAACGAATATGGTCGGCGGCACTTCGGTTGTTGCGTCGGGGAATGCGCTTAGATGTTCGCAAAAAGAATTACTTGATCTCGGCATAGAACTGGAAAACGATTTTCTGGAGGCAGAGCGGGAACTTAAGGCTGCCCCCCTGCCTGACAAATGCATCTCCGAAGGCGCCCGGAAAATCCTGGAAAGCGCGCAGGCTTTGGGGCTTCAGCCGAAACGTATCCCTAAATTTATCAATCCTGAAAAATGCAAGATCTGCGGGTACTGTGTTATGGGCTGTAGATACAATGCCAAATGGTCGGCAATGAACTATGTTGATGAAGCAGTGAAAGACGGCGCTGCATTAATAACTCAAACCAAAGCGATAAAAGTGCTGACTGCGGGCGGCAAAGCCCAAGGAATAGAAGCTGCCGGTCCCGATGGCCCCATAAAGATTATGAGCGATATTGTAATTATATCAGCCGGTGGCATTCAAACTCCGATAATCCTGCAAAAATCAGGGATTATAAACGCGGGCAAAAGATTGTTTTGCGACCCCTGGATGACTACCTATGGAATTACCAAAAACTTAAACCAGGTCAAAGGAGTAAACGCCCCGGGCTATGTCCTAAAACCGCAAAGATTTATTTTATTCCCTGTCATCGATCCCCCTGTACAATTTTTACTATATACCGGAAGACGAAGTTTATTTGGAAGGTTCCCCCGGCAGAAAGCCCTGGGGATGATGACTAAAATAGCGGATGAACCCGTGGGGAAAGTACACCTTAACGGCTGCATTGAAAAACCCATAACTTCAAAAGATAAAGAAAAGTTTAAAGAAGGAAACAGGCTGGTCAAAGAAATATTGATAAAAGCAGGCGCTGACCCAAAATCAATTCTTACGATTAAACAAATCCGCGGCCCTCACCCGGGAGGAACGGCAGCTATCGGAGAAGTGGTTAATAATAATCTTGAGACTGCGGTCAAAAACCTCTTTGTTTGCGACAATAGCGTGCTTCCTGAGGCGCCGGGGTTACCGCCGATTCTCACAATTATCGCTTTAAGCAAATGGTTGTCAAAAAAAATAGCTTCTATTTAACCTAAGCGGACAAAAAGATAATATGAATCCCTTTGCTTTTTCAGGGTTATTGGTTTTAATATCTACGCTGTTTTTCGGTTTTTTTGTTTTCTTTAATAACCCCAAAAGCAGGGTTAACCGGATCTGGCTGGTTTTTTCCATATCCGTTGCCCTCTGGGGATTAGCCGCTTTAAAAATCGGCCTAATACCGGAGACAGAAAAAGAAACAGCTCTTTTGTGGTGGAAAATTACCTATTTAGGGATAATATTTATTCCTGTTGTTTTTTATCACTTTGTACATGCCTGGTTAGGGATTAAGAACAAAATATTCTTGTTTATATTTTATTTGTGGGGGATCTTTTTCTTTGTCCTGCAATGGACCCCCTGGGCAGATTTATTCTTTGGATTAAATACTATTACCTTTGTATTTTCAACCGCTTATATAGTCCGTCCGGCTACCCCCTTATTCACTTTTTTTGTTTTATGCTGGGCTGGTATTATTTTTTATAGCCACTATGAGCTATACCGCTTTTTTAAAAAATCCGTTGGTCTGAAAAAAAACCAGATTAAATATTTTTTCTTAGGTATAGCAATAGCATTTATCGGAGGAGGAGCCACCTTTTTAATCCCCTTCGGGGTCAACCTGTATCCATTTCTCAACTTTGCCATCCCTCTTTATCCGGCTATCATGGCTTACGCTATCCTTAGATACCGCCTCATGGACATAAGGATTGTTTTTTCCCGCGCCGGTATCTTTTTAGCAGTATATACCGTTGTCCTGGGCATCCCCTTTATAGTGCTTAAACATACGGGTTCGGGATGGCTTGCTACAAGCCTTGCAGTTATCTTCGCTTCACTGGGGCCTCTGATTTACCGTTTTCTGCAGATGAAGGCGGAGTCGGTTATTCTGGCCCAGCAACATCGCTATCAGAAAATACTTTTACAAACCGCTATCGGCATGGTTACCCAACATAACCTGAAGAAACTGTCCAAACTCATCGCTTATATCTTAAAAAACACAATCCGGATCAATTTCTCCGCTATTTATATTAGAAACAAGAAAGATAATTTTTACCGGTTAGAATCGATACGCGGCGGATCCAGCATCGGAGAATGCGCCAAAAACTTTAGCGCGCAAGACCCTTTTATCGGTTATCTTAAAAAGAACATTGAATACTTCTTTTTTGAAGATGCGCCCGAGCAGATAAAAGGTTCTTCAAATATACTTTCTAAATCAAAGGTAGTCATCCCGGCGCTGATCGGAGATGAGCTTCTCGGTTTTGTCTTTTTAGGCGAAAAAATAAACGGGCAGCCTTATACTAATGAAGATATTGATGTTTTCAAAATTCTTTCGCGCCAGGCGGCGCTTGCCATTGAAAACTGCATATTCTTTGAAGAATCAAAAGATTCTCAAGAGAGGATGTTTGCCGCCGAGAAACTTGCTTCAATAGGAGGCATGGCCGAAGGGGTTGCTCACCAGATCAAGAACAGGCTTAATCTATTTTCATTAGCAGGCGGGGAATTAAAAATTGAGATAAAAGACTTTATCGCAAAGCACGACCAGCTGATAAAGATTAACCCGGACTTAGATAAAACATTTAAGTACCTTAATGAAATAGCTAACTCCGTCCTGGACAACGTAAAAAGAACTGACGGTATTATTAAAGGGATCCTTGACTTTGCCAAAACAGAAAACAAAGGAAACCTCTTCAGCGTTTTTTCCTTTAAAGGGGTCGTGGAACTTGCCACTCAACTTTTGATGCTTAAACACGAGGCTGCTTCCCTGCCGATTAGCGTAAAAATTGACACTGAAGACGCTATATACGGAGTAAAATCACAATTGACCGAAGTTATCTATAATCTCCTGGACAATGCCTATGAAGCGATCAAGGAAAGAGCAAAACAAGTCAGCCTAAAGAACCTGGAGCCCTTTTCTCCGCTAATAGAATTTAGCTTGACGTATGCAGAAGGACGTCAGATAATAAAAATATCGGATAACGGCATCGGCATAAAAGAAGAGGATAAACCTAAGATTTTTGCCCCTTTCTTTACCACCAAAACTTCCTATAAATCCGGTTCAGGTATAGGGGCGTATGTAGTAAAGAGGATCATAGAAGAAAACCATAAAGGCAAGATCTGGTTTACTTCAACCTATATGCAAGGGAGCTCTTTTATCATAGAATTACCAAAAATCCAGCATTAAAATAAGGAGACGGATATGAATGTCCTCGTAGTGGATGACGAAGCGGAAGTGGCCAATTTCTTCAGTATTTTTCTTAAACGCCTTGGTTTAAACGTAGAAAAAGCAACTTGCGGGCAAGAGGCGCTTGAGTTATTCAACCGTTATAACCCTGAATGGGTTTTTCTGGATATTAAAATGTCGGATATGAACGGGCTTGACCTCTTAAGGAAGATGAAAGAGATCAACGCCGGTATAAAAGCTATAATGATTAGCGGAGGAGACGATAACTCAACTCAAGACGAAGCACAAGCGCTTGGCGTAAGCGACTACCTTGTTAAGCCCATAGATTTAGACGAAATGCGTAGAATAGTCAGAAAGTATATCCCGGAACAGGAACAAAACTGACCGGAGCAAACACCCCCTTTTTACCTGTCCAGCCTCTTGAAGAAATACCTTTACAAATTATGAATAACAAGGTAAAATTATTCCATTAATAGCACAACATTGCTTATTCCATAAGCGGAGGCTGACATTACAAATATCCCGGGAAGAAAAAAGAAAATACTTATTGTCGACGATGAAGTTGAATCGCTCGGCTACCTGGAAAACATACTCTTGCGGCACGGCTATAATGTGATCTCCGCCAACAACGGTAATGATGCCATTGCTTTAGCAAAAAAACATCTGCCGGACCTTGTTATCCTGGATATGATCTTACCTGATATAGAAGGAAATGAGGTCGCTGTCACGCTACGGGAGCACCCCCCCACAAAAGACATCCCTTTCATTATTATGAGCGGTGTAATCCTCTGCAAAGAAGACCAGGTGCAAAACAGCCTGCCTAAACACAAACAGTATATCCTGGCAAAACCAATAACCCCCTCTGAAATCATCGATTTAATCAAAAAAATATTCTAAAAACTTACCGGCCGGAATTCCACGACCCGTTCGCTTTTCTTGAATATTCCTCTTCCGGAATGAGCGGCTTGTCCAGCTCCGCCTGAAGGTCAACCGGTATCTTGCGCTTTAAAACTATCTCCGCGCCTGCCTGTCGCAGCAACCCTTTATAACGCTCCAGGATAGGTTTAAGCTCCGGGGTATCGGAAGTAAGCAGCGGCCCCTGGCTCCTATAGATCTGCGCGATGACCTCTGCCTTATTGTTACGGATATCGCGTTCGCAGACCAACTGCAAAACAGCAAACTGGTCCTTCTCCGGGAACCCGCAGTTAGAAACCCATACAATTGAAGGATACTTCTCATAACGCGATACGTGGCGCGTCTGTCCGGCATCCCCCATTTCAAACTGCGGGCATGCCAGCGGCAGGCTCCTATCCATAAAATCCTTCATAATACCCGTCACGTGGTCTACATAGAGGGGGCTGGCCATGATGACAATATCGGAAGCCATATATTTCTTAAGCAGCTCTTCCATATCATCTTTCAATACGCACCTGCCCGGCGTCTTTGTCCAGCATGTAAAGCAACCTATACAGTGACCTATCTTCTTGCGCGCCAAAAGGACGTTTTCCGTTGATGCACCGCTTTTCTCCATACCCTCCAGGAGTGCCGATACTATGACATGAGTGTTTCCGCGATCATCCTTCGGACTGCCGTTAAATACGGTTACCTTCATATGCATCTCTTTCTCGTAAATTAAAATATATCTCTAAGAACATCCTGCTATCTAATCGCTTATTTACCCCTCTTAGAATACCATGCGGTAAACTTCGCGGCAACAAGAATAGGGCAGATCGAGATTACCCAGTTCACAAGTACGTTTATGGACGGTATGAAATGGTTCAGTCCGGACGCCGCTGTGTTGGCCACGAACGCTGCGAACCAAACCCAGGTGATTACATAGTTTGCGTGCAGGAACTCAGCCGAATTCCAGTATTCTTTCGGGACGCTCTCACGCGCGTACTGGATCGTAAACGGCTTGCCGATGAGTATGGAAATCAGCACCACAAGCGTGAGGCTGGCGTTACTCATCAACCTTATCCAATAGGCCAGCCATACCCGGTCAACAAAAGAGGCAGCAAGCGCAAAAACAACAAATACCGCCAGCGTCCCTATCTGTAATATCTTGGGAGTGCGGCCGGATATTTTTTCCACCGCGATGGCAAGAACGGAAGCCGCAAGCGCGATGACAATGGCGGCAAAAAGCTTGCCGTAACTCAACAACACCCAAAACGCCAGCCACGGCAAAAACGTCATTACCATGCCCATTTTACCCTCCCTAATAAATCCTACGCCATCCGGCCTTACATCGTTTGCTGTTTCTGCAAATATTTCTGAATTTCGCCGGCGATTTCTGAGGTGCATTTTCCCGGATTACGGCCTTGTTTATCAATTAAAAAATCAGCGACATAAACATTCTACTTCTCCTGCGCCATTGCTTTCGCCGTAAAAATACAGGCTGCCATCATAAACCAAATGCCAAAGATTACCCAAATCTTTCCCCGATTATTCATCGCGTCTTTCCTTTTGTTTTCAATCCGATTTCTTCTTCGTTGAATATATCGCTTCCTTGCCTACCACTAGGCCTTTTAGCGCACATCCCCATTTTGTGCTTACCGGGCTTTTGCGTTCCGATCAAGGAAATCGCCGGCTATTTCTTGCGCAGTTTGGGCATGCGGGCTTAACCAAAAGCCCAAATGAGAACCCTCTTCTATCCAATAACGCTCTGCTCCCGGAATATGTTCGTATGCATAGACTCCGTCATAAAACTTTACATCAGCGTCATGAGTACCGTGTATTACAAGGCTCGGGCATTTTATTTTCTCAACTGGAAGGTGGGTAAGTTTTCGGTATTGCTCCATATCATTTTCCGTACCTGGTTTTCTTACATCATATGGGTACATCGTATCCATAAATGCCTTTACAAAATCCAGGCCGCCCGGTGACTTAAGCGCAAAATCCACGTGTTTCTTAAGCTGCTCCTTTGTAAAATATGCCTCTGACTGGTATAGCTGTTGCAGGAACATAGCAGGATTCTTATCGCTTAGTATTTTGTTAAGTTTCTGGCCCAGGGGGCTAAGAAATAAAAGCTGGACAAAAAAGCCTGCAGTATCCGGCATGTCATAATAGCCGCTGACACTATCAATAGCTACCAATGCCCAGACCCTATCGGGATGACGGATGGCAAACATATAAGCCGGCGGCCCGCCCGCCGAAGCCGCTACGCATGCGACTTTATCAATCTTAAGCTCATCAAGCAAGGCGGCGAAAAGGTCAGCCTGTTCTTCAATTGTTTTGCCGCTTTCTAACGGCGTGCCCAAATAACCTGGCCTTGAAGGGCATAACAACCTGTATTTATTTTCATCCAACCAGGACACCATTACGCGCGCCTGATCCAGTCCGCCTAACCCTCCATGCATACTTAAAACAACGGGAAGGCTGCCTTCTGTTATATCATATTCAATGCGGCCATTTTTTGTTATTGCAATCTTAGGGTTCATTTTCAGGCTTGATAAGATATTTTCCGGTCTTTGCATTTCCCCTCCTCTAATGAAACAACTAATAATACCCCACTTGTCGTCATCCTTTCAAACAATTGCCGCAATTTTTAGGACGCCTGCTGATTATTTCAGACAGGATCGCGTTCCATGCCTTCCTCAAACAATTCTTGAGGAAAGCCGCTTCCGATTGAACCATTGGGGGTTAAAATCCTGATCTCATCCATAATTAAATAAAGTATGATGAATGGACGAGAAAAATGAAATCACTCTCTTGTAGGCCGAGGAGAAACCTCGCTGTTTAATAGAAACGGCCACTTTTCTTTTATTACTGGCACACACTGGGATCAAGGTTTCCATAACAAGTACTGTCAGCCGGACAATCATCATTCGTAATACACAATTTCCCGCAAATTTTATCAGCGGCGTTCCAGCCGTCTACAGTTTTCCCGCAACGCCTTGATTTATCAACAGGGCCGTCTTGGGTACAGCATTTTAGATTCGGAGTTGGCTCAATATCAACACCAGCGACCGAAGAAAAATACCCAAGTAAATCCTTGTAATAACCAATGCGGTTTAGAACTTCGTGGTTATCCTTCGCATGGCATTCAATGTCTCCGTTAATGATCTCAATGGTCTTTCCGAAATCTACGGTAGAGGAAGTAATAGCGGCATGGCAGGTCGCCCTATTTTTAACAGTCGTCTGTGAGTATTTATCGAATCCGCCGACATTATTCATCCAGAAAACAATTGATGCCTTCCAGGCAGTATCACCCTCCAATAACTTATCGGGGTTTTTATACAGCCTGTCATCGTTAAAAATGCTCTTGCTAATGCTCAGATAGTTGGACGGCCAGCTTATCTGAAGAGCGCCGCGGCCGTAATATCCGCAAGGGCACTTCGGTCCGTTATTGGTTTCAGAACAATAGGCGCAACATTTCTTAGCATTGCCCGGACATTCCAGTTCAACGGCAAAACATAGACCCCCGTCGTATTTATCTTGAGCCGCGCCGTTTGTTTCATGAGAGACGTTCGCAAGAAATGCAGCCAGCTCCTGCAAATTGATCACAGTAGATTCGTTTCCCAAGAATGACTTATAACGCCCGTCAGAAACCGCCGAAAGCAAATGTTCTCTGGAAAAGACTTTCTTACCATTACATGAGGGATGTTGACTGGCCACAGCAAAAACTTTCTTCCAGGCCGCTTCATTAGGAAAGACGCATTTGATAAGCTCTGCTCCTTTTTTACCATTACACTTGGACGCGATTCGCTGGCTATATTTAAAATCAACAGCCTGCTTTTTCGGCGCAGACGCGCAGCCACAAACCGCCAAACAAACTACTAATATCATCCACTTCCAATTGCTCATAATACGCCTCCTTTTTGACAAAACAGCTGACCCTCCCCCGATCGCTTATCCGGCTTAAATGTTAGCCGCTCAATCAAGGAAACATCACTCTAACCCCACGCCCTGTGATTCCTGATATTTAATATCCTTTAAAGACCAGGAAAATTCCTAACACCAACATCCCAATCCAGGGTATGACCACAAGCTTGATATTCTTTATGAATACTTGCGCCATTTTGACAGAGGCGGCTGGAGAAACAACAAACAAAGTGCCTTTGATCAGCGCACTCCAGCCAAAGAGCGTAATAATTATACGCCAATCCATAGCCCATATATTATGGAACAACACTATTGCCAGACCTGCAACAAAAGCCATAAGTCCGGCAATATAGACTATAGCGGCATTATCAAAGAAACCTTCGACAATCTTACGGTATGTTTTTAAATTAAGCAGCAGGCCAATAGCAATCACAATAATATAAGGCCCGACAAACCTCGCAATCAATATTGAATTCTCCATATATGCCTCCTTTAAGGAAACAGCTAATAATGCACCGCGCCCCGAGCAACCTCAGCAATGCGAGGTCGGCTCGCAAAATAGCAGACTTACCTATGCCACATTTAAATTTCCGATATTAGATAAATTTATGCTAAGGAGGCCCGATGGATCAAGATGTTTGCCCAGGTGAGCATAGATTCAGCCCAATCGGCATCCATATGTATATCGCGGGAGAGGCGTTGAAAGTCACGCTTGAACCATTCATAGGTAGGAAGGAAACGACTTGATTTTGGGGCGGACTCCAGGGCATTAAGATACTCTTCCGTCTGCGAGAGAAACTGTTCTATCCGCTCTTTGCGGCCTTCCATGGCCCAGCGACATAAGCGTCCTAAATTTACGGCGATATTCAAAGTTATTTCCCGAGCGCTCATTTATCAGTCCTTCAATAACGATTGAATTATCTCTGCGGTCTCTTTACGTATCTTTTCATCTAGTATCTCGCGGCTTCTGTTCTGCGTTGGCCTTAAATTGATCAAGGAATCAAAGTCCATCTCGCCTGTTTCCAGATCCAGGCCTGCGCCCCATAGATCTTCCTGGCGGCTCCCATCCTTTAAGAGCAGCTGTTCACCGTCTACGTGTTTTTCTCCACCGGCAGCAAGGGTCTTTCGCCGCACATCTACTACGACTTTTATATACCCCCTTAAATCTTCAGCTATCTTTTTGAGGATTTCCGGATCTACTTTGGAACGGATAATAACCAGCATAAATGAATTATAGCATAAAATTAAAAATGTGAACAGAAATACCTGCCTCCTTTTTTATACGCTTACTTTATTAGCCCCTTTTCCTTTCGGCTAAGAGGACGATATTCCTTAATTCCTCCTTGTGGCTTGCGGCAAACCAGAGCTTATCAAATTCGGCAGAATAGGTAATCTGGGCAATAGCGGCAAGGGCTTTTAAATGCAGGTTACGCTCATCAGGCGAACCGGCAAGGATAAATACGATATGCGCCAACTCATCATTCGGAAAGATCACGCCTGTCTTGGCCCTGGCCAACACCACTTTAAAAACATTGCTCCCCGGCACGATGACATGCGGGACTGCCAGCCCCTTCCTTAAAACAGTGCTTGATTCCTTTTCCCTGGCCATAAATTTATCCACCAGATCCTGGGGGCTTACCCCTGCCAGGCCTTCGCTCAATAACACAGAAACCTTTCTAAAAAGCTCCTCCGCGGTGATAGGGCCGTTAATATCCAGGATCTGGCTGTCCACAATGAGCTTGTGGAACCTGTCCTCGATTATTTGGTCGCGCTGCATAACGATATCCTTCAATTCAGTAAGCAGGTTATCCGAAGCCAGCTCCTTATCGTTAGATACCAGTTTTTCCAGGGTATACATAAGAGCGGAATCCTGTTTTGCCCTTTTCTGTACGTAAATCTTATACCAGGCTACAGACAGGAAAATAAATATTGCCGTCAAGAAAATAATAAATGAACCCATCTCAATCAAAAGGAAAAACCCGCCCAAGATCCCAAAGACCTGCATATACGGATAGAGCGGAGAGCGGAATTTAGGCTTATAGCTTGATATCCTGCTTTCCCTGAACAACACAACGGTAAGGTTGCTGAAGATATAGAGCAAGATCAATACCGTCGAGGCTACCTTGACCAACAACTCAAGCTTCAAAAACAAAATAGCCGCGGCCATAAAAAAACCTGTAGCTAAGATAGAAAAATGCGGGGTCTTAAACTTAAGGCTTACCCGCTGAAAAATATGTGGAAGCAGATTATCCCTGCTCATGCTTAAAGGATAACGCGAAGCGCTCATTATCCCGGCATTAGCGGTAGTAATAAAAGCCAGCACCGCCCCGCAACTGATGATTATCTTCAGAAAAACCCCTCCCGCAATAAAGGCGCTGTCCGAGACAGGAGTTAAGGACGCCTGCAGTTCTTCAGGATTCATAACCCCTACCGTCACAAATATTACCGCTGCATAGAGAAAGGTTGCGGCTGCCAAAGAAAAGATCATACCCAGAGGAATATTCCTTGCCGGTTGTTTTACTTCTTCGGCCAGGGCAGCGATCTTGACCAGGCCGGCATAAGAGATAAAAACAAAACTTGCGGTAGAGAATAAAGGAGACACACCTTTTGAAAAAAACGGCGAGAAATTTTGCTGGTTAAACTTAAGCAGGGCCAAAAGGATATAAATAACCAGAGTGGCTAAAAGCCCGAAAACCAGAAAAACCTGCGCCCTGCCTGCTTCCTTTACCCCCACCAGGTTCAATACGATAAAAACCAAACAGAATATAAGCGCCACAGCGCTTATGGAAAAATTACCGACCGTATATAAATACGCGCCTAAACCTATTAACGCAAAAGCGGATTTTAAGCTTAGCGAGAACCAGGTGCTGAACCCGGCGACAGTACCCAAAAGGGGGCCAAAACCTCTCATTATATAAAAGTAATCCCCTCCTGCCCGGGGCATGGCCGTAGAAAGCTCTGCCATGCTTAAGACTGTAGGAATGCAGAAAACCCCGGCCAGGAGATAGGATAAGATAACCGCTGGCCCGGCCATAGAAAAAGCCAGGCCCGGAAGTATAAATAAACCCGAACTGATCATCGCTCCGGTTGCGATGCAGAATACATCCAAAAGGCTAAGCTCCTTCTTTAATTCTTTTGCCATTAGATTGCCTTATCTTGCTTAAACCTCCTCTGAAAAATAATTAGTTTATGCAACGCAAAATTAGCCGGATGCGGTAAGGTTATATAGAAATCTTCCACTTTAACCCTAATTGTATTTGCTGATAAGAAGTTAAGGAATCTTAAGGCTACGGCATTTATGCCTAATTTTGGCAAAGGAAACGGCTTATCTATGCCTCTACCCTTCTCCAGAACCAAAAACTCAAGCAACAGATCAGGATGTTCGAGTTTTATATACCCTTTCTTCCTTTATAGATTATAACGAAACCAAGATCGCGGAGCAACTCCGGTACATTAACTTCATGTTTTATCTTAGTCGGATTGTCTATCAAGAAATCTATGTCTCTGGTTTTCAGTGCTGCGCGATCCAAATACTAAGTACCCATGAAGTATTCATTGTAAAAATATGCGCTCCAACTGCCGATAAGAATAAAATCATTAAGTATTCCGGCCTTGCTAAACCGCTTTAATATTTCAAGACATAACTCATACTGCTTCTTTTCCACGCAACGCTCTCCTTATGAATTTAATCTGATTCTTAACTTGCAGCATCAGTTTCTTATACTTATTAAGCATCTTTCTCTGCTTAGCGTAAGCATTCTTGATCTCTTGCGAAGTAGGGCCTTTGTATATAAATCTTACCTTATTGCCTTGTCTTTTTACTAGATAATAATAGTAGCGTTTACCTATCTTTTTACATACAAGACAGCCTTTAATTTTAGCGATCTCTCTTTGATAGCTCTCCAGCATATCGCGAGAGTTTTCTAATTCTTCTTTTAATACCCCCTTAATCACGCCCATGCCCATTCTCCTTTACCAAACATTTAGCTAATAAAATTATACTTTGTTTGGTAAGAATGTCAAGGTTTTGTTTACCTAACAATTTAGTCAATTTTATGCTTTTTGTATGACAAGTCCAATAACTATTTTTGGCGGAGAAACCTTAGGTTGGGGACCGCGTCTTCTAACATCCCCCGGGGTAAAGCTTCGTCTCTAAGGAAACATCTTTTAATGCTCCGCGCCCTTGGGGGCGCTATCTTTTCAAAAAACTGCCGCGATTTTTAGGGGGAGGAAGTGAAGATACAGGAACCCACTCCTATTACGTAAAGGAGAAACCTCTTTTATTCTCCCCAGTTTCAAAAAGGCGTGTATAATTTTTACATCAACCGAGATTATGGTTTAAAAACACCTCCCGAAATAATAATTTTGAAGGCGTCTGCGATAGAGATATCCGGAAACTGCAAATCTTCTTTGGCTACAAAAATAACAACTCCGGTAAATGGCCCGGGAGAAGTAGGTATAAAGATTGATACCATGACCTTATTTGATATTTGGCTTAATTTTTGGAATTCTTCGTTTGTTAAAAATCCTAAAGACCATATGCCTTTTGAGGGATACTCTGCTAAGACCACTTTTTTAAACCCGAATTCTTTTTGTGCCAGGATAAATGAAATAACCTGCTTAAACGTAGGATAAATATTCCTGATTAAGGGTAAACTGGAAAACCATCTATCCATTAATGGAAAAATCCTTTTACCTATATAACGGCTAGCCAGGAATCCTGCCAAAAGTATGAGTAAAATAAAAATGAGGGCACCTAAGCCGGGAATATTAAACCCCAGGGTATTTCTAAGATAAACGTTTAAAAACCTGCCTAAAATATTGTCGGTAAAACGGAATAAAACTACCAAAACATAGACCGTAAAAATTACCGGCACTACCACTACCAACCCGGTTATAAAATACTTTCTTAACCTATTCATCTGAACTCCTATTTCATCTATTTTGCAGTTTTCTTTGCTTTTAAATACCCTTCCGTGAACTTTATTATATTATTCATCATAGCAACTGTCTCAGCCGGATAAATTCCTACGGCTGATTCTGCCGAAAGCATGACAAAGTCAGTGCCGTCTATGATGGCATTGGCGACGTCCGTTACCTCAGCACGAGTAGGCCTGAGGTTCTCGGTCATGCTCTCAAGCATCTGTGTCGCGGTTATAACAAACTTCCCTGCGCGGTTACATTTCTTGATAATCATCTTCTGGATGATAGGAATTTCATATATAGGCAATGATACCCCCATATCTCCGCGCGCAATCATTATGCCGTCAGAAACTCCGATTATCTCGTCAATATTCTTTATACCCTCCCTGTTTTCAATCTTGGCGATAACCCGACACTGCGAACCTGCCCCAAGAAGCCTTCTTACATCCAGAATATCCCTCTTCGTGCGCACGAACGACTGGGCGATATATTCTACCCCGTGCTTTTCGCAAAAAAGTATATCCTGCTTATCCTTTACGCTTATGCCTCCGAAGTCAAGCTTGGCCTCAGGGATATTCACTCCCTTATGTTCCTCAAGCAACCCGCCAATCATCACTTTTGTCTTCAGCTTGCCTTTATAATGCCCTATTACCTCAAGGTCGATATTTCCGTCATCAATGAATATATGCTGGCCATTTCTTATATCGCGCAAAGGCCCCTGATAGTCAAAGGGAATTGTTCCGGCTGCGCCTTTTATATCCTTTTGAATAAGCCAGGTTATCTGGCGTTTTTTAAGTGCTATCGGCCCGGCAAGACTACCTATCCTGATGCGGTGGCCCTGCAGGTCACCGAGAAGCTTTATCCTCCTGCTATATTTCGCATTTAGGCTGCGGATCAGGCTTATCCTGTGGAACAACTCCTGCATTCTGCCGTGCGAAAAATTAAGGCGCGCGACATCCATGCCGGCAAGCAACATTTTTCTTACTACCGTCTCGCTGGATGACGCCGGTCCAAGAGTACAAATTATTCTAGTCTTTAGCATATAATCTACTCGTTCCATATAATTTTTTGGCGCAAAAACTGAAATATGAGAAATGGGGTCCTTATTATATCCCAATTCGAAAATTTTTTCGTCCCCCTGTCCCGCACGAGCGGGACACTTTGCCTTCCGATAGGCAAAGGTGCTTTGCGCTCTGCCCCGTCTTTTGTGGTTTTTGTTTTCTAATACCGGGGTAAAGCTGGTCTCTAATGAAACAGCTTAAAATGCACCGCGCCCTGGGCGACCGAGCACGAAGTGCGAGGAAGTCCCTTTAGGGAGGGCGCTCCCGCATCTCCCGTGCAATGGCGCTCGCTGGGCCGCTCGCTTCTTGCTAATGCAATGCGTGTGCGGCGTGGCTCGCCGCTACAACAATAAAAAAACCTAGTGTCGCGGCGTGCGTCCTCGCTCCAGCCAAGTACTACCCCTTAAAAACAAAATTTTTTAGGAAAGAGCTCGGCCGTAGCGCCTAATCCAAGCTAAAAACTACAAGGACGGCGCTATGCCCCGCCTCTTACGGGCAGGCTTCAAAAGCAACTGCTTGGGCGGGGCGCGGCCCCCACCCCGCGCCCCGCCTAGCGCTATCTTTTCAAAAAGCTGGCGAAAATCTTAGGGGGAGGAAAATAAAAAATATCCCCAATAACTTATTTTAGAATATCAAGAAGCTGCTGAAAAATAAAAATCCGATTTCGTTTTCTTCCTGGCATTTCTTTCAAAATTCCTAAAGCGACGAATTTATT
>JAQUOV010000010.1 GCA_028716965.1 Candidatus Omnitrophota bacterium
CCTCCCTATGTCTATGAAAATATGCCGTTAAAAGGTGTGTTGGATATTTTCAGCCAAAGTAATTATCATACTTATCCGGTAGTAGATAAAAACAAAAAGTTAAAAGGGGTTATTACGATTGAAAGCATAAGAAAGTCATTCGCTTACAGCGAAGTAGGCAACCTTGTTATCGCGCACGACATTATGGAGGAAGCAATAACCAGGAAAATATCCCTGGATTCTTCCTTATTGGAGGCCGAAGAGGTTATTGATAAATACAATGTTGATTATCTTCCTATTGTAAACGCAGAGTCTGTCCTCTTGGGGTTCATGGAAAAAGAAGCCATAGATAAGTTTGTTTCTTCCAGGTTGATTGAGGCAGAGGAAAAAGTGGCTTCAATGGGTTAATCCTGAATGGATAGGAATCACTCTCACAAAATTCTTGCCGGTTGTACCATCTTTATATCCGCTTTACAGTCAGCAGCTGCTTTTGTGTTGCAGAAGGTATCCTCCGTATATTTATCGTTTGCGATAATCACAATGGGCCCGGATGAAGGAGGCAGAATTTAAAATATGCAGAGGATCCGTTACCAGGTCGAAAAGTTCTTTAAGCTCAAGGAGTTAAATACCGATCTGCGCACAGAGGTACTTGCCGGGCTTACTACTTTTATGACCATGGCTTATATCATCTTTGTCAATCCGGCGATGATTTCGCAGACGGGGATTGATTTCGGCAGCGCGATGACCGCCACATGTATCTCCGCCGCCGTAGCTACGATTATGATGGGGTTGTACGTTAATTATCCGATAGCCCTTGCCGCCGGGATGGGAGAGAACGCGTTCTTTACTTATACGGTATGCCTTACGATGGGTATAAGCTGGCAGGTAGCGCTGGGATGCGTCTTTATTGAAGGTATTATTTTTATTATTCTGACCTTGACTAAAATCAGGCAGAAACTTATTGATATTATCCCGCCTTCCATCAGGTACGCCACTGCCTGCGGCATCGGCCTGCTTATTGCTTTTGTCGGGCTTATTGATGCCGGTTTTGTCGTGGGGCACCCGGCGACGTTAGTTACATTAGGTGATATCATCAGCCCGCCGGCAATACTGGCTATATTCGGCTTGATCATAACCGGGGTGCTCTTGGTTAAGAAAATCAGGGGGGCGATACTCTGGGGTATGTTGATTGCGGCCGTGGCCGGTATATTCATGGATGTGGTTAAGTTCCAGGGCTTGGTATCCATGCCTCCTTCCATTGCTCCCACATTTATGAAGATGGATATAAGGGGGGCGTTAAACCTGGGTTTGGTATCCATCGTTTTTATATTTTTGTTTATGGATTTATTTGATACGGTCGGCACTCTGGCGGGGGTAGGGGAGATGGGTGGGTTCATCAAGGACGGAAAACTACCGCGCGCCGGCAAAGCAATGTTGACGGATGCCGTAGGCAGCTGCGTGGGCGCAATTTGCGGCACCCCTACGGTTACCGCTTATATTGAGAGTGCTTCCGGTATTGCCAGCGGCGGCCGTTCAGGACTTGCCAGTGTGGTAACCGGAGTTGCTTTTTTGGGTGCGCTGTTTTTCTCGCCGTTAATAAAGATGATCGGAGGGGGCTACCAGGCTTCAAACGGCTTTCTTTTACATCCCATTACATCCCCGGCTTTGATTATCGTAGGCAGCATGATGCTTCATTCCGTAACCAAAATAGACTGGAAGGACTACAGTGAATCTATCCCGGCTTTTATAGTAATCCTTATGATGCCGCTGACCTTTAGTATTGCTACAGGCATTGCCATGGGTTTTGTAAGTTACGCGGCGCTTAAATTATTAAGCGGCCGCGGCAAAGAGGTCTCCTGGCTGGTTTATCTCTTGGCTGCGCTTTTTATTTTGAGGTTTATTTATCTTAAGGCGATGTAGGGGGAATAATTGTTACGCAGTCCATTGTTGCAATAAAATTATCAAAAGCGCCTCGGTTTTTTAAATATGATGCAAACGGATTCAGGATCGGATATGTTAGGCAAAGCCTATAAATTATTTTGTTTACTTGTTTTAGGGGTGTTTGTGTTCCATGCGCCAGCCTCGGCGGAAGAATTCGGAAGAGTTGCAATCGGGAATTGGGGGTTTAAAGCCGGCGTGAATGAGCGTTTCCGCTATGAATACAAGCATAATTTTGATTTTAGCAAGAGCTCTAAGGATAGCGGGAGCTTATTCTTTAACCGTTTTATAGTTAACGCCAAGGCAACTTTAGGTGATAATCAGGGTAAGGATAAAATAGTCATATTTCTTGAAGGGCTTGATGCGCAGGTGGGGGGATACCAGCTTAAACCGGCGAAAAACCAGAAGGATGGTTTTGATTTACATCAAGCCTATGTAGATTTTTGTAATATACTGGATTCTGTTTTTGATTTAAAAATAGGCAGGCAGGAGCTTAAATATGGGGCCGGGCGGTTAATTGCCGCGCCGACCTGGTCTAACAGGATCCGCTCTTTTGATGCGGTTGTATTGCGTTATCGTCCGTCAGAGCTGTATGTCGACCTTTTCTTTGGCGCTGATGTTAAATACGACGATGATAATTTTAATTACATTCAGCATAAAGAGAAAATAATGGGAATATACGGCGGGTACCAGGCAAATAAAAATGTACCCAAGATTGAGTTTTATTTCTTGCCCCAACGCATAAAAAATGCAACGGTGAAGTCAACCCGCTATACGGCAGGAGCCAGGTTGCAGGGTGAGGTCCCCGGTAAAATATTGTATGACATTGAGTTGCCTTATCAGTTTGGCAAGATAAACCATAAGTCAATAAAGGCCTATGCGTTTCATGCCGGCTTATCGCATGTTTTCCGGGATATGCTTTGGGAGCCAAAGATGGTATTTGAATATAACCAGGCCTCCGGAGATAAAGATCCAAATGATGGTGTCAATAACACCTTCCTGCCTCTTTACCAGACTACCCATGACCCTTATGGCTTAATGGATTTCTTCCGTTGGGAAAATATGCGCGAGATTTCCCTGAATGTTAATTTATGCGTTACTAATAAACTAAAGCTGACTCCCCAGGTGAATTTCTTCTGGTTAATGAGCACCAATGATTCCTGGTATGATTCTACCGGCGCGGTTCTGCGTACCGATAGCAGCGGCCTAAGGAGTCATTATGCCGGCCAGGAAGTTTCTTTGCGCGCCAGTTATGAGGTTAATAAGAATATAAAGCTGGAATCTGGCTACGCCCATTTCTTTACCGGAGGGTATGTGAAAGATAGCGGAGCTAATGACGACGCGGACTGGTTGTACGCGCAGCTGGCATTCAAATATTAAGCTTGATTTTTTTTATTTTTCCGCTACTATTATAATAGTAGTATGATAATATAACTATTTAAATATATGACAAAATCCGGGATAGGGACAACAATATCTGATAAGGTCAGGGGCTTAAGAATAAAGAGGGGGATCTCCCAGGACCGGCTCTCCAAGCTTACGGACTTGTCATTAAACACCATAGTAAAGATTGAAGCGGGAAAAAATAGGAATCCTACTATAATGACTTTATCTAAAATCGCGAAATTATTCAATGTGCGGGTTGATGATTTAATCGGGTAACCAATTATGGCCGGGTATTTTAGGGTTAATTTAATAATTATAATATTTTTCTTTTGTTTGCTCAGCGCCTCAAAGGCGGAAGAGGTGCTTACCTGGCAGGACTGTATTAAGGAAGCGGCGAAGAACCATCCGGATTTAATTGCCGCAGGGGAAGAAATAAAGCAATCCGAAGCCAGCAAACAGGTAACCGCAAGCACGCTTTTCCCGCAGGTAGATGCTAACGTGAATGCCTCAACCGCAAAGACAGAGAGCAACCCAGGCAAAAGCTCAACCGGGGACACGTATAACTATGGGGTCAGCGCAACACAATTATTTTTTGACGGTGCTAAGACAATTAACGATGTAAAAAGCGCCTCCGAAGATATAAAGGCCGCGAAACAGAATTTCAGGTATACATCAGCTACGGTAAGGTTCAGGCTGCGCAAGGCCTTTATTGATTTATTAAAGGTCCAGGAGATGCTCCGTATTACCCATGAGATTTATGATATCAGGAGGGACAACCTGGAGCTGATTACCTTGCGTTATGAATCAGGCTTAGAGCATAAAGGCGCGTTAATGACTTCGGAAGCGGATTTAGCCGCGGCGATTTACGATATTTCCCAGGCCGAAAGGGATGTTGAGGTCTCCCAGAGATCGCTGGTAAAAGAAATGGGCAGGAGCAAGCTGACGCAGATAACGGTCAAAGGTGATTTTGATATAAGCGATCCGGCGGGGATCAAACCGGATTTTGAGGCAATAGCCAAGGATAACCCCTCGGTTCGGCAGATTATAGCCCAGAAGAATGCGGCAGACTTCAGCTTGAAATCTGCTTACGCTAACTTTTCCCCGTCTCTTTCCGGCTCAGCCGGCGCGAATAAAAACGGCTCACATTGGACCCCGCGGGGCAACCAGTGGAACCTGGGGCTTGTCTTATCCATGCCGATATTTGAAGGAGGCTCCAGGTTTGCGCAAGTTTCTCAGGCAAAAGCCTTGTTAAAACAGCTTGAAGAAAATGAAAGGAGCGCCAGAGACTCCGCCATCCTGGCTTTGGAGGAAACCTGGGCGGTCCTGCAGGATACGATAGAGAATGCTGTAGTGCAGGATAAATCGCTTAAAGCAACCGAGGAGCGTTCCAGGATAGCCCAGGCACAGTATTCAACCGGGTTTATTACTTTTGATAACTGGATAATTATTGAGAATAATCTGGTAAGCGCCAAAAAGGAGCTATTGAATGCCCAGGCAGATAAATTATACGCCGAGGCAAGCTGGATCCAGGCGAAAGGAGAGACTTTGGAATATGAATAAAAAGACCAAGTTTTATTTTATTGTGCCCCTATTTTTGATAATTGCGGCCTTTCTGGTTATAAAGATCTGGCCGAAAGCCGATTCCGGAGAAGTCTCGGTAGGATTAAGCCCTGCCGTCGGTTCTATCCAGACAATCATCTCAACAACCGGCACAATCCTTCCTAAGAACCGGCTTGAGATAAAGCCGCCGGTTAGTGGTCGCGTGGAGAGTGTTTTGGTTAAAGAGGGTGAGAATGTAAAAATCGGGCAGACCTTGGCCTGGATGAGCTCAACCGAAAGAGCCGCCCTTCTGGATGCTGCTCAGGGGCAGGGGCCGGAAAAATTAAAATACTGGCAGGAGGCCTATAAACCGATTGCTTTATTGGCCCCGATTGATGGCGAGGTAATTGTCGCCACTACCCAGCCGGGGCAGACTGTTACAACAAGTGACGCAATTATCGTCTTGTCGGATCAGCTTATCTTCCGGGCCCAGGTAGATGAGACGGATATAGGAAAGATAAGCCTTAATCAGAAAGCGATAGTCAGCCTTGATGCCTATCCGGATACCAAAATAGAGGCTACCGTAGAACATATATATTATGAATCCGAGACAGTCAATAATGTTACTATATATAAAGTGGACCTTATCCCGCAGAATACGCTTGATATTTTCCGTTCAGGCATGAATGTGACGATAGACTTTATAGAGCATAGCAGGGATAATGCCCTCCTTATTCCCCTTGAGGCTCTGCACAAGGAAGGCCAGGGGAGTTTTGTGTTAGTCCAGAGAACTCCGGGCCAGGAGGAGGTTAAGCAGGAGGTAACGGTGGGCATTGCCGACGACAAGAATGTGGAGATACTCTCCGGCATAACCATAAACGACAAGGTGGTAGTAAAAGAAAAGAAATATGTTTTGCCAAAGAGCAGTACAGGAGTTAATCCCTTTATGCCTTCGCGCAGGAAGAAAGAAACAAAAAGCCAATAACATATGATAGAACTAAGGGGCGTCAGTAAAACCTATCTCATGGGCAAAGTGGAGGTTAAGGCCCTTTGTGATGTTTCGTTAAAGATATCCTCCGGAGAGTTTGTTGCTATTATGGGTGCTTCCGGTTCGGGAAAATCCACCCTGATGCATATTTTGGGGCTATTGGATAGGCCGGATTCAGGCGCTTATTATCTTGGCAATAAGGAGATAAGCAAGCTTACCGACGAGAGATTGGCTGCATTAAGGAACAGGACCGTAGGCTTTGTCTTTCAGCAATTCCATCTTTTGCCCAGGATGACCGCTTTAGAGAACGCGGAGCTGCCTTTGATTTATGCCGGCAAGAGGCATTTAAAGGAAAAGGCAAGGCAGGAGATTGAAAAGGTGGGGTTAAAAGAGCGTATGCTGCACCGTCCGAACGAGATGTCCGGCGGGCAGCAGCAAAGGGTAGCCATAGCCAGGGCGTTAGTCAATGACCCGGTTGTGATATTTGCGGATGAGCCTACCGGGAACCTGGATACCAAGAGTAAAGAAGAGATAATCCTGATCCTGAAGAAGCTCAACCAGGAAGGCAAAACTGTCGTCATTGTTACTCATGAACAGGAGGTTGCCGTTCACGCGCGCAGGATAATTCATATGCGCGATGGCCGGATTATCTCGGATGAATATTCCCAGAAGGCCAAGGAAAATCCGGAGGCATCTGCTCTAAGCAAGAATTTTACCGAATCCGTCTTATCGCAGCCGCACAAGCTTTCCGGGGAGACGAAATTCCTGGATTATCTGCGCCAGGCCGGTTTTGCCATGCTTTCGCATAAGATGCGTTCATTCCTGTCGATTTTAGGTATTTTAATCGGAGTAGCGGCAGTTATCGCTATGTTAGCTTTGGGCCAGGGCGCAAAAGAATCTATAGAAAAGCAGCTTGCTTCTTTGGGTTCCAATCTGCTTATGATAAGACCGGGTTCGGAACGGTCTCATGGCGTCGCTTTAGAAGCAGGCACAGTTACTCGTTTTACATTTCAAGATGTAGAGGCATTCGCTAAACTTAGTGATTTTGTAGCAAGAGTTTGTCCTTCGGTAACCGGCCGCGGCCAGCTTGTTTACGCTAATAAGAATTGGAACACTCAGGTGGAAGGAACAAGCGCGGATTATGCGCCAATGCGCGCGGCTGTCCCTGCTATCGGAAGGTTCTTTACCGCGCAAGAGGTCAGGATGAGAGATAAAGTTGTAGTCCTGGGTATGACCGTGGTTAAAGAATTATTCGGCGATTCCAACCCTGTGGGGCAGAATATAAAGATCAACCTTCTCAATTTTAAAGTAATCGGGATACTCCCTGAAAAAGGAGGCAGTTCCTGGCATGACCAGGATGATACGGCGGTCATCCCCATTACTACCGCTATGTATAGGGTTTTCGGGAAGCAATATATTGATAGTATTTCTGTGGAGGTCAACAGCCCGGAGCTGTTAGATGCAGCGCAGGAAGAGATATCCAGGACTATTATTAAACAGCACCGTCTAAATAAAGATAATGAAGATTCTTTCCAAATCCGCAATATGGCCGATATTAAGAATACCCTGGAAGCTACTACTAAAACCATGTCCGTGTTATTAGGCTCGATCGCTGCGATATCGCTTTTAGTCGGAGGCATAGGCATTATGAATATTATGCTTGTTTCGGTTACCGAACGGACGCGTGAGATCGGACTGCGCAAGGCGATCGGCGCAACCAATAAAGATATTATGGTGCAGTTTCTTATTGAAGCGATATTAATGTCGTTTATCGGCGGGTTGTCCGGAGTTTCCCTGGGGTGGGGCATAGCCACTTTGATAAATATTATCGCAGGCTGGACTGTAAAGGTCTCTTTGGCTTCCGTGGTGCTTGCCACTACTTTTTCACTGGCTGTGGGAGTAGTATTCGGGCTTTGGCCTGCCAGGAAAGCTTCCCAGCTTGACCCGATCGAGGCGTTAAGGTATGAGTAAATCTTATATTTGAGATTAAACGCAGTAGTTTAAAAAGCTTGTGATGAATAGGCAGTTATGGTATGGTAGATAACAGATTAAATCTTCCGTTGCTAAAATATATCGTGAAATCAGATGAATATATTCGTAGGTAATTTATCCTTTTCTGCCAAAGAAGAGGATGTCTATAAGGTTTTCTCCGGATTTGGCGCGGTTGCTAATGTGGCAATCGTGATGGAAAAGAAAGGCAGGAAATCCCGGGGATTTGGGTTTGTTGAGATGCCGGATGAGCAGGAGGCTTTATCCGCGATTTCCGCTTTGCAGGGCAAGGAAATACTGGGCAGGCCGGTTAATGTAATGGTTTCCTTGCCCAAGAAGCCAAGGGGCGAGCGTATTGATAAGATAGAAAAGGACCAGCCGCAGGCTAAGGTTGATATCCGGCAAGGGAATTTCTTAAAGAGGACCGGAAGGTACAAGCAGGGCAGGCGTTCAATCAATTATCTTAAAAAGCGTGTAGCTGTGGGAATTACCGCTCCTGTCCACGAGCGTAAATATAAAGCTAACCCTATGCGTTGGCGTAAGAAACCGCGATGGGCCGTTTCTTCCCGTAAACCTCAAGGAGGACTTAAACCTTGGGAGAAAACCGAAAGCGGCCAATCAAAGCCGGGGGAGAAAGTTGAAAGTGGCGCTAAACATTGGCGTAAAGGCAGTAATACTTTGCGGCAGGGTCATCCAAGAATAAAAAGTTTAGCCAGGCATAAGAAATGAAATTAAAGCTTAATCTTTTTCCCGCGGTTGCGGATATGGAAGAGAAGATATCCGGGGTCATTCAAAAAGCGGTAGCTGGCCGCGCCAGTATAGTTGAGATTGCTTATGGGACAGGTGCGGATAGCGTGAAAAAACGCATCCTTAATTTTCTTAACAAGAAAGAAATCCGCCGGCTTTATTCAAGATTAGAAAAAACCGATAAAGGCTGGGGAAGGGTTTATCTGCATTTTAGGTGGAAATAGCTGACATTATGGAAAAGAAGAATCTTCTTGATGAATTTTATTCATTGGTCCAGGTAGACGATTATGACGGCCATTATGCCAAAGATATAAAAGATGGAACTTATTTCGGCATGCCCCTTGATAGCATTGTCTCTGCGGAAAGACGCCTGCGTTCATCCGCAGAAAAGGGCATTGCTTATTTCTCCATGGAATACGGCCTGGCCACCAGTTGTTATAATAAATTTTCCAGCCAGCTTCCGTTGAGCGCAAGCAACAGGCTGCCGGAAAATGCCGTTTTCTCCAATTTCCGGGTGGCGGATTATTTCTTCGTCCTTCAATCCGAGAATATAATTGATATGCCTATCTACAGCGGAGGGCTGGGTGTTTTGGCCGGGGATACGGTTAAGACGATGGCCGATTATAAGCTTCCGGCTGCAGGCATAGGGATACTTTGGAATTCAGGTTATTTCAGGCAGAAGTTCTGGTTTAAATACGGCCAGGCACCGGAAAAGATGCGCTGGGACCCGTACACCTATCCCGGTTTAGTCCCCTTAAAAAACAGAATCAGGATCTCCCTTAAACAGGAGGATGTGTATCTTAGGCTTTGGAAGTATTACGTTTATAGTTACAAGCATGATGCTGTTGTGCCGTTGATTTTGCTGGATTCCAATATCGAGCCTAACAACGCAAACGCCAGGAATTTAACCGACCAGCTTTATCGCAGCGATAATGTGTTATTAAAATTACTGCAGAGGGTGATACTCGGTTTTGGCGGGATAAGCGCTTTAAATGAGTTAGGGTATAATACCAATATATATCATCTTAATGAAGGCCATGCCGTATTTGCTTTTGTCGCCAAAGCCAGGGGATTGGCAAATGACGAAGTAGAGAAGCTTAAAGGCAAATTTGTTTATACCTGCCATACCCCTGTGGAAGCCGGGCATGACCGGTTCTCTATGGATGATTTAAACAGAGTGCTCAAAAAAGAAGATGCCGATGTTATTGAGAAATTCGGCAAGGAACGCCCCGGGTTAGCCAACCTTACGTTGCTTTCCATGAATATCTCCTCGGCGATCAACGCAGTTTCCCATAACCACCAGAAGGTAATGCATATTCAATTTCCTAAATACAAGGACAGGATACAATATGTTACCAACGGCATCCATCCTTACACCTGGATGTCGCAGGAATTTAAAGGCCTTTTCGAGCAATTCCCCGCAACTTTTACCGATTTCAAGAGTAACCCGATGATCTTATCAAGAGCAGCATCGCTTAAGGATGATCCTGATTTTCGCCTGCGCTTATGGGAGGCACATCAGTCTAACAAGGCTAATTTATGCAAATTCATTGATAAGTGGAGGCTGGATAAGGATAGTTTTACGATCTGCTGGGCCAGAAGGGTGGCTGCCTATAAAAGGCCGAGCCTTATTTTGCATGATATCGGCAGATTGGTGCGTATCGCCGAGGAGATCGGCCCTTTACAGGTGATCTTGGCCGGCAAAGCGCACCCCAATGACAATCTCGGTTTTACTTATATCAATGAAATGCTGGATAAGGTTGATAAGTTGAATGAAGATTACAGTAAACTAAAGATTATTGTCCTGGAAAATTATGATATATCCCTGGGTAAGCTGCTTACCTCCAGCGTTGATGTCTGGCTGAATAACCCTTTGCCGCCTTTTGAGGCTTCCGGCACAAGCGGGATGAAAGCGATCTTAAACGGCGTTTTGCAGATGAGCACGGTTGATGGCTGGGTGGCGGAAGCTACTGACAGGCCGATTGGGGCATTCTTCGGGTATAAGAACAGCGAAGGCAGCGTAGGCAATGAATTTGATTTGCATATGAACGAAGATTCCGAAGAGTTATATAGTACTTTAAGCGGGCTGGTGCGCCTGTATTATAAGACTAATCAGCGTAGTAAAATAGATGTTTCTTCTGCCTGGATAGATATGATGATTGAATGTATTTGTACTTCGGCGCAGTTTAATACCTATCGCATGCTTGATCAGTACAAGAGCCTTATTTGGAAAATCGCTTAAAAACCGTATAGATTTAACTTTTAAACGTGGTAAGATTAATGAAGCCGTCAGGAGTACTTTAGGAGTGGGTAGATAAAAGAATAGAACATGAAGCGTATATGGTCTATTATTTTTGCGTTAATATTAATATCGTTGTTTCAGATCTCGTCCGCAACTACTCCTTTTCCTAAAGGGCGAGTTTATGAAATATCAGCTAAAGTCTTATCTTTAGATAGAATCGCATACCGTGATTTTTATCCAAAGGAAAACCTCACCGCTGTTTTTATTGAAGCCTCTATTGAAATATTGGAGGTTAATAGTTTAATTATGGAAAGTGAATCACCAGGTACTACGAAACATCTTGATACGTATAGAGTTGGACAAGTGCTGAAAGTAAGCATTCAGGCACGGGAGAATAGTTTGCATGAAGGAAGATTCGATATGGAAACCAATACAGTAATTAAATGTAATATTCATGCGTCGGGAAAAAATTATTTTATTGAGCAGATTAATAAGATGGCTTTATCTCGGGAGTGATGTTTTTCTCAGCCAGTCTTGCTCCTTTTGTTGCTCCGTTTGATTATTGATAGTTGCCGACATAAGTTTTAAAGGTGGATTAACCCTCCGCGAGATAAATATAGTAAATTCTGCGCCCATAGCTCAATTGGATAGAGCACTTGCCTACGGAGCAAGTTGTTGCAGGTTCGATTCCTGCTGGGCGCAATTAATATGCAGAAAATAGAAAAGTTCTACATGTCAGAGGCCTTGAAGGAGGCGCAGAAAGCATTTGAAGAGGATGAAGTTCCGGTTGGGGCGGTAATAGTCCATGGAGGCAGGATTATTGCCCGCGGCCATAACCAGATTGAACGCCTGAAGGACCCCACTGCCCATGCCGAAATAATCGCTATTACCAGCGCGGCAAGCTACCTGGGGACAAAGTGGTTGAACGAGTCAAGCCTCTATGTTACAATTGAACCATGCAGTATGTGCGCGGGGGCGATGGTCCTGGCGCGTATAAAGAATTTATTCTTCGGCGCAAGCGACCCTAAGACCGGAGCCTGCGGTTCGGTCATTGATATCGCAAACCATAAGAAGTTAAACCACCGTATAAAGATAACGAGGGGAATTTTGGAAGCCGAATGCGGTTCTTTATTGAAGGATTTCTTCAGGAAAAAAAGAAAAACCCCATAGCTATTGGAGAGGTGGCTGAGTGGTCGAAAGCAACTCACTGCTAATGAGTTGACCTGGGCAACTGGGTCCCTGGGTTCGAATCCCAGCCTCTCCGAAAAATTTCTCGCGTAATGAGAAAAATAAATTTTGAGGCTTTATCTGGAGTCCTGCGAAGCGCCTCAGATTTTTCTAACTATATAAGCGCGGAGTAGGGCCCAGCCTCTCCGTTTAGATCTTTTTAGAAGAGAAGATTCAACGCCAATTAATAAAACCTCAAGGAGAATAAGCGATGATGATATCCATTGGGCTGACCTTCCCGGGCACTCTGCAGGATGAATCCATAATTTGTTATCTTTGCAAGAAATTTGACATCAGTTTAAATATTATCGAAGCTTCTTTTTCCATGGAAGCGGGGTGGTCAATCCTGACTATAGAGGGCCAGGAGGATGAAATTAAACGGGCCTTTGAGTACCTGGCGGGAAAAGGCGTAAAGGTCCAGCAGATCAAGATAGATAAGAAATAACAACCAATCTACTTAATGGCTTATACTGTTTTTGCGTTAAAATGGCGCCCGCAGGATTTTGAGAGTATTGTCGGGCAGAACCATATAGTCGGTACCTTAAAGAATGCGATCCAGAAGAACCGCCTCGCCCACGCCTATCTTTTTACCGGTCCAAGGGGGGTGGGTAAGACTTCTACCGCCAGGATCCTGGCTAAAGCCTTAAACTGCAAAGAGGGCCCAACGGTTACGCCTTGCCAGAAATGCTCTTCCTGCCTGGGGATTAACCAGGGGAATTCCCTGGATGTTATAGAGATCGACGGAGCCTCTAACCGCGGTATTGATGAAATAAGGGCCTTGCGTGAAAATGTAAAATTCTCCCCCGCGCAGGGCAAATATAAGGTTTATATTATTGACGAGGTACACCAGATAACCCCCGATGGTTTTAACGCCCTGCTTAAAACCCTTGAAGAGCCGCCGGAATTCGTAAAGTTCATCTTTGCCACTACCCATCCCCAGAAGGTAATGCCGACGATTATCTCCCGCTGCCAGCGTATGGATTTTCGCAGGATCACGGTAATTGAGATCATTTCCCAGCTTGAAAAGATTGTCCGCCAGGAGAATGCGGCCGTGGACAAGGAAGTGCTCTTTGCGGTTGCCAAAAGCAGCGACGGTTCATTAAGGGACGCGGAATCGATTTTAGACCAGCTGGTATCTTTTTCCCGGGGCAGTGTTTCTTTGAAAGATGCCATCGCTGTTTTAGGCATGGTTGAGCAGGATGTGCTGTTTTCGCTCACCGACAGGATAATCCAGAAAGACCCGCATGCAGCTTTAAAGCTTTTTAATGAGATTATCGACGACGGCAAAGACCCGGGCGTGTTCCTTGCCAATCTTATTGAGCATTTCCGTAATCTGATGGTAGCGAAAGTCTCCAGGGCAGATAGTAAATTGGTTGATTTACCGCAGGAGGTCTGCGACCGTTTATTCAAGCAAAGCCAGTCGCTGGCCCTGGAAGAGATCTTTACCGCCTTTAATATTTTAGTTGCCACGCAGGAGATGGCTAAGCGCCTGGATTCCCAGCGTATACCGTTGGAGATAAGCCTGGTCAGGCTGGCCTATAATAAATCGGAAAGCAGCGGTTCGGCTTCAGGCAGCCAAAGCAAACCGGTTGCGTCAGGCGCTTTGGCCTGGGCAAAATCAAAGAAACCGGTTTTAGAAAAAGAAAAACAGGGGGATACGGAAGAAACGGCCAAGCATGAGGCCTGCGTGCAAACTCCGCAGGAGCCTCCATCGGTTTCCATTGAACAGGTAAGAAATGTTTGGAACAGTATCGTAAACAGCCTTGCCGGTATAAAAATGTCAGTATCTACCTATCTGAGCGAAGGGGAGCCGACTAAAGTGCAGGGTAATATATTGACCGTAGCTTTTCCCAAGAATTATTCTTTGCATAAGGAGTCGTTGGACAAGAAGGAAAATAAGGCATTGATTGAAAAGGCTGCCTCTGACTTATGCAACGCGGACTTAAGAGTAAACTTTATTTTAGCGGCGCAGGTAAAACAGGAGCATGACGTACGCAGCAACCCTTTTATTAAAACTGCCCTTGAGATGTTCGGCGGCAGGGTGGTCAAAGAAGAATAATGGCTAACTATACGGCTTCTATAGAAAAATTACTTGAATGTTTAATTAAATTTCCCGGGATCGGCAGGCGCAGCGCAGAGCGTATTGTGGCGCATGTTTTAGGCGCCTCCAAAGATGAGATCAGGGTTTTATCCGAGTCTCTGAATAAAGTAAAGGAGAGCGTACGTTCTTGCCGGATATGCAATAACTTAAGCGAAGAGGATACCTGCAAGATCTGCCAGGATATCCGGAGACAAAAAGAGATTGTTTGCGTGGTTGAGAAACCCAGCGATGTTACGGCAATTGAGAAAGCAGGCAATTTTCATGGTGTTTATCATGTGCTGCTTGGCTCAATATCACCCCTTGAAGGAAGGGGCCCCAGTGATTTAAAGATAGACGGGCTTATCCAGAGGATAAAAGAGAGCAGCATCAAGGAAATAATTATTGCTACCGATGCCGATACCGAGGGTGAAACTACCTCCATCTATATTACTAAGTTACTTAAGCCGCTGGGGGTGCATTTAAGCCGTATAGGACTGGGTATACCGGTGGGTTCAAACCTGGAATATGCGGATGCTACCACCCTTTCAAAGTCTTTAGAATCCCGCCGTACGATTTGATTCCATCAAGCTATTCATGCCTCGATGGAATCATCCTGAGGCAAAGCCGAATGATATTACAATCATGATCAATATTATAAACCTTTCTAAAAATTACGGGTCCAAAATTCTTTTTGAGAATATCTCTCTTAATATAAACCAGGGAGAAAGGATCGGCCTTATCGGGCCTAACGGTACAGGCAAGAGTACATTATTTTCCCTGATCTTGCAGGAGGCTGAACCTTCCAGCGGAGAGGTAAAGGTCAATAAAGGGGTGCATATAGGTTACTTGCCCCAGGAGGCGAGTTTTAAATCCGAACACACTGTGCTTGCGGAGTTAACCGAGGGGGATGAGAGGATCATGAGCCTTAAGGAGGAGAAGGAAAGGCTTGAGTCTAAAAATGATGCTGATTCCAAACGATACGGCGATATACTGCATGAGCTGGAGACTTTGGGTTTCTTTGAGCTGGAGCATAAGGCCAAGAAGATCCTTGCGGGTTTAGGTTTTAAAGAAAGGGATTTTAGCCGGCCTATAAATCAGATGAGCGGCGGCTGGCAGATGCGTACCCTTTTAGGTAAACTGCTGACTTATCATTACGATTTGTTGCTGCTTGATGAACCGACCAACTATTTAGACTTAAACGCGGCATTATGGCTTAAAGATTATTTAGCCGGTTTCCAGGGGACCTTTATTATGATATCCCACGATAAGGCATTTTTAACCGACGTTACCAACTACACGCTTATCCTGGAGAACGGTTCAATCTCAAAAGTACATGGTAACTATGAGCATTATGAAGAGATAAAAGCGCAAAAGCGCACGCACCTGATCAAGCAGTCCAAGGAGCAGGAGAAAAAAATAAAGCAGCTGGACCGGTTTGTGGCCAGGTTCCACGCGCAGCCGAATAAGGCGGCTTCTGTGCGTGCCAAGCGCCGGGTCCTGGAAAGAATGGAGGAGGAAAAGGTAGTTGTCCCGCCTGACCCGCGTGAAAGTATCGGTAATTTTCTTTTTCCGCAAACACGCAGGTCAGGGCACCGTGTAATTAATTTAAAAGGGGCCTCAAAGGCTTACGGCGATATCAGGGTTTATGACGGCTTGGATTTTGAAATAACGCAGGGAGAAAAGGCTGTTCTTGCCGGAGAGAACGGCGCGGGTAAATCCACGCTCTTAAAGATCCTGGCAGGGATTGTGAATATAGACAAAGGGGAGAGAGTGCTTGGGCACAATGTGGATATCGGTTATTTCTCGCAGACGCGCACGGATGTCTTGAATGTTGAGAATACTGTTTTGCAGGAGGCGTATTCAGCTGCCCCGGGTTATATGGCGGAGGAGACAATTCGGACAATACTTGGGGCGTTTTTATTTACCGGAGATGACGCCGAAAAAAAAGTTAAGGTGCTCTCCGGAGGTGAAAAGAGCCGGCTTATCCTGGCCAAGCTTTTGATTGACCCGCCGAACTTCCTGCTTTTGGATGAGCCGACTACTCATCTTGATGTGGATGCCGTGGATGCTTTAGTCAGGGCACTTAAAAACTATGAAGGCACAATTGTTTTTATCAGCCACGATATTTATTTCGTCAGATCAGTAGCGAATAATGTTTTTGAGGTTAAGGCAGGCAGGGTAAGAAAATTCCCCGGTTCATTTGACTACTATCTTGAGAAACGCGATGATATAACCGATACAGCTGTCGAGCGTAAACCAAGGCCTGCCCAATCCAGGCAGGTTGATGAGGCTAAAGAAAGGGCCAAAGAAGAGGAGCGCAGGAATAAAGCGGATGAGAAGAAACGTAAATCCCATAATTCCATTATCCGCGATAAGATAAATAAGCTCCTTAAGAAGAAAGAAAGCTTGGAGGCTGAAAGTTATGCCAAGGCGCGAGCCCTGTCCAATCCGCATTTTTACCGTGATGAAGAAACGGCCAGGGAATATGGCAGGCGCATGAAGGAGATTGAAAAGCTTATCCGGGAGCTTGAAGAGGGCATAAAAGCTCTTGAAAGCCAGATTATCTAATGTTAAAATATTACCCACAATTCCCCCTTAGCTCAGTTGGTAGAGCGAGAGACTGTTAATCTCCAGGTCCTAGGTTCGAGTCCTAGAGGGGGAGTAAAATTTGGCACCTATGATAGGTGCTTTTTTATTGACAAATTTTACCGTATGCGAAAGGACGAGAATCTGGATTTCGAGCGACCGAGCGTAGCGAGGGAGTGGTTGAGCGTAAGCGAAACCATCCTAGAGGGGGAGCCAATTTAGACGGGAAGCCCTTTTTGCGAATAGCGAGAAGGGCTTTCTATATGTAGGGGTTATACTTACGTCATTGATGGAGTAGTTCGAGGCTACGGCTCGCCAATTAGGAATATCGTTTGCTTTTAAATATTCTAACCAGTTCATAATTCACGAAATTGCATAGACAAATATTAGCTTTTCTTAGATTTATTTCTTTATTTCGATTTTGAAATTTGGTATTTCGTTATCAGCACAGGAAAATTTAACACCAACACCATCAATTGCATTATATATTTTATATTTATCATTAGGATTATCTAGCGTTAGTGATATTTCTGAAGTATCACCGTATCTTTCATTGATAATATAAATAATGTCTCCCTCGCTAGTTTTTGTCTTAGTTACAATCCAAGGAAAATTTTTCTTTTGTAGAATCTTACCGTCTTTGGCAGAAATATATGCAAATCTATAGTTTTTGTAATCTTGAGCAGCGTCTTTTATGCCAAAAATAAGAATAATACTGGCTGCAAGTATAGCACAAATCCTAATCCATAATATACCCTGAAGAGAGGAAGGAAGAAAACTGTAGATAGTGTTAAAAATGAGGATTACAATCCAAAGAATTATTGAAACAAACAGTATAGCCATAAAACTCCTTCCACGCATTCTTGTTTAATTATATTATACCTCACTATTTTATTAATCAAACTATTTTCCCACCCAGATTGTTTTTGATTTAAAGCGCAATACACAAAAAACTCGGCAATGCGGCATGCCGAGCTTTTTGCATACATAGAAAGCGAATTAACGTTCAGCTTCGATGAGATTCTATTGAAAATAATTTTGTGCTTAAATTTCAAATAAGCTAACTTAACTAATAAACTTAGGGTAATACAATCTCCATTCTTTTGAATAATCTTTTTCAGACATCTCTCGATCTAAATAAAAATCATACTTAAGTCCGAGGTTCTTTAGTTTATTTATTTCATTTTGATCGTAAACTCCACTTTTTTCAAGAAGAAATCCTATTGCCTGATGATAAGGATAGACGAAAGGCATTTTTTTAAGCATCTTTATTAAGTTCTCAATAGAAATTCTATCTTTTGCTAATTTGTAACAATTTAGGATTTCTATTATACCATTCGTATATGATGGCCTAACAACAATGTCGATTAATGTTCTCTCTAAATTTGTTACACGTATTTTACTTTGATTAAAATATGTCTCTATAACACCACACATATTAGTATTTTGTCCGTTCAATAAATAAATCCTATATCCCTTAAAATCGGCTATATTAGCTGAAACTCTTTGAGTCCTTGAAAACGAAAAATCAATTTTTTCTTGTGTTAGAGAAGAGGAATAATTAGATTCCGAATTTCTTTTTTGTTCAAAATTTACATATATTTTGTTTTGAGGGTCATTAATTAATTTATGAATATACAGGGCTGTTCGATGTGTATAATAAAGATTTTTTATGAATGAGAGGCAGTATGCCCATATGGGAGCGTCTCGCCAGACAAAAAGAGAATATTCCCGGGTCGGAAATTTAATAGATGTTAATTTTAAATCTGTGTGCTGTAGTAATAATTTTAAGAAAACATAAGATGTTAAAGTTTTAGGCAAATCCCACTCTAATCTTTTGTTTTCTAAAATATTCACTATGTCGGCTAATTGAAAAACAGACTTTTGGCCCCTTTCGAAATAATCTCTAATTAGACTTAGATTTTGTTCAAATTTAGAAATTTTCATATATAAACGTGTGTTTCTTTAGGAAAAGCAACGTTGAGCTTCCACTGATACAGTATATATACTGTATCAGTAGGAAATCAAGTTTTTTTTATTTATACACCTCATATATAATACCCTATAAGGTATAATATTGTAAATTTAGGGCAGGTATTTTTTTCAACTATACCCTAAAGGGTATATATAAGTGTAATTTATCCCAATAGGGTATAATAATATAAGAAAAAGCTTGCAATTATACCCGAAAGGTGGTATAGTTTTAATACCATGGATCAAACGCCAATGCATATACAGATTAAGAGTCTACGGAAGAAATTAGGTTTAAATCAAGTTGATTTTGCAAAAAGAGTAGGAGTTGGTTTGCGTTTCTTAAGAGAACTCGAGAGAGGAAAAACCACTATTAGATTAGATAAGCTTAATCAGGTTCTGGATTTTTTAGGATTCCATCTAGAGTTGATGCGCAATGAAAATATAAAACCTGCCTCTAAGGATACAAATTTAAAGAAAATATGACCGAAATTAGAAAAGGGCAAGTTTTTTACAATAATGATTTGGCGGGAGAAATCAAAGAAACGAGTGAAGGGTATATCTTTGAATACAATAAAGAGTTCCTGAAAAAGAATACGCCCGTTTCGCTATCGTTGCCTCTTAGGGAGGAGCCTTACAAATCTAAAGAACTCTTTTCTTTCTTTAAAGGGCTCTTGCCTGAGGGTTGGTATTTAGATATTGTTGCCGCTACTCAAAAAATCGACAGGGAAGATTTATTTGGCGTACTGCTTTCTACTACTAGCGGGGATACAATTGGAGCTGTGACTGTAAGGAAAACAGAATAAGCATGGGAATGAACAGAAAATTAATAAAAGAAATATTTGGTACTTCTGAATTGCCAGCAATAGAATTTAGCTTGAGAGAAGTATCTCAAAAAGCACAGCAATTGACAGGGAAACTATCTATTTCAGGAACACAGCCAAAATTATCTGTAAAACTTGACAAAGAAAGTAGCTCTTTAATTGTTGTTGCTGAGGGTGGGGAGTATATACTAAAACCACAAAATCCAGCTTTTCAAAATATTCCACAGAATGAACAGTGTTGCATGGATATGGCCGCGGAATTTAAAATAGACGTTCCGCCTCATTGTATCTTGCCTTTAAAAGATGGAAGTTTGGCATATATTGTGAAAAGGTTTGATAGGGTATCTGGGATAAAAATACACCAGGAAGACTTCTCGCAAATTTTAGAAACGGACAAATATAAGGGGTCCATTGAACAAATTGGGAGAAAATTGAGCGAAACATCAACAGCGCCAGGATATGATACGCAATTGCTTTTTGAAAGAGCTGTCTTTAACTTCATTATTGGTAATGGAGATGCTCATTTAAAAAATTATTCCATCGCCTATAAAGATAAAGATTCTATTCGTTTAACGCCAGCTTATGATATTGTCTGTTCAAAACTAGTTATCCCTACCGAAGAAGATTCTGCTTTGTCTATCAATGGCAAAAAGAATGGGTTGAAGAGAGATGATTTTGATAAACTAGCAGATTATTTAAATGTGCCAATAAAAATTCGGTATGAAAAGTTTCAAAAGAGCTTAACTGTTATGGAGCCGGTAATTAAGGCTTCAGATATCACAAAGGAAGATCAAGAGCAATTTATTAAAATCATTAAGGAACGACTAGAACGTTTGGAATTAGCATAGAAATCGCTCTTAGAATCTCATCGAAGCTGAACGTTAATTCGCTTTCTATGTATGCAAAAAGCTCGGCATGCCGCACCGCCGAGTTTTTTATTTGTTAAATTCTAAAACTACAATACATATGTTACACATAGGGTATAATAAAAACTAAAAAAAAGGATGCCCTATGTTAAATGACGAACATTTTATTAAAATGCGCCTTTTCTGGTTTACTCATAATACCGAGATTTCCAAAAAGGTTGCTAGAACCTGCCGCTACTACGGTATCTCTAGAACCACCTATTACCGTTGGTATAACCGGTATCAAGAATATGGCGTTGAAGGCCTCAAGGACAGATCCCGGAGGCCAAGATTTAACCCTAGGACTACGCCTCGCGAAGTAGTTGAGAAAATTGTCTATCTAAGGCAATATTACCACTTTGGTCCAAGTAAAATTGAGATGTACCTAGCCAAGTATCATAATATACGCGTAAGGGCTTCGACTATCTGGCGAATATTAAAAGTTCTGCATATGAACCGGCTCCCATGAATCAGCGATACAAACCTTACAAAGATCGCTTCAAGCATTACGAAAAACCGTTACCTGGCCATCAATTACAAATTGACGTTAAATTCCTGGAGAAGATACCGGGGGTAACCTATAAGAAATATTATCAATTCTCAGCTATAGATGACTGTACGCGTATTAGGGTCTTAAAGATTTATGATAGCAATACGCAAATTAATGCCATTGATTTCTTAGGACACGTGCTGTCTAAGTTGCCTTTTCGTGTCCATTCTATCCAAACAGACAATGGAGCTGAATTCAAAAGCCAATTCCATTGGCATGTCTTGGATAAAGGCATTAGACACGTTTATATACGCCCCGCCACACCCCGGTTGAATGGTAAGGTAGAACGTTCCCACCGCATAGATCAGGAAGAATTTTATCGCATGCTACAGGGTGTTGTAATCAATGACACGGGCCTTTTTAATGAAAAACTCCAAGAATGGGAAAATTACTATAATTATCAAAGACCGCATGGAGCTCTTCAGGGCAAATCCCCTTTTGAGAGACTCCAAGAAAAATTAGGCTCTATGTGTAACGTATGACTTGACAACCTACACCTTAAATCTTTCTTCTTGCAACCGTGAATGGTATTAGGTAGAATTATAGCGATGGTTTGTTGATCTTTCAGGTGGAGAGCCATACTTAGAATAGCCTTGTTTCTTGATAGACGGAGCTACTAATTTAACCCCTTACAGCAAAAATGTTGCGAGGGGTTTTTATTTGGAGTAGAATACAAAAAAGGAGGAGCAATGCCAAAAAAATTATTTTTGTGGACACTTGTTACTGCTTTATGTTTTGTGACAACGGTTGCGTTTTCACAAAGTAATAAGCTGACAGAAGAACAAATAATCCAGATTGCATCAGCAAAGCAAGAGAGTTAGACTATAAAACAGACGGTATGAATATTATATATGATGAGGGCAACAAGAACATTAAAGAACATTTAGAGCGTATCGGAGTGTCCGCTTATAATGAAAAGACTAAAAAATGGGAGAAAGATTTACCTACCGTTCCGGAAAAAGAATACCCTGAGTTGAAAGATAAAGACTATCAATCAGTTTATCTTGCCCCAAAAGGAAGCGTTATGGGCGGAGACTTATGGGTATTTGTAGATAAGAACACAGGTGAGGTAATAAAGTATATAAGGGGTAAATAATCTACCTATGTTAATATAGGCTCTGGCAGCTCCTTGCATAGTTTTTCTGCTTCCCATGCACCACTTGCGCAATGCGTCCGTGATGAATGGAGCTATTAATTCCAACTACCTGTAATAGAAGATATCGCAGAGGTTTTTTGTTAGAAAGCAGGAGGAAAAAATGAAACTGCAGAATCTTAGAATAATACTGCTTATTTCAATAATGTCGGTTTTTGTTATGGACGCGGTTATTTTACAAAAATCTGTTTTTTGCCAATCGCAAGCAGGAAAATGCGGAGATGGCATTTGCGATGATTTTGAAAAAGCGCATCCTGATTTATGCCCGCAAGATTGTAAGCAGCCTGCATCAGATAATATCCTGCAGCCGCTTTATAAAACAGCCGAGATATCTATTGATTATTCCAAAGAAAAAGGCGAGTTCAGTAAATATTTGTTTACAGTTGATTTGGAGGGTGACGAACATTCCTACAAACTTGCCAAAGAAGCCGGTTTTCAAGCAGCAGCTTTTATTCAATTTAATAGCAGCGACAGTTCTCACTTCGGCACACCGGAAATGAAAATGTATCTTTTGGACAAATACCGCCTGGCAGGAGTAGATTATTGGGAAGTAGAAGCGGATAAGCCGCTTACACAGGTTGAATTGGAAGCCAAGGCAGCTGATATGTTGAGTAGAATTAATGCCCTGGAACAAAAATACCCCAACGCTAAAATCGGTGTCTTCCTCTTTGGCAACGAGCCGGATTTCCCATTTTCCGCACATAATACTCCACCTGAAGCCTGGCACTGGAAGGGTACGCAGGAGCAGTTCTTCCAGAACTATGAAATATTTGCCCGGTATCTTAAATCTAAGGATAAAAACTATATTGTTGGTACGCCTGGTTTCGCTCCAGAAGTTTTCTTTCTACCTTCTGCTCCTTCCGATTGGCCGGAGAAACTGCTCAAGTATGTCTATGAGCATAATGTTCCGTTAGATTTTATTTCCTTCCATAGTTATTCTACGGATATTAAAATCAGTATTTCAGACCAAATCGATAAATTAAACCGCCTCTTAGATATATACCCTGTAAAAAGCCCCATATTCGGCCGGCCCAAGATCGCCTGCAATGAGTACGATATTCGCGCCCAGGTCTTAACGGACAATACATATTACAATTCATACGATACGGTTTGGCGTGCAGCTCATAACGTGCTGGGCGCTTTGTCCATGATTGATAAAGGTGTCTGGCTTATTAGTGAATGGGCCGGCCCTGTCCAATTTGTCGGCAAAGATGATCCATATGACATTAGCATGGCCTGGATCAGGAAAGATGGTTACATTAAGCCGGTTTATTACGGCCATAAGCTTTTGAATAACTTGGCCAATACTATTCAGATAGATCAAACCGGCAGTAATTTCCAAACATTCGGCGTGATGGCGGGTAAGTCCGGAGACGGCAAGATTATTAATATTGTCATCGCCAATTATGACGAGTATGGGGTTTTGCGGGAGCAAGGTAATGATTTTGGTTACCCCCCTCCTGTCAGGCAACCCAAGTCCACGCCCGTCTTTAACCGCTATAAGATTGCTATCAAAGGGCTGCCAATCTGCAAAAGTGAAAGAGTACAAGTAGAAAAATACTTGGTTGATCAAAATCATGAAGGAGAACTTGTTGAAACAACTTTTTTGCCTTGTCAGGAGGAGATAACCATTGAAGGTAATTCTAAGGCGCCTGATGTTCAGCTGATTAAAATTACGAGATAAAATTGTATTGGGGTGAAAATACCGCTTGCGAAACTCGTCCGTGATGGGTGGAGCTATTAATTCCAACCCTCTGTGAGTAAAATGCTTGCAGAGGGTTTTTATTTGGAGTAAAATTATAGAAAAGGGAATGTCTATGAAAAAAACCATGGTTATATCGGCAATATTCTTCATCGTCATCTTTGCCGGCGGTATTATTAAAGACCAGATAATCAAGTCTGCGATAACAGTTATAGCAACGCAGGCAACCGGAGCACCGGTGCATATTGATGGGTTTTCTTTAGGTGTCTTTAGCCAATCTGTGCGTATATCCGGGCTTAAGGTGTATAATCCCAAAGGATTTCCTAAGGCCATTCTTGTGGATTTACCGAACATAAATGTCAGGTATGACTTGGGTGCTTTACTTAAGAAAAAACTGCATTTGTTGAATGTCAGGGTTGAAATAAAGGAGATTGGCCTTGAGAAAAACAATGAAGGCAAATTGAATGTTGATGAACTGAGGGTAGTAAAGCAAGGAAGGGAGAAGGCAGGCAAGCCTTCTGAACAAATGCCTATGCAGATTGATATGCTTACTCTTAGCATGGGAAGGATTGTTTCTAAGGATTATAGTTCAGGAAGAGAGCCCATCGTTAAGGTATATGACATAAATATAGGTAAGAGTTACAAGAATATAACCAGCGTTCAACAGTTGGCAGCGCTTATATTGGCAGAACCTATGAAGGCAGCCGGAATACAGGGAGCGGAGATTTATGGAGTTGCTATGTTGTCTGGCGTGGCGGTTTTGCCGGTTGCTGTCGCTGTAACACTTATAGGAAGAGATAGCGCTCAACAGGATTTTATCTCTACTTTTGATAATGTATACAGAAGAAGCCTGGAGGTTTTAAAGCGCAAAGGTAATCTCACCAGGGAAGATAAATTGCGAGGCGTTATTAGCGCAACTATAAATTCCACTCAAATAACCGTAAAGATTAAAAAGAAAACAGGTAGCAAGACCCAGGTTATTATTTCCGCAAGAAAATACCTGCTTCCTAAGCCAGAAATAGCAGGTGGAGTCCTTTACGAGATTTCCGAGAAGTTAAAGTAAGTTAAACTAATTAATTATTCGTTTTCTTTTAGATAAAGCCTTTTGTGCAACTCGTCCATGACGGGGGAGTAGAATAAAATATTATAGATAACCAAAAAGGAGGGCAGGATGAATATCGCCTCAACATTATTATGGGTTCTCGGTATTTTAAACTTCTTTGGCGGCATTGTGCTTGGGATACCTCAAATTTCACAGGGTAGACCGGCAATGTTCCCGTTATATATCTTTATTGTCGGTATAGCTGCTTGCGTTACGGGGTATTTTCTTAGAAAAAAACGGCGTTCGGCAGGAATATCTGCTATTATAGTAAGCGTGCTATCTTTTATTTCGCCTCCGGTTATCGGCCTGGTTCTTGGAATCATTATAATAATTCTGGTGGGGATGAAATGGAAAGAGTTAGCTTAGGCCGGGTCCGCAAGTTTATTACAGGATCCGCATTCATCAGCCAGTTGAGAAGTTCGTCTATAAAAAGAGATAAGCGGGCAGAGCGGTGAAAAGGCAGGAGGCCTTTGTATATGGCTATATTATTGTTCACTGCGTTGCTGTTGGCCGGAATAATAATAGCGCTTGCAAGGAAGATAGACAATAAATTATTACGCTACCTGGTAATCGCTATCTCCTTAATCTTTGTAATAGCTATAACCGGGATGATCTGGTCTGTTGTTGATTGGCTTTCTCCGAGGCATTGGGTAGGGGTGTATTCGGTTGTGGATGCTTCCCAGCAAAAAGAAGGCTTGGCTGAATTCATCCTTCCCAGCGGCGACTATGCGATCGTAGCTTCAAGGGATGACTATAAAACAGATGATAAGCTTATAATTGCTTATGAGCTGGATATCCCCAGGGAAAGAATAAAAGTTGTAAACAAAAAAGAGATCAACCTGAGATCAGTGCAAAACTATCTTATGGAGAATATTAAGATCCGCAATAATATGGTAAAAGGCGTTTTGCGCGTTAAAATCCTTTTTCCTTCAAAAGGGAAGGTCTCTGTTGGTTTGGTAACCGATCGTTTTGGGGGGATGTAGCCTGGACATCCCGATAAAATAATCTACTGCCAAGAGTTTGCTTGGGAGTATAATAATAAAAAAGGAGGCCAAGATGTTTAAAATGCTTAATGAGAAAATGAAGAAAATGACGGTTATAGACATAAGCTTGGTCAAGTTTTCATCTTTGCTTTTCGGTATAATTCTGGCTAAACTTTTTCCGGGCCTTCTTAGCCTCGGTTACCCTTTATTAATAGTCCTTATTTTGGCCTGCGGGGCAAAACCACTTTATAAGTTCTGGTTGCAGAAATAGGAGGGGTTGACTTCTGAGGCCTCCGTGTTAAGATAAAAAATAAAGGTTCGCGATTTGTTTGTAAAACAGCGTCCCGCTAACTTAAGGAATGAAAGATGTCTAAGATGCAAAAAGCAGGAAATGAAAAGGTAACTCCCCAGTCTTCCAGGGCGCTTAGGGATTTGATCGGGCTTGGCGTTGTTACTATTTTCGTGCTCATTCTTTCCTATTTCTTTAATATGTTTGCCTTAATCGTAAAGTTCCTGCGCGATAACCCCGATAAGGTAGTCTACGCCGATGAAATTATTACCGGCCTCCTGACTTTAAGCGTGGGGTTGTCTATTTTTGCCTGGCGCAGATGGCTGGAGTTAAAGAAAGAAACAGGCCAGCGCATAAAGAACCAAGAAGAGCTGCTCAGGATGACCGAGACACAGGCAGAAACAGAGAGGATCATCAGCAAACAGCTTCATCTTGATATGGATCAAATGAAAGAGGATGTACGGGAGATACTCCAGATTCTCCTGAACAAGCACAAAAAGACAATCTAATCCGCCTTATCCGCTGTTTTCGCTGGGATCCCCGAATTTACCCCTGTAATATTAAATTCTTGCAGGGGTTTTTGTTTGGAGTATAATCTTATACGGCTATGGAAAGGTAAAAGGGAGGCAGTATATGAGCAATATCCTGATCGTAGGGATAATAATTTTTGTCGGTTTTATAATAGGCCAGATATTCCAGAGATTCAGGCTTCCCAAGATCTTAGGTTATTTGCTTGCAGGCGTCTTGTTAAACCCAAGCGTATGCGGCTTTGTCCCGAAGGATATAACGACCCGCACGGATATAATTGAGAATATCGCCATTGCCTTCATCGCTTTTTCCATCGGCGGGATAATGATTTTCCCGGAGTTAAAGAAGCTGGGGAAGGGGATTATCTATATCACTATATTTGAAGCGCAGGTAACGTTTCTGGTTATCACGCTTGGATTTATCATCGCGCTTCCCTTTATCGCGCATATCCCTGCAGCCGGCTGGTTTGCGACATTCATACCTTTGAGCCTTTTGTTAGGATGTTTAGGCTCTCCCACCGACCCTTCGGTTGCCTTGGCGGTTACGCACCAGTACAACGCAAAAGGAGAGCTTGCCTCAACGATGTTAAATGTTGCCGGTTTTGACGATATACTCGGCATAATTAATTTTAGCGTAGCCGTGGTTATAGCAAAGGCTGTCATCACGCATGAAGCATTCAGTGTTTATAATGCCCTTATCGTGCCGGTCTTTATAATCGCAGGCTCAGTGGTTTTGGGCGCCGCATTAGGGGCTATCTTTAATTTCCTGGCAAACAAAATTACAAAGCAGACAGAGGGCGTGCTTTTTGTGCTGATATTGAGTTTTCTGACCTTATGCTGGGGTGTTGCTGCTTTTATCAATGTTGAGGAGATACTTTCCGTAATGGTGATGGGGATCGTGGTGGTTAATTTTAACCCTATGCGCGAAAAGATATTCAAAATGCTGGAGAGGTATTCAGAAGAACTTGTATTCCTGCTGTTCTTTACGTTAAGCGGGATGCATCTTGATTTTAGCGTAATCTCTACAGCTTCCGTCTTGTTGGCCTTCTTTGTGATTTACAGGATAATCGGTAAATTTGCCGGGACTTTTATCGGCGCAGGAATCGCGCACTCCTCTCCAGCTGTAAAAAAATATACGGCGACAGGCTTAATCCCTTTCGGCGGGATCGTTATAGGGCTGGCCTTGATAATGCACCAGGACCCGGCTTTTAGCAAGATATCCGGGTTTCTCGTGAGTACGATAGTGGGAGCTACAATTATAAATGAATTTATAGGGCCTATCCTTGTGAAAAAAGTCCTTAAAAGCGCCGGTGAGATACGCTAAAATATGTTTGATACCATCATAAAGCCGCGTTTTCTTTAACCATCGTATGCCTGAAAACCTTCGGGTCAATATATTAGGGGTTTCGTGTTTTTACCATGATAGCGCGGCCTGTTTAGTGCGCGACGGGGAGATTGTCTCTGCCGCGCAAGAGGAGCGCTTCACGCGCAGGAAGCATGACCCCAGTTTCCCCTTAAATGCCATTAATTACTGCCTTAAAGAAGCCGGCATTTCCGCGCAGGGGCTGGATATTGTCGCATTTTACGATAAGCCTTTCATCAAATTTGAGCGCATCCTTGAGACCGCACTCACTTATGCCCCAAGCGGCATAACTCAATTCATAGAAGCGATCCCCCCTTGGCTTAAACAAAAACTCTGGGTTACCGAGTTGATCAGAAGGGACCTGGGTTTTAACGGAAAGATTATTTTTACTCAACATCATGAGTCGCATGCCGCAAGCGCTTTTTACCCCTCGCCTTTTAAGCAAGCTGCGTTTTTGACGATAGACGGAGTTGGGGAGTGGGAGACAGCCAGTTTTGGAATCGGCAAAGGTAATGATTTAGATATTCAACAATATCTCAGGTTCCCCAACTCATTGGGTTTGCTGTATTCCGCGTTTACTTATTATACCGGATTTAGGGTTAACTCCGGAGAATACAAGCTTATGGGCCTGGCTCCTTACGGCAAGCCTATATATAGAGACCTGATCCTTAAGGAGTTGCTTGATTTAAAGGAAGATGGTTCCTTTAGGATGAATATGAAATATTTCGGGTTTTGTAATAGCTTACGCATGACTAACTGGCGTTTTGACCGTCTTTTTGGCGGCCCGCCAAGAAAACCCGGGGCGGAGATAACCAAAAGATATATGGATATTGCTGCTTCTGTGCAGGCTGTGACAGAGGATATTGTGTTTAAGATGGCCTCATATGTTCATAAAGTTACCGGCCAGGATAAGCTTTGCCTTGCCGGAGGGGTGGCGTTAAATTGCGTGGCAAACGGCCGGGTACTGCGGGAAGGCCCATTCAATGATATCTGGATACAGCCGGCAAGCGGTGACGCCGGAGGCGCATTAGGTGCGGCGCTTTTGGCATGGCATAAGTATTTAGGCAATAAACGTATTGTTGACGGATCCAGGGATCTGCAGAAGACATCTCTTTTGGGACCTGCTTACGGCGATGACTACATTGAGGCTTTTTTGAATGGGAAGAATATCCCATACAAACGGTTAAATTATAATGATATAATAAGAGAATCCTCGGATCTAATTATTTCCGGCAAAGTGATCGGCTGGTTTCAGGGCAGGATGGAGTTTGGCCCGCGCGCTTTAGGCTCAAGGAGCATTATCGGCGACGCGCGTAATCCGGATATGCAGTCCAGGATGAACCTTAAGATAAAATACCGTGAATCTTTTCGGCCGTTTGCCCCGGCGGTTTTAAGGGATAAGGCCGCGGAATGGTTTGAGTTAAATAAGGAAAGCCCGTATATGCTTTTGACGGCAGGAGTAAAACCTGAAAAAAAGCTTAAAGTAAGCAACGACGCCGAGGGGCTTGATAAACTGAAAATAACGCGTTCATTGATTCCGGCAGTAACCCATGTGGATTATTCCGCCCGCCTTCAGACGGTAAAAAGGGAGGAGAGCCCGCTTTTTTATGATTTGATCCAGGCATTTTTCCAAAAGACAGGATGCCCGGTTATCATCAACACATCTTTTAACGTCAGAGGTGAGCCTTTGGTTTTAAGCCCCGAGGATGCCTACAGGTGTTTTATGCGTACGGATATAGATTGTCTGGTATTGGGAAGTTTCTTGTTGCATAAAAAAGATCAGCCTGGCGTTGGAAAAGACACAAGTTGGCAGAAGGAACTTGAATTAGATTAAGATGGAAAAGCTGAATTTGGATAAAAAGACGTTAAGAAAGTTTGGGATAACCATGGCTGTAGCGTTTTTATTTATTTCCAGCCTGTTTTTCTTCCGCCAGAAATATAATGTTGCCGTAAATAGCCTGGTAATTTCGTGTTTATTTATGGTAATCGGTTTGGCTTTCCCTGTTTTGTTAAAGCCGGTATATATAGCCTGGATGCGTTTTGCTTTTGTCCTGGGATGGATTAACACAAAAATTATCCTGGTTGTCCTGTTTTACCTGGTTTTTGCGCCGACAGGCTTGTTAATGCGTTTATGCGGGGTTGACTTGTTGGAAAGAAAAAACAAGCCAGCCTCATATTGGAAGAAAAAGGAGCAGGAGGAGAGCGGCATTTCAAGTTACGAAAGGAGATTCTAGCCTCATGGGCAAGCTAAGTATTTTGAATGAGTTTTGGGGGTTCCTAAAGACAAGAAAGAAATGGTGGCTTGGTCCGATAATCATAATACTCTTGTTGTTGGGCGTGCTTATATTTTTTGCGCAGAGCAGCTCGGTCGCTCCTTTTATGTATACCTTATTTTAAAATAAGGATTTATAAATTAAGAAGGAGGCAGTGATGATTGATATGGAAGTCCTGAAAATAGCATTATCAAAAGAAAAGGACGCAATAGAGACTTATCAGGAGATGCTCTCGCAGCACCCAAACCTGACAGAGTTGCTTTCGCTTTTGATTACAGAGGAGCAGAAACACAAGATAATGATTGAGAAGAAGATCATTGAATTAACGCGTAATTGACCAGGCGCGTAATTCCAATCACGGAGGAAATATGCGTAAATTCATCTTATTATTCCAGTGCCGGGACCAGCAGGGCATCGTCGCCAGGATCTCTGATTTTATATTCAGGCACGGCGGCAATATCGTTGCCGCTGACCAGTATAGCACGGACCCGGAAGGCGGATATTTCTTTATGCGCGTGGAGTTTGTAGTCGGCAAAGGGCAATATGACAGGGATTTGTTAGAGAGAGAGTTTGTGGCAATAGGCAAAGAATTCCTGGCGCAGTGGAAGATTGTTGACAAATCCGAAACCCTGCGCATGGGTATATTCGTATCCGAGGCAGACCATTGCCTGATTGACCTTCTTTATCTTTGTGTATCGGGGGAGCTTGATGTAAAGGTACCGTTTGTCTTAAGCAACAGCGAGAAACACCGCAGGCTGTTAACGCAGCACAACATCCCATTCTACTATGTGCCTGCCAATAAGGAAAACCGGCGCGAAGCGGAATTATTATCCTATGCGCTTGATGCTACTGATTTTTTGGTGCTCGCGCGTTATATGCTCATGCTCTCCCCGGAATTCCTGATGAAATATAATAAAGACATAATCAACATCCATCATGGATTCCTGCCTGCTTTTAAAGGCGCTGACCCTTACGGCCGGGCGCTTGAAGAAGGGGTGAAGGTCATCGGCGCGACAGCGCATTTTGTAAACGATAAACTTGATGAAGGCCCGATTATCTCCCAGGAAGTGGAGCATGTTTCCCATAAAGACAACCGGCAGGTACTCATCAGAAAAGGAAGGAACCTGGAGAAAAAGGCTTTAGCCAGCGCGGTTTTGAATTATGTTGATTACCGTATCATCAGGCATGAGAATAAAACCATCGTTTTCTAAAAACAAATGGCAGTATATCCGGGAGGGGGATGGCTAAAAAAGTAGCGATTGTCGGCGCAGGCGTAGGCGGGCTGGCAACGGCCGCGCGCCTTGCGTATGACGGGTATGATGTGGAAGTATTTGAAAGACTCCCTGAATGCGGCGGGCGCAACCATCTGCTTGAAGATGCGGGATTCAAATTTGATATGGGGCCGTCATTTGTGCTTATGCCGGATTTCTTTGAGGAGGTTTTTTCTTATTGCGCGGAGCATCTTAAAGATTACCTGGAGCTGCGCGTTATTGACCCCAGCTATAAGATTTTTTATGCAGACGGAGAAACCCTCACCGTGCACCGGGACAGCAGGCGAACGAAGGAAGAGCTGGAGCGGATAGAAAAGGGGTCTGCCAAACAATTTGATAAGTTTATCGCCGAGACGGCCAGGATATACGGCATAATCAAGCCCTTGCTTTATAAATGCGTAACCTATAAAGCGTTGGCCAATCCTTATTATTGGAGCTTGATAGGATCGATCCGCGCCTTCCAGTCATATTGGCAGCTTGCCCGTAAATATTTTAAAAGCGATAAGCTTTGTTACGCCTTTACATTTGAAGCGATGTTCATGGGGGTCTCTCCGTACCAGGCCCCGGCTTTCTATAGCGTAATTAGTTACACTGACCATGTGCAAAAAATAGCTCATCCCATGGGGGGCATGTACAAGATACCCTTGGCACTGGAAAAGCTATCCCGGAAATTCGGCGCGAAGATAAATTATGATTGCCCGATAGAAGATATCGCCCAGGCAAATGGGCAGATATCGCTTAAACATGGCAGGGGCCAAATTAAAGCCGATTATGCGGTAATCAACGCTGATTACGCCTATGCCCAAACCGACCTGCTCAAGCGTAAAATACCCGGTTTCAAATACTCCTGCTCTACTTATTTAATTTATCTAGGGATTAAAAATAAGTTAAAAAACCTCGCGCACCATAATTTATTCTTCAGCAGGGATTTAAATAAGAACCTGGAACAGATATTCAATGAGAAGATAATTCCGGAAGACCCTTCCTTTTATGTGCATGTGCCTACAGTAACCGATACCTCTTTAGCTCCCGCGGGGAAAGAGATACTGTATTTATTGATCCCTGTGCCTAACCTGATGAACGCCAAAGATGCCTTGTTAAGGCATCAAGAGAGGATAAGGAGGCTGGTTTTTGATAAAATAAATAGTTTATGCGGATGTAACCTTGATCAGTTGATTGAAGTTGAAGATTGTTTTTACCCGGAGGACTTCATTGGCCGCTATAACATTAAATACGCAGCTACTTTCGGCCTGGCGCATAACTTGACCCAGAGCGCATTTTTCCGGCCCGCTAATTTTGATTCAAAGATAAAGAACCTGTATTACGCCGGCGCAAGCACGCAGCCCGGAGGCGGGCTGCCGGTGGTTATTGCCGGTTCGCGCATAGTGGCGGATCTGATTAAGCGCAAGAGTAGCTCTTGATTTTTCGGATAACCTCCCGGATGGTTGATTCGGGAGTGGAGGCGCCTGCAGTTATCCCGACGTTTTTAACCGTATCCAGCCAGCTCCTTTTGATTTCGCGGCTTGAATTAACCCAATAGCTTTTATCGTTTAAGGATTTTGATATTTCATAAATCCTTTTGGTGTTGGCGCTTGATTTAGAGCCGATGACGATGACTACCTCATTTTTTAGCGGCAAAACCTTGATCTCATTTTGTTTTGCCCGCGTCGGCTTGCAGATGGTGTTATGAAACCGCACTTTACCGATATTGGCGCGTAGAATATCAAATATCTTTTGCACCTTCTCCAGGTTTTGCGTTGATTGCAGGACCACCCCGGCTTTTCCGATAGAGCTTATCTTTTTAAGCGGGATATTCTCCGGTTTATCAATAACAACCGCTTTAGTCTTAAGCTGGCCGACAATCCCCTTGACTTCATCATGAGACTTATCCCCGATGACGATTATCTTAAAACCCTTATTTTCTAATTTCTTGGCAATGGCATGTATTTCTTTGACCATCGGGCAGGTGGCGTCAATAACCGAATAACCCAGTTTTTTTGCCTTTTGCAGCGTATCTCTTGAACAGCCATGCGCGCGGATTAGCAGTATTCTTTCTCTCCTTCCGGCAGTAAGACGGTAAATTTTTTTAATCCCGGCTTTTTGAATTTGCCTGACCACCTCTTCATTATGCACGATATCCCCGAGCATAAATACCGGCTTGTTGTTTCTTGCGGTATCCATGGCTATATTAATTGCCCTTCTTACCCCGAAACAGAACCCCGCTGAAGTTGCCAGGTTTATTTTCATAGATATTTTCTCTCCGATACTATTTTCAGGATGATTTCGGCCTTCTTTAATTTGTTTACGTATGCGCGTTTAGCAAAGACATCGCAGTTGTTTTTTTCTATTTCATCCAATATCCCGGAATAAACCTCTTTCATGCATAATGCCACAAACCTGCAGAGAGGGTTATCAATGAGCTTGATCCCGGAGGAAGATTCATTATAAAGTTTTCGGCAACGGCTGATTTGAAAGCGCAAAAGCGCTTTTAAATCTTCATCTACCAGCCCTTTATTTAATTGTTGTTCGGAAACATTGAAACGGGCCATTTCATCCAGGGGCAGGTAAATCCTGCCGCGGGCGAGGTCTTCCTTTATGTCCCGAAGGATGTTGGTAAGCTGCATGGCTGTGCCCATTTTTACGGCGTAGCCTTCAGCCGAGGTATCTTTATATCCGAAAATCTTTAACATGATCAGGCCGATGACCCCGGCTACCCGGTAACAGTATTCGTAAAGAGAAGAAAAGTCCCGGTAGCGTTTTATCTTAATGTCCATGCGCATGCCCTCAACCAGCGCGTCAAAATATTCCCTGGGTATTTTATAGTTGTTTACCGTTTTGCGGAAAGCAGCCGAAAGCGGCTCGTTGGGTTGTTCTTGCGTATAAGCAGAGGATATCTTTGATTCTAAGCTCCGCAAATTTTCCGTTTGGTTTGAATGAGCCGGCCCGTCTACTGCTTCGTCGCTTAAGCGGCAGATAGCGTATACGGCGTAACTGGCGTATTTTCTTTCTTTAGGCAGGAAAAGCGAGGCCAGGTAAAAGGTCTTGGCAAATTTCTTAGTGATTTCCCTTGCCTGCCGAAAACCCGTTTCTAACTTTTGTTTATGCATAAACTTATTTTACAATCAAATAAAGCAAAAACCAAGCATTTAAAAGAGCCATAAATCTAATTGCCAAAATAGCACGATAGTAATAAAATAATACGATGTCTAAATATATGATGATTTTGGTTCTTGCCGGTATTTTCCCGCTGCTGCTTAGTTTCTACCCGCCGCTTAAATTCTGGCGCAATATTCGGCCGCTTATTTTTTCCTTAACTATGCTGGTGTTGATTTTCGGCACCTGGGATGTTTTTGCTGCCTGGCGCAGGCACTGGTATTTTAATCCGCAAGGCGTATCAGGAATTAAGGTTATAAACCTGCCGGTTGAAGAATGGCTGTTTTTCATAATCGTCCCGTTTTGTTGCATATTTACCTGGGAAGCGCTTAAGTTCATCAAGGGAAGGCTTAAATGAAGGAGTATACCTTTATCGCCGTTGGTTCGGTAATCTTAACCGTGCTGGCGGATAGATTATCGGGGGTCAATATCCTTAAACAAAGGTTATTCTATTTGTTCCTTCTTGTCATATTAGTTTTTAAATTGCTGGTAAACGGTTACCTTACCGGTACGAACATAGTAATCTACAACCCAAAGTTCTTTCTCGGCTTCAGGATCGGCAGTATTCCTCTGGAGGATTTTCTTTTCGGCTTTAGTATGGTTTCCCTGGGGGTTATTTTCTGGGAGTTCTCCAAAAGGCGGCAGAGATGAAAAAAATATGTTTATTGCTGTTTATCCTGCTTGTTCGTCCTTTAGTATCATATTCTATGGATTGGAAAAGCCTGCATAATAAGGCCGACGAGATATCTCTGCCGCAGGCACAGGAAGCTGTACTTGAAAACAACGGCCTGCTGGAAGACAGGTATATTTTAGGCCTGGTTTATTTGGACCTGCATCGGGATCAAGATGCTTATAATCTTTTTTCCGCGCTTCTTAATGAAAACCCGGATATGGTTGGACTGAAATGGGGGCAGGGAGAATCTCTCCGCCGCCTGCATGAACTTAAAAATGCCGAAAGCCTGTTGAACGAGGCGCTTAAACAAGACCCGCAGTTTGCCCCGGCATTAATAAGCATGGCTTACATAAGATATTTTAAGATGGATTTTAAAGGCGCGGTGCAGTTGGCTTCCAAAGTCATCCAGCAGGGGCTTGTTAAGGTGGATTTGAGTAACTATGCGCGCGCCTATGCTATGTATGCCGGCTCAAAAGGGATGCTGGCGCACTACGGAGGGATATTTTCCAAGGCGATAGACGGTTTAGCGGTAAAAACGAATCTGGATAAAGCGCAAAAGCTGCAGCCGGATTCTCCGGCTGTTTTATTCGGTTTGGGCAGCTATTATCTTTTGGCGCCCGTAATTGCCGGAGGGAATAAATCTAAGGCCGAAGAATACTTAAATAAAGCGCTTGCGGCTGACCCATTATTCGCGGATGTTTATGTGCGCCTTGCGCAGTTAGCCAAAATCAAGGGGGAGAAAGGGAAATACGAGTATTATATGAATAAAGCCTTGGAGATTGACCCGGGCAATGAACTGGCTTTGGATACTAAAAGCGGCCGTTGTAAATTTATCTGTACCGGCGGAGAGGAATAGCTATACCTGAAGGATCTTCCGGGAGAAGTTATCCAGCGCCTGCTTATAGCCCGGTTTCATTTTTAAACCGTCAAGCTTCCTCTTTGCTTTGGAGAATAAATATTTTATTTGTCCTTCTGCGTATTCCAGCGCCCCTGATTCAAGGATAATCCGGCGTATCATAACCAGCGCGTTCTTGCCCGCAGGCCCGCCCTGCATAACTTTTCTGATCAAGGATTTTTCCTTATTACCTGCGTGATTAAATGCATACCAGATAAGCAGGGTTCTTTTTGCCTCTTTGATATCGCTTAAGCTTGGTTTGCCGGTATCCTTTTCTTTCCCGAAGGCCCCGATAATATCGTCCCTGATCTGGAAGGCCCTTCCGAGGAGTATGCCGTAAGAGAATAATCTTTCTGTTTGGCGGATCTCTGCTCCGGCAAGAGCCGAGCCCATGGTTAAAGGTGAAGCAAAGGTATAGTTTGCGGTTTTATAATCGTAAATTTTATAGATATCTTTTTGCGTAACTTTTTCTATGGGCTTAATCCCCAGTAAGAGCTCCATAAATTCTCCACTTCCGGTATACAATGCCGCCGAGATCAGTTTTTTTAAAGCGGCCTCTTTACGGGCCAGGTCTTCTTTAACCGATAAGAATGCGTCCAGGCCCATGGCGTACATCACATCTCCTATAACAATAGCCAGGTCTTCTCCGTTGAATTTTACTTTCTTGTCAGGGTAGAGAGAGCGGTTAAGCATGGCATGCATTGAAGGCGCGCCGCGCCGAGTATCGGACCTATCGATAATATCGTCGTGGACCAGCATGAAATCATGCAGGAGTTCAAGCGACAACGCGCTGCGGTAGAGCCCCGCAGGGGTTTTCCCGGAGAAACCGAGATAACCGATACAGAATAGTATCGGCCTTACCCTTTTACCGGGCCGGCAGATAAACTCCTTGATATTTTTAAAAAGGACCGGGGAGAGGCTGTTAAGCGCATACAATTTGTCTATGCTTTTGACGTAGGAGGAAAGCTCTTTTTCAATGCGGATTTTCATTTTCATGAACATAAAATTATGTTAACATATTAAGGATAATTATGCAATTATACTTTTGCGGCTAAAGGGTTTTTTAGGCAGGGGATGGGTAATATGCGTAAAGTTATTATTATCGGAGCTGGTTTCGCGGGATTAAGCGCGGCAGGCAGGCTTTCCCGGTATAACTTAAGCACAGAGGTTCTGGTCTTTGACAAAAAGGATTCTTCCGCTTTTCTTCCTCTGCTTCCCGATGCGATCGGCAGGAGGCTTAACCCCGGGCTGCTTGCTTATAATATTGATGAACTTTCGCGTAAACTGAATTTCAAATTCATCAAAGAGGAAATTACCTCCGTTGACCTGCAAGCCCGGCAGGTTTTTACCGGCAGATCAAGCTATGCTTATGACGCCTTGCTTATTTCAAGCGGCAGCCAGACAGATTTCTTTGGCAACCAGCATGCTCAACTCCACTCCTATGCCTTAAACAGCGTGGATGATGTTAAGAGGATAACAGATGCCATAAAGGCTGATAAATTTGAAAATTTTATCATTTGCGGCGGCGGCTATACCGGCGTAGAAGCAGCAACTAACCTTTGGTTATTGTGCCGCAAGAACGGTTTCTCCGGGAAGATTGTTATTGTCGAGCGTTCCGCGCAGATACTCGGGCCTTTGCCGCTTTGGATGAAATCCTATGTGCGCAATAATTTAAAAAACATGGGGATAGAGGTCTTGGTTAATTCAGTCACCGAAGATATACGGCAGGATCGGGTAAGCGTCTCCGGAAATCTCCTGTTTGAAAAGGCGATGCTTGTCTGGGTGCCCGGTGTAAAGACGGCGGATTTCATACAGAAACTGGCGGTTGAAAAAAACCCGCAGGGCAGGATAACCGTTGATGAGTATTTAAGATTTAAGGAAGATTGTTTTTGCGCAGGCGATGCTTCTTTTTTCGGCCGGAAAGGTAATTATTTGCGCATGGCTGTGCAGTTTTCTATTGCCGAAGGAGCCTGTGCTGCGGATAATATAATCAGGGGCATGGAGAAGCTTCCGTTTAAGAAGTTTAAACCTTGCGACCTCGGTTACATTATCCCCATGGCAAACAATAAATCATGCGGCATGGTATTTGGCCTGAATTTGAAAGGATTCCTTCCCACGCTGCTGCATTTTATAATGTGCATTTATCGTTCGTCCGGATTAAGGAACAAGATCGGATTAGCCGGCAGTTTAATAAGATCTTGCTTGTTTACCGATAGTTAGGTTTGCCGTCTGCCTGACGGCAGCCGGGTGACCCAGGGAGGTGTAAAATGTTAAATTGGGGTATCTTGGTTTTGCGGTTAGGGCTGGGCATTATGTTCATGGCGCACGGTATGCAAAAAGCTTTTGGTTTGTTCGGCGGCCCGGGGATTAAAGGTTTTTCCGGCATGCTTTCCGGCTTGGGGTTTGTGCCGGCAACCTTCTGGGCATATGTCGCAGCCTATACGGAACTTCTCGGCGGAGTTTTGCTTATTATCGGATTACAGGTCAGGCCGGCAGCAGCCCTGCTTTTGATTTTGATTGTTACTGCGGCAATTAAAGTGCACTTGGGTAAAGGGTTCTTCTTGTCCAGCGGCGGTTTTGAATATACCTTTATAATCGCAACAGCCTGCCTGGCGCTTATCTTGCTGGGCCCGGGAAAATTTAGCATATTGAACAAATAAAAGTATATACTTTATGCGTAGAGCGATACAGAGATATTTAATTTATTCTTTCTTCCTGATAATGCTGTTCTTGCCGGCAGGGGCGATGGCCGTTGATAGGCAGGAGATACCGGAGCTCTTTATTTTTCATTCGCTTAACTGCCACGAGTGCACTAAGATAAAGGCAGAGGTCATGCCGGCTATCCAAAAGGAGTTTCAGGGCAGGGTTATTTTTGTTTATTTGGATGTGGGGGAGCCGGAAAACTATAAGTTGTTATTAACCCTGATGAAGAAAGGCGCCGGCGGGGATGATTTTAAAATCCCTGTTTTCTACATGCGCGGGAAGTTCCTTAATAGCCAGGGCCAGGTTGAAACCAACCTGCGCAATTTTATCAAAGATGGATTAGGCAGCAGGTATTCCGGAATGCCTTTAATGCCGGCTGATTTGTTAGAGTATTTCAAAAGTTTTGTCCCCCTTTCCGTAATTATCGCCGGCCTGGAAGACGGGGTCAATCCGTGCGCCTTTACGGTAATCGTATTTTTTATCTCTTTTTTGGCGCTGCAGGGTTACCGTAAAAGAGAGCTGTTTTTTATCGGCGCTGCTTTTATCCTTTCCGTATTCCTGACTTACTTAGCTATCGGCTTGGGGGTTTTTAATTTCTTTTATCGTTTCCGCTCGCTTTGGGTAATTACGCATTTGTTGAATGTAGTTGTCGGCTCAGCCAGTATACTCTTTGGCGTCCTTGCCGTTTATGATTTTATCAAATTTAAGAAAACAGGATCTACCGAACAGCTTGTTTTGCAGCTTCCTAAACCGGTTAAAGAGAGCATTCATAAGGTAGTGGGGTTCTTTTACCGCAAAAGCCCCCTGGAAAAACAACAGGGTGCTTTGCCCGGGATGGGCAGGCTTATTGCCAGCGCATTTATCAGCGGATTTTTAGTTTCCTTGTTGGAAGCAGTATGTACCGGGCAGGTGTACTTGCCGACGATCGCCTTTGTTTTAAAGGCCAGCCGCTTGAAGCTGCAGGCTTTAGGTTATCTCCTGCTTTACAATATTATGTTTATCGTCCCGCTGATAGTGATATTTATTTTCGCGCTCATGGGCACTACCAGCGCGCAGTTCTCGTCTTTCCTCAAGAAGCATCTTGGCCTAATCAAGATATTTATGGCTGTTTTATTTTTTGGCTTGGGGATATTTTTAATCTGGAGAGGTTAATGCGCAGGATAATATTGCTTGTTTTTTTTCTGCTCTTTGTTTCTTCGGCAGGCTTTGCCCAGCAGCCTGAAAACGACGGCAATACCTGGGATTTCGGCGCTATCCGCGCCTCCGACGGCATTGTAACACACACCTTTTCTTTAAAGAATGATTCTGCCCAGGCCCTGAATATCAACGGCACGCATGCTTCCTGCGGCTGTACCCTATCGGAGATAGATAAGAAGATTATCCTGCCCGGAGAGGCTGCTAATCTGGAAGTAAAATTTAATCCTAAAGGGTATTCCGGGCAGATAACCCAGTATGTATATGTGAATACCGACAGCAAGGCAATGCCCATATACAGATTTACTATCAAGGCGGATATTACCAAAGATCAAAATTAACCAAGCTTAAGTTGCGATAAAAGCTCAATTTGCCGTAAGACAGACGGCAGTAGAGGAGGAGTAAAAATGTGGTCATTACAGTTAAGGATGTGGTTGTTAGTTACGCTTTTGTTCGGGATTATTTACGCTTTGATCGTCGTTATCGGCAGCAGTTTCCTGCACGCGGGCGGTTTTAGTTTTTACCTGGTTATCTCTATCGTGCTAATGTTGATCCAGTATCTGCTGGGGCCTAAGATAGTAGAGTGGAGTATGCGCGTGAAATATATCAAAAGGGAGGAAAACCCGCGTCTTTTCCAAATGGTAGAAAGCTTGAGTATGCGCGCCAGTATCCCTATGCCCAGAATCGGCATTGCCCAGATCGATATCCCCAATGCCTTTGCTTTTGGCCGCTCGATAAAAGACGGACGGGTCTGCGTAACCAGCGGGATCATTAAATTACTCGACGATGCGCAGCTAAAGGCAGTGTTGGGCCATGAGTTAAGCCACTTAAAGAACCGTGATGTGCTCACCATTACCCTGCTTTCGGTAATCCCCATGATCATGTACCGCATTGCCTGGCAGTTTTTATTCTTTGGCCGCAGGCGCAATGAACGGGCAGGTAATACAATATTGATCGGCCTGGCAGCTTTCCTCTTCTATTTTGTGACTAATCTTTTGGTGCTTTACGCCTCGCGTATCCGGGAGTATTTCGCAGACCGCGGCTCGGTGCTTTTGGGGAATCAGCCGAAAGACCTGGCCTCAAGCCTTTATAAACTGGCTTACGGCTCAGCCAGGTTAAGCAAAGAATCTTTAAAACAAAGCGAAGGGCTTAAGGCATTTTTTATTAACGACCCGTCTCAAGGCAAAAAGGAGGTATTGGAGTTGTCGCAACTGGATTTGGATAAAAGCGGCACAATTGATGCTTCCGAGCTGGCGTTACTCAGGAATTCGAATATCCGTTTGAATTTAGGAGATAAAATGATGGAGCTTTTGAGCACCCATCCTAATATGCTCAAAAGGATAAAGAGGCTTTCGCAATATCATGCTTAGTAAAGGCAGCTTAGGCGCTATTTTCTTTAAAAAATATCGCCTAAGCCCGTTTTTCCCCCCGACCATTTTCTTTTGACATAACCCCAAATATACGATATAATTACTGGCCTATGGACATTAATGAAATTATCCAGCAAAGAATCGCCAAATTAGAGGCGCTTACAGAGAAAAAAGTGCCTTTGTATCCTGCTTACGTGCCGGATCATGGTACTATTGGCCAGGCTTTAGCCGATTTTGAAGAGGGCAGGAAGGTTGCGCTCTGCGGAAGGATTACGGCTAACCGCAGCCACGGCAAAGTCAATTTCATGGATTTAAAAGACGCTACCGGTAAGATCCAGCTTTATCTCAAGCGTGATGTCGTGGGAGAGGAAAATGCCGCGCTCATTGAGCAGTTGGATATTGCCGATATTATAAGCGTGCAGGGCGAACTTTTTAAGACGCACACCGGCGAGTTTACGGTCAAGGTACTTGATCTTATGGTATTAGCTAAGTCTTTGCGGCCTTTGCCTGAAAAGTGGCATGGTTTAAGAGACGTGGAGCTGCGTTACAGGCAGCGTTACCTGGACCTGCTTTCCAATGAAGATGTAAAAAAAGTGTTTTTATTGCGTGCCAAGATTATCCGGGCAATCCGTAACTACCTTGACGAAAAAGGATTCCTCGAGGTAGAGACCCCGATGATGCATGATATTGCCGGAGGCGCCGCAGGCAGGCCTTTTAAAACATTCCATAATGAGTATACCATGGATTTGTATTTGAGGATTGCCCCGGAGCTGTACCTGAAACGCCTGTTGGTGGGCGGGCTTGACCGGGTTTATGAGATCAACCGTTCTTTCCGTAATGAAGGCGTATCTACCCGGCATAACCCGGAGTTTACCATGCTTGAGGTTTATCAGTCTTACACGGATTACGAAGGCATGATCAAATTGACCCAGGATTTAATTTGTTCTGTGGCATCCGAGGTATTGGGTAAAGAAGAGCTGGTTTATCAGGGCAAGGCTATTTCCCTTAAAACACCCTGGAACAGGCAGTCATTTGCCGGTTTAGTCAAAGACAGGTTCGGCATAGAACCGTCTGACAGCCCTGCTGATATGCTTGAGAAATTACAGGCCAAGGGGTTTGCCAGGGACAAAGCCCGCCTGAGCCGTTCACAGATTAATAAGATTATTGAAGATACGCTGGAGGAGGGGTTGCAGGTTAACCCGGTATTTATCACGGATTATTTTACCAGTCTTTGCCCGCTGGCCAAGGCGAAGAAAGATAATTCCCTGATTTCGGAAAGGTTTGAGCTTTATGTGGCGGGGATGGAGATCGCTAACGCCTACTCGGAGTTAAACAACCCTCTTGAGCAGCGTAAGCGTTTTGAAGAAGAGATCAGGGAGCTTAACGCCGAGGAAAATCAGTTAGAGAACGATGGTTCGGATTCCGGTAGCCGAAGCCATCAGTTAGAGAACGATGGTTCGGATTCCGGTAGCCGAAGCCAAAAGAATGTGGACGATGATTACCTCTTAGCTTTAGAACATGGGATGCCTCCGGCAGGAGGGTTGGGTATAGGTATTGACAGATTGATTATGCTGCTTACAGATCAGCCTTCGATTCGGGATGTGATCTTGTTCCCGCTGTTGAGAAAGCAAGAAGAGGCTGAAGGATAATATGCTTGCGGAGTTGTGGCTTAGCCAGAAATACCTGAGGGCGGGGAAGAGGGAGAAGATTATTTCCATAACCGCGCTTATCTCCATGGTCGGTATTGCCATCGGGGTGCTGGTTTTAATAGTGGTAATTTCGGTGATGAGCGGGTTTGACCGGTTCCTTGAAGATAAAATGGTCGGCACTAACGCGCATATGTCGCTTGAATTTTATGGCGGCACAAAAGAGCCTGACCAGGTAATCGATAAACTAAAGACTCTGCCTTATGTTGAAGGAGTGTCCCCTTTTATTAACGGCCAGGCCCTGGTAAAGAGCGGGAAGTCTATTTTTGGGGTGGAGGTGCGCGGGATTGACCCGAAGCTGCAGGCGCAGACCTCAAAGATAAACGAATACCTGAAATTGGGAAGTTATGATTTCTCCGGTAACGAGGTTGCGGTAGGCCAGGAATTTGCCATGCGTTTGGGTTTGGGTATAGGGGACCTGATCAGCCTGGTTTCCCCGGTTACCCTTGCCAAAACCGATTTCCGGATCAAGGGTATTTTTAACAGCGGCATGTATCTTTATGACTCAAGCCTGATATTAACCGGTATCAAAGGGGCGCAGGATTTTTACAAGATGCCCGATACGGTAAGCGGGCTGGCAGTGAAGGTGGATAATGTTTATAAGGTGGAGGATATAAAAGAAAAACTTTATCGGGATTTAACCGGCGTCGGACCATACCAGGTGCGCACATGGATAGACGCCAACAAGAATTTCCTGGAGGCTTTGAAACTGGAAAAGGTAGTCATGTTTATCGTGGTGACCATGACCACGGTGGTGGCGGCATTCGGGATTGTAAGCACGCTGATCATGTCGGTAATGAGCAGGATTAAGGATATCGGCATACTGCGTTCAGTAGGCGCCAGGACTAAAAACATATTGCAGATTTTTGTCTTTCAGGGGTTATCTATCGGTATCGCCGGGATCCTGCTGGGGCTATCCGGGGGGATATCATTGTCGCTTTCCCTGGACAAGGTGGTGGATTTTATATCACGGATCATCGGCAGGAGCCTGATCCCGAAAGATATATATTATTTTGACCGTATCCCGGTCAATATAAACATCGGGGATATCAACTTGATTGTCTTGTGCGCTTTGGCAATAACTTTAGCCGCCAGCATTTATCCGGCGTACTACGCCACCAGGATAATTCCCAGCGAGGCAGTGCGGCATGAATAAGGATATGATCAAGGTCAGCGGAATCTGTAAAAGCTACCGCGATAGCGCAAGCAGCCTGGAAGTTTTAAGAGATATAAATTTTACAGTAGGTGCAGGCGAGTTCCTGGCTATCCAGGGACCTTCCGGAGCCGGGAAGTCCACGCTTTTGCATATTTTAGGCGGCCTGGATAACCCTACTGGCGGTACGGTTTATTTTGAAGGCGCGGATATCTACGGCCTGGATGAAAACGCGCGCGCTCTTTTTCGTAACCGCAAAGTAGGTTTTGTTTTTCAGTTTTTCCATCTCCTGCCGGAGCTGACTGCTTTGGAAAATGTCTTGTTGCCGAGCATCTTAAGGTCATGGTGGGGCAGAAAGAAAGATTTAGAGTTTGCCCGCCAGCTTTTAGCAAGGCTTGGTCTATCCCAGAGGCTTGTACATAAACCCGCGGCTTTATCAGGCGGAGAGCAGCAGAGGGTAGCTATTGCCAGGGCATTGATTAACCGGCCGCATCTTTTGCTTTGCGATGAGCCTACCGGCAACCTGGACTCTGAAAACGGCGAGAATATACTGCATTTGCTGAAGGAGTTTAACCGGGAGGAAAAAATCACTGTTTTAATAGTTACTCATGATAAAGATATCGCCGGCAGCGCAGGCAGGATAATCCACTTGAAGGACGGGGCAGTATTTAATTAGGGAGGCAGCGATGAGAATTTATATAAACGGGAAATTTTATGATAAAGAAAATGCGAAGATATCTGTCTTTGACCACGGGCTTTTATACGGGGACGGCGTCTTTGAGGGGATCAGGGTTTACAACCGCCTGGTTTTTAAATTAAATGAGCACATTGACCGCCTCTATGAGTCTGCCCACAGCATCATGCTTAAGATCCCCTTGAGCAAGGAGCAGATGATCAAGGCAATCGTCTCGACGCTAAAAGAGAACAAGCTCACGGACGCATATATCCGCCTTATAGCGACAAGAGGCGAAGGTGACCTGGGGCTTGACCCCAGAAAATGCGCCGGCAAAGAAACAATCATCGTGATCGCCGACAAGATCTCCCTGTATCCGCAGAGGCTTTACAGGGAAGGGATGAATATTATTACGGTTTCTACTACCAGGAATGCGCATGAGGCCTTGAATCCCCAGATAAAATCCCTTAATTACCTCAACAATATAATGGCGAAGATTGAGGCGACGAATTGCGGATATGAAGAAGCATTAATGTTAAACGATTCCGGGTATGTGGCCGAATGCACTGGCGATAATATCTTTATCCTGAAAGAAAATGAACTTTACACGCCCCCTGAATGCATGGGCGCGCTTAGCGGGGTTACCCGCCAGACCGTGCTGGAGATTGCCAGGGGCAGTAAAATGCCGACACACGAACACGTGTTTACCCGCCATGAACTTTATGTAGCTGACGAGTGTTTTCTTACTGGTACAGCCGCAGAGATAATCCCCGTGGTCAAGGTTGACGGCAGGCTTATCGGGGACGGCAAGCCCGGCAGGCTTACTTTGCTCTTGATGAAAAAATTCAGGGAGCTTACCCGTAAAGAAGGGGTAAAATATTAATATGCTTTGTGATATTTGCAAGAAAAACCCGGCAACCGTGCATCTGACCGAGATCATCGATGAGCAGATGAATGAATTGCATTTGTGCGAGGATTGCGCAAGGCACAAGAGCGCGGCTATGGAGCAGCAGTTTGGTTTAAGCGAGCTCTTGGCCGGCATGGCTGATTTTGAGAAACCGGATAAAGTGGAAGAGAATGTTGCCGCCAAGTGCCCTAATTGCGGCCTGACCTACGCGGATTTCAAGAAGGTCGGCAGGCTCGGCTGCGGGGAATGTTATAATATTTTCCGTAAGTACCTGGCTCCTTTATTAAAGAGGATACACGGCTCAAGCCAGCACGTGGGTAAAGCTCCGCTTGAGGGCAGGGTTATTTCAAAGCCGGGGAAGAAGAAAACAGATTCAGAAGAGCTTAAGCAGCAGCTGCAAAAGGCGATCCAGCGGGAAGATTTTGAAGAAGCTGCGCGGCTGCGCGATCAGATCAAGAAAATTTCATCGGGACAGGATAATATTTAGAGTTTTTCTTATACCGGCGAAGGACAAAAGAAGGTCAAAGATGAATATAAGCGATTTATTAAACCATACCAGTGAATGGCTAAAGGGCACGGGCCCAAATTCCGATATTGTTATCTCAAGCAGGATACGCCTTGCCAGGAACCTCGCTAAATATCCTTTCCCGCACTGGGCAAATAAAGTACAGCTTGAAGAGGTGCTCTTAAAAGCAAGCCAGGCCATGACAAAGACCGATATGCTTAAAAGGTCCACGCTTTTCAGGCTTGCGGACCTGGATGCCATCGATAAGCAGTTTTTGATTGAAAGGCACCTTATGTCAATCGAGCACTCCCAGAAAACAGAGCAGAAGGCGGTGCTGGTTGATGACGAAGAGATAATTTCGGTAATGATTAATGAGGAGGACCATCTGCGTATACAATTAATGCAGTCGGGGTTTAATCTCTTTGAATCCTGGAATATTATTAACCGGCTTGATGATGCCTTATCCGGACTTTTAAATTACGCGTATTTAGATGATTTCGGCTATCTTACCGCCTGTCCGACTAACACCGGGACCGGTATGCGCGGCTCGGTAATGCTGCATCTGCCTGCCCTGGTGATGAGCCGGCAGATCGAACGCGTGCTGGCGGCGATCGCAAAATTAAGCTTTACTACCCGCGGGCTTTACGGTGAAGGCACGCAGGCAAGCGGGAATTTCTTCCAGATCTCCAACCAGGTTTCCCTGGGGCATGGGGAGAACGAGATAATTGAAAATATCAACGGGCTTATCCGCCAGATCATCGAGCAGGAGACCCAGGCGCGCCAGATACTGCTTTCCAAAAACCGGGAGGTGCTGGAGGACAGGGTCAATCGTTCGTTAGGTATTTTAAAAAGCGCGCGTATTATTACCAGCCAGGAGACGATCGAGTTGTTATCTATGGTCAGGCTGGGAAGCGACCTGGGGATGATCAAGGATATTGACCGGCGGACGATCAACGAGCTTTTTATCACTACCCAGCCGGCGCATTTGCAGAAACTGGAAAATAAGAAACTTTCTTCCGATGAAAGGGATTTGAAAAGGGCGCAGCTTATACGCAAGAAACTGAACCTATTATAAATAAAAATAAGAGGAGAAATCATGTTTAATCGTTTTACGGAGAGAGCAAGGAAGGTAATTATTCTGGCGAAAGAAGAGGCCAGGCGTTTTAACCACGATTATATCGGTACCGAGCATATATTGCTCGGCTTAGTCCGTGAAGGGGAAGGTGTGGCTGCTGCGGTACTGCAGAAGCTTGAGGTTTCGCTTGAGAATATCAGGCTGGAGATTGAAAAACTGGTGCAGCCCGGACCGACGACGCAGATTATCGGGGATATCCCTTTTACCCCGCGTGCCAAAAAAGCCCTGGAGCTGGCGGCTGAAGAGGCGCGTTCCTTGGGGCATAATTATATCGGTACCGAGCACCTGTTGCTGGGCTTAATCCGCGAAGGCGAAGGCATTGCTTCGCAGGTATTGCTAAATTTAGGCATGGATTTAAACTCCGTGCGTAATGAAGTAATGGGGCTTTTAGGTTCTGCTTTGCCGGGGATGAACCAGCCCGGGCAGCAGGCCAAAACAAAAACTCCCGCTTTAGATGCATTTGGCCGGGACCTTACTGCGTTGGCGCGGGAGAATAAGCTGGACCCGGTAATCGACCGCGTACAGGAGATCGAGCGGGTAATCCAGGTTTTAAGCCGGCGTACCAAGAATAATCCCGTGCTTTTAGGAGAGGCGGGGGTAGGCAAAACAGCTATTGTTGAAGGCCTGGCCCAGTCAATCATACTTGGCAATGTCCCCGAAGTCTTAAGGGGCAAGCGCATCGTGGTCCTGGATTTGGCGTTGATGGTCGCAGGGACCAAATACCGCGGCCAGTTTGAGGAAAGAATCAAGGCCATTATGGAGGAGATCAAGCGTTCGCAGGATGTCATCATTTTTATCGATGAGCTGCATACTCTGGTGGGCGCAGGAGCTGCGGAAGGGGCAATTGATGCCTCAAATATTATGAAGCCGGCGCTTTCCCGCGGGGAGATGCAGTGCATCGGCGCAACTACTTTGGATGAATACCGCAAATATATTGAGAAAGACGCTGCTTTGGAACGCAGGTTTCAGACGATTATGGTTGAGCCTCCGACCGTTGAACAGACCATTAAAATCTTAAAAGGCCTGCGCGATAAATACGAAGCGCATCACCGGGTCTCCTTTAGCGATGAGTCGCTTGAGGCGGCGGCAAAATTATCCGACCGTTATATCTCCGGAAGGTTTATGCCGGATAAGGCGATTGATTTAATTGATGAAGCTGGCTCGCGCGCCCGTTTGAATGTTTTAATCGTCCCTCCGGAGATTAAAAAGCTTGAGGCCAATGTTGAGTCATTGCGGAAGGAAAAGGAGTCTTATATAAAGAGCCAGGATTTTGAAAAAGCCGCCTCTTTAAGGGACCAGGAACGCATTGCCCGGCAGGAACTGGAGAAATTGAATAAAGAGTGGGGCCAGGCGAAAGATAAGATGCGCCCGGAGGTGACCGCTGAAGATATCGCCAAGATTGTGGCACAATGGACAGGGATCCCCACATTCCGGCTGGAAGAAAAGGAAAGTGAAAAGCTGCTTAAGATCGAAGAGGAATTGCATAAACGCGTAGTCGGGCAAAACGAGGCCATTGAGGCCATTGCCCACGCGGTGAGGCGCTCGCGCGCCAGGATAAAGGACCCAAGGCGGCCTATCGGCTCATTCGTATTCTTAGGCCCCACCGGTGTGGGAAAGACCCTTCTGGCCCGGGCATTGGCGGAGTTCATGTTTGGCGATGAGGACGCGTTGTTACAGCTGGATATGTCTGAATATATGGAGAAATTCAATGTCTCAAGGTTGATCGGCGCCCCTCCGGGGTATGTGGGGTATGAGGAGGGCGGACAGCTCACCGAGCGCGTGCGCCGCAGGCCTTACGCGGTCATACTTTTGGATGAGATTGAAAAAGCCCACCCCGATGTTTTTAACCTGTTGCTTCAGGTTTTTGAGGAAGGCAGGCTTACCGACAGCTTCGGCCGCAAGGTGGATTTTAAGAATACGATCATTATCATGACCTCCAATATCGGAGCGGAATTAATCCGTAAGACCGGCTCTCTTGGTTTTAAAACTCAAAAAGAAGAGCTCACTTACCAGGATATGAAGGAAAAACTGCTGGAAGCAGTAAAGCATGCTTTTAAGCCGGAGTTCTTAAACCGTATTGATGATATCATCGTATTCAGGCAGCTGGTCAAGGAGGACCTGATGCGTATCATTGATATTGAGATCGGTTATGTAGCCGAACGCCTAAAGGAGCAGAATATATCTTTAGAGGTCAGCAGTGAAGCCAAGGAGTTCCTGATTGAAAAGGGGTTTGACCCGGTTTTTGGCGCGCGTCCTTTGAAGAGGACCATCCAGAGATATATGGAAGATTCTCTGGCCCAGGAGATCATTTCAAAGAAATATAAGGAGGGTTCTTCAGTCAAGGTAACCCGCAAGAATGAAGAGCTTGTTTTTGAATAATGTTTACTTTATTCTTTATAGATTTAGGCCGTAAAGTACTTTCTTTTATGTACTTCTTCGGCGGACTGGCCAACCTTGCCGGCCAGACCATTTATCTGACGTTTAAGCCGCCGTATAAATACGGCCGTATAGTTGAACAGGCAAAGAAAGCAGGCTATGACAGCTTCCCCATTGTTTCGCTGGTTGCCTTGTTCATCGGTTTTATCTTTGCTTTGCAGACGGCATATTTTATGCAGCGTATAGGCTCGGAGATGTATATCGCCAGCCTTGTGGCCTTATCTATCGTGCGCGAACTGGGCCCTGTAATTACCGCTTTAGTGGTAGCCGGAAGGGTGGGGGCATCTAATACCGCGGAGTTAGGCTCCATGCAGGTTACGGAGCAGATAGATGCTTTAGAGACCCTGGCTACTAACCCCGTAAAATATTTAGTGGTCCCCCGTTTTGTGGCATTGGGGCTGATGCTGCCTATTTTGACCTTGTATGCTAATATCATCGGTATCTTAGGCAGTTATCTTATTTGTGTAATAAAGTTAGGCATTACCAGCAGCATGTACATGCATGTTACCTTCTCATCGCTGCTTTATAAAGATCTGTTTACCGGTTTATTTAAATCCTGGATCTTCGGGATGCTTATCGCTTTGATCAGTTGTTATGAAGGTTTTAATGTTGAAGGCGGCGCAGCGGGCGTAGGCAGGGCGACGACACGTTCGGTAGTCTTTACTTTCATTATGATTATCGCCGCGGATTGCTTCTTCACCGCCTTATTCTATTTTATTTTACCTTAGATGATGATCACAATCCAGAATTTGCACAAAGCATTCAATAATTCCCCGGTCTTGAATGGCTTAAACCTGAATATCAGCAAAGGGCAAACCTGTGTAATTATCGGGAGAAGCGGATGCGGAAAATCCGTTTTACTCAAGCATATCGTCGGGCTTCTAAAACCCGAACAGGGAAAAGTCCTGGTCAATCAGAAAGAGGTAGCTGCTTTGAATGAGCTGGAATTAAGCGCCCTGCGTTTTAAGATCAGCATGGTATTCCAGGGGGGTGCCCTTTTTGATTCAATGAACGTTGCCGAAAACATCGGTTTTAGTCTTATTGAACATACGCATACCGGCCAGAAAGAATTATCGGAAAGAGTGGAGGAGTCTTTGGCTTTGGTAGGTTTGGGCGGCATAGGCAACCTTATGCCTTCAGAATTAAGCGGAGGCATGAAGAAACGCGTGGCCCTGGCGCGGGCAATCTGCATACGCCCGGAGATCATCCTTTACGATGAACCGACCACAGGCATAGACCCTATAGCCGCAGATAGTATCAATGAGCTTATACGTTCTTTGCATGATAAATTGAAGGTTACCTCTATTGTCGTCACGCATGACATGAAGAGCGCCTACCACATTGCCGATAAGATCGCGATGATGTACAAAGGTAAAATAATCCTGGAAGGTTCACCCAAAGAGATCCGGGAGTCCAGGAACCCGGTAGTGCATCAGTTTATTAACGGCCTTTCCAAAGGGCCGATAACTGAAGCGGTGGATACTTTTAAATAAGCCACACCGCGCTTATTAAGGACTTGCGCGGGCGTGCTTTTGTAAGCAAGGAGGTTTAGATGCTATTCGGTAAAACCAAATTAGAATTAAAGGTCGGGGTCTTTGTCTTTATAGGCTTGGTCATCCTGGTTATTTTTATCTTGTCAATCGGCGGGTTTAAAACCTGGAGTTCAGGTTATCATATCAACATCAGCTTTAATTTTGTAAACGGAGTTAAGGTCGGAGCGCCGGTGCGTTTTGCCGGAGTGGATGTGGGGGAGGTAAAGAGCGTGAAGCTGGAGTTTGTCCCGGAAGAAAACCGTTCAAATGTCAACCTGAATATCTGGATCAGGGATATTATCAAGATACCTTCGGATTCCTCTGTATGGGTAAATACACTGGGACTATTGGGCGAAAAGTATGTTGAGATAATGCCGGGCAGCGATTATGCCAATTCCGTTAAGGCTAACGGAATCCTGGTGGGAGTTGACCCGCTGCCTATCCATCAGCTGTTCAGGAACGCCGAAAATATTTTGCATAACCTGGATGACGGGATCGCCAAAATAAAGAATAAAGAAGGTTCATTAGGGAAGTTCATTTATGACGATACTATTTATGATCAAATGGAAGCCCTGGTGACCGATGTGCGCAAGAACCCCTGGAAGTTGTTTATCAGGACTAAAGAAAAGAAATAATCTACCCCGCCCCTTCTTTAATTTAAATAATTAGAAGGCGCAGGGCTTAGAATTAATGAATAAAGAGAAGGTGCGGGGTGAGGAGTAAAACAATATTTAGTTGTGCTAATTGCGGGTATCAGTCTCCCAAGTGGCTGGGTAAATGCCCGGATTGCAGCAGTTGGAACTCTTTCAACGAAGAGGATTATGCGGCACCTTCTTCCGGCACAAAGGAAAGGGTGTCATTATATAAAGACGGCCCTGTGCTTTTAAAAGATGTGGTAGCCGGCGAAGAGGAGAGGTTAAAGACCGATATCCGTGAACTGGACCGGGTTTTAGGAGGCGGGATCGTTAAGGGGTCGGTCATCTTAATCGGGGGCGACCCGGGGGTGGGAAAGTCTACGATCTCCCTGCAGGTTTCAAACCACCTGACTAAGCAGGATATAGGCGTGCTTTACGTAAGCGGCGAGGAATCGGTGTCCCAGACTAAGCTGCGCGCAAAGCGTTTAGGCGAATCCGGTTCAGATAATCTTTATATCGTCAATCAAACGGATTTGTCTTTAATCATTGAATACATCAAAAAGCTAAAGCCCCAGGTAGTAGTCATTGATTCCATACAGGTTATTTTTGATCCGGCGATAAGCTCTTCACCCGGAAGCGTAAGCCAGGTAAGGGAGTGCGCAGGCGCCCTGACGCAATTAGCCAAAACCACAGGTATTTCAATCTTTATTATCGGGCACGTTACCAAGGAAGGCGCCTTGGCCGGGCCGCGTGTCCTGGAGCACATTGTTGATACAGTGTTGTATTTTGAAGGCGACCGTTTCGCTATATACAGGATATTGCGGGCGGTAAAAAACAGGTTTGGCTCAACCAATGAAATAGGGGTATTTGAAATGGGCCCGGAAGGCTTGTCTGAAGTGAAAAACCCTTCGGAGATCTTCCTTTCCGAGCGGCCAAGCAATGTTTCCGGTTCGATTGTGACTTCAATACTGGAAGGAACGCGGCCGCTTTTGGTAGAGATACAATCCCTGGTTTCAAGGAGCAGCTTTGGCTATGCCAGCAGAAGGGCCCAGGGGTTTGATTTTAACCGGTTATCTTTACTGGTAGCGGTTTTAGAAAAACGCATGGGCTTGGCACTTGAGGCGGAAGATATCTTTATCAATGTGGCAGGCGGGATCAAAATAGAAGACCCGGCGGCGGATTTGGCGGTCTGCGCGGTGGTTGCCTCCAGCTTCCGTGAGCAGGTGGTTATGCCGCAGGCCGTGGTTTTAGGAGAGGTGGGGTTATCAGGAGAGATCAGGAGTATCTCGCAGGTACTTACGCGCATTAACGAAGCGGAAAAGTTAGGTTTTAAACATTGTATATTGCCCAAGAATAGCTGTAAAAACCTGAAACTTAATAAATCGAATATGGAGATTATCCCGGTCTCTACGTTAAAAGAAGCTTTGGATATTATACTAGGTACACCTATCAAGCAACAGGGCACCTTGCGCTAAAGCAGCCCGGAGCTAATCGGCATTGCCCGGTGTGCGCTATTTAGCGCAGTATGCCCTTCTGGGCAAGGAGGTTAAAAGGATGAATTTGTTATTAATACGGATTTTATTTATTCTAAGCGGTATGGTCATCGGTTATCAGACAGCAGACCCGGAATGGTCGGGTTTTATCGGCATGATTATCGGCGGTTTAATGGCGTTAATGTTGATCCTTTTGGAGGCGGGCTTGCGTAAGGTTTCGGTAAGCGGATTATCCAGCGCCGTATTTGGTTTGATCCTGGGTTTAATTATGGCTAAACTTTCCGGAGATGCCTTCAGCCTTTTCTATACCGACCCGCTCATGCTTTCCAGGGTGAGGGTTATCTTGACTTTGATTTTCTGCTATTTAGGCATGGTTGTGGCCTTGCGCGGTAAGGATGAGTTTAATATTATTATCCCTTATGTGCGCCTGCGCCGGCAGGACCAATCAGGGGATGTTGTAATTTTTGATACCAGTGTAATTATTGACGGAAGGATCATCGATATTTGCAAGACGCGTTTCCTGGGAGGAAAGATTGTGATCCCCAAATTCGTGCTCAGGGAGTTACAGCAGATTGCCGATTCCACCGACCCGATCAAGCGGCAGAGGGGCAGAAGGGGTCTTGAGATACTGAATACTATTCAAAAAGAATCGGGAATGGATATAACTATCCATGAGCAGGATTTCGCCGAGACTACGGAGGTTGACGCAAAACTGGTTTTGTTAGCCAAACTGCTTGAGGCTAAAATCCTTACCGTAGATTTTAATTTAAACCGTGTAGCCAGTATCCAGGGGATCAAGGTTTTGAATATTAATGAATTGGCCAATGCCTTAAAACCGATGGTCTTTCCCGGCGAAGAAATGCATATCAAGCTGATTAAAGAGGGCAAGGAGTATAATCAGGCGGTGGGTTATCTTGATGACGGGACAATGGTGGTAGTGGAGGAGGCGCGCCGGTTGATCGGCCAGGATGTAAAAGTTGTAGCTACCTCGGTACTTCAGACCCAGGCAGGCAGGATGATCTTTACCAAGATTACAAAATAATGCTTAGCGCAATTCTTTTGGCAGCCGGAAAAGGCAGCCGGCTTAATTCCAGAACGCCGAAACCTTTGGTAAAAATATGCGGGAAGCCGGCGATAATCTATTCTCTTGAAAGCTTGAACAGGCATCCGGTTATAGATGAGATTGTTTTGGTGCTTAACCGGGCTAACCGGGGTCAAATAAGCAGGCTAATAAAAAAATATTCTTTCGGAAAATTAAGAGTCCTTGTTTTAGGCGGACAGCGCAGGCAGGATTCGGTATATAATGGGCTTAAAGCAGCCAGTAAGAACAGCGATTGGGTATTGATACATGATTCTGCGCGGCCGTTTATTGACGCCGGGTCTATTACGAAAGTTATCGCAGCGGCAAAGAAGACCGGCTCGGCCATACTGGCAGTAAGGCCTAAAGCGACCATAAAGTTTTCCCGAATGGGAAATATAGTCAGCCGGACTTTAAACAGGGACAAGCTTTGGGAGGCGCAGACCCCGCAGGTCTTTAAGAAAAATATCCTTCTTGAGGCGTATAAGAAACACTTCCGGGGTAGCGTTACCGACGATGCTTCTTTAATCGAAAAGTCAGGCAGGAGAGTAAATATCGTTGAAGGAAGTTATTCCAATATAAAGATCACTACTGTTGAAGACTTATTGATGGCAGGGTTAATTGCCAAGGGGAAACCGGATGCAATATAAAATCGGCATAGGTTATGATATCCACCGCCTGGAACCGGGCAGGCCGTTATTCTTAGGCGGCGTAGAGATACCTTATGGTAAAGGACTCCTGGGGCATTCGGACGGGGATGCATTAATCCATGCGCTTTGTGATGCCTTATTAGGGGCTTTGGCATTAGGGGATATCGGAGAACATTTTCCCGACACTGATCCAAAATATAAAGGGATCTCCGGCAGCCGGCTGTTAAAGACGGTCAAGGAGCTTGTTGATAGCAACGGGTACGGGATTAATAATGTTGATGTGGTAGTCATTACCCAGGAACCGAAGCTGGTTCCTTTTAAGAATAAAATTAAACAAACACTCTGTTCGTTGATGAATATCCGGGAAGATACTTTGAACATAAAGGCAAAAACAAACGAAGGGTTGGATGCCGTAGGCAATAAGGAAGCCATTGCCTGTTACGCAGCAGTTTCTTTAATTAAAAGCTAGGAAACCCAGCCGGGAAGATACGGAGGTTAATCATGGCCTATTTTATAAACATAATAATAATACTGGCGCTACTTTTTGTGTTTAAGCTTGCGTTTATTTTCATATTATTCTATTCGGATATAAGGGCAGTGCAGAAAAGGGACCCCGCGGCAAAGAGTTTTCTGGAGATAGTCCTGCTTTATCAGGGGCTGCACGCCTTAATCAACCATCGGATTGCCCACGTTTTATATAAGGCGCATTTATTCCTTTTGGCCAGGGCCTTATCGCAGCTGGGCCGTTTCTTAACGGGTATTGAGATCCATCCGGGGGCTACTATCGGTAAGCGTTTCTTTATTGACCATGGTATGGGTGTAGTTATCGGGGAGACAACGATTATCGGAGACGATGTCCTGCTTTACCAGGGTTCAACCTTGGGAGGGACAGGGATTGTTAAGGGAAAACGCCACCCGACCATCGGCAATAACGTCGTTGTCGGAGCGGGAGCAAAGGTTTTAGGCAATATTACCATCGGGGACAATTCATATATCGGAGCAAACGCGGTAGTGATTAAGGATGTGCCGCCGAACTCTACTGTGGTGGGGGTACCGGGCAGGATCACCAAGCAGGACGGCAAGAAGATGGATATAAGCTTAGACCACGTGCATGTATTGGACCCGATTATGCAGACAATTGAAGAGCTGCAGGATAGGGTTAAAGATTTAGAAAAAAAGTAAAGTTAGCAGATTCTGTCTTGCCTTGTTTCTCGCAGGGGCGCTCGTTTGCCCCCGCGAGTCAAACTTCGCTCGGGTTTCGGCCTCGCTCTGCCGGGCTTCGTATTCGGCCGGGCAACCTTGCCCGCTCGGCCTGCAAACGCCCTGCTCCGAAACAAGTCAAGCCATCTACTAAAATTGTCGTTGGAATTTTGATATGGAAAATAAAATCTTTATATATAACTCCCTTTCAAGAAAAAAAGAAGAGCTTATCCCCTTAAAACCTGAAGAGATTAAGATGTATGTCTGCGGCCCTACGGTTTACGACCAGCCGCATATCGGCCATGCCCGCAGCGCTTATATATTTGATGTGATCAGGAGGTATTTAATATACAGGGGATACAAGGTTAAGTTCGTCAGGAATGTAACTGATGTAGATGATAAAATTATCGATAAAGCGCAAAAAGAGTTTAAGGGCCAGGATCTAAACGAGGCGGTTAAAAAGGTCTCGCTTAAGTACCTGGACCTTTATCATAAAGATATGGAGAGTTTAGGCATTCTTGAGCCGGATGTTGAGCCCAAGGCAACCGCTTACGTGGATAAAGAAAACCCGTTAATGCAAGAGTTTATCGGCAAGCTTATTCAAGACGGCTGCGCCTATGTTTCCGAAGGCGATGTGTATTTTGATATCAAGAAGGCGAAAGATTACGGAAAATTATCCAATCAGGCGATAGAAAAAATGGAAGCAGGCTCAAGGGTTGCTCCCGGAGAGAAAAAGAAAGACCCGCTGGATTTTGCTTTATGGAAGGCAGCTAAAGAAGGGGAGCCTGCCTGGGACAGCCCCTGGGGCAGGGGCAGGCCCGGCTGGCATATTGAGTGTTCTGTGATGAGCTCTGATATCTTAGGCGATGAATTTGATATTCACGGCGGCGGCATTGACCTGATCTTCCCGCACCATGAAAACGAGATAGCGCAGTCAGAAGGCGCGGGCAAGAAATTCGCCCGTTACTGGATCCATCACGGCCTCTTGACCATCAACGGCCAGAAGATGGCCAAATCGCTGGGGAATTTTATAACCGTGAAGGATTTCCTGGATAAGTATAAGAACGCTGATTTGTTAAAGCTGCTGTTTTTATCTACTCATTATTCCCATCCGGTTGATTATACCGATGAAAAAATACAGGAAGCCAAACAGGCTTTGGAAAGAATCAGGATTTTGTGGGATAAACTTGATAAAACTTTAGTTAAAAAGTCCGTCGGCAAAACCCCCAACGAACTGGAAGATATTAAAGATAAATTTATCAAGGCCATGGATGATGACTTTAATACCCCGCAAGCTTTGGCAACAATCTTTGATTTGGTAAATATTTCTAACAAAAATATTTATGACCAAGATTTCATATGTTATGCTGGATTATTTTTGAAAGAATTAACTAATATATTTGGTATAGTTTTAGAGAAAGGAATCGGTTCCAAAAATCTTCAGGCCAGCGTACATGTATTAATTAATCAGCGAAACGAAGCGAGGAAGAAAAAAGATTTTAAGAAATCAGACGAAATTAGGAAAGAATTAGAA
>JAQUOV010000011.1 GCA_028716965.1 Candidatus Omnitrophota bacterium
GAGTGCGTAGTCCCTGATGATACCTGGGATTTACCCAAGTACAGGGAGATGCTGTTTATCAAGTGAGCACCCATAATAGTTTAGCGAAATACTTGATCGAACGCTAGTGAGATCAAGTATAAGCACCCAATAGGCTTTTTATCCGGAGGAATTATTATGAATATGCTGTTTCACCTGATTAAGATCGGCGGCGTTACCATGGTTATACTTTTGATAATGTCCGTGGTATCTGTTGCCATCATTCTGGAAAGAATCATCTTCTACCATAGTAAATCCAGGCTGAAACGCAAGGATTTTATGTCCAGGATCCGCCGGGAGATCGGCAAGAAGAACGGCCTGGAGCCTGCAATGAAGATATGCAAAGATAGCGATGCCCCTTTTTCGCAGGTAGTATATGCGGGCTTAAGTTTTTTTGACTGCAGCGAGAAAGAGATATCTAATAATATGGAACGCCAGGTTATCATTGAGACCGTAACCCTTGAGCGCTTTACTTCCATAATCGGCACAATCGCCAGCGTCGCCGTTTACATCGGCCTGCTTGGGACAATAACCGGAATACTCAGGGCTTTTCACGATGTCTCTATCAGCGGCTCCGGAGGCATAAGCGTTATTATCGGCGGTATATCCGAGGCATTATCTACTACAGCCGCCGGCTTGACCATAGCTGTTCCTGCGGTAGCCGCCTATAATTACAGCATGAAGAAGATAGATGATTTCATCAAGGACATGGAGCTGGCTGCTTCCGAAACTATGGATTTGATCAGCGCGATAAAGAAATGAGGTATCCTGCCAGGAGGCAAAAGCCTTTTACCGAAATAAACACCGCTCCCTTTACGGATATAATATTGGTGCTCATGGCTATCTTCATGGTGACTACCCCTCTTGTCATGCAGTCGAATATCCAGGTTAACCTGCCCAGCTCATCAACCGGCAAGCCGATGAAGGAAGCCAGGCAGATAAGTATCATGGCCACTAACGAAGGGATGATCTACCTTGATAATAAGCTCGTTTCACGAAAGACGCTCAAAGCAGAGGTTGCCAAGCTTCATCAGGCTGACCCGGGGTTAGAGGTAATCTTATATTCGGATAAAATGGTCAGGTTTAAAGATATAGTCGGGCTTCTTGATATCTTTAATGAATTGAATATAAAGAACTTAAACATAGCCACCAGGACAGAATAAATATATTTTTTGTTATCCTATCCGCTAAAGAATAATTGACAAGCCTGTAATTTATGGTATCATAATAGTTGCTTACAAAAGGGTAAGGCAGTTATTAAGTTAACGGACGTCTTAAATCCAAAAGCGGATAAGAGACGTCAATTTTTTTATGGGCGCTTTATGCAGAAAGAGGATTTTTACAAAGGGGTAAAGACTGTAGGTTTTCTTTCCCTTGTTCCTTTTATGATGGCAGTCGGGGCCATCTCAGGTTATTTTGCGGGTGTTTTCCTGCAAAAGAAGTTTAACCTGCCGGCCTATACAGTTTTGATTTGCGCCGCTTTTGGTTTTGCGATGGGGGTCAGAGAGATGGTTAAAATCCTGAAGGTCTTATCTAAAATGAATAAAAAATGAGCCAGAATACCGTTATCCCGGAGTTGCCGGATATATTTGCAGTTCTTGCGGATAAATTTCCCGCAAACCCGTTTTTACAGTTTATCTACCTTCGGGAACATGTCAGTTTTTCCCTGGTTATTGTCCTGATACTGGGGGTACTTTCATATTTTGCCTGTAGGAAAAAGAGCCTGGTCCCCGGAAGGCTTCAGGGAGCTTTTGAGATACTTGTCGCCGGCCTTGATGATTTTGTTTGCGGGATTATGGGGCCTAAAGGAAGGAGGTTTACTCCTTTTATCGGGACTCTATTTATCTATATTCTCTTTATGAACCTTTCCGGGTTGATCCCGTTTATGAAAGCCTCTACCGCCAGCTGGTCCACGACATTAGCTTTGGCGTTATGCGTATTTATTTATCTGCAGTATACCGCAATAAAAGAATTAGGTTTTCTTGGATATCTTGACCACCTGGCAGGCCGGCCGCGCGGGGTTTTGGCTTTTACTATTATTATGCCGTTATTTATGCTATTTCTGCATATAATTACGGAACTAATCCGACCGATAAGCTTATCTTTGCGTTTACGCGGCAATATCTGGGGGGATGAAGTATTGATCGGCCTGCTTTCCGGATTCGGGATCAAAGGGCTGCCGTTGTTGTTTTTCAATATGGCAATGGCGGTATTGACGGCGGTTGTGCAGGCCGGGGTTTTTTGTCTGTTGACTACGATATATTTTGCGCTTGTTTTAAGCCACGAAGAAGAAATAATAGAGTAGCGCCCCGCGTTGTTGGCAAAGGCACCTGGCCCAGACAGGAATTGGAGGGTTAGTGTTCGCCACGTGGCGAAAATTGCGCGGGTATACCCTTACGGGTTAACACCCGGCCCAAGAGGAATGGCCGGTGTACCCTTGCGGGTAAAGGAGGATGATATGGATTCAAAATCAGCAATGGATTTAGGTGTAGCTATAGCTTTGGCTGCTGCGGCGCTTGGCTCAACGATCGGTTTGGGTGTTGCGGTATCCTCGGCTCTGGGGGCTATCAGCAGGCAGCCGGAAGCAAACAACAAGATTATGATGAGTATGATTATCGGCTGCGCCTTTATTGAAGCGATCACTATTTATGTTTTGGTATTTGCTTTTATGTACGCCAGCAAATAAAGACAGAGGCAGGATCCCCGGTTCGTTTTACTCGCCAGGATTATTCTGGATAAGAGATTAAGGAGAAAATAGCGTGGAACTTCTAAAGATGTTTAGCGCAAGCGAAATATTCGCGCAGGTTTTAGGCTTTTTTCTGCTGTTATTTTTGCTAAGGGTATTTGCCTGGAAAAAGATCCTCGCTCTCCTGGATCAGCGCAAGGAGAAGATCCGCTCTGAATTTGAAAAGATCGAAGAGGCCAAGCTTGAGATTTCAAGGTTAAAATCGGATTATGAATCTAAAATGTCGAACATCCAGCAGCAGGCAGAGATCAAGATTAAAGAGGCTATTGAACAGGCTAATTTAATCAGTGCACAGATGCGCAAGAAGGCTCATGAAGAGGCACAGGATATCATTGTTGATGCGCGCCAGCAGGTAAAATATGAGGTTTCTAATGCTCAGGAGCAGCTCAAGGAAAGGATAGTGGATATCGCCTTAGACGCGGCCAGGAATGTAATCCAGGAGAAACTTACCGAGGATAGTGATCGTAAGATAGTAGAAGATTTTATCAGAGAGATTGAGAAGGTGGAATGATAAAGAACAAGGTAATTGTCAGCAGGTATGCCGAGGCTTTTATAAGCTTAGCGCGCCTTAATTGCGGGTTGGATAAGGCCTTGGGCGATTTGGCTTCCGTAAAGCATATTATCCGGGATAACCCGGGGTTTGGCGAACTGATGGATAACCCGGAGATTTCCCATACCGAGAAATGCGCAATTATTGATGCGGTAATCAGGGACGGCATTTCGGATGAGATACGCAATTTCCTGAAACTCCTTCTTGAGAAAAAACGTTTCGATATCTTTCTGGATGTTACAGAGTACCTGCGTGCAAAATACGCACACCATGGACAGGTGGATGTGCTGCTTAAAACCGCCTTTCCGCTTGAGTTGGATGTGATAAAGAACATAGAGGCTGCTTTAAAGAAGAGATTCAATCAGGATCTAAGATTTTATATTGACTTAGACGGCAGCCTGTTAGGCGGAGTGCAGGTAGTCATCGGAAACACTATTATTGACGGTTCGGTAGCAAAAAGGCTTAACGAGTTAAAAGAAAAGCTTACTGCGGTAAGTATAGAATAACCCGGGAAGGTTAAGATGGTTTTAAGGCCAGAGGAAGTTACATCCATAATCAAGAAAGAACTGGAAAAATATCAGACCCGATTGCGCACCGAGTCTATTGGCACGGTCATCCAGGTGGGTGATACTATTGCCCGCGTTTACGGGTTAGATGATGTAATGATGGGTGAGTTGGTGCAGTTTTCCGATAATATTATGGGTATGGTTTTAAACCTGGAAGAGGATAGCGCCGGGGTAGTAATTTTTGGTACGGATAACCCGGATAAGAATATAAGGGAAGGCGATATTGTCAAGCGTACGGGCAATATCGTTCAGGTCCCCGTGGGGGAGGCGCTTGTGGGCAGGGTAGTTAATGCCTTAGGCAAGCCGATTGACGGCAAGGGGCAGGTTATTACGCAGAGGTCCAGGCCCCTTGAGTCCGGTGCTCCTAACGTCATACAACGGCAGCCGGTAAAGGAACCGCTGCAGACCGGGATAAAGGCTATTGATGCCATGGCTCCTATAGGGCGCGGCCAGCGCGAGCTGGTTATCGGCGACCGCCAAACCGGCAAGACCGCTATTGCCATTGACACGATCATTAATCAAAAAGGAAAAGATGTTTACTGTATTTATTGCGCTATCGGCCAGAAGATGTCCAGCGTAGTTGCGGTAAATGAAGTGCTTAAAAAGCACGGGGCGATGGAATACACTACGATTGTCAGCTCCTCAAGCCGGGCTTCGGCCAGTTTGCAATATCTTGCTCCTTACGCGGCGACAGCCATGGCGGAAGAGTTTATGTATGCAGGAAAACACGTTTTAGTAATTTACGATGATTTGTCCAAGCATGCCCAGGCTTACCGGCAGCTGTCTTTGCTCTTGAGGCGTCCGCCGGGAAGAGAGGCATATCCGGGCGATATTTTTTACCTGCATTCAAGGCTTCTTGAGAGGTCTGCCAAATTGAATGATGAGTTAGGCGCCGGTTCCATAACCGCTATCCCTATTATTGAGACCCAGGCCGGAGATATTTCAAGCTATATTCCTACTAATGTGATCTCAATCACCGACGGCCAGATTTATCTGGAAAGCGATTTATTCTATGCCGGGGTGCGCCCTGCAGTAAATGTAGGCTTATCGGTTTCTCGTGTAGGGGGTAAGGCGCAGAGTAAGACCATGCGTCAGGTCGCCTCAAAATTAAGGCTGGATCTGGCGCAATACCGGGAACTTGTAACCTTTACCCAGTTTGGCACGGATTTGGATAAAACAACACGCGCGCAGTTGACCCGCGGGGAAAGAATGGTCGAGGTTTTAAAACAGGTGCAGTATGAGCCGCTTGAGACAGCCAAACAGGTGATTATTATTTACGCCGGCACTAATGGCTACCTTGATGATTTGCCGGCAGGCGCAGTGAAGAAGTTTGAAGCCTGGCTTTATAAATTCATAGAAAGAAAATATCCGCAGCTTAAGGAAGAAATAGAATCGGGGAATGACTTAAACACGGATTTAAAGGCCAGATTGGATCAGCTGATTGCTGATTGTAAAAAAGAATTCTTGACCGCTAATTAAAAGACCATGCTGCAGTCCATAAAACAGATAAAGAGCCGTATTCGCAGCGTTGAGAACAGCAAAAAAGTAACCAGCGCCATGCAGATGATTTCGGTTGCTAAATTAAACCAGACGCAAAGCAAGTTGTTTAGCCTGCGCCCCTATGCTTTGAAGCTGGAGGGCCTTATGCATAATCTGGCTTGCTTACCGCACAGCTTGCCGCTTGAGTATTTTAAGAATAACGGCGCCCGGGATAATAGCGTGCTTTGCGTGATAACTTCCGACAACGGTTTATGCGGAGTCTATAACCAGAATGTTATCCGCGCCGCGGAAGAATTCCTGGAAGATAGCGGTAGAGATAAAGTCAGCTTGATTCTTATAGGCCAGAAGGGCCTGAATTATTTCCGTAAAAGCGGTGTAAAGATTATGAACTCTTATGTTGGTTTAAATGCAAGATTCTCACAGGGTGTTTGCGATAAGATTACCGCGCAGCTTATCCAGGTGTTTTTAAGCGGAGAAGCCGGCTCGGTATTTCTGGCCTATTCCTCTTTTGGAAATTCCATTATTCAGACGGCGCTTGTTGAGCAGTTTTTGAGTATTAAGCCAAAGAATTTAAAGCCGGTGGAGTATATAGCAGAACCGAATTTAAAAAACATACTTGCGGGTCTGGTCTTGCAATATCTCGTGGTGAAGATGCGGCTTGTTTTTTTAGAAGCCTTTACCTGCGAGCATGCTGCCAGGACCGTAGCGATGAAGACGGCAAGCGATAATGCAAAGGAGCTTTTAGAGGGCCTGGTGCTTTTAAGAAATAAGGTTAGGCAGGCGGGGATTACCCAGGATATCTTAGAGATTGCTTCTTCCGTTGAGGCGCTCAGAGGAGAATAGAGGTAAAATTATGGCAGAGGGGCAAATTATTCAGATTATCGGGCCAAGCGTAGATATCCGTTTCCCGGAAAACCAGGGCCCGCAGCTTTTAAATGCTATTAAAGTAGAAAGAGAAGGGCTCAGCCTTACCCTGGAGGTTGCCCAGGATATCGGGAACAATACGGTGCGCTGTATTGCCTTGGGTTCTACTGACGGCCTGGTCCGCGGGATGAAAGCAATTGATACCGGCAGCCCGATTACTGTACCGATAGGCAGGCAGACTCTCGGCAGGATATTTAACCTTTTAGGTGAACCGATTGACGCAAAAGGGGCTCTGGAGCATCCGGAAGAGAGGAACCCGATACACAGGGGTTCGCCGAATTTCCAGGAGCAGTTACCTATTGAGAGTATTTTAGAGACAGGATTGAAAGTTATCGATCTTTTAGCCCCTATACCTAAAGGCGGAAAGGTCGGTTTATTCGGAGGTGCGGGAGTAGGTAAAACAGTGGTGGTCATGGAGTTGATCCGCACTATTGCCACCGAGCACGGTGGCGTATCTGTTTTTGCAGGAATAGGAGAGCGTACCAGGGAGGGGAATGAACTGTGGCTTGAATTAAATGCCTCCGGAGTAATTAAAAACAGCGCCCTTGTATTTGGACAGATGAATGAGCCTCCGGGTGCGCGCCTGCGTGTCGGTTTATCCGCGTTGACTATGGCAGAGTATTTCCGGGACCAGGAAAGAAAAGATGTGCTTTTGTTTATCGATAATGTCTACCGCTATATTCAGGCCGGTTCTGAAGTCTCTACGCTTTTAGGCAGGATGCCTTCGGCAGTAGGATACCAGCCTAACCTTTCAACGGAGGTGGCCCAGCTTGAAGAAAGGATCGCTTCTACGCGTAACGGTTCGATAACTTCCATACAAGCAGTATATGTCCCTGCGGATGACTTAACCGATCCTGCCCCGGCAGCTATATTTTCTCATCTTGACGCAAAGATAGTCCTCTCCCGCCAGATCTCCGAGCTTGGCATTTATCCTTCGGTTGACCCCCTGGATTCCACCTCCCGGATTATGGACCCGCGCCTTCTTGGCGAAGAACATTATAATACGGCATTAGCAGTACAGAAGGTCCTGCAGCGCTATAAGGACCTAAGGGACATTATTTCCATCTTAGGCGTTGATGAGCTGTCTGATGAAGATAAGTTGACTGTGCAGCGCGCGCGCAAGGTACAAAGATTTTTCTCCCAGCCGTTTTTTGTAGCGGAGAATTTTACCGGGCTTAAAGGCAAATACGTGAAATTAGAGGATACGATCAAAGGAGTAAAAATGATTATCCAGGGCAGCCTGGATCACCTGCATGAGCAGGCTTTTTATATGGTGGGCACAATCGAAGAAGCGATAGAGAAGAATAAACAACTGTTTGGTAAATAAGCGGGGGAAGATGGGTAAAGCTTTTCAGGTTGGTATCTATTCCAGCGATAAGATTATTTATGAGGGCAAGGTGCTTTCTTTGGTTGTCCCAGCGGAGTCAGGTTACCTGGGTGTTTTAGCCCTCCATGCGCCGTTAATCGCCAGGCTTAAATCCGGGGTAATCAGGTTTAAGGATAATTCGGGCAAGGTTGAAACCGTAAACCTAGAGCAGAGAGGATATATGGAGGTCCTGCAGAATAGAGCCACGATCCTCCTGGATAGTGCGGTATGAATTTTTAAATTTTTTGTTCTTGTCTTAGCGGTTTTTTTTGTTATACTTATAGAATATTTGTCTGTGTAACTCATGCACGATACCCATCTATTCAAGAATATTCTTAAATATCTTGAGGAACAGGAAGAATTATCTTCGCGCAAGGTAAAGAAGATATTTGTTTCTATCTCTGAATTTGGCGCTTTAAACAAGGAGCATTTTCTTGAGCATTATAAACAGGCAGTTTCTGGTTCCAAATGGCAGGACCTTGAAGTAGCGGTTAATGTTATACCCTTTGGGCCGGAGCTGGAGATTACCGGTTTAGAATTTAAGAAAGAAACGGAGGCTATTAAAAGTGAAATACGCAACTTTACAGAAAACAAATCTTAACGATTGGCTGGAATATCTGAAGAAGAAAGCAAAACTTTATGCCCCGCGCAAGAAGGAGGGGCATTTTGTTTTCCGCCCGGTAAAAGAGGTAGAAGATGTCTGCCTTGAGTATATACCGACAATCCTGCCGCCTAAGAAATATTATTTTCCGCAGAAGGAAAGGTTGTTTAAATTCAGCGCGCAGCCGTTTAAGACCGCAAAGGCCATTGATACATTTGATGAATTTATCCTTTTCGGGGTGCACACCTGCGATATTGCGGGAATTCAATGTATGGATGTAGTTTTCAGGGATGGGCCGGAAGACCCGAATTACCTGAACCGCAAAGATAAGATGGCGATTATAGGCATAGAGTGCCTGAAATACTGCGATAAACACGCTAACTGTGTTTCCATGGGCAACCATATTCCGCGCGGCGGGTATGATTTGATGATGATTGATATCGGGGATAAATTTATCATACATATTAATTCGGAAAAAGGCGAAAAACTGGTCAAAGGAGTTGACTTTATAAAAGAATCTACGGAAAAGGAGATGATTGATCTTGAGCGGGTCAGGGAAGAAAAGAAAAAGATATTCAAGGAAGAATTTTATGCTCCTCTTTCCAGGATATATGATTCTTTTGACAAATCTTTTAATTCAGAGGTATGGAAAGACGTGGGCAAAAGATGCGTAGGGTGCGGTAATTGTACTGCGGTTTGCCCGACTTGCTATTGTTTTGATGTTGCCGATGAAATGGAACTTAACCTTAATGACGGAGTGCGTTACCGTATATGGAACTCTTGCCAGATGGATGATTTTGCCAGGGTGGCGGGGGGAGAGGATTTCCGCAAAGGCAGAGACAGCCGTCAGAGACACCGCTATTACAGGAAATTCAAATATCCGGTTGATAAATTCAACAGGTATTTTTGCACAGGTTGCGGCCGCTGTACGCGTACCTGTATGGCAGGTATAAGCTTGATTGATACGGTAAATGCGCTTGCGCCCGTAGCTATCGAGTAGTTTTAACTTAAAGGAGAGATCTATGATTGAACGTGAAATACTCTTGGAGAAGATGAAAACTTCTCCTTACAAACCCATGCGCGGCAGGATAATTGCCGCCGAGATGCTTACGGAAAAAGAGAAGCTCTTCCGTATTGAACTTGAAGGTAGGCTAAACCTTTCTCATGAGCCAGGGCAATTCGTGATGGTTTCTATTTTTGGATATGGCGAGGGTCCCATCTCCGTTTGTTCTTCCCCCAGCGATAAAGGGTATTTTGAGATTACCGTCAGGAATGTCGGCGTGCTTACAGATAAGCTGCATAAGCTGGAAAAAGGGGATATTCTGGGCATCCGCGGCCCTTTTGGCAAAGGATTTCCCGTTGATAATATGTTTGGTTATGATGTGATGATTGTTGCCGGAGGCTTAGGGATTGTCCCCTTGCGTTCTTTGATCCGTTATATCATGTTTCATCGCAATGATTTTGGCAACGTGCAGATACTTTTAGGCTGCAAGTCCCCAAAGGAGCTGTTATTTGAAGCAGAAACAAAAGAATGGATGCGCCGGGCAGAGATAAAATTCAATTGTACCGTAGACAGGGGAGATCCGGATTGGAAGGGCAATGTCGGTTTGATTACGACTTTGATCCCCAATGTAGATATTAACCCCATGCGCACTTATGGGATTGTGGTCGGTCCTCCGATCATGTATAAATTTGTTATTGTCAAACTTTTAGAAAAGAAGATCCCGGACCACCAGATTATCGTTTCCCTTGAGCGCAGGATGAAATGCGGGCTGGGGAAATGCGGCCACTGCCAGATTGAAGGTATGTATGTATGCCAGTCTGGGCCGGTTTTTAATTATGCTCAACTAAAGAATTTTAAAGGAGAATGTCATGAAAAAGCAATCTAAGCCAAAGCTGGCTTTCTTTGATTTTACTGATTGCGAAGGCTGCCAGCTGCAGTTTGCCAATATGGGAGAGACTTTATTAGAGCTGTTAGATCTGGTAGATATTGTCAGCTTCCGTGAAATTATGTCTGAGAGCGCAGAGGATTATGATATCGCTTTTATCGAAGGCAGCATTACTACGGATAATGATGTCCTGCGTGTTAAGAAGATAAGAGAGAAGGCCAAGATTTTAGTGGCGTTGGGTTCATGCGCGGCTATCGGCGGGGTAAACGGGGTTAAAAACCGTTCTTCTCTGGATGCGGCCAAGGCAATAGTCTACGGAGATAAAGGGAGGGCAATCAATAGCATTAAGGCTATGCCGGTGAAAGAGGTAGTGCACGTAGATTATACGATCAACGGCTGCCCGGTTTATCTGCCCGAAGTTGTCAGCGTAGTAAAATGTCTGCTGATGGGCAAGCCTTATATTGTGCCTGATTACCCGGTTTGCGTAGAGTGTAAAATGAACGAAAATGTCTGCCGGTACGAAAAGGACCAGGAGTGCATGGGGACAGTGACCAGGGCAGGATGCAATTCCTGGTGTATTAATAACGGGAACCGCTGTTATGGTTGCCGCGGGCTGCTTGATAATCCGGCAGCGGAGGCGCAAAAAGATATTTTGAATAAATACGGCCTGAAGATTGAAGATGTCTTAAAACATTTTACCTTATATAATGATTCCATGGGGGAGAAATATGACCAAGAATTTAAATAAAATAGATTCTCAAAATGTAAAAGTTGACGTGCATTACCTGACCAGGGTAGAGGGGCACGGTAATATTGTAGTTGATGTAAAAGAGGGAAAATTGACCAAGTGTGAATTTCAGGTAATCGAATCTCCGCGTTTTTTTGAGTCAATGCTGGTAGGCAGGTCTATCTGGGAAGCACAGCATCTGACCAGCCGTATCTGCGGTATTTGCGCCTGCGGGCATACTTTAGCAAGTATCAAGGCAGCAGAAGATGCTTTGGGCGTAAAACCTTCGGATGAAGTGGTGATGCTTAGAAAATTACTGCTGAACACCGAAATGCTGGATAGCCATATTTTACACATCTATATTTTGGTTGCCCCGGATTTATTGGGAGTAAAAAGTATTGTCCCTTTGATCAAGACGCACCGTCCGGTAATTGAGATGGCTTTGCGGATGAAGCGGATGAGCGATTACGGCGGGGAGGTATTAGCCGGCAGGCATATCCATCCTATAAGTTATGTTATCGGCGGCCTTACTCAAGCTCCGTCCCGCGAAGGGCTGGAGAAGCTGCATGGTTTAATGCTGGAGGCGCGTAAAGACGGCGAGGAAACGGTAAAGATCATTAAGACGTTAAAATTTCCGGAGTTCCAAAGGCCGACACAATATATGTCGCTTTCCTGCGAAGAAGAATATGCCATGTATGACGGAGATTTGATGGTCAATGGCTCAAAGAGCAAGGTAGCGGATTACCGCAATCTTTTTATGGAGTCAGTGGTTGATTATTCTCGGGCCAAGATATCCAGGATCAACGGGAAATCTTATGCCGTTGGCGCGCTTTCGCGCTTTAACAATAATTTTGATAAGCTGCATAAGAAGGCAAAGGCAGTAGCAAAAGAAATAGGCCTGAAGGCCCCTTGCCATAATCCTTACCTTAATACAGCTGCCCAGCTTGTAGAATGGGTACATTGCCTGGAAGAGTCAATTACAATCCTGGAGAAGATCTTAAAAGACGGTTTAAACGAAGAAAAGATTGTCGTATCCTCCTGGCCCAAAAGGAGCGAAGCCGGCAAGGCAAAATATAAACCGAATACAGGCATAGGCTGCGTGGAGGTCCCAAGGGGCACTCTTTTCCATGAGTATACCATAGATGACTCCGCGCATATTACTGCAGCCAACTGCGTAATCCCTACAAACCAGAATATGGGGAATTTGGAAGATGATATGCGTAAGATAGTACCGGAGTTGTTGGGGAAGAAGACCCAGGAGGAGATTACCCTTGACCTTGAAATGCTGGCGCGTTCCTATGATCCTTGCATATCTTGCGCCACGCATCTTTTGGACGTAAGCTTTGTTTAAGAAAATAGCGGTTATTGGTTTAGGCAATAGTTTAAGGAGGGATGACGGAATAGGGGTAATTATTCTGGGATCCCTCCTTAATAATTATAAAGATAACCTGTCTGAAAATCCTAAAGACCAGATAATAGACTGTCTTAATTTTGGTGTTGCGAGCTTTGACCTTATGCACCGCCTGCAGGATTATGATGCGGCCTTGTTGATAGACGGTGTCGCTGCCGGTCTTTCTCCGGGGGAATTAAGGATATTCAAGCTGGAGGAGATAGCTGCATATAAAGAAGAAGGAATAGTTTCTTCTCATGAATTGAATCTCAAAGATATCTTTAGGTTAACGCGTAACCTGGGGATAAAGACAGAAATTTATATTGCCGGTATACAGGTGCAGGATGTAGGTTTTGGCGAATCCTTGAGCCGGCCGCTCCAGGAGAGTTTAGGGCGGATAACAGAGCAGATTGCACAGTTTATCCGGGAAAGGTTGTCCAAATAGGATGTGTTACGCTATACCGGGGAAGATAGAGAAGATAGAGAAGAACACCGTAACCGTCGATTATTTCGGCGAGAAACGTAAAGCGCTTAATGAGCTGACAGAGATTAACGTCGGGGATTATATTTACGCGCAGGGCGGTTTTGTGGTAAGTAAGGTATCTTCTTCGGAAGCAGAAAGCATCCTTGCTTTATGGAAAGAGACATTTTTTCATCTGCAGGAGGTAGATTTACGGCTTTCCCGCCTTAACCTGGGAGATAATAACGCGGATAAAAGACTGCTGGAGATATTGGATAAGGCCAGCCAATCCAAAGAGCTTGGCCGGGACGAACTATTATATTTGTTGGAGTTAAAAGATCCGGCAGGCCTTGAGCTATTCTTCAAAACGGCAAACTTCCTGCGCCAGAAATATCACAAAAATTCCTGTTGTGTGCACGGGATAATTGAGATATCCAACTATTGCCTGCGGGCCTGCCGGTATTGCGGGATATCATCCCATAATAAAGAACTGCAGCGTTACCGTATGACAAAGAAAGAAATCCTGGAGAGCGCTCAGGTTGCTGTTCAGGATTATGGTTTTAAATCCCTGGTGCTGCAAAGCGGGGAAGACCCCGGATACAGCGCTGATGAGTTAGCGGATATAATTAAGGAGATAAAAGAACGATTCCCCGCGTTGATTTTTGTAAGCTTCGGGGAGATCGGTATAGAGGGCTTGCAAAAACTTTACAAGGCCGGCGCACGCGGCCTGCTTATGCGTTTTGAGAGTTCAAACCCCAGGATTTATGAAGAGGTGCATCCCGGGCAGAAGCTGGAAAGCAGGCTTATACATCTGCAGCAAGCCTATAAAATGGGTTACATGATTATCACCGGCGGGTTGATCGGCATGCCCGGACAGACCAGCCGGGACATATTAAATGATATATTTCTGGCAAAAGAGTTACATGCGGAGATGTTCAGTTTCGGGCCTTTTATCCCGCACCCAAACACCCCTTTTGCGGTATTACCGTCTGCGCAGGTAGAGGAGGTAATTAAGGTTTTAGCCGTTGCCAGGGTAATTGATAATGCCCAGGCTAAAATACTGGTAACTACCGCCCTTGAAACCTTAAGCAGGGAGGCGGCAAAAAAAGGGCTGCTTGCCGGCGCAAATTCGCTTATGCTTAATGTCACCCCTTTGGCCTACCGGAAATTTTATTCTATTTATCCTAACCGGGCGCATCAATCCGAAGATATTGCTGTTCAGATTGAAGCTACTATTTCACTCTTGCGTTCCTTAGGCCGCGCTCCCACCGACCTCGAAACCATTTAGACTACTTAGGGACGTTTCTAAAGCTAAAGGGAGAAGTGTCCCCTATATGGGGACACTTCTCCGATTGGGCTGAGAAACGTCCCTATTTTGTGAAATGAGTAACAAAAAACTTGACATATTCTTATAATATGTTATCTTTATATTAGTTATTGTGAAATATAGTACAATATTATGATTACCAATAAGAGTTGTATAATCAGGCTTTCCCGTTACAAGAACTCCTTATACAGGTTGCGCGCATTAGGGTTTGTAAAGGTTTTTTCCGATAATTTAGCTGACGCCATAGGGGTATTGCCTTCTCAGGTAAGGAAAGATTTTTCTTTATTCGGGATATCCGGGAATAAGCGCGGCGGCTACCAGGTGGATACACTAATAGAGAAATTAAATACCATTCTTGGCAAAGAACAGGTACAGGAGGTTATTGTAGCCGGCCTGGGAAATATCGGCAATGCGCTTATGAAATACAAGGGGTTTGAAAAAGAAGGTATAAAGATCTGTGCCTGTTTTGATATTGATTCTGCTAAGTACCATCGTGATGCGGCTATCCCCGTGCTGCCCTTGGAGGAGATGAAAGATTTCGTAAGAAATAAACGCATAAAAATAGGGGTAATTGCCGTACCGGATATCGCGGCGCAATCTGTGCTGGATATGATGCTTGCCTGCGGCATAAAAGGGGTGTTGAATTTTGCGCCGCTCAGATTGAGGGCTCCGGATGATATTGTGGTCAATAACGTTAATTTGGAGCTTGAGTTGGAGAACGTAATTTATTTTGTAAATACGCAGGGGAAGACCAAGTCCGGATAAATGCGCACACAAAGCCTGAAAACAAAAATACTCATCTTGTCTTTTGTTAGTATTCTTATCTTTTCCGTGGCCGTTTTATCCCTGGGCGCGCATATTATTAAGAACGATATCATCGCGCGGGCACAAAAGCAGGTTAAAAATGACCTCTTTATCGCCCACTCCATTTATTACGGCGAGATCGAAACGATAAAAACAGCTTTTAATATTATCCCTCTTACCGCAGACCTGGTAAAGGTGAAGCAGAACCTGGGGCTGGATTATTTATATGTTGTAGAGCGTAAGGATATGCCTAAGGTCGCAAGCGAAATTGTGCGCAGGGCGTTTGAAGGGCAACCTACCGGCGGCATCAGGATTATTAAAAAACAGGAATTATTGGAGATGGGGGAGGATATATATAAGAAGGCGGAAATAGAGGTACTTCCTACCCCCAAAAGTCATCACAGTAACCTGAAGATATTGGATAAAGTCATGGCTATCGGTTATGCTATGCCTGTTTTTGATGAGCGGAAAGAAGTAAAACAGGTTATTTACGGGGGTAAAGTTATTAACCGGAATTTTGCGCTTGTAGATAAGATACGTAATCTTGTGTTTGAAGACAAATTCTATAATTCCAAGCCCCTGGGGACGGTAACGATATTCCTGGATGATATTCGCGTAGCTACTAATGTGTTGGATAGCCATGGTCAGCGGGCAATTGGTACGGTAGTTTCAGATATCGTATATAAAAAGGTAGTTGAAGAAGGCAATACCTGGTTAGACAGGGCCTTTGTGGTTACGGACTGGTATTTGACCGGCTATGAACCGATCAAGAATATCAAGGGGCAGGTTGTCGGGATCCTCTACGTGGGGGTCCTGGAGAAGCCCTTTATGGACATGGAAAAACGCATATTCCTGGGGTTTCTGGTAATCGTAGGGCTGGTAGCGGTCTTAGCAGCGATCTCGTCTTATATTCTGGCTTATTCCATCTCGCAGCCCGTAACCGGCATGCTTGAAGCAACCGGGAAGATATCCAGCGGAGACTTGGGTTTCAGGGTGAAGACCGAAACCGGCATAAGGGAATTAAACCATCTGGCTGAGGCTTTTAATGTGATGGCAGTAAAACTTAAGGAGCGCCAGGAAAGTTACATGGATTTAATAAGCTTTGTTGCCCATGAATTAAAAGGCATACTTTCTTCAACCATCCTTAACGCTTATTCGGTACGTGACGGGTTCTTGGGGATGATCAACTTCAAACAGAGCAAGGCGATGGATTCAGTGGCGCGCAACCTGGATTATCTGGATGCTACGGTAAGAAACTTTTTGAATTTAAGCAGGATTGAAAAAGATGAAATGGCGCTTAATAAGACAGATTTGTTGGTCAGAGAAGATATCTTTGATGTAGCAGTGGATGCTTTTTTAAAACAAGCAAATGATAAGCAGATCCAGGTAATAAATGATATCCAGCCGGATCTGAAGATAATGGCCGACCTTAATTTGCTTCAGGTAGCAGCGAATAACCTTGTGGGAAATGCCGTTAAATATGCCAATTTCGGAGGGAAGGTAGTCTTGAGTTCGGCTAAAGTCAATGATCGCCTTGAGATCGAAATATACAATGACGGCAGGCCGATAAGAGAAGATGAAAAGGGCAAATTGTTTAAGAAGTTTTCCCGCCTTGATCCTCATTCCGGCGCAAAGATACAGGGGACAGGGTTAGGTTTGTTCATTACGCGCCAGATAATCGAAAAACACAAAGGTAAAATCTGGGTTGAGGCAAGGGGAAACGGGAATTCCTTTAAGGTAGAGTTTATAATTTAAAAAGGGGGAGAAGTGTCTACGCCATTAGAGATTATCAGGAAAAAAAGAGCAGAGGCAATAAACAGGATTATCAGCAAAGGCTACCTTTCTTCTAAGCGTGTTTACGTAGGTATGGCTACCTGTGAGATTGCCGCCGGCTCAATTGAAGTAATGGAGGTTTTTCAGGAGGCAATCCGGTCGGGATTAAGCGATGTGTATTTAAGCCAGAAGGGTTGCGCCGGCAGGTGCAATCTGGAGCCGACTGTTGAGGTAGTGGAGGAGGGCAAGATCCCTTTGAAGTACGGGTTGGTTACTAAAGAGAAGGCGAAGGCGATCATTGAGAGGCATCTGAAAAAAGGGGAAGTGATCAAAGAGTGGTTAATTAAGTGATTAGCGGATAAGGAGATTATCGAATGCCGGCAAGATTCAATATTACATTATGTGACGGGCCTTCATGTATACATAAAAGGTCTAAAGAGATTGTCTTAAGGATTGAAGAGGAGCTCAAAAAACACGCTTTAACCGATAAGGTCGGTATTAACTTATCCGGTTGTTTAGGGATGTGTGATAAAGGGCCGGTGATGATTATTAACCCCGGCTATGCTATTTACGGCTCTTTTACGGAAGAAGATGTGCCTGAGATCATACAGCAGCATATCCTGAAAAAGAAACCGGTAGTCCGTTTTATTGTTGATGAAGACCACCTTTATAACCGTTTTTTCCGGGTCTTTGGTGATGTGAATTTTTTCGGTAAGCAAATGCGCATTGCTTTACGTAATTGCGGAATTATTGACCCGGAGAATATCGATGACTACATTTCTTTGCGTGGTTACGAGGCATTGGCCAGGGTGCTTACGGATATGTCCCCGGCAAAAGTTATAGCTGAGATTAAGAAGTCCGGTTTGCGCGGCAGGGGCGGGGCGGGGTTTCCTACCGGTATCAAGTGGGAGCTTACCGCTAAAGAGAAAAGCGATGAGAAATATGTTATCTGTAACGCCGATGAAGGCGACCCTGGAGCGTTTATGGACAGAAGCGCTATTGAAGGTGACCCGCACACAATCGTCGAAGGCATGGTAATCGCCGGTTTTGCCATCGGCGCCAGTAGAGGAATTGTTTATATCCGCGCGGAGTATCCTTTAGCCGTAAAAAGGATCAAGAAGGCTATAGCAGAAGCCAGGGAATCCGGTTTCCTGGGGGAGAATATTTTAGGTTCCGGCTTTAATTTTGAGATAGAGGTACGCCTTGGCGCAGGAGCTTTTGTCTGCGGCGAGGAGACAGCGCTTATGCTTTCTATTGAAGGGCATCGCGGAATGCCCAGGCCCAGGCCGCCGTTTCCTTCTGTATCCGGGCTATTTGGCAAGCCTACCTTGATTAACAATGTTGAAACCTGGGCGAACATCCCCGTAATTATCCTTGACGGCGCCAGTTGGTTTAGTTCTTTAGGCACGGAGAAGAGCAAGGGGACTAAGGTTTTTGCTTTGGCCGGTAAAGTAAAAAATACCGGTTTGGTAGAGGTGCCCATGGGTACTACCCTGCGCCAGATTATCTATGATATAGGAGGCGGTATCCCCGGGGATAAGCAATTTAAAGCAGTGCAGACCGGCGGGCCTTCCGGAGGGTGCCTGTCCGAGGAATATCTGGATACAAAGATCGATTATGAATCACTGGCTAAGGCCGGCTCGATTATGGGTTCAGGGGGGATGATTGTTATTGATGAAGATTCGTGTATGGTAAATATCGCCAAGTTTTTCCTGGAGTTTACCCAGAATGAATCCTGCGGCAAATGCACCCCTTGCCGGGAAGGGACCAAGCGCATGCTGGAAATATTGATCCGTATTACTGAGGGTAAGGGTACGGAAAAGGATATCGATAAACTTCAGCGCCTGGGTAATATGATAAAAAAAGCCTCTTTATGTGGATTGGGCCAGTCAGCGCCTAACCCTGTTTTAAGTACGATCAAGAATTTCCGCGCGGAATACGAGGAGCATGTACACAACAAGAGGTGCCGGGCAGGGGTTTGTCAGCATCTGCTTGTTTATGAGGTTACGGATAAATGTGTCGGCTGCGCAGCCTGCAAAAAGGCCTGCCCCGCAGATGCGGTATCCGGAAGCCCAAAAGCAAAACATCACATTGATATAAACAAGTGTATTAAGTGCGGTGTTTGTTTCAAAGTTTGCAAGTTCAACGCCATAAGAAAATCTTAAGATTCAATACCCGGTCCAATTGCAAAGGCCGGTATGCCCTTACCGGGCAAGGAGCCGAATGAATGATTACCATATTTATTAATGATAAGCCATATCAGGTTGAACCGGAACAGACCATTATGCAGGCAGCGGATAGGTTGGGGTTTCACATCCCGCGTTTGTGTTATCATCCGAAGTTATCTATTGAAGGGGCCTGCCGTGTGTGTATTGTGGAAGTGGTGGGGATGCGCAATTATGTGGCTTCCTGCGCGTATCCGGTAAGCGAAGGGATGAAAATATATACTAATACCGAGGAGATCAGGCGTGCCCGGCGCGATATCGTGGAGTTAATCCTGGATAACCACCCGGAAGACTGCCACACATGCGAAAGGGACGGTAACTGTGAACTGCAGAGGCTGGCTTTTGCCATGGGGATAAGAAAGCGGCATTTTGAAGGGGAGAAAAAACATTATGAAAAAGACCTTTCTTCCGCATCGGTGATCAGGGACCCTAACAAATGCATTCTTTGCGGACGCTGCGTAAGGATCTGTTCGGAGATTCAGAAGGTAAATGCTTTAGGCTATGCGCATCGAGGGTTTAAGACCGTGGTTATGCCTGCTTATAATATGCCTTTTAAGGACAGTGTTTGCACTACCTGCGGCCAGTGCATTAATGTTTGCCCTACTTCGGCTTTTATCGAAAAGAATTTTACGCAGGAGCTTTTTCAGAAACTCGGGGATAAGTCTTTAATCAAGGTGGCCCAGATTGCTCCTTCGGTGAGAGCAGCTATCGGCGAGGCGTTTGCCCTTGAGCCCGGCAGGCAACTGGAGAAAGAATTGACCGCGGCATTAAGAAAGCTGGGTTTTGATTATGTGTTTGACACGCAGTTTTCGGCAGACTTAACGATCATGGAGGAGGCTAGTGAATTCCTGGAGAGGTTTCAGGGTAAAGGAAAGCTTCCTATGATTACTTCCTGCTCCAGCGCCTGGATGAAATGCCTGGAACAATTTTATCCGGATTTGATCGACAATGTCTCTACCTGTAAATCTCCGATGTCTATGGCCAGCGCTTTGATTAAGACTTATTTTGCCAAGAAGATAAAGGCAGACCCTAAGAAGATTTTAAGCGTTGCCTGTATGTGCTGTACAGCCAAGAAATATGAAGCGCTCAGGCCTGAGCTTATGGTAGACGGAATGCAGGCGACGGATATGGTAATTACCACGCGCGAGCTGGCCTGGATGATTAAATCAGCGGGCATAGATTTATTGCATATAAAAGGCGAAGAGTTTGACCATCCGCTCGGTTATTCTTCGGGCGCCGGGACAATATTCGGGGTAACCGGGGGCGTTATGGAGGCGGCGATAAGGACGGCCTATGAACTTTATACCGGTGAAACGCTTTTGGATATTGAAATCCAGGATATTCGCGGGCTAAAAGGGATTAAAGAAGGAAAACTGATTATAGATGGCAAAGAGATACGCGTGGCAGTTGCCCATGGTTTGGGTAATGCCAATGAAATATTAAGCGCTATAAGGACAGATCCGGAGAGGTATCATTTTGTAGAGATCATGGGTTGCCCCGGAGGCTGTATAGGAGGCGGCGGCCAGCCTTATGCCGGCTCTAATTCCATGCCGCTTGATGAAGAGTGCCTTATGAAAAGGGCAGAGGCCTTATACGGTTTAGATAGGAATAAAACAATAAGGCGCAGCCATGAGAACCCGGATGTGCAGAGGTTATACAAAGAGTTCCTGGGCAGGCCGCTGGGCGCCGTGTCGCATAAACTTTTGCATACGCATTATAGTCCCAAAGAACCCCGTGGGATTGTCCCGGCTGAGTTAACCGTTAAATAGTTCTCTTAGGGAGGATAAACAAGAAATGGCCACAGCGGAAGATAAGAATATAAATGCATTAAAGAGTTTTATGCAGGAGTCAAAAACTAAAGACCATCCGGATTCCCAGCTTATTTCCATCCTGCATAAGGCGCAGGAGCTTTACGGCTACATCAGCCAGGAGGTAATGAACGAGATTTCTAAAGAGATGAATATACCTACGGCGCATATTTGGGGTGTGGCGACATTTTATCACTATTTTAACCTTAAACCAAAAGGCAAACATTCTATATCCGTCTGTTTAGGTACCGCCTGCTATGTCAAGGGCGCCGAGGAAATATTGAATACTATCAGAGAGGAATTAAAAATAGATTTTGGCCAGACTTCGGAAGACAATTTTTTTACATTGCAGGAGGCCCGCTGCCTGGGCGCCTGCGGATTGGCCCCGGTAATTATGATAGATGATAAGATTTACGGTTCGCTTACTCCGAAAAAAGTGGTAGAGATTATTAAAAGTTACAAAAAGTAACGTATTATAGTGTTGCGCAGGGAAAAAGATTTGCTATAATTATTAACACCCGGCCCGAAAGGAAGTGGCCGGCACATTGTTTTATTTGAGAAACAAGTACGACGCTTCTGCGTCGTGTACCCACGCAGGTAGAGGAGGATTGATATGTCGAATAAAGTTCTGATTGTTGATGACGACAGTGATTTTGTGGAAGCGATTTCCACGCTGCTTGAAGCAAAAGGGTATGCAGTTGTTTCTGCCCCGGAAGGCAAAACCGGGTTTTCTCAGGCCAAGCAGCAATTGCCCGGGTTGATTATACTTGATGTAATGATGGCGACAAAAAGCGAAGGGTTTGATGTGGCCAAGCAACTTAAGAATGATCCGGCAACCAAAGAGATACCGGTAGTCCTGATTACCGGAATTAAGCGTGACATGAACCTGCCTTTTGGTTTTGAGCCGGATGAGGATTGGCTGCCCGTAAAAGCCGTATTGGAGAAACCGGTCAAACCAGACCTGCTCTTAAAGACAGTAGAGGAGTATATAAACAAGTAGGTATTATAATACAGGCTTCCTGCGGTGAGGAGCTGATCGCTCTAGCCCCAAGGGAGGATTAGGAATAAGGGTCCCGATCTTTCTGCAGGATTATATTGCCGGAAGGGCTGGGATTTTTTATTAAGGAGGGGAGATGGAAAAGCGCTTAGGTTTTGTGGGAGTAATTATCCATAATCGCACGAAAGAGGCCCCGCAGGTAAATAATATATTAACCGAATTCGGGGAACTGATTGTAGGCCGCATGGGTATCCCCCATGTGAAGAGGCAGTTAAGCGTAATCGTCCTGATCGTAAATGCTACTACCGATGAACTGGGTGCTTTAACCGGAAAGCTGGGCAAGATCAGCGGCGTATCGGTCAAATCAGCTTTAAGCAAGGTTGAATAATTTATTATTTTTTTGTAAAGGAATCCATGAAATATATAAATGAAGAGAAAATAAAGAATTTGTTGACAGATGCCTCTGGTCTTGGCAGTAGCAGGCTTGATTCTATTTTAGATAAAGCCAGGTCATTACAGCGTTTAAGCCTGCATGAGTCCGCGGCCTTGCTTTCGGTCAAAAATCCCGAATATATCAGGAGAATATTTGAGGCAGCCAGTTTTGTTAAAGATACCATTTACGGCAGGCGGGTAGTCTTGTTTGCTCCGTTATATATCAGTAATCTTTGTGCCAATAGCTGCTGTTATTGCGCGTTTAAGTCCGATAACCGGTTAATCAAACGTAAGGCCCTGGATGTTCCTGAAATTAAAACTCAGACAGAGTGGTTGTTAAGGCGCGGCCATAAAAGGATACTGATGGTTTGCGGCGAGGCTGCCCCGGGAGGGAAATCAAACGTAGATTATTATATTGAAGCGGTTAAGGCTATTTACGCAGCGGCAGTGGGTAAGAATAAGATCAAAAGGGTCAATGTTAATTGTGCGCCTTTGAGCGTTGATGATTTTAAGAAACTGAAAGCCTCCGGCATCGGCACATATCAAATCTTTCAGGAAAGCTACCATCAGGAGACATATCTGCGTATGCACCCAGCAGGACCGAAGAGCGACCCGGATAACAGGATTGAGGCGGTCGACCGCGCATTTAAGGCGGGGATAGATGATATTGGGATTGGTGCGCTTTATGGTTTATTTGACTGGCGTTTTGAGACATTAGGGTTGTTGTCGCACATTGAGCATATGGAGGAAAGTCTTGGTGTGGGCCCGCACACCATCTCTGTGCCGCGCATCGAGCCGGCTGAAGGCGCAGAGATGTCTTTGGATCCGCCTTATAAGCTTACAGATGAAGAGTTTAAAAAGGTAGTGGCAGTATTAAGGCTGTCTGTGCCTTATACCGGCATAATTATGTCTACCCGCGAGAGTGCCCGCATGCGCGATGAGCTTTTAAACCTGGGGGTTTCTCAGATCAGTGCCGAATCAAATACTTCCCCGGGAGGGTATTCTGTTGTCAATAAAGAACAGGCAAGCATGACTGCCGAAAAAGCCGGCATGACTGCCGAAAAAGCCGGCATGACTGCCGAAAAAGCCGGCATGACTGCCGAAAAAGCCGGCATGACTGCCGAAAAAGCCGGCATGACTGCCGAAAAAGCCGGCAGTCAGTTTTCTCTCGGCGACCATCGCAGCCTGGATCAGATTGTAGGCGCTTTAATTAATTATGATTATATTCCCAGTTTTTGCGCGGCCTGTTATCGCATGGAAAGGACCGGTGAAACTTTTATGCAGCTGGCTAAACCCGGTACGATTAAAGGCAAATGCAGTATGAACGCTTTAATTACCTTGAAAGAATATCTTGATGATTTTGCTTCAAAAGAGGTAAAGGGAGCCGGATATAAAATGATCGCGCGTTATTTTCGTCAGCTGGACCGGTCCGAACAGGAAAGGCTGAAGTTGTTTTTTGCGCATGTTGATTCCGGGGTAAGGGACGAATATGTTTAAAATAAAAGGGCTTTTAAACAGGGTTTATGCCGCCCGGCTGCCCAGCATTGAAGATTTGGAACAGATATTGTCTCTGCAGAAAGATGAAGAGATAGAGGAATTGTTTGCCTTCGCCGATAAAGTAAGAAAGGATTTTTGCGGTGATGGGATAATCTTGCGCGGGATAATAGAATTCTCTAACTTCTGTTTTCGGGAATGTTCTTATTGCGGGTTGAATAAGGGAAATCATAAATTAGAGCGTTACCGTATGGATAAAGGTGAGCTGTTTAAAGCAATTGAATATTTGGCCTCCTTTAATATTAAGACCGTGGTTCTGCAGTCAGGGGAGGATGAACGGTTGGATGTTTTATGGTTAACAGATGTCATTAAAGGCATAAAATCAAGGTTTGATATGGCAGTTACCCTTTCGGTAGGCGAAAGAAGCGCGGATGATTACAGGCTTTGGAGACAGTCAGGAGCAGACAGGTATTTATTGAAAATAGAAAGTTCCGACGCCGCCTTATATGCGTCTATGCATCCGAAAATGGATTTCGGGAAACGCCTGGATCGCCTGGGTATCCTGCGAAAATTAGGTTATCAGATTGGCTCAGGAAATATTATCGGCCTCCCCGGTCAAACCTTAAAGACGATTGCCCGGGATATTATATTTTTTAAGCGCGGTGATTTTGATATGATCGGTATAGGCCCATTTATCCCGCATCAATATAGCAGGTTTGCCGGCCTTAAGGAAGGCGATGCCCGGATTAGTTTAAAGGCGCTTGCCTTGACCCGCATAGTTACTAAAGATGCGCATATACCGGCGACAACCGCCCTGGGGAACCTGGATAAAGATTACAGGCGGGATGGTTTAAAATGCGGAGCAAATGTTTTAATGCTGAACTTTACTCCGCAACCATACCGCAGGCTTTACGAGATATATCCGCATAAAGAGGCTGTTAATGAACCGGCGGATTTTTGTAATTCTTATATTGATAATATAGCTAAAGATTTGGGCAGGTTTATTGATTATTCAAAAGCTGATTCGCTTAAGGGGACAGATCTGCGATTGGCTCAAGAAACGTCCCTGGTGGGGGGATAATAATGTACAGGACACCGGCAAGCAACAGGTTACATATAGGAATATTCGGAAAAAGAAACACAGGTAAATCCAGCCTGATTAATGCGCTTACAGGCCAGGATACGGCGATTGTCTCTGAGGTAGCCGGGACAACTACAGACCCGGTTTATAAGGCAATGGAGATTCTGCCTATAGGCCCGTGTATGTTGATCGACACCGCGGGGATTGACGATGAGGGGGTGTTGGGCGAAGAGAGGGTCAAGCGTACATTAGTGGTATTAAGGAAAACGGATGTCGGCTTGATTGTTGTTGAGCCGGACACGCTGATTGATAGTTTTGAAGAAGATTTAATTAAGGTCTTCAGGAGTAAAAAGCTGCCATTTTTATTTGTGATCAATAAATCTGAAGTGCCAGGGGACAACGCGCAGGTTTATTTGGAAAAGAATCAATTGCCGTTTATCAAGGTAAGCTCTAAAACAAAGCAGGGTATTGAAGAGCTTAAGAAAGAGATTATCGGGCTTGCCCCCGGGCATTGGTCGCCGATCCCTTTGGTCGGTGATATAATTAATCCTAAAGACGTGGTCATATTGGTCTGTCCTATTGACAGCGCAATGCCGCAGGGCAGGTTGATCCTGCCTCAGGTACAGGTGATGCGGGATTGCCTGGATAATAATGCCGTGGTTTTAGTGACCAAGGAGACCGAGCTTTTGGATTGCCTCAAGGCGTTAAAAGAAAAGCCGCGCTTGGTAATTACGGATTCGCAGGTCTTTGAGGATGTGCGCGATACGCTTCCGGCAGATATTCCTTTAACGTCATTCTCAACTGTTTTCGCCAGGCATAAAGGCGACCTTAATGCTTATATCCGGGGTGTATATGCCCTGGAAGAATTAAAAGACGGTGATGAGATACTGATCGCCGAGGCCTGTACGCATCACGTGCAGCCGGAGGATATCGGGCGCAGCAAGATACCTACCTGGCTGTGGAATTATACCAGGAAAGAATTACATTATGAGGTTACCGCAGGAGGGGATTTTCCCGATGACCTAAGCCGGTATAAACTGGTTATCTCCTGCGGAGGCTGCATGGTCAACCGGGCCGAAATTATGCACCGTATTAAAAAGGCCCAAGATGCGGCAGTTGCGATTACCAATTACGGGGTGTTGATGGCTTATCTTTCCGGCATCCTTGAGCGTATAATCGAGCCTTTTAAAGTGGGGTTGGTGAAACTGGATATGGAGTTTGACAAAGCCGCAAGAAAGTAGTATAGATAGGTGTAAAACAAAATAACGGGAAAAATAAATATGAGAATAATTTCTAAAGAAGTGATTGCGCTCTGCGCAGGGACAAGGATCGTAAAAATATCCCTGGTTGCTCCCGAGTTAAGCCGTAAGGTCCAGGCAGGGCAATTTGCCGTCATTATGGTTGATGAAAAAGGGGAAAGGGTGCCGCTTACCATTGTGGAATCAGATAGCGCAGCCGGCAATGTCACGCTTATTTTTCAGGAGGCAGGGTTAACCACAAAGTTCCTGGGCAGTCTTAATACCGGCGATAATTTATATGCCGTGCTTGGCCCGCTGGGTCACCCCACGCAGATTAAGAATTATGGAAAAGCTATTTTAGTAGGCGGAGGAGTAGGCATAGCCGAGATCCTGCCTGTTGCCCGGGCATTAAAGAAGGCAGGCAATCATATTACCAGTATCCTCGGGGCTAAGAATAAGTGCCTGCTTATTTTAGAGGATGAGCTTAAGGATGCCTCAGATCTGATTTACGTGGCGACAGATGATGGTTCTTACGGCAGGAAAGGTCTTACTACCGATATATTAAGTGAGCTATTGAATAAAGATAAATATGATTTGGTTTATTCTGTAGGCCCGATTCCCATGATGAGAAAGGCGGCAGAGGCAGCCGGAGAATACAACACCGACAGCCTTGTATCGCTTAACGCGCTTATGGTTGACGCTACAGGCATGTGCGGTTGTTGTCGGGTAAGTGTTTTTGGCAAAGTAAGGTTTAGTTGTGTTGACGGCCCGGATTTTGACGGCCGTGGGGTTGATTGGGAGGAGCTTGGAAAACGGAATAAGATGTATAACGAACAGGAAAAACATATCTGTAAACTTTCCCCGTTGTTTAAATAAGGATGAAGAGACCGGTAAAAGCTAAAGAATTGGATGCTGGTTCCAGGGCAGGCAATTTTGAGGAGGTAGTATCAGGATACTCTGAAGAAGAAGCCCTGACGGAAGCCTCAAGGTGCCTGCAGTGCAAGGAGCCTCTTTGTATCAGCGGTTGCCCGGTGGGTATTGATATAAAGAAATTTATCTATCACATTACCCGAAAAGATTACCGGCAGGCGTATTTTACTATCAGGGAGAAGAATAATTTTCCTTCTATCTGCGGCAGGGTCTGCCCGGCAGAATACCAATGCCGCAAGGCTTGCGTGCTTACCAAAAAAGGCTCTCCCTTTGCCTCGGAGCAGGCGATCAACATCCACTTCCTGGAACGTTTTGCCGGAGATTACGGTAAAAATAATAACCTGGATATCCCCGCGCAACAGGAGGCCAGGTTTTCTAATCTTAGAGTTGCGGTGGTTGGTTCAGGCCCGGCTGGCTTGTGTTGTGCAGGAGAGTTGGCTCGCTGGGGAGTAAAGGTGGATGTTTTTGAAAGTCTGCATAAGACCGGAGGGGTTTTACGATATGGTATCCCGCCTTTTAGGCTTAGCCGGGATATCCTGGATTTTGAGATAAACTACCTTAAGAGATTAGGAGTTAATTTCACCACTAATTTCTTGGTAGGTAAAACCAGGACGATAAAAGAATTATTTGACGAAGGGTATTCGGGTATATTCTTGGGGCTGGGTGCGGGGGTGCCTTCCTTCCTGGGGCTTAAAGGAGAGAACCTTTGCAATATTTATTCAGCCAATGAGTTTCTGACACGTGTAAACCTGATGTCCGCTTATAAATTCCCTGAATTTCATACTCCGGTTAATATCGGGAAGAACGTTTTGGTCATCGGGGGAGGCAACACCGCCATGGACGCTGCCAGGGTTGCTTTAAGGCTCCAGAAGATACATGGTTTTAAGCTTAATACCACTGTTATTTATAGGAGGACGGAGATTGAGATGCCGGCAAGGCGTATGGAGATTGAACATGCCAGGCAAGAAGGGGTAAACTTTGAATTTCTGGCGCAGCCGAAGGAGTTTGCGGAGGATAAACAGGGTTTTGTCAGTAAGCTGGTTTGTTTAAAGTCTGAATTAGGAGAACCGGATAGCTCGGGCAGGAGAAGGCCTATCCCTATAGAAGGAAGCGATTTTGAACTTGCTTGTGATTTATGCGTAATTGCCGCGGGGTTAAAAGCAAACCAGTCTTTGATCAGCACAACCCCGGAATTAAAAACGGATAAATATTCGGATCTTATAGTTGACCCGGAAACTATGGAGAGCTCAATCAAAGGGGTCTATGCCGGAGGGGATATTGTGGGCGGAGAAGGGACTGTTATTGAAGCTATGGGTATGGCCAAGAAAGCCGCTTGCGCGATGATTGATAATTCTTGACAATTTTCTTTTGAGTATTAATATAGTAATACAATTTGGACAGCCGTATACCTTAATGCCCTGCGAAGACGCCGGGTTAGGATATTATTTAAGAAAGGTGGAAGACAAAGACGTCTGAGAACTTAAAACGGAGGTCTATTTTTTTAAGGTCGGCTGCCTAATATTTAGGCATATTTTGATTAAATTATAGTAGAGGAGGGTATCCATGATTCAGTGGCCAAAAACAAATGATGCGTTAGGTACAGTAAATAGAGGCAACCCTTGTGAAAGCGGTTTGTGCACGCTTTGCCGTGTAGATTGCGCGGGAAAATGCGAAACCTGGCTTTCCAGCTTAAAAGGAAGGAAACTTTTATACCCCAGGGATTATAGTTTTACTACCGCAGGAAGCGCAAATACTACCCATGTAGGAGTTTCCTATAATTCTCTGCGTATTAACGGTTATAACTACGGCGCATACGGGCTTCCTAAAGGGCTTTCAAATTCCGAGGACGACTGTATTTTTCCCAATGTCAATATTGAGGGTGAATTTGGCCAGGTAGTCAAAACCAAATTCAGGGTCCCGGTGATGACCGGCGCCCTGGGCTCTACTTTTGTAGCAGCCAAATACTGGGAGTCTTTTGCTACTGGCGCAGCGCTGGTAGGAGTGCCGATTGTTGTAGGTGAAAATGTAGTCGGAATTGACAAACAGGCAGAGATCAGGAATGGAAAGATCATTAAGGCCCCGGAATTAGACAGAAGGATTGATACTTTCCTGCGTTATTATGACGGCTACGGCGCGATTATCGTGCAGATGAATGTTGAAGATACGCGTAACGGGGTTGCCGAATACGTAATTGAAAAGTACGGGGATAAGGTTATTTTAGAGTTAAAATGGGGACAGGGCGCCAAGTGTATCGGCGGAGAAATACAGGTAACCAGCATTGAATATGCACAATTCCTTAAAAAACGCGGCTATGTAGTTGATCCCGATCCCACCCTGCCTGAAGTACAGGAGGCTTTCAAATCAGGGGCGATCAAGTCTATCGCGCGTCACAGCCGCCTGGGATATACCAGCCTTTCTTCGGAAAGCCAGGTGGAAGATAATTTTATGAAAGCGGTTAAATACTTGCGGAAGATCGGTTATAAGAGAGTGTCATTAAAAACCGGATCATACGGAATGGAGGCTTTGGCGATGTCCATAAAATATGCCTCCGACGCAAAACTTGATCTTCTTACTATTGACGGTTCAGGCGGCGGAACAGGCATGAGCCCCTGGAATATGATGGAGACATGGGGTGTGCCGTCCATACTGTTACATGCCAAAGCCTATGAATACGCAGAGATACTGCGTAAAAAAGGAAAGAAGGTAGTGGATATGGCTTTTGCCGGAGGGCTGGCCCGCGAGGACCATATATTTAAGGCTTTAGCATTTGGCGCTCCTTATACAAAATTGGTGTGTATGGGGCGAGCTTTAATGATCCCCGCATATCTTGGCTCCAATATCGAAGGGGTTTTGAATCCTTCAGTAAAAGCAAAGGTAAGTGGAAATTGGGATAAGCTTCCTGCCTCCATGGCAGAGTTTGGTGCAACTGCCGCGGAGCTTTTTGCCGGTTACTATGACCTGCAAAAAAAGGTTGGCAAGGAGGAGATGAAAAAGGTTCCTTTGGGCGCAGTTGCTTTCTGGACCTTAGCGGATAAATTGGCAGCAGGCTTACAGCAGTTAATGGCCGGCGCCAGAAGGTTTACGCTTAAGGCGATCAGCCGGGATGATATTTTTTCGGCAAATCGAGAGACCGAAAAGGAAACAGGGGTGCCTTTCATTACTGATGTTGCAGACGATAAAGCCAAAAAAATAATGAAAAGGTAAATAAAAGAGGGATCTCTTTTAAATAGGGGCAGTGACTATTAAAAATAGTAGCTGCCCCTATATTTTTAGGTGCTCACCCTGCCTGGCAAGCTCGGCAGGCCCTTGCGTAAACGCAAGGATTTCACTAAATAGAAATCTTAAGGTGTTCAATTTCGTTAGATAGAAAATTTAAGGTGCTCACCCTGCCTGGCAAGCTCGGCAGGATTTCGCTAGATAAGAAATTTAAGGTGCTCAATTTCAGTTGCAGGAGTGTTTTTTTAGTTGTAAAATAACATCCATGAACAAAGAAGAGATTATCGAAGATTTTTTCCGTGGTTTAAGGATCGCCCTTACTAATGCCTTTTCTTACCCCAAGGACCATCCTTATTTTATTAAATCCGTAGAGAATTTTAAACTTAAGCTTGAGACTATCCTTGCTATTTTCAATCCCTTTAAAATCGGAGTAACCAGTTCCGGGCTTATAGTTGACGGCAAGAGCCTTACGCGGGCAGGTTTATATGACGAATTAGCCCGCCTTTTGCATCAGCGTAAAATAAAGAGCATAGAAATCAGGATTGGCTTGAGCCTTCAAGAGTTGGTGCAATTTCTTTGCCTTATGTCTTTGCCGCAAAAGGATATTTTTAAAAGCGGGGGTTTGGGGGTGCTTTTAGAAAAGGAAAGGCTGGTTCATTTCGTGATCCAGGAATTGGATTATTCCGCATTCCTGCAAGGGGAAGGCCAGGAGTGTGCTGATGTATGGGGGTATATGCTTAAAGAAGCGGTATATAGTAATAATGCCGCTAAAATGGAGCAGCTTGCCGATAGTTTTGGTTCGTTCATAAAACGAATTGACGAAAAGGACCTCTTTGATTCCGAAGGGATCTCCACCGAGGTGAATGAGTTTTTGTCCAGCTTGAGGGATAAAAACAAAGAAAAATTCGATAAGTGTTTAAATGATATTTTTCTTTGGCTGCTGCGCAATAAGAAGACGATTAGCCAGGATAAGCTGGCAAAGCTAAAACCATCATTTGAGGGGTTAAGCCAGGATGATTTTATCGCCCTGCTCAGGGAGGGGTTCCTTCAGGAAGACGGTTTTGATTCTTTAAGCCTCCAGCTTTTCTCTAAAATATCCGGGCAGGACAACTCATCTAATATCACCAGGGATTTTTTCAGTAAGATGGATGAGTCCCCGGCCCTAAAGGATAATCCCGGCACGGTAAAAAAGATCCGCAATCTATTAAGCGGCTCCCAGGATGACCCCATGTCCGCTGTCTACCGCAATACACTGGATTCTTTAGTCAAGAACATTTCTTTTTCCGGTAAGCTTTCTTTTGACCACCAGCTGCTTAAGGAGAACTACCGTTATATAGTCTTAGGCATATTTGCAAGCGATAAAAATACGGATACCTTGCAGACGGCAGCAGCGATTTTAGAAAAAGAATTAGCCGGCGTTTTTGAGGATAATGATACTGGTTTTCTAAGTGACCTTTGGCAGGTTTTGAGCGAGAGGAAAAAAGAGCAGATAAAGGCATGCCTTGGTCTTGAGGAGGTTTTTTCCGGCCTTATTGAAGATATTGCCCTAAGCGGCTCCCTTAAGCCCGAGCAGGAATTTCTCCTTAAAGTTATTTCTTCTCCGGGAAAGGAACTGAGTTTATACCTGGATAAGATATTTTCCGGCGAGAGAGTAAATAAACAGGCCTTAGTCCTATTTTTAAGATTATTTCAGGCAAACCTTGCTGATTTTTATGCAAGGCTTGACCAAAGGATGCAGGATATTGAATTTCTTGCCAGCCTGGCCGAGGCCTTAAGCCAGAGCGATACTCCGCAGACTCTAAATATATTGGAACATATTTACTCAGGAGCTAATGAATTAGTCAAGATTGAGTCGTTGAAAGCTATGCGTAAACTGAAGAAGGTGGATAAGGATTTTCTCAAGCGGCAATTAAATACGGGCTCTTTTGCGCTTAGAGGCGAACTGTTTTCTGTTCTGATATTAGACGCACAGGCAGGAGATGAGCTCTTGTCTATGCTGTTTAAGGTCCCCAGCTTCCTGGGGAGCAAGAATGATCTGCTTATTGAAAACATGAAGATTGTTTTTGACCTGCATTTTATTGAAGCTGCAGGCTGCATTAAGGATTTAAGCCGCAGGAGATTCTTTTGGAACAGAAATGTGCGCAATAAGGCAGCCCAAATATTGAAGGAGTGGAATATTGAGTAAGATCGAAGTAGTTTTTAAAGAGCTTCTCACCTGTCTTCAGACTGCCAAGATGTACGGTCCACTGCATCCTATGTTCCAGAAATCCCTGGATAAGGCGTATGCGGTTTTTGAGGATGTTTTTAATGAGCGCCAGGAGGTAGTTATCGGCATTATTGGCGAAGAACTGGCTTTTGAAAAAGAGATATTCTTTGATTTAGGCAAACTTTTAAGGTCGGCGATACTGTATTTGAAAGAAAGAAATATCGAAAGGCTTGCTTTTTACCGCGGGTTAAGCAAGGAAGAATTGGGTAAATTTATCGGTATCATCAGCGGCCCGAAAGAAGATTTTAAGAATGACCCTCAGCAGTTATTGGATCTTGCGGGAATAGAAAATATAAACATAGGCAAGCTTAAGGTTGTTGACAGGAAAGATAAGGGGGCATCAGAAGCCGGTCAGCCCAACCTTTACGATTTTTCTATGGATAAGGTCGCCCAGGTTGTCTCAAGCGTGCTTAATCTTGAAAAGATCGATCCGCGGACCCTTAAACTTTCCCTAAGCAATATCATTGATAGCTTAAGCGTACAGCGCCAGGAACTGCTGAAATTAGCCACGGTAAAAAGGTATGACGCGGAGGTTTACGTGCACATGCTTAATGTGGCGATATTTTCCATGTATTTTTCTTCACGCTTAGGGTTTGAGAAGAACGACGTGATGGATATCGGTGTAGCTGCCCTTTTCCATGACATCGGCAAGATGTATATTTCGCGCAAGACCCTGCATAAGCCTGATAAACTAAGTGAGCAGGAGTTTGACCGTATCAAGAGCCATACGGTTTTAGGCGGGGAATTTATGTTTAAGTATATTGAAAGCCTTGGTATCTTGCCGGTAGTAGTCAGCTTCGAGCATCATTTGAAATATAACATGTCCGGTTACCCGCGCCTTCCTTTGTTGAGAAAGCAGCACACCATTTCTTCGATCGTCGCCATTTGCGATGTTTATGATGCCCTTTCGCAGAGGAGGGGCTATAAACAGGATTATTCTCCGGATGTGGTTTACAATATTATGAATAAGGAGAGAGGCAGTTCTTTTGACCCGGAATTACTGGATAAATTCTTTCAGTTCATGGGCCTCTGGCCAGTCGGCTCGGTGGTGGCATTAAATGACGCCAGTATCGCAATAGTCAGGGAGGAGAATGAATCTGATATCCGCCGGCCCAAAATTGAGGTAGTTTCACCTGAAGACAAAAAACGGCTGGTTGATTTGATCCAGGATAACAGTTTAAGCATTGAACGTTATCTTAACCCCTGGAAGGAAGGCAAAGAGTACCTGCGTTTTGCTTAAAGAGGTTGGTCATTGAAAAAAGTTCCCCATTGACAATTTTTCCTGAAATGTTAGAATAAATAAGGGCGTTTAGGAGCCAAACCCTCGGCACTAAACGCCCTTGCTATAAGGGAGATAAAAATGCAGGCATTTCTTGCTTTAGAAGACGGGAAGATATTTAAAGGCAGATCATTCGGCTCAACCGGAGAACGCACCGGAGAGGTAGTCTTTAATACGAGTATGACAGGATACCAGGAGATTGTTACCGATCCTTCTTATAAAGGGCAGATTGTGGTTATGACTTATCCGCTAATGGGAAACTATGGCGTGAATAAGGATGATGCAGAGAGCCGCAGGCCTTTCTTGGAGGGTTTTGTAGTAAAGGAGTATAGTAAGATCGCCAGCAATTGGAAAAAGGAGAAACTTCTGGGAGAATACCTGGCAGAAAACAATATTCTTGGGATGGAGGGTATTGATACCCGGGAGCTTACTTTGCATATAAGGGAGAAGGGGGCGATGAAGGCGGTCCTTTCCACGCAGGACCACGATGAGGCCAGCTTGGTCAAAAAGGCCAAATCCAGCCGCGGGTTGGTCGGCATAGATTTGGTTAAAGAGGTCAGCATCCCTAAAAAATATAACTATGCTCATAATAAAGATGCTGAATATAAAGTCGCGGTATTGGATTGCGGGGTAAAGTACAACATACTAAGAGAATTGGTACGCAACAATTGCCAGGTAGTGGTCTTGCCTGCGCAGGCAACGTACGAAGAGATCCTCGGCTCCGGCGCCGACGGGCTAATGCTTTCTAACGGGCCGGGCGACCCTGCGGCTGTAGCTTATGTAGTTAAAACGGTAAATAAGCTTATCGGCAAGATCCCCATTTTTGGAATCTGCCTGGGTCACCAGATGCTCGGGCTTGCTTTGGGGGGAAGCACTTATAAACTTAAGTTCGGCCACCACGGCGCAAACCATCCGGTAAAGGATTTAAGGACGGGCAGGGTTTCTATAACCAGCCAGAATCACGGTTTTTGCGTAGATATAGATTCTTTGAGTAAGAAAGATATTGAGCTTACTCATGTAAATCTAAATGACGGTACCCTGGAGGGGTTTTGCCACAAGAAGCTGCCCGTATTTTCCGTACAGTTCCATCCGGAAGCCTCTCCCGGACCGCACGACGCAGAGTATTTATTCGCGGAGTTCTCAAAATTAATGCGTAAGTCAAAAAAAAGGAAGCATTAAGCTATGCCTAAGAGAAAAGATATCAGAAAAATATTGATTATCGGTTCCGGACCCATAGTTATCGGCCAGGCCTGCGAATTTGATTACTCCGGTACTCAGGCATGCAAGGTCTTGAAGCAGGAGGGTTTTAAAATAATCCTGGTAAACTCCAATCCGGCGACAATTATGACTGACCCTGAAGTTGCCGATAAGACATATATTGAGCCGATTACCGCTGCAACAGTAGAAAAGATTATCGCCAAAGAAAGGCCGGATGCGCTTCTGCCGACCCTGGGAGGCCAGACTGCCTTGAATACCACCGTAGAATTGGCCGAGAAGGGGGTATTGAAGAAATACAGGGTTGAGACTATCGGTGCAAATATAAAAGCGATTAAGAAAGGCGAGGACCGCCAGCTGTTTAAAGCGGCAATGGAAAAAATCGGTTTGGACCTGCCCAAAAGCGTCCGGGCTTATAATATGGAGGAAGCCCTTGGTGCCGCGCAAAAAATAGGCTTTCCTCTGATTATCCGGCCAAGTTTTACTTTAGGGGGGGTAGGTGGTTCAATCGCTTATAATCTTGAGGAGTTTAAGGGTTTGGCTAAGCGCGGCCTTGAGTCAAGCATGATCAGCGAGATATTGGTTGAAGAATCCGTGCTGGGCTGGAAAGAGTTTGAGTTGGAGGTTATGCGCGACCTGAAGGATAATGTAGTGGTCATTTGTACTATTGAAAATTTTGACCCCATGGGTATACATACGGGTGATAGCATTACGGTAGCTCCTATCCAGACGCTGACAGACAAACAATACCAACTGATGCGCAACGCAGCTATTGCCTGCATCCGGGAGATCGGGGTGGAAACCGGCGGTTCCAATATACAGTTTGCGGTACATCCGGAAACCGGCAGGATGGTCATTATCGAGATGAACCCGCGGGTTTCGCGCAGCTCAGCTTTATCTTCAAAAGCCACGGGTTTTCCCATCGCCAAGATCGCGGCTAAGCTTGCTGTAGGGTACAGCCTGGATGAAATACCCAATGATATTACACGTTCAACCCCTGCCTGTTTTGAGCCGGCTATTGATTATTGCGTGGTAAAGGTCCCGCGCTTTACTTTTGAAAAGTTTTCTTTGGCTAAAAACACGCTGGGGATATCCATGAAGTCGGTCGGCGAAGCTATGGCTATCGGCCGGACATTTAAAGAGGCGCTGCAGAAAGGTTTGCGTTCCCTGGAGATTAAGAAGTTCGGCCTGGAAAGCATAGTTTTTGATAATCTGCAGGATATTAAGGTTGAAAACGGCCTTTTGGATAGAATTTCCCAGAAATTGAGAGAGCCTAACGCAGAAAGGGTCTTTTATATCGCAGACGCCTTCCGTGCCGGCCTGGATATCGAAAAGATCTACGAATTGACGAAAGTTGACCGCTGGTTTTTGCATAACATCAGGGAGATCGTTGATTGTGAAAGGGAACTACTTAAGAATAAGCATAATCTTTCCGGAGAGCTGCTTAAGAAGGCCAAGGAATACGGCTTTAGCGACAGGCAACTGGCAAAGCTCTTATCTCTAAGCGAAACAGAGGTCTGCGCCTTAAGGAAATCCATGAATATAGTGCCGGATTTCAAGTTGGTTGATACGTGCGCTGCGGAGTTCATGGCGCACACCCCGTATTTTTATTCCACATACGATAAGTGAGCAGATTAATTTCCTTTGCAGCCTAAATATGTCAGTTAAGATAAAATTTTTGGGAGGAGCAAAAACTGTTACCGGCTCAAGCCATTTGGTTACCGCTGGCAGGACAGAGATACTCCTTGACGCCGGGTTGTTTCAGGGCCACCGCGATGCATTTTATGAAATCAATACTACTTTTCATTATAACCCGCGCACGATTAACGCCATGGTCTTGTCCCATGCGCACATTGATCATTGCGGGAACATTCCTAATTTAATCAAACGGGGCTTACGCTGTAAGATCTATACTACTTCGGCAACTAAAGACCTGGCTGACCTGATGCTGGTAGATTCGGGAAAGATCCAGGAAGAAGATGTAAAATACGTAAATAAAATCAACCGGCGCCTGAATCTGCCTTTACGCAAGGCTTTATATACGGCAAAGGAGGCCTCCCGGGCTACCAAGATCTTCCGTTCCATTTCTTACAATCAAAAGTTCTGTATTGCAAAAGATGTCTACGCCACCATTCTTGATGCCGGGCATATATTGGGTTCAGGGATAGTCGTTTTGGATATCAAAGATGCAGAACGCTCTTTACGCTTAGGTTATGCGGTGGACCTGGGAAGAAAAAACCTCCCTTTATTGAACGATCCTGTAATCCCCAAGGGCTTGGACTATTTGATTATGGAATCTACTTATGGCGGCAGGCTGCACCGGCCGATTGAGGAAGCGCAGTCAAGGTTAAGGGAGGCTACCTCGCGCGCGCTAAAAAGAGGAGGCAAGGTGATTATTCCCTCTTTTACCCTTGAGCGCACACAGGAGGTAATCTATTTCTTGAATGAGTTGCTTAAGGAAAAGCTTATCCCTTCGGTGCCTATTTACGTGGACAGCCCCTTGGCAACCAATATTACCGACCTCTTTAACTTCCATCTTGATTTCCTTGATGAGAAGACAAGGCAGGATATTAACAGGGGGAACAATCCTTTTGAATTGTTAAACCTGCGTTTTATCCGCGAGCAAAGAGAATCCAAGGCCTTAAACACCGATAGGCGGCCGATGATTATTATTGCCGGAAGCGGTATGTGCGAATCCGGAAGGGTGCTGCATCACCTCCAGAATAATATAGAAGACTCCCGCAATATGGTCTTGGTCGTAGGATATATGGCTAAAGATACCCTGGGCAGGAAGATAGTTGAGAAAAACCCTTTTGTGAGGATTTTCGGAGTTGAGTATGAACTTAATGCCGAGGTGGTGGTGATTAACTCTTTTTCAGGGCACGCCGACCAGGCGGAGTTGCTGGATTTTGTTTCCCAATGCCTGTCTGCCAAAAGGCAAGACCTGTCTGCCGGCCAGGAAGACAGGCTGCTTAAGCGCATCTTCCTGGTGCACGGAGAAGTTGAACAATCGCTGAGCCTTTCCGCTAAGTTAGCCGAAAAGGGAGTGCAGTCTTATATCCCGGATAAAGATGAAGAGTTATTGCTTAATTAGTTGATTTGTGGTAATATCTCTCTTTGTTAGTTTAGATCCCCGCAGTTAAACACCTCATCGCTGCGGGATTATCCTTGTGCGTTAACGCTCCAGGGATTTCTTCAGATAAGAGTATAAGGTGCTCAAATTCGCAGACGGCCTTGCGGCCTGCGGCTTACGCCGTTACACCCGTAAGTCGCCTGCTCATTTAAAGGAGGATTACAAAATGATCGGTGGTTTTTCAACTCCCAAGAAAGATAAGGCAGTTAAATCAAGCGGCGGGAAGCTGGTTAAGACAGGGGAAATACTTGTACGCGGCCGCGATAGCTATAAGGCAGGAATAGGGGTGCGGGGTTTAGGCACTTTATTTGCCGCTTACGCGGGGAAGGTTTATTTTACCCGCAAGAAAACCAGCCACGGCCGCCTGCGCACATTTGTCAATGTCGCGCCTTTAACAAAAAAAGAAGCTAAAAAATAAAGATGGCTGATTTAGCCAAAAACTATTCTCATCAAAAATATTTACTGAATATTATTGATACTTTCTATAGTATAGCCCTGCTCCTGATCTTTTTGGGGTCAGGGCTTTCCCTGTTTTTGGAGGGGTTTGTTAAAGATTTAAACCAGCCAGCCTATTTATCGATTGCCATTTTTCTTCTCATTATCTCGGTTTTTTATTATTTATTAAACCTGCCGCTTAGTTTCTACTCCGGATATATCCTGGAGCATAAGTTTAATCTATCGAAGCAGGGAATAGGGGATTGGTGGCTGGACCAGTTGAAATCCGGGGTATTGGCGTATGCGATATTCCTGATATTGATTTCATGTTTTTACTGGGTATTGATTAAGTTTAGCCAGTGGTGGCTGGTTATCTCAATCTTTTGGATAGTATTCAGCGTGGTTTTAGCCAGGTTAACCCCGGTTTTGATTATCCCGTTATTTTTTAAATATAAGAAGCTTGAAGATGAGGCTTTGCGGCAAAGAATACTTGCTTTAGCCGGTAAAATGCGGGTTAAGCTTATGGATGTCTTTGAGATAGATTTCAGTAAGAAAACGCTTAAAGCTAATGCAGCCTTTACCGGTATGGGAAGGACCAAACGCGTTATTTTAGCCGATACCTTAAAAGATAAATACAGCCATGATGAGGTTGAATCAATACTTGCGCATGAGTTTGCGCATTTTCAGCTCAAGCATATTTTCAAGTTGATCGCTATAAACTCCCTGCTTACTTTAGGGTTGTTCTATCTTATCTTTAGGACAAACTCGTATTTCCTCGGGGTCTTCAAATTAAGCTCTCTTGTGCAATTAGCCAGCCTGCCTTTGGTTTTCCTTTATTTTATGCTTTTCGGCATTATCCTGCAGCCCCTGGAAGCATATGTGAGCCGCAGGTTCGAAAGGCAGGCGGACAGCCTGGCGCTTAAAGCAACTAAAAACAAAGCAGCATTTATTTCTCTTATGGATAAGCTTGCCGCGCAAAACCTCGCCGACAGGAATCCTCATCCGCTGATCAAGTTCTTCTTTTTTGACCATCCGCCGATCGACGAACGTATAGAAATGGCCGGGGATAAATAAATGGTTATTTTTTAATCTTGGAGTGACTCAAGGATTAACCTGGCGGCGCGTTCAGCTGCTCCCGGTTCTCCGAGGCTGGATTTTACGTAAGCCAGGTCATCAAGCATCTGCCTGGCTCGTTCGGGGTTTTTTAGCAGCTTTACAGCTTCCCGGCAGATGATCGCGGCTCTTGCGTTAAATTGAATAAACTCCGGTACAATCTTTCTTCCCGCCACAATGTTGACCATGCCGATATAAGGTATCTTTATTTGCGGCCGGTAGAGCAGGTAATTCAGCAGGTTCATCTTGTATACAATTAGAAAAGGTTTGCCCATGATTGCCGCTTCCAGTGTCGCCGTGCCCGAGCATACAAGGCAGAAGTCGGCGATATTCAGGCAATCGTAAGTTTTGCCGTCTATGATCTTTAGGTCCAGGGTAAATTTTTTGCATGCTCTTTGGTATACCCGGGCGTCTAAGCTGGGGGATTTGGCGATGATAAATTGGATACCGGGGATTTCTTTATCGATCAGCCGGGCAGTCTCAAGCATTACGGGCAGGACCATCCCGATCTCCTGTTTACGTGAACCGGGCAGAAGCGCAATGACCTTTTGGGAGGGGTTAATCCGCAGGCTATCCCGTAACTCCTGTTTTTCCATTGTCGGGCTTACAAGGCTTATCAATGGGTGGCCTACGCAGCAAGCCCTGATCATGCGCTGTTTGTAAAATTCCTCTTCAAACTTAAAAAGAACGATCATCCTGGAGATGTAATCTTTTATAGAGTTTACTCTTTTTTCTCTTGAGGCCCAGACCTGCGGGCTTACGTAATAAATGGTTGGTATGCGTTTATTGATCGCTTTTGCCAGGCGCAGGTTAAACCCGGAGAAATCAACCAAGACTATAGCATCGGGTTTATCTCTATTGATCTCTTCAAGGACCAGCTTCTTCAGTTTAAGGAATTTCGGCAGCTTTCTTAAGACGTCAAAAAACCCCATTACGGATAAATCTTTGATATTATAAAAGATTTCCGCCCCGGCACTCTTTGCATAAGCTCCTGCTACCGCAGAGATCTTAAGGCCAGGCCGGAGCATTTTTATCGCCCGGATGAGGTCACCGGCTAACAGGTCCCCGGAGGGTTCGCCACAAACAATGAATATTTTTCTTATTTGCGCCATATTTGTTTTTGTATTTCTAAAGCAACAGCCAGGGCCTCACGCGCTACCTGCCCTGAGACAAGCGGGGTGGTTTTATTGGTTACACAAGCGATAAATGAATCCAGTTCTTTCTGCAGGGGCTGCTCTTTTTCTATGGGCAGGTTTTCTTTGGTTATCTTAAATCCGTTTTTGTGGTAAACAGAGGCTTCGGCATTCTTATAATCCAGCGAGATGTAGGTATCTTCCTGAAAAATGCGTATCTTGCGCATGGCCTCATCGGATACGCGCGAGGCGGTAAGGTTAGCAATGCAGCCGTTCTTGAAAGTCAACCGGGCATTGGCGATATCCTCAAATTTAGTTAATACATTTACCCCTACGGAGTCTATCCTCTTTAGGGGTGAATTTACCAGTCCGAGAACAATGTCAATATCGTGGATCATAATATCCAGGACAGCGCCAACGTCAAGCGAGCGGTTGGGGAAGCTTGAGAGGCGGTGGCATTCGATAAATTTAGGTATTTTTATGATCTTTAAGGTAGCTGCGAAAGCGGAGTTAAACCTTTCAATATGGCCTACCTGGAGTATAAGCTTATGTTTATGACTGGTCTTTATAAGGTCATCAGCTTCCTTAAGGGTCAGGGTAAAAGGTTTCTCAACCAGGGTGTGCACGCCTGTTTTAAGAAAATCTGCCGCCACTTGGTGGTGTAATACGGTAGGTACTGCTATGCTTACTGCCTCTACTTTGGAAAAAAGCTCCTTGTAATCGGCATATCCCGGCACCCCCAGCGCAGAAGAGACCTGATTTAGGCGTTCTTGGTTAGAATCACATACTCCGATGAGCTGGCATGCGGGGTTTTCCTGGTATATTTTGGCGTGGATACTGCCTAAATGGCCTACGCCGACTACGGCTACCTTGAGTTTACCCATAGTGAAAATCATAACAGAGCGCAGCCTTATTTGCAACCAAAAAATTGAGCACTCATAATAATCCAACGGAATCCTTGCGCTTACGCAAGGGGCCTGCCGAGCTTGCCAGGCAGGATAGACCTGGTTCCGCAAGAAAAGGTTTGCCATGCCCATATGGATATGTTAAAATATAGCCTCTTTAAGAAAGGAAAAGATGAGGGACTATTTTAAGTTATTGAAATTCGTGCGGCCCTATTATGGCTTATTTGCCATAGCCATAGTTTGCATGGGGTTTTCTGCGGTGTTTGACGGAGTATCGCTGGCAATGATCGTACCTTTGGCGGATAAGGTTTTGACCAATAAAAAGATCATTATCCCCGCCAAGTTACCGGCTCTCCTGTCCGGCCTTGTGGATAAGATAAATAATACCCCGCCGGAAGTGCTGCTGGGGTATATGGTTGTAAGCGTCCTGGTGCTTTTTTTCTTAAAAGGCGTTTTTGGGTTCTTCCAAAGCTATTTTATGTCGGATATCGGCCAGCGCGTGGTCAGGGACATCAAGGCCAAACTTTATGCAAGGATACAGTCTTTATCGCTTAATTATTTTACTCATAAGCGCGGCGGAGAGCTTATGTCGCGCATTACTAACGATGTCAAGCTCGTGGAGAATGCCGTATCATACGGATCAACCGACTTGATTTATCAGAGCCTGCAGGTGGTTATCTTTGCCGTGGTTATCTTCTTTATCTATTTTAAAATGGCCCTGGTTTCTCTTATATTCGTTCCCCTGATCAGTTTTCCGATTATAAGGGTCGGTAAGGTCTTAAGAAAGCTTTCTAAGCGTTCACAGGAGAAGATCGCCGATACCAATTCCCTGCTTTATGAGACGATTATGGGCGCGCGGATTGTCAAGGCTTTTAACATGGAAGAGTATGAGATTACCAAATTCAACAGGGTCAATACGGATTATTATAAACTTTCCATGAAGTCCATCAAGCGTACGCTTTTGCTCAATCCTTCTACGGAGTTTTTAGGCTGTATTGCCGGGGTGCTGGTGTTTTTCTGGGGCGGCCGTGAAGTCATTGCCGGAAAATTATCTTTCGGTGTTTTTGGTTTATTCCTCGGTGCGCTTTTATCTTTGATCAGGCCTTTTAAGAAATTAAGCCAGGTAAACGCTTTGAACCAGCAGGCAATGGCAGCCAGCGAACGCATACATGAGGTGCTGGAGACAGAGCCGAGCGTAAAAGAGCCGCTTCTCCCCAAGAAATTAACCGGTTTTAAGCAAAGCATCAGGTTTAGTGGTATCTGGTTCAGTTATGCAGATACCCAGATCTTGAAAGGGATTGATTTAGAGGTTGATTACGGCCAGATGATGGCCATTGTCGGGCCCAGCGGTACAGGTAAGAGCACATTGGTGGATTTAATTCCGCGTTTTTATGACCCCCAGAAAGGCAGCGTATCTATCGACGGCGTGGATGTCCGTGAGTTTGATCTAAAATCATTGCGTAACCAGATAGGCATAGTTAACCAGGAGACCATACTCTTTAATGATACGATTAAGGCCAATATCGCTTATGGCAAGCCCGAAGCTTCCGTTAAAGAAATAGAGGAGGCGGCCCGCAAGGCGCATGCCCATGATTTTATATCCCAATGCCCGCAGGGCTATGATACGATGATCGGAGACAGAGGCGTAAAGATCTCCGGAGGGGAGCGTCAGCGTATTGCTATTGCCCGCGCCCTTTTAAAGAACGCACCGATATTGATCCTTGATGAAGCTACTTCGCAGCTGGATTCCACATCCGAGCGTATTGTCCAGGAGGCTTTGGATAGCCTTGTCAGCGGCAGGACGGTTTTTGTGATTGCGCATCGTCTTTCAACAGTAAGAAATGCCAGCAGGATAGTGGTTTTAGATAAAGGAATAATCGTTGAGCAGGGTACGCATAATCAGCTGCTGGAGAAGAAAGGTTTGTATAAACGGCTTTATGATGCCCAGGAGATACAATAAATAGTTGCAAACAGATAAAAATTTGTTATAATTATAAAATTAACTTTTTGCTTTAATTTCCGGGCTTATTTACAGCCCGGAGGCAAAAATCATATTAACTATTGGTTAGAGAACCATGGCTTGCCTTTTATCAGGCAAAGCCACAAGAAGGGGGAATAAAAACGTGCCATCAGAATTAATCAAACAACTTTTAGAAGCAGGGGTACATTTTGGACACCAGACTAAGCGCTGGAATCCCAAAATGAAGAAGTTTATTTTCGGCTCAAGGAGTGGTATTTACATTATTGACCTGGAAAAGACCGAGGAGTGTATTAATGCGGCCCGGGATTTCTTAATTGATATAACTTCAAAAGGAGAATTTGTCCTTTTTGTGGGGACCAAGAAACAGGCCCAGGATGTAATTAAGCAGGAGGCATTACGCTGCGGGATGTACTATGTTACCGACCGTTGGCCGGGCGGCATGCTTACCAATTTTACTACTATCAAAAAGAGCATTAACCGCCTGAAAGATATTGAGAAAATGCGTACCGACGGCACATTTGATAAGTTAACCAAAAAAGAGGTTGCCCGCCTGGAAAAGGAGCTGTCCAAGCTGAATAAGAATTTTTCAGGCATAGTCGCTATGGAGCGCATGCCCAAGGCGGCATTTGTAGTAGATACTAAGAAGGAGGAGACTGCGGTGCTTGAGGCGCGCAGGCTGGGGATACCGATAATCGGTTTAATTGATACCAACTCCAACCCCGATTTGGTAGATTACCCTATTCCGGGCAATGATGACGCCACCAAGTCTATCCGTACGGTAGCTTCGATTATTGCGGATACGATTATTGAGGGAAGAAAGAAATTCTTGTCTTATCTTTCTCAGGAAGGGGTTAAGGTAGAAGAGTTAAAGCAGGATATTCCCCTGGAGGTGCTTCCGGAAGAGGAGATCAAGATTAAAGAGATTGAGGAGATTGTTGAAGAGAGCCAGCCGCTTGTGGATGAGACGGGAGCAGCAAAAAGGGCGCACGTCAAACCGGCAGCGGAAACAAAGCTGAAATCAAAAAAGAAGGGGCCGTTTTAAAATGAAGAATTCATTGGATGCGATTAAGGAATTAAGGGATATGACCTGCTCAAGCATTGCACATTGCAGGAAGGCTTTGGAAGATGCCAAAGGGGACATAAAACAGGCGGCAATATTGTTACGTAAGCAGGGCCTGGAGATTGCCGCCAAAAAACAGAGCCGCGCCGCAAAAGAAGGCAGGGTTGATTGTTATATACATCATGGCAACAAAATAGGTGTTTTGCTGGAAGTAAACTGTGAATCGGATTTTGTGGCTAAAAATGAAGAATTTGCCAAATTTACCAAGGACCTGGCTATGCAGATTGCGGCCACCAACCCGGCATATATAAAGAAAGAAGATGTCCCCAGGGAAGTTTTGCAGCATGAAAAAAACAAGGAAGATTTTTACAAGAATAATTGTTTACTGGAACAGCCTTTTATCAAGGACATGGGTTTAATGGTTAAAGATTATTTAGGCAGTATCGTAGCAAAGATCGGTGAAAACGTTGTCATCCGCAGGTTCATCCGCTATAAAATCGGCGAATAAATGTTAAAACCAGCTTACAAGAGGATTGTCCTTAAGCTTAGCGGCGAGGCGCTTCAGGGTAAGAATACGCATGGCATAGACCCGGGGGTGCTTAAAACCATATCAGTCCAGATTAGAGAGATAAGGGATCTGGGGGTAGATGTGGCTGTTGTTCTAGGGGCAGGCAATATACTGCGCGGCCAGGATAATATTGCTTCGCGCGGCCTGGATTTGGATCGCAGCGTTGCTGATTATATGGGGATGCTGGCTACCGTAATTAACGGGCTTTCCCTGCAGGACGCACTGGAAAAATCAGGGGTGCCCACCCGGGTAATGACGGCTATTGAGATGCAAAGAATAGCCGAGCCTTATATAAAAAGAAGGGCTATACGGCATTTAGAAAAGGGCAGGGTGGTTATTTTTGTCGCTGGTACAGGCAACCCATATTTTACTACCGATACAGCCGCGGCCCTGCGCGCTATGGAGGTTAATGCGGATGCTATCCTGAAGGCCACAAAGGTTGACGGGGTTTATGCCGCTGACCCCATGAAGGTAAAAGGCGCCAAGAGGTTTAGCCGTTTGAAATATATCGATGTGCTTAAAAAGGGCCTTAAGGTGATGGATGCTACGGCAATCAGCCTGTGTATGGATAATAAGTTACCAATCATTGTTTTTGATCTTAATCGCCAGGGGAATATCAAGCGCGTGGTCTTAGGCGAGAAGATCGGTACGGTAGTAAGGTAAATGAAAGGCGGGAAGAGATGACCATTAAAGAAATATTGCATAATACGGAAGAGAAGATGAAAAAGTCTTTTGAGTCGATGAACCGCCAGTTCCATGAAGTACGGACCGGAAGGGCCTCTCCCAGCCTGGTTGAAGGCCTGCATATTGATTACTATGGTACACCTACCATGCTTAAGCAGCTGGCAGCTATCTCTGCTCCTGATGCACATTTGATTGTCATCCAGCCCTGGGACCCTGCGGTGATTGTTGAGATTGAAAAGGCGATTATGAAATCTAATCTCGGGATCACTCCTTCTAATGACGGCAAAATAATCAGGCTTGCCGTACCGCAGTTGTCTAAAGAGAGGAGACAGGAACTGGCTAAATTGATCCATAAGATGTCCGAAGACGGCCGCGTCTCCATGCGTACTATTAGGAGGGATTCTAAAGAAGCAGTGGAGAAGCTGGAGAAAGATAAAGCTATTTCGGAAGATGAAAAGTTCCGCGGGGTTGATGAATTACAGAAGGTGGTTGATAAATATATCGCCAAGATTGACGAGCTCTTGAAGAACAAGGAAAAGGAAGTCTTGGAATTCTAGATAGTTTTTGTTTCCGGGATTATCCTTGCTCGCTAATGCTCGCAAGGATTTCGCTGGATAAAAGCATAAGGAGCTCAATTCGCAGACGGCCTTACGGCCTATAATTTATGGAGTTCAAAGAACGACATAAACTATCTGCTCATTAAGTTTTAAGGGCCTCTAGCTCTCCTCCGTTGGAGGATTCGCTAGAAGGTCGGTAAAGAAACCTAGATTAAGGGCCTCTAGCTCATCAGGTAGAGCACCACACTTTTAATGTGGTTGTGCCGCGTTCGAGTCGCGGGAGGCTCATAAATGTATACCCGCGAATAAAGATCCCCTAAGCTGTAAAAATAAACAGGCGGGGACGTCCTCCTGGAGAAGATTGCGGGAGGCCGGTCGCGGGAGGCTCAGTAAATTTGAAAATTTGTGGTTTCTCGCGTGCGAAATTTTTCGCCGTGTGCTACGGTTTACGGCTCGCTTCGGCAGCGCAATGTTCCTTACGCAAGAGGTAATTGCCTGCACTCGCCGTAAAGCCTTGCACACTATCTGATACGGCAATGCCGAAAAATTTCTAATGCACGCTCATAAACCACAAATTCTCAAATTTTGTTGCGGAAGCGAGAAGAGGAAATATCCGGGCGGATGGCGGAATTGGCATACGCGATAGCCTTAGGAGCTATTGGGGTAACCCTTGGAGGTTCAAATCCTCTTCCGCCCAATTGATAATTTTAAGTATAGGTGTGTATCTTGTACCTGATAT
>JAQUOV010000012.1 GCA_028716965.1 Candidatus Omnitrophota bacterium
CCAGCCTTGCCTCAGCGGCGCGGCCTTTTTCAACTACTTTAGTATATTGCGTCATACCTACAGAAGCCAGAATACCAACGATAATGATAACTACGATTAACTCGATGAGCGTAAAACCTCTTTTCATCTTAGCTCCCTCCTTTAAAAATACTAATGCTTACTAAAATTTTTACCTAAATAAAATGCCTCCACCTATAGATTAATACCCGGCAGTTCCTCCCCATACACCGGCAACAGTTACAGTCTTTGTATAAACTCCTGTTGCGTTTGGAGTTTTTCCACCGGCAATACATCTAGTGGCAGTGCAAGTTCCGGTAGCTGCGGAGCACGAATAAGAAAAATAATGCGTGGTGGTACAGGCTGCAGGAGCCGACACTTCTAAGTTGGCCACTGTTGCATACGCGCCGTTCTCCATCTGATACGCTATTTCTGCGGACCTTAAAGAACCCAATACCAGCCTTGCCTCAGCGGCGCGGCCTTTTTCAACTACTTTAGTATATTGCGTCATACCTACAGAAGCCAGAATACCAACGATAATGATAACTACGATTAACTCGATGAGCGTAAAACCTCTTTTCATAGTCCCTCCCTTCTGCTAATGATTTTAAACAATAATTGTGAAAATGTCAATACTTATCCTCCGATTTTTGAAATCTCAAATATCGGCAAAAATATGCCTGTGATCATAATCCCTATAACCCCGCCAATAAATACCAGCACAAATGGCTCAAACATAGCAACAAAACGCGCAAGGAATACCTCGCAGTAATCCTGGTAGAAATTATTTATTTTCTTAAACATCTGGGGAAGCTCGCCTATCTCTTCTCCAATGCTTACCATCTGGACAAACATCGGCTCAAAAAAAGCGCTTTTTTCCAAAGGTTCGCGTAAAGGTTTACCCTCGCGCACATCATCTTTAACCTTACGGATAATATCGGCCATAATCATATTCCCCACGCTTCGTTCTGATATTTCCAACGAATAAAGAATAGGGACGCCGGATTCCAAAAGCGTAGACATTTCAGAAGAAAATCTTTCTACATTCAAAGCCATAAAAAACTCGCCAAATACAGGTAATTTGAACTTAAAATTCTCAAAATTTCTCCTGCCCGCTTTAGTCTTAACGTATTTTCTAAAAGCAAAAACTATCCCCCCGATACTCAAGAATATCGCCAGCATATTAAACCTCAGGAAATCGCTGACTTTCAACAAGATCTGGGTAAGTACAGGCAGGGTGATGTTAAAACTCTTGAATATCTCCGCGAAGGTAGGCACTATTTTTACTGCCATTAAAAACAATGCCGCTATACCCGCGGTCAAAAGGATCCCCGGGTAAATTAAAGCCGAGATGATCTTGCCCCTGAATTCTGCATCCCTTTCCAGGTAAGTAGCCAGGCGGCTTAACACCACCGCCAGGTTTCCGCTTGCCTCCCCGCTTTCTACAAGATTAACCCAAAGGTCAGAGAAGATCTTGGGATGTTTAGCCATTGCCTCATGAAAGCTTAACCCCGATTCCATATTCTTTTGCAGGTCTAAAACAACTTCATAAAGCTTCTTGCTGACTACCTGCTTGGAGATAATATCCAGGCTTTTAAGGATAGTGACCCCTGCCCCAAGCAAAGTTGCCAGCTGACGGCAAAAAAGAGTAAGGTCATCTGAACTAATACCGGAGCGCTTCTTTTTAATTTCACTTTTAGCAGCTACCTTTATTACGCCGCTGTTAAAAGCTTCGGTATTTTCAGGGATAACGCTGATTACAATCAAACCCCGGGATTGAATCTTGCTTACTATTTCTTCCTGCCCCAACCCTTCTTCTATCCCGGTTTCTTTCTTTCCCGCGTTATTCCTGGCAATATAATAAAACTTTGGCATTACTCCGCTCCCAACGTAACGGAGAAAACCTCCTCCAGTGAAGTTATCCCGCTTTCAACTTTTTTAATCCCTGACTCATAGAGTGTCTGCATACCTAAAGCCCTGGCTACCTCCCGTATTTTTTGATAAGGGGCCCTCTGGTTAATCAAATCCTGGATTTCTAAAGTACAGGGCATAACTTCGCAAATATTGGTCCTGCCTCTATAACCGGTATTATTGCATTTGGGGCACCCTTTATGGCGGTAGATTAAATCCCCTTTTATTTTTGCGCCCTTCAACTGCTCAGCGGTAGGTTCATATGCCTCCTTGCATTCTAAGCATAATTTCCGTATTAATCTCTGAGCAATAACTACTAATAAGGAAGGACCCAGCATATAAGGCTCCACGCCAATATCCATAAGACGGCTTGCAGCTGAAGGAGCATCATTAGTATGCAAAGTACTTAAAACTAAATGCCCGGTGAGCGCCGAACGGATACAGATCTGTGCAGTCTCCAGATCCCTGACCTCTCCTACCATCATAATATCAGGGTCCTGACGCAGGAAGCTACGCAAGGAAGCGGCAAAGGTAAGCCCAACCTCGGGTTTTATTTGGACCTGATTGATCCCGTCCATTTTATACTCTACAGGATCTTCAACTGTAACAATATTCTTCGTAGAATCCTTGATCTCGCTTAAAACCGCATAAAGAGTGGTTGACTTTCCGCTACCGGTAGGCCCGGTAACAAAGACTAACCCATATGGCTGATTAATCGCTTTACGCACATCTTCCAGCTGTTTAGAGTCAAAACCTGCGGAATTTAAATCCAAAACCTTGTTGCCGCGGTCCAGTATCCTTAATACCGCCTTTTCGCCATAGATAGTCGGAATAATGGAAACACGGATGTCAATCGGCCGGTCATTGATACGCACCAGTATTGCCCCGTCTTGCGGAAGGCGTTTCTCAGCGATATCCATTTTTGATAAAATCTTGACACGTGAAACGATCGGCAGGTGCAGATGTTTTGCCGGAGGAGGTATTTCACAAAGCTTACCGTCAATGCGGTACCTTAAAGAGGTTCTTTCCTTAAAAGGCTCAATGTGTATATCGGAGGCCCCTTCTTCAATTGCCTGCCGGATAATCAAATCCACTATTTTAACAACAGGAGCTTCTTCAGCACGGGCAATTAGCTTGTCCAGGCTTAGCTCCTGCCCCAGGTCATCTACAGTCTCCTGAGCTGTTGTATCAATATTATAGCTGGATTCAACGGCATCACGCAACATTGCGGATTTGCCATAAAACTCCTCAATTGCCTTCTTTATATCCGAACGCGTGGCAATGACCGGATTAATTTCGCAACCGGTAAGTTTCTTTAAATTATCAATAAGGATAAAATCCAACGGATCAAACATCGCCACTGTAAGCGACCTGGATGTGCGGGATAAAGGAAGTACGTAATTCTTAAACGCAAACTCCTGCAGGATCAAATGCTCTAATCCCTGGCCAGCCACCGGTTTAAGCATGCCCGTGCCGAGAGTAAAAAAAGGGACATTCAATTGTTTGCCCAGTACGGCTACAATCTGGTCCTCTTTTACCATGCCCAGCTTAATCAATACCTCGCCCAGGCGGCCGGACTCCTTCCTTTGAACGCTGATTGCCTTTTCCAGCTGGCTGGGGGTAATTAAGCCTTCCCTTATAAGAAGTTCTCCTAATCTTAAATATTTATCTTTTTGCATTCTTGTCGAAATTATTCAAGCTGCTGTTAATCAGGTAATCACGGTTCATATGTGTGACCACGTTCTGCTCACGGATAGGCAGGCTGAACCTTTGCATTTGCTCCAACTTTACCTGGTCGTTTTTGACTATACGAGGAGTAATGAATACCAAAAGCTCCCTTTCCCTGTCTTTATCTTTATTCTTATGCCTGAACATCATGCCAACTATAGGGATATCCCCCAAGACAGGAAGCTTAGTTATGGTTTCGGACTTATCATGACGAATCAATCCGCCGATAACCACTGTCTCCCCGTCTCTAATCCTCACTGTTGACTTTGTAGAGCGTTCTTCGGGGTCTTTATAAGAAGTATTGAAGGTACTGGTAGAGGCATCCTTTACACTGGGATAGATAAACATAGTGATCTCTCCGCTGTCGGAATTGATCTGCGGAGTCACTCTAAGCGAAATACCCGTCTCTACTCTTTCGGCGCTGGTAGTAGTCGATGAAGCTGTGCCCTGCCCCTGAGTATCGGTGATCTGGCCAATTGCTTCATTAGTAGTAATCTTAATCTCTGCGGTCTCATTATTTAAAGTCATAATTCTCGGTCTGGCCAAAATCTTAGTATCAGATTGTGATTTTAAGAAATCCATCTGGATTTGATAAGGATTGCCTACAGCATTTCCCTCATCATCAATACTGCCTGGATTAACTTGTATCTGCCCATCACCTGTGTTAAAAATCTTTGTCCAGCCGGCATAAGGAAATCCCGTGCTTGCGGCGGCACCAAAGATATAAGCTGTTAAAGGTGTTTGTCCATACTTTACGCCCAGTTTGTCTATGCTGTTTTTGCTTACATCAAGCATCTCTACCTCTAGCATAATCTGAGGGATTTCGATATCAAGGGAAGTAATCACCTGGGTGATGACCTTCATTCGCGCAGTGGTATCCGTAACAATCAAGCTATTAGTCCGGTAATCCTCAATCAAAGACCCGTTCGCGGATAGAAGCTTCTTTATGGCATAGGTAATCCCGGATTCATCCTCAACCTTCCATTTGCCGGTCGAAGAATCGCTTGAAGAGCTGTCTGAGGAACTGGCAGACCCAGAAGAAGATGAAGTGGAAGAAGTGGTCGAGACAATATTCTTTGACTCCTCCTCCTTCAAAGAAGAAGATGAAACACTGGCATGTTTTAGATAGAATACCTTGGTAATTGTTTCCACCTCCATTTTCCCCAAATCCTTAACCACAAAGATGTTAGCCTTACTGTCCAATTCATAAGAAAGGTTGTTGGCGCTAAAGATCTTATCCATTGCCTGGCTCAAAGGCACCTTATCAAGATAAAGGGTCACCTTCCTATCGGATACTGCCTCAGAGGCGATAAAATTCATCCCTGATTGCATAGAAAACATCTTAAGCACATCTTTTATGTTGGCATCCTGAAAATCCATGGAGATAACCGGCTCAGAGCCAAGAGGAGGCTCTTGGGCCTGGGCGTTCAGGTGCGGGATAAAAAATACGCATACCATTGAAAATATAAAAACAAAACTCAATAAGATCTTTTTCATTTTTCCTCCTTATCCTCTTCTTTAGAAGCTAAGACATTACCGGGAGCAGGCAAATTAATCTTCTCTCCCGCCAGGTTTAAAGTGACCCCCTTTTTATCTATATTTACTATTTTAGCCCCATCTATAGAATCCCCAACCCCTAATATCTTATTATTAATAATCACCAGCGGTAACCTGCCCCCCCAGACTACGCCCTGCACTTTAAATTGGTCCAGATTAATCATCGACTTCTGCGGGTTTGCTTCTTCCCGGGGCTGCTGTTTACTCTTTTCCTCTTTTTCTTGTTGCTCTTTTTCTATAGCTAATTGCAAAAGGTCGCCAAACGGATCGCGCAAATCACCGGAACTATATTCAATCACCGGGCGCGAAATTAAACCTTCGTTATTGCTCTCCTCCGCACAAGCTATATGTGCAGAACCGGACAATAACATTAAGGTAAGAATAAGACTTGATAATTTACACGCTCTTTTCATATATTATAGGCAACTTATTGTGCTTATCGTCAAACTTATGTCCAGGCCTTTTTCTTCCTTTTTATTGGAATCCGTGCTAGCTGAAGAAATATTTACATCTTCGACGATAAACAAATCCTTGTAATTCTCTACCTTGCTGATAAATTGCCCCAAAGCATGGTAGTCATCTACTCTAACCACAATCAAAAATGAATTCTTCATATACTCCGGGTATTTTTGTTCAATCCCCGGTTTAACCGAAACCACCTTAACCCCGGTACCCCTGGAAATATCAGTCATCGCATCAATAACCGAACCCAGGTCCTTCCTGTTAAAGGTTTGCTTATAGTTGTTAATCTTTTTTTCTACGCGGGTCAGGCTTTCGATTACGTCGCTCTTTTTCATTTCCTCATTCTTTTTTTCCTCTAAAGTAACAAGCTGCTGACTCTGCAGGTTATAAATATAAAGAGCCACCAATATTGCCAGCAATATAACTCCAGCATTTATGATCTTATTTTTATTCTTGCTGAAGAAGTCCGTCGCTATCATTTTTCTTTTTCTCCGGATAATTTTTACAAATTATGCTAAAAACTGCCACGCTCTTATTCATCACCGACTTACGGTCAACAGAAGTAATGGTTATCTCTTTAAAATGCGTGGTAAAGAACTCATTAGCCTTAAGATTAGAGAGTAATGTACTTACCGCTTCAAACTCCTTATCGCTATCATTTAAATAAGCCTCCCCTTCCAGTGTAACTTCGGGCCGGCCATCATCCTTGCGAGTAGAAATAAACTTAGTTAGCCATATTCCTTCCGGTAAAACCTTAGGGATGATATCTAAAAAGTAAGTGGCATAAAGCTGGTCTTTAATTAAACTGTCTAAATTATGCAGTTTCTTTTTTAGGCTAATATCCCGCGCGAATAAAGTCGCATAGTCGTCGGTTTCAGAAACAGAGGCCAGTTTCGGCTTTTTGTCTTTTATAATACTTAGCTCATCGCGCAACGGCATTGTCCTGTATATGCCATAACCAAAGGTAATCGCGCATATTAAAACCCCCAGTAATATGATCCTGGAGTCTACCTTTACCCCTTCAAAAAAAGCAAGGATATCTTCCTTGCCTTTGATGCTATCAGGCTTTGGCCTGCTGGCAAAAAGGTTGATCTTTACTTTTGAAGGTAAATCCTTAAAAAGTACCGCTCCGAAGCTCTTGGCAAGGATAGAAGAATACTTGACCCCCTTACCCAATACTTTGCTTGTATCAACAAACTTTGCCGTAACACCTGAACTGGCGAAGAAATTCTTAAGGTCCTCGCGCATATCCTGCCCGGAAAGCACATAAATGGTCTTAATACCCTTATCCGGGAACTTGCGGCGGTAGTAATCCTGAGAAATGCGTATTTCGCTCTTTAGCTTTTCATACTTCTTCGTCCGTTCGTTTTCATCCGGGGCACCGGAATCGGCGATGCTGGAGGAAAGCACTATATCCCGGCTGAAAAACGGAAAACCGTTTTCAGAAACCATGAAGTTTATTTCATCTGCGTTATCCAGGTCAAAACAAAGGCTGGCGACAACACCCTTGTCTTTTACGCCGCATAATCCTAAGAAGCGCAAAAGGCTGAAAGCGGAATATTCAATAACGTTGATCTTGATGTTCAGCTGTCTGGATATAGAGATATACTTCTCTAATATTTCCTTCTTTATACCGACAAACAATACGGTATTCAATTTAGTCTTCTTGTCGGGTTCAACTTGAAAATTATAGACTAAATCCTCCAGCTTAAACGGAATGTATTTCTTAGCTTCAAAGTTGATCGCGCTTTGCAACTCGTTACTCGGCAGCTTTGGGATTTCAAAAGTACGGATTATAAGGTCCTGGCCGGAAATACAGACAGTCCCATGGTTGACATCTATATGGCTGGTGCGCAAAGCGTCCTTAATCAGAGCAGTTATCTTTACGTCAGTGGGGACCTTTTCCTCAAAATTCCCGGAAAATACCCCCTCTTGCGGTATAACTACGCTATTCACCAGCTTTTTCTTATTTACTTCTGTCAGGCCGATGGAATCAGTCCCAAAATATATCCCTAAAGAGTTCATCCCTGTTCTCCTGAAGTAGAGACCCGTTTTTTACTCCTTAACCAATTATCAATATCCCTGCGGTCAAACCTCCATACCCCCCCGACCTTAATTCCAGAGATCTTGCCCTGATTAAGCCAGTTGTATATAGTTTGTTTCTTTAATTTTAAATATTCCGCTAGCTCTTCAATATCTATTAGTCTTGACATAGTTTTACTTGTTTTAGATATAAACTATTGTGGAGTTAATTAAAACATAAAGCATATATTTTGTCAAGTGTTTTTTTATATAAACTTACTTAGACTTACTCGACTAAATTAACAGCGTCGTAGAACTGATATATATGTAATATAATATACTATGATAAACTTACTTATATTATGATGTTTTGTTAAATGAATTTATTAGGGGGAGGCTGTATAAGTGGCGGTGGCACTAACACAAGCGTTATTGCCGGGTGGATTACCGACTGGATTATAACAAGGAGCTAAGGGATTGACGCTTTGTGGTTGACGAATAACAATTGTAACGCCATTGGTCGGACTTACAAGAACCGGGGGCAAGAAAGCATCAGGCTGGAATAACATTGTGCAAGGCGAGGCAGCGGGACAATCTGTTCCGGCAGTCCACACCCCCATTCTTAATCGGTCTAGGGCATAAATAACGCCGGCTTTCGCTGCATACTGCGCCTGAATACGGCTTACTTGATGATGGGTTAAACGTGATTGGCTGAGCATGATCCTCAATATAACGGTACTCAGGATAGCGACCAAGATTAGTGTCGCTAAGACAATAAAAAGAAGCATTCCTTTTCTATTGCGGTCAGGCATCTTTCCTTAAAGAAATGTGGTAGTCATTATCGATCTTCACCAGAATAACGTGCCCTTCACGAGCAAGCCAGCCCAAACTCATCAAAATATTATCAGGGCTGCGGTCAAGCTCCTTGACCAAGCTAGAAAAATTTACCTCCCCATGCTGATCCAAATAATGCCATATTTCACCTGCGACGATCCCGATTTCAATTATCATTTTGTATCCCTCCTCCATTGCTACCGGCTGGTAGGCTATAGATGTATTTTATAAATAAACCGGCATAAGTCAACTACTTTATTTTGAGCACAATAAGTTTTTATCTAGCGAAATCCTGCCGAAGGTCGGGAGGCAGGGTAATATTCGCTTTAATCCATTCTATCCTCTCCTGGGCGAACCTTGATTCTTCAGTCTTATCCTGGCCAATCCTTCCATATACACCTAAAGCCTCCTTAAAATCATCCTTATCTTCATAAATTTTTGCCGCGCGTAGGAGGGCGCGTTTTGACAATTGTGCGTCACCGCCAGGTGAATCCGCTATTCTAAGGTACATATCGATTGCCGCCTGTAACTCATTTTTAGCCTCATAAACCTCAGCTAAACTGAACTGGATACCCGAGGCATCTTTAAAGCCAGTTGCTTCTAAGGCTTTTTGATAAAATAGCTTTGCCTGTTCGTAATCCTGTGCTCTGTAATAACATTTAGCCATTTTAGGAAAAACTAAAAATGCTAAATCCGGGTAGGCTTTAATGATCTGCCCGTATTCATTAAGTGCCTCCCCCGACCTTCCCTGCTGGAAATAAATATCTGCTACGGCTAAAGCAGCTTCAGCCTTTGACCCTCCTCCTTTAAACTTAATCGCCATTTTAAAGTTATCAACTGCCTGTCTAAGTTTATTCTCGTCTCTAAAAACTAAACCTAAAGCATATAAAGCATCACCGGCAAGGCTGTTATCCGGAAAATCTTTCACCAGGGAGTTAAAATACCTGCGCGCAAGCTTCAAATCGTTCATCCGGTAATAATACTGGCCCAGCCACCACAAAATCTCCGGGGTAATCTTAGCATTAGGGTATTTAGCGCGTAAGAGGTTGAACTGCCTGAATGCCTCTTTTTCCTGTCCCAGCTTATAATAACAATCGGCAATTTCATATTCGGCCCTCTGCGTTAATTCAGTATCCTGAGCATGCTTTCTGGGGATATCCTTAAAAATAATGAGTGCCTCGTCAGTTTTACCAAGATTAAGAAAGGCCAGCCCCAACATGAAGATAGCCTGCCCGGACAACCTGCTGCCCCTTAGTTCGTTTTCAAACTTATTTAAAATCTCACAGCTTAAGCCATAATCTTGCTTATAAAAATACGCGGCTCCTAGAGAATAGGCGGCATTTTCCAGAAATTTTGATTGCGGATAACTCTTTAAAAAAAGCTTAAACGAAACAATTGCGGATGAGTAATCCAGTCTTTTTAGCTGCGCAATCCCGGTCTGATACAATGCATAATCCGCGAATGAGGACCCGGGGAATTCCTTCAAAACCTGCGCGTAAAATTCCTCTGCCTTCAGGTATTCTCCAGCTTCCTGATAAGCATCACCGATCTGGCAAAGCGAGCCTACCTTTGTATCAGGGTCAACGCTTTTACCTGCGATATCCTTAAATACAGCTATACCGGATTTAAATGCCCCCTGCTTTATATAAGCCAGGCCTAAGTTATAACGCAGTCTATCGGCTAATTCATTCTGGCCTTCAACCTGGTTCTCCGTTTTAGCAACATCCTTCAGACCATCTTCATATACCTTAACTGCCTCGTCATATTCGGCTAAATTATAAAAGGCATCTCCTTTACCTATATAAGCCTGGAGACATATCAATTGGTCCTTGCTGACATCGATAAGTTGCTGGTAAAGTTTTTTTGCCTCATAGACCCGGTTAGACTGCGACATCAAAGCTGCCCGTCCCAGGATAAGGATATCCAGACTTTTTTGGTCCAAATTAATTTGCTTAATTTCAGCGAAGACCCCTTCGGATTCATCATACTTTTTAAGCTTAAGATAAGACCAGCCTAGCCCTAATTTTGCCAAAGACCGGGCTTTTTCATCCTTAAAAGACTGCGCCGATTTAAGATAATCCCTGGACGCTTCATTAAGGTCATCCAGATAATACTCGGACTCCGCCAGATAGAAATACAGGTACGGCAGGCGCAATGTGTCATTTGCATAAAGCTTAAGCACGGATTTAATCTTGTTCTTTAACTCGGAGTATTCCTTAAGATTATATAAACATTCTATCAATTTAAAGGCAGCATCCTTGCTCTGCGGCTCGCTGGGGAACTTCTCCAGCAAACTCTTGAGGCTCTCTAAAGCTTGAGAGTATTCACCTACCTGCGAAAACGACCAGCCCAATGAATAATATGCTGCCGGCACATAAGATGAACGCGGGAAATCGCTGATTATCTTCTGGTAATAAATAATCGCTTTTTCAAAATTATTACCTTTAAAATGCAATTCCGCTATCCAAAAATAAATAGCATCCTTAAGCTTGGCGGCTTTGGGGTCGTATAATAAAGCCTCCAGCGTATTCAATGCCTCCATGTAACGGCCCTGATGAAAATAACTTTGCCCTGCCAGAAGGCGCGCTTCGCCTGTCTTGTTGGAATCAGGAAAATCCTTTTGGAACCTCTCCAGCATACCCAAGGCAACATCATAAAAACCATCCTCATAGGCTTTTTTGGCCATGAAGAGTAGCTCCGCTTCCTTAGGGGTTTCTTGAGCGGCCCCGGAAAAGGTTAAAAATAAAATTGAAATTAACGCGCCGGCTATGACCCTTCTCATTTTTCCTTCAAAGCCCCCCTAAGGAACCTGGCGGTAAAAGATTTATCTATCTTAAGCAGCTCTTCCGGGCTGCAGGATGCGACAACCTCTCCACCCTTATCCCCGCCCTCCGGCCCTAAATCAATGATATAATCCGCGCATTTAATTACTTCTAAATTATGTTCAACTACCACAACCGTGTTATTACGCTGGACTAACTTCTGTAAGACAGATATTAATCTATCTACGTCGGCAAAATGCAACCCCGTAGTCGGCTCATCCAGCAGATACATGGTTTTGCCGGTTGAACGCTTGCATAATTCCGAAGAAAGCTTGACCCTCTGCGCCTCTCCTCCGGAAAGAGTAGTTGCGCTCTGGCCCAACTGTATATAACCTAACCCCACATCGTTTAGATATCCAAGGGTATTTCTTATCCTCGGTATATTATCAAACAGCTCCAGTGACTCTTCAACAGTCATCTCCAGAACATCCGCTATTGATTTACCTTTATATTTTATTTCTAAAGTAGCGTTATTAAACCTTTGCCCCTTGCATAACTCGCATTTTACATATACATCGGGCAGGAAATGCATTTCTATTTTTTTTATCCCGTCCCCTCCGCAAGACTCACAGCGCCCTCCTTTAACATTAAACGAAAACCTTCCCGGCCGATAACCCCGCTGGCGCGCCTCCGGAAGCTGGGCGAATAAATCCCTTATATGCGCAAATACCCCGGTGTAAGTTACCGGGTTTGAACGCGGGGTCCTGCCGATGGGCTGCTGATCAACGACAATTACCTGATCAATCTCCTGCGCTCCGCTTATAGCTTTAAATAAACCGGGTTTTACCTTAGGCTGACGGCTTAGCGGTCTATAGATTTTCTGAAGCAAGGCAGGATAAAGTATATCCGTAATCAAGGTAGATTTTCCGGAACCCGATACCCCGGTTACGCAGATGAAGGTGCTTAAAGGAAAACGCAAATCAATATTTTTAAGGTTGTGTTCGCAGGCGCCTTTTATCTCAATATATTTCTTATCTTGCCAGCTGCGCCTGTTTACAGGCGGCTTAATTGAAAGCTCCTTGCGGATATATTTAGCGGTTAAAGAATCCTTGCTTTTTAAAAGCTCCTCTCTGTTGCCGGAGAAAACAACTTTGCCTCCATGCCTGCCTGCGCCGGGGCCTAAATCCACGATATGGTCCGCGCTTAAAATAGTAGCCTGGTCATGCTCGACAACCACCAGGGTATTGCCCAAATCACGCAGGGCCTTTAAAGTAGACAATAGTTTTTCGTTGTCCCTTTGATGTAAACCGATACTCGGTTCATCCAGGACATATAAAACTCCCACCAGGCCGGAACCAACCTGTGTAGCTAAGCGTATCCTCTGCGCCTCTCCTCCGGAAAGGGTAGCGCTCTTGCGGTCAAGAGTCAGGTAGTCCAATCCAACATCGGCGCAAAATTTTAATTTCTGGGTTATTTCCTTTAATCCCTGATGACTGATCAATCTCTCTTTTTCCGTTAATTTCAATCCAGAAAAGAAATCTACCGCTTCCTTTATGGACATACGGGTAATCTCCCAGATATTCTTTTGATTAATCCGCACAGACAAACTTTCCGCTTTAAGCCTGGCGCCTTTACATACCGGACAGGAAAGGCTGGACATAAATTTACTGATCTCTTCTTTCAGGTAATCACTGTCTGTCTGATGGAACAGCCTTTCTAAATGCGGGATAACCCCTTCAAACGGTTTATTACCGGCCAATTCATCTGAACCATAAAGAATTGCCTTCTGCACAAGCCTGGGTAATTTCTTAAAAGGCTCGTCCAAAGAGAACTTTAAACGATAACTCAGCTCCCTTATTAACCAGCGATAATAAAGGATGTAGCCTCTGCCGCCGCGCTTCCAAGGCTCAAGGGCCCCGGCATTAATACTTTTATTCTTATCCGGAATAATCAGATCCGGGTCAAATTCAAGCTTGGTACCTAAACCGTTGCATTCGGGACAAGCCCCATAGGGGGAATTAAAAGAAAAATTCCGGGGGTTAATCTCCGCGTAGTTTATGCCGCAATTAGCACAGGCGTATTTTTCACTAAAGATCAAATCCCGCGATACGCCGGGCCTTGCGACAATCACCACGCCCTTACCTACTTTAAGGGCAGTCTCTACGGAATCCGTAAGCCGTTTCAAAACATCCGTTTTTATATTCAAGCGGTCAACCACTGCCTCTATATTATGGAGCCTGTATTTGTCTAATTTTATCTTCGCGGGTAACTCATAAATCTTTCCATCCACCCTGGCGCGCACAAACCCGGATTTCTGAATCTGCAGGAACATATCCTTATGCTGCCCCTTTTGCCCCTGGATTAATCCGGCAAGGATCTGGATATCGTTATTTACCTGGGAACTCATGATTGATTCAACGATCTCCTGTGCGCTTTGGCTTTGGATCAGTTGTCCGCATTTATAACAGTGGACCTTGCCTATCCTGGCAAATAAGAGCCTCAGGTAATCGTAAATCTCCGTTTGGGTGGCGACGGTTGAACGGGGGTTGCCTCCGGCGGAACGCTGCTCAATGGCTATGGCGGGGGATAACCCGGATATAAAATCCACGTCCGGTTTCTGCAGCTGCTCCAGGAACTGGCGGGCGTAGCTGGAAAGGCTCTCCACAAACCTGCGCTGGCCCTCGGCATAAATCGTATCAAACGCCAGGCTTGATTTCCCGGACCCCGACAAACCGGTTACAACAATAAGTTTATTGCGCGGTAAATCCAGGTTGATATTCTTCAGGTTATGCTCCCTGGCTCCGCGGATAATGATATTTTCGCTTTTCATTATAATTATAGGAAATTTATACTCCCTGCGGTTAATTATAGCACAAAAAGTAAGCCCCTGTAAAATTAGAATGATAAATTCATTCTTACAGGGGCATTACTTTTTCAAGAACCGGAAATTTACTTCTTTTTCTTCTTTCCGCCTCTCTTCATTTTAGCGCAAGAAACATCGCCCTTCTTATCCAAGAAATAAAGGTAACCTACTTTTCTTTTGATGCCGCATTTGGCCACCTTCTTGGGGTTACCTCCCTTTTTAGAGCCTCTGGCCATCTTAGCGCAAGAGACATCACCTTGTTTGTCAATATAATAGAGGTATCCTTTTTCTCTCTTTACTCCTACTTTCATTACTTTATCTGCCATATTCGTATTCACCCCCTTTCTTTATGTGCCCACTACCACCAATTGGCGTGGGGCAATTATGTTCCAATCTTTACCGGCTGCAAAATCTGTTTCAAAGTCGCGATTGCCGACAGTACCGCCAGAAAACTGGTCTTGGGGTTCTGCGGATGCAGGATATTTTCGGTACGCGTAAAAACTTTAGCCGCTTTGGATTCAATCTCGATTTCGTGTATATTTTTTTTGACCGCCGGGCAGGCGATTATGCGCACCCGGGTTTTACGCATCCCTATGCCGGCCAATCCCAGGACCGCGGCGACATTAACATTTTGCGGGAAATACTTTACCGCTTGGGCGGCGCTGCCTTCAAACAAAAGCTTATCATGCCTTAAGCCTTTAAGATTAAAGTTCTTTGCCACATATTCCACTCCGCTAAAAGCATTCGGGTGTTTACGCGTAGTCAAGGTCACTTTCTGTACCCCCGCTATATTTGCCGCCTTTAAGGCATCTACCCCCGAGATAGCTCCGCTGGGCAAGTAAACCATAGCATTGTTTTTTCTGGATAGTGCGTACAGTTCATCCAAGTGCCCGGACATCCCGCCTACGCTCATAACCATAACCTTGCGGCCGAAAGACAAAGATTTAGACGCGATCTCCCAGGACCCCTTCGCAGAGGATGCTTCAATTACCAGGTCCGAACGCTCGATTAAAGCTTTCAAACTAGCCACGCATAACTTTACATCACGGGTAAGTTTCTTAGAAAGCAATACAGACTTCTGCGGTTTTATATCATAAAGAGCCACAAGGCAGGCATCTTTACGCAGTCCGGTGACTATCTCCTTTGCTAAAGAGCTACCGATTGCCCCGCAACCGACAATGCCAATCTTAATACACTTATGCTTTTTCATCTTAGTTGTAATCAATAACCGTATTATCTATTAACCTGTTCTTGCCGATCGTAACCGCCAAAGCAATCAGGCTGCCGGGCTTAATTTTCTTTACCTCTCTTAGTTCCTCCTGGTCAACAATTGCAATATAATCAATCTTGGCCTGCTTGTTATTCTCGATTAGCTGCCTCATCCTGCTGATTATCCTGCCTGCGTTACGCTGGCCGCAGCTGACCATTGCCTCCGCAAGCCGCAGGGCCTTGGATAAAACCAGCGCCGAGGATCTTTCTTTTTCGTTTAAATACGCATTACGCGAACTTAACGCCAAGCCGTCTTTTTGGCGTACAATAGGCATGACCTTTACCTTAACCGGAAAATTTAAATCTTTGACCATCCTGGAAATAATAACCGCCTGCTGGGCATCCTTTTGCCCGAGGTAAAGCGTATCCGGCTGTACGATATTAAGCAGCTTAGCCACAACGGTTGCCACACCGCGGAAATGCCCGGGCCTGCGCAAGCCGCAAAGAAGACCGCTCAAAACTTCTACATTAACAAAGGTAGAATACCCTTTGGGATACATATTATCTTTATCAGGCAGGAATATAAAATCTACCCCCAGTTTACGGCAGGAATCGGCATCTTTCTTAAGGCAGCGGGGATATTTCTTAAGGTCTTCTCCGGGGCCGAATTGTGTCGGATTTACAAAAATACTCACTATTACTATGTCATTTTCCCTGCGCGCCCGTTTAACCAGGCTAAAATGTCCGGCGTGCAAAGCCCCCATCGTGGGGACGAAACCTATGCTCTTTTTAAGTTGTTTGGCCTTTGCTGCCATGGCAGTAAATTTTTTGGGATCAGAGATAAGCTTCATAAAACTTCCATTAACGGTTTAGTTACAAAATCCCGCTTAAACATGCGTGGATGCGGTATAGTCAATGCCTTGCTCTTCTTGACTTTATCCGCGTACAGCAGGATATCCAGGTCAATTACCCTTGGGCCAAAACGCACTGACTTCTCCCTGCCCAACTGGCTTTCAATCTCCTTCAAGCTCCTAAGTAAATCCAGTTCAGATAATCTGGTATTGATTTTTAGCGCCGCATTTAAGAAATTACGCTGGCCCTTTGGCCCTCCGACGGGCAGGCTTTCCATGATCCTGGATTTCTTAAGCAGCCGCGTGCCTTTTAACGCGCCGATCTTTTTAACGGCTGATTCTATATTTTTCTTACGCTTACCCAAGTTGGAACCTAATCCAAGATAACAAACCGGCATCAAGATATCTTTTTTATGCGCTCCAAAGCCTCCCTTATCCGCTCTTTTGATACGGTAAGTGCCATACGAATATACCCCTCACCATACTTGCCGAAGCCTACTCCGGGAGTAACCACAATATCGGCCTCCTTAAGCAGCTTGGCGGCAAAGCTTATTGAATCCGTTTTAGCAGGGATTTTTATCCAGACATAGAAGGTAGCCTTGGGCTTTATTGCTTTCCAACCTAAAGCATAAAGCCCGTCAAGCAGAATATCACGCCTCTCCTGATAAATGGCGCAGATGGATTTTACATAATCCTGCGGCCCTTCAATAGCCGCAACACCAGCAAGCTGTATTGCTGAAAATATCCCGGAATCAATGTTGGATTTGACTTTAGCCAAAGCAGAGATCAATTGTCTACTCCCGCTTGCCCAGCCGATACGCCAGCCGGTCATATTGCAGGTCTTTGATAAAGAGTGGAACTCAATTACCCGCTCTCTTGCTCCCGGCAACTCCAAAAGGCTGGACGGTTTATAACCGTCGTAAGAGATCTCAGAATAAGCTAAGTCTGAAACAATTATAATCTTATTCTTGGCGGCAAACTCAATAAGCTGCCGGTAAAAAACATCACTGGCGCAGGCGTTGGTAGGGTTATTAGGATAATTAACATAAATCATCTTCGCTTTTTTACGTAGAGGAAGAGGGATCTTCTTTAAATCGGGCAGGAAATTATTTGATTCCAATAAAGGCATAATATAAGGTCTGCCTCCGGCTAATATCGTACCTCCTTTATACGGAGGATAGCACGGATCCGGGACAAGCGAAATATCCCCGGGGTTTAAAAATGCCAAGGGGAAATGCGCAATGCCTTCTTTTGAGCCGATCAACGGCAAAATCTCCGTATCCAGGTCCAGATTAACATTGAACCTGCGTTTATACCAACCCTGGATCGCCCTGCGTAAAACAGGCATGCCTTGGTCAAGGGCATAACGGTGATTGGCCGGATCACGGCTTGCGTTGTACAAAGCTTCAATAATAAATTCGGGGGTTGGCTGGTCCGGATCCCCGATCCCCAGGTCAATAATATCCCTTCCTTCCTGACGCGCCTTACGCTTGGCTTTGTCAATCTCTAAGAACAGATACGGTGGAAGTGCCTGTATTTTCTTTGAAAGTTTAAACATATTTCTCCCTTAAGTCTCCTTCTACACCCTACTTCAACACATCCTGCATAGAATAAAGCCCGGGTGGTTGCTGAAAAACCCACTTAGCCGCTTTCAAAGCGCCTACGGCAAAGAGGTCGCGCGAATGCGCCTGGTGCTTAACCTCAATGCGCTCGGAGTTCCCGCAGAAAACTATTTCGTGATCTCCAAAAATATCCCCCAGCCGGATAGAATGCATGGGAATATCTTTTTTGGTAGCTTGCGTAATAAGCTCAGCCATTTTCTTTGCTGTTCCGCTGGGGGCATCCTTTTTAGCCTTATGATGCGCTTCTACGATCTCCACGCTGTAATCGGGCCCGAGCTTCTTCGCTATCTCGGGAAGGATGGAAAACAAAACATTTACCCCTATGGACATATTCGGAGAGAAAACTACCGGCACTATTTTGGCGATCTCTTCTATCTTGTTTTTTTGCGCGTCGCTTAAACCTGTAGTCCCCAGCACAAGGGCTTTCTTGTATTTAGCAACATAATCTAAATGCTCATCAGCTGCCTCGGGCAAAGTAAAATCCACTAAAACATCAACCAGGAATAAACCGTCAAGATTTGATGAAACCTTCAATTTCCCAAGTTCCCTTCCAATTAAAGGGGTGCCTTTCTTCTCCAGGAGCAAAGCTACCTCCAGGTCTTTATCATGCCCGGCAAGTTCAAAAATCCGCCTGCCCATCTTTCCGCAGGCTCCAGCAATTCCCAATTTTATCATTCCATCTCCTTCTTAGGGACGTTTCTCTACCCAATCGGAGAAGTGTCCCCATATAGGGGACAGTTCTCGCTTTAGGTTCAGAAACGTCCCTGGTTACTTTAGCAGGCCGTAATCTTTCAGGGCTTTTTTAAGCTTTTCTAAATTACTCTCTGACATGCCGCACATCGGAAGCCGCAGGTCAGACCCGCACATTCCCAATAACCCCATCGCGGTCTTAACAGGAATAGGGTTAGTCTCAATAAAAAGCGCCTTAATCAAAGGCAATAATTTATAATGCAAACCCTGGGCTTTTTTAATATTGCCTTTTTCAAACGCGTTGACTAAACCCGCTACATCATGCGGCACAATATTAGCAGCAACGGAAATAACACCCGTGCCTCCAATGCTTAAGACAGGCAGAGTAAGAGAATCATCTCCGGAGATAAGCTGAAAACCCGCCGGGCAAAGCGCTTTGATACGCGACATCTGGTCCAGGTTCCCGGATGCCTCTTTTACCGCCACAATATTCTTACAATCTTTCGCTAAGCCGGCGATCGTCTCCGGCTCAATATTTACTCCTGTGCGGCCGGCAATATTATAAAGGATGATCGGGATCTTTACTGACTGGGCAATAGCCTTGAAATGCCTGTACAAGCCGGCTTGAGTCGGCCGGTTATAATACGGCGAAACCTGCAGTGAGGCATCTGCGCCGGCGCTGGAAGCCTGTCGCGTAAGCATTATCGCTTCTTCAGTGGAGTTTGACCCTGTGCCGGCGATTACCGGGACCCTTCTATTGACCTGTTCAATAGTAAGTTCAATAACCTTCTCATGCTCATCAAAAGTCAAGGTTGCCGATTCCCCGGTGGTCCCGCAAGGCACAATGCCACTTGTCCCGTTTTTAATCTGGAATTCAATCAAATCCCTTAATCTTTTTTCATCAACTTTCCCGTTACGAAAAGGCGTAACTATGGCTACGATCGAGCCTTTAAACATAGTATTCTCCTTTGTATACTATCTTCGCGTTTCCCTCCAACCAAACGTTTTCAAATTTACCTTCCTTATTATTAAAGTAAATCTTTAGGGCCTGGCCGCTTTGAGTACACACATTGACTAAATTATTTAAATTGTTTTTTAAAGCAAAAATAAGCGCGGCGGCGGTGCTGCCTGTGCCGCAAGCCAAAGTCTCGCCTTCAACTCCTCTTTCATAAGTACGGATGCGGATAAGGTTATCGCCTTTAACTTCTACAAAGTTTACATTTGCGCCGGCAGGAGAAAATCTGGCATGCCGCCTTATCAGCCGGCCGATGCCTGCGACATCAATCTTATCCAGGCCGCTGACAAAAACCACCACATGAGGAACGCCGGTATTAATAAAATTAACTTTTATCAGGCGGCCGTTTACTTTCAAAGGGATATCCGTCTTAATCCCTTTAGGGCAAGTAAGCTGGATCTTCACCCGGCTGCCGCAAACCTGCGTGTTTATTACCCCGGCCAAAGTAAACAGCTTAACCTCTTTCTTGCCGCTAAAGAGGGCAACGCAGCGCGCCCCGTTACCGCACATCTCCGCCTGCGAACCATCGGCATTAAATACGCGCATACGTAAATTTGTATGCTTAATCTTATCCACTAAAAGCAGGCCGTCAGCGCCTACGCCCAGCTTCCTGTCGCACATCTGTCTGGTCAACGCGCGCAGGTTCCCGGATGGCAACCTGTCAATAACGATAAAATCATTGCCTGAAGCAACCATTTTGGTAAACGTTATTCTCTTCATATTATTCAGCCTTAAAAAACAACTCATTACGCACGATGTCCGCGTAAGTTTCTCTTTTTCTGATCACGGATACTTTGTTCTTATTTACCATAACCTCAGCAGCCCTGAGGCGGGAGTTATAATTACTGGACATGCTAAACCCGTAAGCGCCTGTACTCATCACCGCCAGATAATCCCCTTCTTTAACTTTAGCGATCAGGCGCTCTTTTGCCAAAAAGTCCCCGCTTTCGCAAATCGGGCCGACCAGATCCGCTTTCTCGCTTTTAGAAATCTTGCGCAGCGGCAGAATATTATGATAAGCATCATAAAGCGCAGGCCGGATCAAATCATTCATCCCGCAATCTACGATAATAAATTTCTTCTTGGGGGTAGTCTTAATATATAGCACTTTCGCAACTAATATCCCGGCGTTGCCGACAATAAACCTGCCCGGCTCCATGATTATACTTAAACCCGTGCTTTTTAACAGAGGGACCACTTCATCGGCATAGACCTGGGCGGTCTGCGGGGCTTCCTTATCATAAATAATCCCCAGGCCCCCTCCGATATTCAAGTATTCAAGCTTAATCCCTCTTGCGCCTAACTTTTTGATAAAACCTGTTACTTTTTCTATGGCCGCCACAAAAGGAGCGCTTTCGGTAATCTGTGAACCGATGTGGATATGCAGGCCGCAAATCTTTACGTTCCTGAATTTATTACGCAACAGAAGTATCTTGTAAGCGTTATTTAAATCAATGCCGAACTTATTGGTGATCTTGCCGGTAGTGATAAATTTATGTGTTTTTGCTTCCACATCCGGGTTTATGCGGATAGCTACGCGGGTAATTTTATCAAGCTGGCCGGCGATAGAATCAATGCTCCTTAACTCCGAAAGCGACTCCACGTTAAAAAAAAGTATCCCTTTAGAGATCGCCGTGGCAATCTCCGCTTCCGTCTTGCCCACTGAAGCGTAAACTATTCTTTTAGCCGGGCATCCTGCTTTCAAGGCGCGGAAAAGCTCGCCTCCTGAAACAATATCTAACCCCGCGCCTTTATCAACCAAAACCTTAAGGATAGCCAGGTTGGAATTGGCTTTTACGGAATAACAGATAAGCGGCTTAATCTCCGAAAAGGCATTGCGCAGCTTAATATAATGGTCGGTAAGGGTATTATAGCTATAGATATGCAGCGGGGTACCGAAACGCTCAACCAGATCATGAACTTTGATCTTTTCGCAACATAGCTGATTATTTTTGTATTTGAAATCGTGCATTTTAAATATTCTTTTTTATTTTTATTTCAATTTCCTGTTCCAAGCAACTAACTGCCGCTTAACCAGCTTCGGGTTTGTGCTGCCAAAAGATTTTTTTAAGTTTACCGACGCCCAGGCATTAAGAAGCTCTTTTATATCTTCTTTAAGTTTTGGGGAATACCGTTTCAACTCTTTTCCGCTTAAGGAAGATATCTTCCTCCCCTTATCTAAACAATCCCTGACCATCCTGCCCACAATATCATGGGCCTGCCGGTAAGATAGTCCTTTTTTGATCAGGTATTCCACTATATCCACCGAGAACAAGGATTCATCCTTGACCTTAGCAGCAACCGACTCCTTTTCAATTACAATACTGGAAAAAAGCGCCATAAAAATCTCCAGTATATCCCTAACCGCGTCTATGGAGTCAAAAAGCGGAGGCTTATCCAACTGCATATCCCGGTTGTAAGATGTAGGAAGCCCCTTCATTAGCATTACCACGCTGGAGAGGTCCCCCTGGATTTTCCCCACTGAACCGCGTATCAATTCCAATATGTCCGGGTTCTTTTTATGGGGCATGATACTGGAACCGGTGCAAAACGAAAAATCAATATCAATAAAATTGAATTCTTTTGTCGACCAAAGTATCAGGTCTTCGGCTATGCGGGATAAATGCACCGAAAGTATCGCTAAATCCGCCAGCACTTCGATTATATAATCCCGGTCACTGACCGAATCAATGCTGTTGGCAGTCACCCCTGAAAAATTAAGCTCCTTCTTCACAAAATCCCGGTCAATCTTCAAGCCTGTGCCGGAAAAGGCGCATGAACCAAGCGGCATAAAATTGATTCTTTTCCTGGTATCAAGCAGCCTCTGCTTATCTCTTTCCAATGCCTCTACATACGCCAGCAAGTGGTGGGCTAAAAGTACACATTGGGCAATCTGAAGATGTGTATACCCCGGGATAACCACTTTGGAATTACTGATGGCAAATTTCAGTACAGCCTTTTGCAGTTGAGAAATAAACTCCACAAGGTCATCAATCTCGCTTTTTAAATACATCCTGACATCTAAAGCAACCTGGTCGTTTCTTGACCTGGCAGTATGCAGTTTATGCGCCGGCTGGCCGATCTTCTTATTCAAGAGCTCCTGGATATTGGAATGGATATCTTCCGCTCCCGGGTCAAACTTAAATTTGCCACTGATTACATCTTTAAGTATTGAATTCAAGCCCTTTACAATCTGTTGGGTATCCTTTTGTGAAATAATTTTCTGCCTGGCCAGCATCTTGGCATGGGCAATACTGCCTAAAATATCATACTTAGCCAATCTTTGGTCAAAAGTTATCGATGAAGTAAATTTATCGGTCAAAGCATGCGTCTTCTTGTTAAACCTTGTTCCCCAAAGCTTCTTTGCCATTTCTTCTTCCTCCACGAGGAGGACACCCGCGCAATATTAGACACGAGGCAACACTGGCCAATTCCACTCGGGCCAGGTGCCAATCAGCGCGGGGTGTCTTTCCTATCTCTTATACGGCATACCCCAAAGCTTAATAAATCCTTCAGCTAATTTCTGGTCAAATTTGTCTTCTTTGCCGTAAGTGCTTAACTCTTTTTTATAAAGCGAATTCGCGGATCTTCTGCCCACGACAACACAGGTACCTTTTGATAACCTTAACCTGATAGTGCCGCTTACCAGGGCTTGCGTCTTATCTACAAAACCATCTAATGCCTCTTTTAAAGCGGAAAACCATAAACCGTAATAGACCAGCTCCGCGTATTTAAGCCCGATCATCTCCTTAAAATGCGCCAGTTCTCTGTCCAGGACCAGGGCTTCTAATTCTTTGTGCGCGGTATAAAGTATAGTGCCGGCCGGCGCTTCATAAATTTCCCTGGATTTAATCCCCACCAGCCTGTTCTCCACCATATCGCTTCTGCCCACGCCAAATTGTCCGCCCACCTCATTCAAATAATTAATAAGGCTTTTTAATTTTAACGCCTTGCCGTCAATTTTGGTGGGCACCCCTTTTGTAAAAGAGACTTCAATATACCGCGGATAGCTTGCAGTATGAGTGGGACTTTTAGTAATCAAATAAGCATCCTCCGGAGGCTCCTGCTCCAGGTTCTCCAGAATTCCCGCTTCAATACTTATGCCCCAAATATTACGGTCAACACTATAAGGCTTTTTCTTAGTCACATCTATCGGTATATTGTACTTAACGGCATAGTCAATCTCTTCTTCCCGCGATTTAAACTCCCATTCCCGCACGGGAGCGATTATCTCAAGCTTCGGGTCAAGTATGCCTACGGCAACCTCAAGCCTTACCTGGTCATTGCCTTTTCCGGTACAGCCGTGCGCAACCGCCTGCGCCTTTTCTTTATGCGCAATCTGCACAAGATATTTGGCGATCAACGGCCTGCCTAACGCGGTAGCCAAAAGGTATTTGCCTTCATAAACGGCATTGGCCTTTAAGGAGGGAATAATAAAATCATTAATGAATTCATCCTGGAGGTCACGGACATAAACTTTAGCCGCTCCGGCGGCAAGCGCCCGCGCTTCAATCTCCTCAAAGCTTTCACCCTGGCCCAGCCCCTGGCCCAGGTCAGCCACAAAACAAATCACTTCATAGCCTTTTTCCTTCAACCATCTGACTATACAAGAGGTATCCAGACCGCCTGAATAAGCTAACACTACTTTTTTCATCTTAACTCCTTAATAATTTTATCAAAATCGCCTTCTGAACATGCATCCTGTTCTCTGCCTGGTCAAAAACAATTGAATTCCTGCTCTCCATAACCTCATCGGTTATCTCTTCGCCCCTGTGCGCGGGCAGGCAGTGCATGACCAGAACATTTTTAGTTGCGCCGGCTAAAAGTTTGGCGTTAATCTGGAAATCCTTAAAGATAACCTTTCTCTTGTTAATCTCTTCCTCCTGCCCCATGCTCGCCCAAACATCCGTATAAACTACCTGCGCAGAGTTAACCGCGCTAAAGGGGTCCTCGGTAATCTTTATCCGGCTACCTGTTTCTTCGGCAAACGCCTGTGCCTGCTTTACCACCTTATCTGCCGGGGCATACCCTTTAGGGGTAGCCACAGAGATATTCATCCCTGTCTTAGAGGCGGCAAAAAGCAGGGAGTTGCAGACATTATTCCCGTCTCCGACATAAGCCAGTGTAACTTTCTTCAATTCTTTAAGTTTCTCCTTGATCGTAAAAATATCCGCCAGCGCCTGGCAGGGATGCGAAAAATCCGACAGGCCGTTTATCACCGGCACAGCCGCCCCTTCCGCCATATCCAGGCAGTTCTTATGTTCAAATGTCCTTAAAACAACTCCGTCAACATAACGGGAAATGGTCCTTGCCACATCCCTGATGGTTTCCCTAACCCCCAGGTTGATCTCCTGGGGAGACAGATAAAGGGAATTACCGCCCAACTGATACATGCCGACCTCAAAAGAAACCCGCGTCCTGTTTGACGGCTTCTGGAAAATTAAAGCCAGGGTTTTTCCGGACAACGATTTAGCAAATTTATTTTTGTTTTTCTTAAGCTGTTCAGTAAGCTTAAGGATAGAGCTTATCTCCGCCAAACTCAAATCTCCGATAGTAAGCAAATCTTTTTTCATTATCTACACTCCTTAAGGGCTTCTTCCAGTATCTTCAGGGCCTTATCAATTTCATTCTTGCTGATATTTAACGCCGGCATCAGCCTTAAGACTTTTTCATGCGTGCAATTAATTAACAGGCCCCGCTCCAGGCATTTATCAAAAACCTGTTTTCCATCAATACTTAACTCCACTCCGAACATCAGGCCCTTGGAGCGGATATCCTTAATTACCGGATAAGCGGCCTCAAGCAGCTTAAGTTTTTCTAAAAGATATTTTCCCATATTCTGGCAATTCTTAAGGAGCTTATCCTGGTCTATCGCCTTAAACACCCCCAGGGCCGCCCTGCAAATTACCGGCCCGCCGCCGAAAGTGGAGGCGTGCATGCCGGGAGAAAGAAGATCGCTGAATTCTTTTTTAACGACCATGGCACCGATAGGCAGCCCTCCGCCTAAAGCTTTGGCTAATGTCATTATATCGGGAATTACGCCATAATACTGATAACAAAACATCTTGCCCGTCCTGCCGATTCCTGTCTGTACCTCGTCAACGATTAAAAGCAGCTTCTTCTCGTCGCATATCTTCCTTAACGCAAGCACAAAATCAGGTTCAGCGATATTTATCCCGCCTTCCCCCTGGATAAGCTCAAGCATGACGGCAACCGTCTTATCCGTAATCGCCTGCTTAAATGCCTGGAGATCATTGAATTTAACCTGTTTAAAACCCTCCGGCATGGGCTCAAAACCTTTTTGGTATTTCTTTTGCCCCGTAGCCGCCAGCGTAGCCAGTGTGCGGCCATGGAAAGCATTCTCAAAAGTAATTATCTCAAATCTACCGCTTGCGGCGCCGAATTGCCTGGCTAATTTGATCGCCCCTTCATTAGCCTCCGCTCCGGAATTGGCAAAAAATACCTTGCCCGGAAAACTGCAATAAATCAACTCTTTGGCCAGCTTAGCTTGAGAAGGATGGTAATAATTATTCGGTACAAAGATCAGTTTGCTCACCTGGTCCCGCAGGCCCTGCATAACCTTAGGATGACAGTGCCCTAAATTGCCCACTCCCCAGCCGGGGAAGAAATCCAGATAAACCCTGCCCTTTATATCCCATAAGCGCGAGCCCTTGCCCTTGACAAAAACAAGCGGCACCTTGTTATAGGTAGGCATAATATTTTCTTTATAAACCTGGAATATCTCTTCTAACTTCATCTTATAATCTCGGTCCCAATCCCCTGATCGGTAAAGATCTCAAGGAGCAGGCCATGCGGGGTGCGTGCGTCAATAATATGCGTCTTCTTTACCCCGCCGTTTAATGCCGCTACACAGGCGTTCACCTTGGGAATCATCCCCTGCTGGATAATCTTATTTTCAATTAACCCGTTTATTTCTTCCACCGTTAAAGTAGAAATAAACGAATTTTTGTCTTCCGCGTGGCGCATAATACCTTTAACATTAGTCATCAAAACGAACTTTTCCGCCTCCAGGCTTGCCGCGATGCTGGCAGCTGCCTCATCCGCGTTTACATTATAAGTCTTCTTGTCTTTTCCCCTGCCCATAGGCAAAACTACAACTACCCTGTCTTTCTTAAGCTCTTCATTCAACAGCTCAGTGTTGATCCCCTTGATATTGCCTACCAGGCCGATATCTATCTTGGCCTTCTTCTTCTCAACCTGGATCAATTCATCATCCTTTCCGTTCAATCCAACCGCCTTTGCCCCCAACTCGTTGAGTTCTTTTACGATCATCTCATTTAACAGTAGCAATTCCTCCTCAACTAACTGTAGCGTCTCTTCATCGGTAACGCGCATCCCCTCAACAAACTCCGTCTTCTTGCCTGAAGCGCGCATACGGTCGCTTATGTTCGGGCCTCCTCCGTGAACAAGGATCGTGCGCAAACCCATAAAATTCAAGAAAACAATATCCTCCAATACCCCGTTACGGATCTTCGTATCGCTCATAATGCTTCCGCCGTACTTAATAACTATTACTTTTTTATGAAACTTCTTTATGTAAGGTAATGCTTCAATCAAAACATCCGCTTTCCTGATAGCCTCTTCCATTGTGCCTTTCTAGTTGTACTGCGCGTTTATTTTTATATACTCCGGGCTCAGATCCGACGTATAAACGGTAGCGCCGGCTTTGCCCCGTGATAAACTAACCGTTACTTTCACCTGTTTTCGTTTTAAAGGACCTAACCTTATTTTTAGCTGTTCTTCTTTAATCTTAACCCCGCAAGAGCCGGCAGCCGCAGCTACCCGGCCAAAGTTCGGATTTTCGCCAAAAACAGCGGTCTTAAAAAGCGCGGAGTTTGCGATATTTAAGGCTACTTTTCTTGCCTCCTGATAATTCCTGGCCTGGCAAACATCAACCTGAATGAACTTGGTTGAGCCTTCAGCATCCTTTACCACCAACTTGGCCAGATCCAGACAAACATACTCTAACGCCTTTGAAAAATCCTCTAAACCTTTGCCTTCAGAGATGACTTTATTCCCGGCAGCGGCATTTGCTAAGACCAGGACCGTATCATTAGTGCTCATACAGCCGTCAACAGAAATACAGTTAAAGGATTTATCTACGGCAACGCTTAAGGCCCTATCCAAAGCCTGCTTAGTAATGTCGGCATCGGTCATAATAAAACAAAGCATCGTCGCCATATCCGGAGCAATCATCCCGGCGCCTTTGGCGATGCCGCAAATATTTACTAATTTATAGCCGATTTTCAAGCTTATGCTTACCTCTTTAACCAAGGTATCCGTAGTCATAATCGCTTTTTCAGCCTTATGAATACCTGAAGACGACAATCCGGAAACTAACTCCGGGATCCCTTTTTTAATCTTGTTTATATCAAGCCTCTTTCCGATAATCCCTGTTGAATTTACCAACACGCTGTTCTTTGCAACCCCTAATTCCCGCGCGGTATATTCAGCTGTTAATTCCGCGTCTTTAATCCCCGCCTGTCCCGTGTAACAATTCGCGTTGCCGCTGTTAATTACTACGGCACTGATCTTTTTCGCTGATTTAAGGTGTTTTTTAGAAACTATAAGCGGAGCGGCAATAATACTGTTAGTAGTGAACTTCGCGCAGGCTAAAGCCGCGGGCTTGGAATATATTAAAGCTAAATCCAGCTTTGCGTTTTTCTTTAAGCCGCAGGCAAGGCCGTTTGCTTTAAACCCTGTGGGTAAAATCGCTTTTTTATATATTTTCATCCGCACCTTTTCGTTCATTTAATTTATCATCCCGCATGCCTTTAATAGTTGAATATTTAAAAGGTGCGGGATTCATAATAATCCCGCACTCTCCGGAAGCTTATACATAATGTTCATATTCTGCACTGCTTGAGCTGAAGCGCCTTTAAGCAAGTTATCGATAGCGCTGATGACAATAACCGTCCGGCCAAAATCTTTAACTCCGATATCGCAGAAATTAGTCTTTGCCACATCTTTGATCCTAGGAAAAACACCATCCGGTTTTATGCGGATAAAAGGCTCATCTTTGTAAAACTTTTTAAATAGATCCGCAATACTTTTGGCCTTAAGCTTAGCCCCGGTGGCCTTTTTAAGGTAGATAGTCGAAAGGATCCCCCTTTCAATGGGCAACAGGTGCGGGACAAACACCACATCTACCTTCTTGCCGGAAAGTTTTGAAAGCACCTGGTTTATCTCCGGGGAATGCTGATGCGTGTTTACTTTGTAAGCCCGGAAATCACCCTGGATCTCGGAAAATAAAAGATCTTTTTCCAATTTCTTACCCGCGCCGCTTACGCCGGACTTAGCATCAATGATTATTGAGCTTATATCCACTAAGTTTAACGCAATCAACGGCGCCAGGCCTAAAATTATGGAGGTAGGATAACATCCAGGATTGGCCAAAAGCTTTGCGGATTTAATCTTTCCCCGGTAAAGTTCAGGCAAGCCGTAAACAGCGCCTCTTAAGTTGACCTTATCCGTATGGGTTACTTTGTAATATTTTTCATATACCGACGGGTTAACCAGCCGGTAGTCCGCGCTTAAGTCTATGACTTTTTTGCCCAAGCTCAGGAGCTTAGGCACAAATTTCATGGAAACAGTATGCGGCAAAGCCAGAAAAACCAGGTCACAGTCCTTTTTGATTTTAAGCCAGTCTGGCTTTGTGCAAACAAGTTCCAGCCGATGCTTAAATTTCGGGAATACGTCGGAGATAACCTGAGGGCCCTGACCGCTCTTGCCGGAGTTAAAAAGATGCGCAATCCTGACATTGGGATGATTAAGCAATAGCTCAATCAAGACCTCCCCCGTATGCCCGGTTGCGCCGATAATCCCTACATTAATAACCATTCATTCTCCTTACCCGCTATAGTTTTACTATCCCTAAAGTGGCAAGCACATAGTTAACACATATTAGAATAAAATCATTCCTCCGTCAAGGATTTTTCTCGTCGGAACCAAAATATAGCTATAACGGGTCCCGTTAATAACATATTAAATTCATAAGCTTTCCGTCTTTTGCTACGGCACGGAAGATTTTCGCCGTGTGCTGCGGTTTACGGCTCGTTTCGACAGCGCAATGTTCCTTACGCATCAGGTGTTGCCTGCACTCGCCGTAAAGCTTTGCACACATATCTATGATAGCGATGCCAAAAATCTTCTAATTGTGCCTTAAGCAAAAGCTGGAAATCTTTGTTAATAATACTATTAGCGGGTGACGAGGCTTGGACTCGAGCATTATCTCAAAACCCTGCCAAGGGCAGGGGAGCGGGCAAGGTCCCGCCGAAGGCGGGGAGCGAAAATTTTGCCGAAGCGAAGCTCGCCACGCTGGGACGAGCAAGCGGTGATGCGAGAGGCAAGCCTCGACAGGACCCGCGTAAGTGTAGTTATAAACAAAAAATCCCGCTTTGGAAGCGGGATCGTTTGCGAAAATTATTTTTATATAAAAGGACCTTACTCCTCCTACCTCTTAGTCCACTGGAAGCGCTTACGCGCGCCCTTCAAGCCGTATTTCTTGCGCTCCTTCATGCGTGGATCACGCGTTAAATATCCGTTCTTGCGGAATATCTCTTTAAAGCTTGGGTCCGCCATTAACAGCGCCCTGGAGATACCTAAACGCAATGCTCCTGCCTGGCCGGTTAATCCACCGCCGTTAAGCCTGGCGGCGATATTAAATTTAGCGGCAGTATCGGTAAGCGCCAAAGGCTGCTTGGCAATAATCCGGTCGGTTTCGCGCAGGAAATATTTATCAAAGGCACGGCCGTTAATTGTAATTTGGCCATTACCTGCCTCCATACGCACCCTGGCGCTTGATTCCTTGCGCCTGCCCAACGCTATATATTTAGTTGATTCGGTCATTTATGATTAAACCTCCAAAACAACCGGTTTTAACCCGGTCAATTTATGCTTATCATCCTTATAAACCCTTAATTTCTTGATTAAATCCCTGCCTAACGGCCCGATAGGAAGCATCCTTTCTACTGCCAAGTGTATGACCGTAGTAGGATTCTTGGCTAAAAGCTTCTCTAAAACTATCTCACGCTGGCCTCCGGGGTAGCCGGAATACCTGCTGTAAGTCTTTTGTTTAAGCTTCCTGCCGGTAACCTTGATCAAAGCGGCATTAAGCACAATTACTCCGTCACCTGTATCAAGATGCGGGGTAAAAATAGGCTTATGTTTGCCTCTTAAAATAGCGGCAACTTTGGCGGCCAACCTTCCTAGAATCTTGCCCTTGGCGTCAACAATATACCACTTTCTTTTAATATCTTCCGTTCTTGCTGTATAGGTCTTTTTCATAGAAAATTGATTATAACAGAATAATAAACAAAGTCAAATCTTTTTTTAATACTTTACCTTGACCAAACATAACCCTTTTGCCGGTAGTACCGGTCCGGCAAGCTTGCGGTTGCGCGATCTCAGGATCTTTCGCATGCTGCCCCTGGGGAACCTTCCTCTTCCGATCTCCAATAAGGTACCTGCGATATTCCTCACCATGTTATATAGGAAACTATCCGCCTCTATATCAATATTCACCATGTGTTTATCTTTACTGATCCTGATGCGCTTTATAGTGCGCAGAGGGTTCCTCTGCCTTAGCTCAGATGCCTGAAAAGATTTAAAGTTATGCCTGCCTAAAAGCACTTTCGCTTCGCTGCGCATCAACCTTACATCCAAAGGATGATGGAAAAAATACACCCGGCCGGACAAAAGAGGCGAAGAATATTTACGGTTTAAGATTGTGTAACGGTAAAGCTTGGATTTGGCGGAAAAACGGCTGTTAAAACCCGCCTCGGCATGAGTTATCCGGGTTATCTTGATATCTTCGGGTAGTAAACAATTCAATGCCCAGCGCAGCCTTCTTAAAGGCATAGTAGAGGAACTTTTAAAATTAGCTACCTGGGCAAAAGCATGCACCCCTGAATCCGTGCGCCCTGCGACGGTAAGTTTAATCTCTTCCTGCAGGACCCTTCTAAGCACCCGCTCTAAAACATATTGGATTGTCTTTCTGGGATTGTACAGGGCGCTTGCCTTTACGCCGTTTTGTACCTGCCAGCCGTGGTAGCGCGTGCCGTCGTATTCTATCTCAAGTTTGAAATTAGACATTCGGCTATTTGCACGGCATTAGTAGCTGCGCCCTTGCGCAGGTTATCCGCTACGACCCACAGCCATAAGCCTTTTTTGTTAAAGGCATCCTGACGGATACGGCCGACAAATGTTTCATCTTTGCCTTCCGCGTCTTTTGGCATAGGATAAAGGTTGTCCTTGGGTTCATCAATAACAATTACACCCGCGGATTTAGCAATAACTTTTCTTGCTTCATCAGGAGTAACCGCCTTTTCGGTTTCAATATAGATTGATTCCGAGTGGCCTGTCCTTACAGGCACGCGGACGGTGGTGGCCGAAATCTTAATTTTTGGTGCATGCATAATCTTATGGGCTTCCTTAACCAGCTTCCACTCTTCGTTGGTATAACCTCCTTCAACAAAAGTTCCGATATGCGGAAAACAATTATAAGCCAACTGCTGCGGCATGGATTTATTTACGCCATCAGCCTGCAAGCTGTTAAACCCGTTTTGGACAATCCTGGCAGTCTCATTATTCAACTGTTCCACAGCGGCTTTACCCGCTCCGCTTGCTGCCTGCAAAGTGGTAACAATAATCCTTTTAATACGGAATCTTTTATGTATCGGGTTAAGCGCCACAACCATCTGGATGGTGGAGCAATTCGGGTTTGCGATGATCCCTTTATGTTTCTTGACATCCGCGGCATTTACCTCCGGCACTACCAACGGTACTTTGGGGTCCATACGGAAATCCGCTCCGTTATCAATAACCACCGCCCCTCTTTTGACCGCTTCGCAGGCATAAGTTAATGCTGCCCCTTTTTCACCTTCAGTTCCGGCAAACAAAGCGATATTCATACCGCAAAAACCATCGGGAGAAATCGGCTCAACGGAATAAACTTCTCCATCAACATTAATATCCCTGGCTGAACGCGCGAAGACCTTTAATTTGTTCACCGGGAAGTTGCGCTGCTTTAAAACCCGCAGCATCTCAACCCCCACCACTCCGACACCAACAACCGCCACATTATACTTTTTCATTACATTACTCCTCTGTTAAAACTTTTATTTTAGCGGATGCCAAGACTTGATTTGAGCAGCATCTCAAAAATTGAGCGGGCACGGTTGCCCGTAATATATCTTTGGCAGAGCGAAATTTTTGCCGAAGCGCAGCGAGCCACGCTGGGGCGAGCAAGCGGTGCTGCGAGAACAAGTCTTGGCAACACCGCTAAAATTATAAGTTTTTAACTACTAAATCCCCGACCTGGGTAGTAGAGTAACCCATTTTACCGGCAGCCAGAGATTTTAAATTATTGTTTGCAATACCGATTACCGCCTGCTCAACGGCTTTGGCAGCTTCCGCCTCACCCAGGTTCTCAAGCAACATACCGAGGGCGCAAATTGCAGCCAATGGATTGATCACATTCTTTCCGGTATATTTCGGGGCGCTTCCTCCGATCGGCTCAAACATGGATACGCCTTGCGGATTGATATTACCGCCTGCGGCAATACCCATTCCCCCCTGGATCATTGCCCCTAAATCCGTGATGATATCGCCGAACATATTATCCGTGACGATTACGTCAAACCATTCCGGATTCTTTACAAACCACATAGTCGTAGCATCAACGTGGGCATAATCGGTAGTTACGTCGGGGTACTCCTTGGCTACCTCATTAAATGTACGCTGCCAAAGGTCCCAGGCAAATGTTAAAACATTAGTTTTACCGCAAAGGGTAAGCTTCTTCTTCCTGTTACGCTTGCGTGTATATTCAAAAGCATAACGGATGCAGCGTTCCACACCTTTACGAGTATTATAGGATATTTGGATTGCCACTTCGTTTTTAGCACCTTTGTCTTTAAACTCTCCCATACCTTTATACAAACCTTCGGAATTTTCGCGCACAACTACAAAATCAACATCCTCCGGCCTTTTATCTTTTAAAGGGCAATACGCAGAGTTGTAAAGCTTAACCGGCCGCAGGTTAATATACTGGTCAAGAGCAAACCTTAGTTTAAGCAATACTCCCGTCTCAATAATCCCGGGTTTTACCTCGGGGTCACCTACAGCTCCGAGATAAATTGCGTTGTATTTTTTCAATTCCTCAACATCACTGTCATCAACCAGCTTGCCGGTTTTTAAATACCTTTGGCCGCTGAAATCAAAAGATTTGGTTTCGTACTTAAAACCAAATTTTCTTCCGGCTTGCGCTAAAACCTTTAAGCCTTCATTGACTACTTCCGGGCCGGTTCCGTCTCCGGGTATTACCGCTATTTTATACATTTGAACTCCTTAATCTTTTACTCAGCGAAATACTTGCGCAAAGCGCAAGCATCCTCGCCTATCAACTTACTTTTTGTTTCCTTACCCAATTAATCAGGCCCCCGCTCTCCACTATCTGCTGCAAAAATTCCGGGAAGGCCTGCGTTTTATATTGCTTACTCTGTGTTATATTATTAATTGCGCCTGTTGTCAAATCTATCTCAATGGTGTCGCCATCATTAATCTTATCCACATCCCCGGACTCCAAAAACGGCAAGCCTATATTTATGGCATTCCTGAAGAAGATAGCCGCAAAGCTTTTGGCAATCACCGCTGAAATACCGCAGCCCTTGATCGCTAAAGGCGCATGCTCCCGGCTTGAGCCGCAACCAAAATTATTGCCGGCAACAATTATATCTCCCGGGCTGACCGCCTGGGTAAAATCAGGCCTGATCGTTTCCATGCAATGCTTCCCCAGCTCCCTGGCGTCAGTAGAAACCAGGTATTTAGCCGCAATAATATCATCGGTATTTATGTCATCACTGAATTTATGAACCTTGCCCTTAATAATCACTTATTGCTCCTTGGGGACAGTTCTTGCGATTGGATCAAGAAACGTCCCTGGTTAGGGATGGGTGATCTTGCCGCTGATTGCCGAAGCCGCGGCCACCGCCGGGTTAGAAAGATAGACAAATGATTTGGGGCTGCCCATCCTCCCCAGGAAATTCCTGTTCGTTGTGGCAATAGCTACTTCCCCGTCAGCCAGAATACCCATATGCCCGCCTAAGCAGGGCCCGCAGGTCGGGGTTGAGAATATGCCTCCGGCCTTAACAAAAATCTCCGCCAGCCCCTCTTTTACCGCCTGCAGGTAAATCTTTTGCGTCGCCGGAAAAACAATCAGCTTAACCCCCTTGGCCACTTTCTTGCCCTTAAGCAAAGAGGCGGCGATACGCAAATCCGATATCCTGCCGTTAGTGCATGAGCCGATAACCGACTGGTCAATCTTTATTTTTTTCAGGCTGCTTACCGGCTTGACATTACTGGGCAGATGCGGGCAAGCCACCTGCGGTTGAAGCCTGGAGATATCCCACTCGTATATTTTTTCATAATGAGCGTCTTTGTCAGAACAATAAAATTTGGGTTTGCGCTTAAATCCCGCGACATATTTCCTGGTTTTCTCATCCGGCTCAATTAATCCCGTCCTTGCCCCGGCTTCAATAGCCATATTACACATAGAGAACCTGTCATCCATACCTAATTTTCTAATGACCGGTCCGCTAAACTCCATTACCTTATACAGAGCGCCATCTACGCCAATCTGGCCTATAGTATAAAGGATAAGGTCTTTGCCTGTCACCCATTTTTTCAATTTACCTTTATATATGAATTTTATGGATGGCGCAACCTTTAGCCAGCATTTACCGTCAATATAAGCGCGCGCCAGATCAGTTGAGCCCATGCCGGTGGCATAAGCCCCCAAGGCGCCATATGTGCAGGTGTGGGAATCGGCGCCGATAATTAAATCCCCGGGCATAACAATCCCTTTTTCAGGAAGCAAGGCATGCTCAATCCCCATGCATCCAACCTCAAAATAATTCTTTATCCCCTGTTCTTTGGCAAAATCAGCCAGGACCTTACATTGATTGGCGCTTTTTAAATCTTTAGCCGGTGCAAAATGGTCCGGGACTAACACAATTTTATTTTTGTTGAAAACTTTCTTAAAACCGGATCTCCTGAATTCTGAAATAGCCAAAGGCGCGGTAATATCGTTAGCCAAAGCAACATCAACTTTGGCCTCGATAAACTCTCCGGGCTTAATGGTCTTCTGAACACAGTGTTTTAACAAAATTTTCTCTGCTATTGTATAAGCCATATTAAATGAATGTTTAGCTGCGAGGATATATGTTATTACTTAAATTTCTTAACTATGAGAGAGGCGTTGTGCCCGCCGAACCCTAAAGAATTAGACATGCAGGCCTCAACACTGGCTTTGCGCGCTGTATTAGGCACATAATCCAAATCGCACTCCGGGTCAGGATGTTCGTAGTTAATAGTAGGAGGAATAACCCCATCTTTAATCGCCAGGCAACAGGCCACAAACTCAACCCCGCCTGCCGCCCCCAAAAGATGGCCGGTTACTGATTTTGTGGAAGATACCATTACCTTCTTACTATGCTGGCCAAAAGCCTTTTTCATAGATAAAGTCTCAATCTTGTCATTGAGCTTAGTTGATGTACCATGCGCGTTTATATAGGTCATCTCTTCGGGATTCATGCGCGCGTCTTTTAACGCCATAATCATCGCCTGGGCAGCCCCGGAGCCGTCAGGATCAGGCGCGGTTATATGATAAGCATCGCAACTCATGCCAAAGCCGGTAATTTCAGCGATAATATTAGCGTTTCTTTTTTGCGCATGCTCAAGGGCCTCCAAAACAACCAGGCCGCACCCTTCAGCCATTACAAAGCCATTGCGGTCGCGGTCAAACGGCCGGCTGGCTTTCTGCGGGGTATCATTGCTTGTAGAAAGCGCCCTTAAAGCGCAAAAACCGCCCACCGCGGTAGGCACAATACAGCTTTCCGTGCCTCCGGTAAGCATTACATCGGCGTCTCCATAAAGTATCGTCCTATAGGCCTCGCCTATGGCATGCGAACCCGAAGCGCAGGCAGTGGCAACGCAGGAGTTCGGGCCTTTTAACCCATGGATAATAGCCACCATCCCGCTTGCCTCATTCACAATAAGCATGGGGATAAGAAAAGGCGACAACCTTGAAGGCCCCTTGTTCAGTAAAATTTTGTGTTCTTCCTCAATAGTGTGCAGGCTGCCGATACCTGAACCGATGATTACTCCCAGGCGGCTCCTGTCCTCTTTATCTAAGTCCAATCCGGAAGATGCCATTGCCTGTTTGGCAGCGGCTATGGCAAACTGCACAAACTTCGCCGTCCTTTTGACATCTTTAAGGGAGATACCGTAAGAAGTAGGATCAAAATTCTTCACCTCCGCGGAGATACGGGAGTCAAAATCTGTGGCGTCAAAGCTGGTGGTTGGACCTACCCCGCTTTTCCCGTCTTTCAAAGACTGCCAAAAGCTGGACAGGTCATTGCCTACCGGCGTAATTACGCCTAAGCCTGTAATTACCACTCTTTTTTTCATAATTATTCTAACAAAATTTACCCCGCCATAGCTAAAATGCGGGGTAAATTGTTTGTCTGATGCTATATAAAATTATTATTTGGCGCTTTTCTCATCAATATATTTGATGGCGTCGCCAACAGTAGCGATCTTCTCCGCGTCTTCATCGGGAATTTCAATGCCAAATTCCTCTTCTAAGGCCATAACCAGCTCTACAGTATCAAGTGAATCCGCGCCTAAGTCATCAACGAATGATGCCTCGGGGGTTACCTCTTCGGGCTTTACGCCTAACTGTTCCGCTATGATAGACTTTACTTTCTCTTGTACTGCCATTCTTTTTTCCTCCTTGTGTAGAAACACACACCCGCGCACTTTGCGCCAGCCTTGCACACACCGGCATCCTTATTAGCGTTAGATGCCATTAGCGCGGGGTGTCATATAACTTTAAGCCATGACCATACCGCCGTCAATCGTAATTACCTGCCCCGTAATATAACTTGACTCATCCGATGCCAGGAACAAACAGGTATTCGCCACATCCTGAGGCGTACCCAGTTTAGCTAAAGGGATAGCCTCCAGCATCTTCTTCTTTATATCCTCGGGCAGCTTGGCAGTCATCTCTGTCTGGATGAACCCGGGAGCGACAGCATTCGCGTTAATATTGCGGCTGGCCAACTCCTTAGCTACTGTTTTTGTAAGAGCGATTATCCCCGCTTTTGAAGCGGCATAATTTGCCTGACCGGGGTTACCCATTAAACCGATTATGGAAGCGATACTGATGATGCGTCCGCTCCTCTGTTTTATCATCGGCCTGGATACCGCCTTGATGCAGTTAAATGTCCCCTTAAGATTGACATTAATCACCGCATCCCAGTCTGCCTGGGACATTCTAAGCAAAAGATTATCCTTAGTAATCCCGGCGTTGTTAACTAATATATCAACCTTTCCCATTTTGTCAAGAATTTTATTTATGCCTTCTTCCACTTTCTCGTAATTAGTCACATCCATATCTAAAGCCAATGCCTTACGGCCTAAACCCTCAATTTCAAGGCTGGTTTTCTGGGCAATCTCCAGGTTGACATCCGCCACAACAATATCCGCGCCCTCTCTGGCAAAAGTCATGGCAATTGCCTGCCCTATACCCCTTGCTCCACCCGTCACTAGAGCTACTTTATCTTTTAACCTCATTTTATCCTCCTTACCCACGGGGGTACACCGGCCACTTCCTTTAAGGCCGGGTGTTAGCCAGCTGTTCAATATCAACGGCCTTTTCTATATTTATAACCTGCGCATTACTGTCAATGCGGCGCAGCAGGCCCTTTAAAACTTTTCCCGGGCCAAATTCGTAGAAATCAGTCACCCCTTCCGATAAAATAAATCTCATTGATTCTTCCCATCTTACCGAACCCCTTATCTGATTAGTAAGGTTTTCTATTATCTGGCTGATTCTATATTGCGGCTGCGCGGTATAATTGCTGACCACGGGGATCTTAGGTTCAGAGATTGATATATTATCCAAAGTAAACTTTAATTCTACCGAAGCTTCAGACATAAGAGAAGAATGAAAGCCTCCGCTGACCTCAAGCGGGATCACTCTTTTTGCCCCTGCCTGGCTGCAAAGCTCCATAGCCTGGTCAACTGCTTCCGCTTTTCCGGTAATCACTACCTGTCCCGGGCAGTTCAGGTTGGCAATCTCAGCTCCGGATTGCATACAGATATCCCTTAATGTTTCTACCTCTAAATCCAGAACAGCGGCCATCTTGCCGGGATGTTTTCTGGAGGCCTCTTCCATCAATTGGCCTCTTTTATGTATTAAACGGATACCGGCATCAAAAGTTAACGCCCCTGCGGCAATTAAAGCGGAATATTCCCCCAAACTTAAGCCCGCGGCAAAAGAAGGGGCAAGATTTGATTTGGTTTTAAAAACCTCAAAAGCCGCGATACTGGCTGTTACAATCGCCGGCTGAGAAACATTGGTTGACTTGAGTGTATCTTCAGGCCCGTTGAAACAAATCCTCTTTAACTCAAAACCCAACAGCTCTTCTGCCCGGTCAAATACCTTACGTGCCTCGGGAAAAGACTCATACAGATCTTTTCCCATGCCCACATATTGGCTGCCCTGGCCGGAAAAAAGAAAAGCTACCATTCTATGACACAGGCTCCCCAGACTAAACCCGCTCCGAATGCGTCCAAAAGGATAATATCCCCTTTTTTAACCCTGCCCTCCTGTACTGCCTCACAAAGCGCAGTAACCGTGGAAGCGCTGGACATATTCCCGCATCTCTCTATATTCAGGTAAACCCTGTCTTCGGGGATACCTAATTTCTTCGCCACAGCCATAATGATACGCGCGTTTGCCTGATGAGGGATAATCAAGTCCACATCGGCAAAAGTCATACCCGCCTGTTTCAGGACGGTCTCGGCGGCTTTAGTCATGGTATTAACCGCGATTTTGAACAATTCATTACCCTGCATTTTTATGAAATGCTGGCGGTTCCTGACGGTCTCGGTAGTTGCCGGGTTGGCTGAACCTCCGGCAGGCATATTTAAAATCCCCACCCTTGAGCCGTCGCAGCCCAGATAAGTAGAGATGATCCCCCTGCCTTTTACTTCCGACAAGACTACTGCCCCGGCGCCGTCACCAAACAAAACACAGGTATTGCGGTCCTGCCAATCCGTAACAGAAGACAAGACCTCAACTCCAATTACCAGCGCCTTTTTATAGGTAGAGCAGGCGAGGAACTGCTGGGCTACGGAGACCGCATATACAAAACCAGCGCAGGCAGCGGAGATATCAAAACAAGCGGCTTTCTTAGCGCCAAGTTTATCTTGCAAAATAGCAGCTACCGAAGGGAAAGGCATATCTCCGGTAATCGTGGCTACCACGATAAGGTCCAAATCCTCGGGAGCAAGCTTGGCGTCCTTTAAAGCCTGCTCCGCGGCCTTAAAAGCCAGGCCTGACGCAGCTTCGCCCTTGGCTGCCAGATGCCTTTCTTTTATACCGGTGCGCGTAGTAATCCACTCATCAGAGGTATCAACCATCTTTTCAAGATCGGCATTAGTCAATATTCTTTCCGGCAGGTATTCGCCTACCCCGATAATTCCTACTTTTTTCAAACCAACCTCCCTATCCTATAGCCTCAAGTATTTTCGCGTTGACCTGGCGCTCAATCTCTTCCTTGGCCACCCTGATGGCATTTTTTATCGCCCTCTTATTGGAACGGCCATGCCCGATAATCACCACGCCGTTTACTCCCAATAAAAGCGCGCCGCCATACTCGGCATAATCAATCTCTTTCTTAAAATGTTTAAGGCTGGGCATCATAAATACCAAGCCGACTTTGCCCCAGATACTGCCTAGAAGATGCCGCTTCAGGAATGTCTGCATTGCCTCCGCGGCGCTTTCTGAGACCTTTAAAGCCACATTTCCCACAAAACCGTCGCAGACAATAATATCGCATTTACCGGTAAAAAGGTCCTTGCCCTCCACGTTACCGATAAAATTAAGCTTGCTCTTTTCCAGCAATTCATAAGCCTCCCTGATAAACTCCGTGCCCTTCTTCTCCTCTTCCCCTATATTTAACAAGCCTACCGCAGGGTTAGGTTTATTTAAAATATTCTTGCAATAAGCATCAGCCATGATCCCGTATTGCAGCAGCTGGGTAGGCTTGGGGTCAATGTTGGCGCCGACATCAATAATCAGGGAATTCCCTTTTAGGGTAGGCGTAACAATACCGATCCCCGGCCGTTCAATACCCGTAAGAAGCCCCAACCCTAAAGTCCCGGCGCAAACCACGGCTCCGGTATTCCCGGCGCTTACAAAGGCATCGGCCTTGCCTTCCTTTACCAGGTTAATACCCAGAACAATGGAAGAATTTCTTTTCCTTCTGATGCTGGTTGCCGCAGGCTCGCACATCTCAATTACCTCGGAGGCATGCTGCACACTGATCCTGCTGCCGGTATATTTGGCTTTACTTAGAAGAGCCTCGATCTTAGGCTGGTCCCCTACCAGGACAACATCCACGTCATATTCTTTCACCGCCAAAAGGCTGCCGTCAATAACTACACCCGGGGCATGATCTCCACCCATAGCATCAACAACTATTTTCATGCTTTTATCTCCTAAAAACTTAAGGCGCTTACCCTGTCTCCTGGAACTTGACAGGCCCTTGCGCTTCGCGCAAGGATTTCACTAAATAAAAACTTAAAGGTGTTCAATTTCGCAAAGCTATTTTTTCTTCTTTTTTTCTTTAACTTTGATTTCGACGACTTGACGGCCGTCATAATAACCGCAGACCAGGCAGACATGATGAGAAAGCTTTAGCTGCTTGCATTGCGGACAAGGGACTAAATTAGTTTTCTTGATCTTCCAGTGCGTACGGCGTTTCCGGCCGCGCTGTGCCGAATGTTTCCTTTTAGGTAGAGCCACAGTTACATCCTCCTTCGTTTTTGTTTTTACCGCATTTTACACAAAGCCCCCTGCAGCTTAAGCTGCATAAAGGCTTGATCGGATAATCCAACATCACTTCTTCTCTTATATCGGGGTTTAAATCAATAAAAGTATCGCTGCTGTCAATGGAATAACTAAGCTGCGCTTTCTTATTTAAGCCCCACTCAAACTCCTCAAGGCAGCGGGAACAACCCGCGGAAAGGACCGCGCGCATATCCAATTCTACGATAAGGGCGTTAATCGCCCGGCAGGCACGCGCTTTTACTTCCAGATTGGAACGGAACTTTATCAGTTCAGTCTCAAGATCAAGCTCTGCCGGTTTAATCTCTTCTTCCAACAAAAGCCCCTCTGAAGGGACCTGATTGATAAATATCTTCACCTTCTTCTGCGCAATTTATTCCGCAAGGCCCTGGCCACAAAATCCGGGACAAAACTTGAAAGGTCAGCCCCAAGCACAGCCCCTTCCTTGATTAACCTTGCCGAAAGGTAACTGTAAGACTCATGCGGCATAAGAAAAATCGTTTCAATATCGCTGGACAGCTTACGGTTAGTTAAGGCCATCTGGAATTCGTATTCAAAATCCGAAAGCATACGCACCCCGCGCACCAGGACCTTTGCCTTCATTTTATGGGCAAAATCCACGACCAACCCGTCAAAATGCGTAACGCTTACTCCGTCCATGCCGGAGGTGGCTTTTTTAAGCATAGCCACTCTTTCCGCCACGCTGAAAACAGGTTTTTTATGCGGATTATGTGCGACCGCCACGATTACATCATGGAAGATCTCGTGAGCGCGGGAAATCAAATCAATATGGCCGTTAGTTACCGGGTCAAACGTCCCCGGGTATAAAGCAACCTGGCACATCCTTAACCTTTCTTCCTGAAAATAGAAAGCCAGGTGTCCCCGTACTTGGCTTCTTTAATCAAATTAAAAATTGGGCTGGATTTAGGCAGCAATTCCGATTTGGGGTGCTGCGCGATTATTAAACCATTGGGCGCTAATATATCATAACCCTCCAGGGTATGCAAGATTTTTTTTGCCATCCCCTCATGATAAGGGGGATCCAGGAATATAATATCAAAATTCTTTTTGTCGCGGGATAACAGTTTGATTGCCTTCTCCGCGTCCAGGCAGTAAAGGTTGCAGGCAGGAGCCTTAAGCAAAGAGATGTTCCTCTTTATGGCTAAAACAGAATCGTGGTTATATTCAACCATCGTCAACTCCCTTATGCCCCGGGAAAGAGCCTCAAACCCCACTGCTCCGGAACCGGCGTAAAGCTCAAGGAATGACAATCCCTCCACATCTCCCAGGATATCAAAGAGCGCCTTACGCACCTTATCCTGGGTAGGCCGGATGCCTCTGGGCATAAATAATTTGCGGTTACGGTATTTTCCTGTGGTTATACGCATAATATCTCCATTAATATTCTCCGCTATAAAGCGTGTTTTATGAACCGCCGGGAAGAAATATCATCCATACTCACTGTCTCCTCCGGCCTGAAGTCCCCGCCAATATCAGCGGTTTCCATAAAAAGCTCGTTTATTAAAGAGCTGTCCGTGCGGTGATAGTGCCGGACAATGAATACCTGGTCAAATAAAATAGAGGCGATCTTAACTGTATCGGTTAACTGCCGGCTGTCTGAAACCGGCAATAGGTATATATCATTGTCCAGATAATAAGACTGGGCGAATAATACTCCTCTCATATTGCAGGCAACTACCGCCGATGCCCTCCCTTTAGCCTCCTTGTTTATCCAACGGCAAATACTCTTCGGCGCAGGCCCAAATTGCACCTTGCTTACCAGGAATGAGGATACCAGCATCAATAAAATAAGCAAGCTTGTAACTTTTTTATTCCGGGAAAACCCCAAGCTTAAGGAATACCCTGCCAGGGGAATAAAGCCTAAAAAGGAAAATATCCAAAAACGCTCCTGTCTAAGGAGGGCCCCATGCTGAACAATATCCAGAAATAACATCGCCGATAAAGGCACGACAAAAATGCTTAAACAGAACCAAAACTGCCTGCGGTATTTAACAACAATCTCACTTACTCCATAAATAGCCAGATAAATAAAAGAAGCTATGCCTGTCAGCAAGGAAATCCGCGGCAGTGAACCGGGATTGTCAAATATAAGGATATAACGGCTTATCCCTGTAAATATGCTGCCTATTTTATTGATTATCCCGGGATAACCGAATATCCACTCCGTGTTGCGGAAATTATAGCCTTTCATAACCACCAGCATAAGCCAGGGAGAGAATAACAATAATGACCCTAAAACAGCTAAATAGAATCTTCTGATCTTCGCGCTTTCCCTCATATGAGCAACGTTGAAATAGATAAAATGCCCGATAGCTAGAAAGGCGTAAAAATAGTGTATGTATAATCCCAGGGCAGTAAACACGGAAAACCAAAAGGCATCCTGATTTTTATTATTTTTTTCCAGCCGCAACAGGAAAAGCGAAGATAATAAGCCGGTTGCCATAATCAAGCTATAAGAGCGCGCCTCCTGGGAATAACGTACGCTAAAAGCAGTTACGGCAGTAAATAAGGCGCAAAAAACAGCTGCCTGTTGGTTAAAAAGACGTATTCCTATTCTGTAAGCCAGGAATATGGCAAAAAACCCCATCAAAACAGAAAAAAACCTTAACGCAAATAAAGCGTCACCGAATAGCCTCATCCAAAAATAAATTATCCAAAAATACAGCGGCGGGTGGGTATCCGTATACAGCAATCCTTCAGTTACGTCTTTAATATTCCTGGCAGGCTCGTTCTGAAGGAAGAACCTGAAATCCCGCGGCTTTAACAACGGCGGGGCCTTCTTTTCAGAAAGATCGTCTATAAACTTTACTACATCAACTCCGTGGCCGCTTGACTGAAAAAGGGTAAAGAATTCATCAGTCCATAAGGAACGGCCGGAGAGGTTATTAAGGCGAAGCAGTAAACCCAGCGCAAATATAAACAACAAAACAATACGGAAACGCTCCTTATTTAAAAATGCCTTAGCCGACTGCCATAAATTTTTCATATTCAGGGAACCTCTGCAACAAACGTTCTTTTAGCTGGATATTCTGGCGCAGGGATAATCCGGGATCTCCGGATATAAGCCTTAATGCTTCCTCCCTCGCCTTTTTCAATAATTGCATCTGGGTTAAAGGGTTGGCGATCTTTAATTCTGTCAGGCCGTGCTGGCGCCTGCCGAAGAATTCTCCCGGGCCCCTGATCTTTAAATCCTCTTCCGAAATACGGAACCCGTCGCATGAAGAAACCATTGCCTGTAATCTTAACCTTGCCTCTTCGCTTTGCGCGTCAGAGATAAGCACACAAAATGACTGCAGGTTACCCCTGCCAATCCTGCCGCGCAGCTGGTGCAGCTGGCTTAAGCCAAAACGTTCGGCATAAGCAACAACCATACAAGTAGCGTTAGGGATGTCAATGCCTACCTCAAGGATAGTAGTTGAGACCAAAAGATCCAGCTCTTTGTTCCTGAATTTAAGCATCACCTCTTCCTGCTCTTTTGTCTTCATCTTCCCGTGGACTAATCCCACCCGGAAACCCTTAAACTGGCCTTCTTTTAACTCGGCGAACATCTTTTTCGCCCCGGCAATATCTAACGCATAGGACTCTTCGATCACCGGATAAATTACATAAGCCTGGCGGCCGTAACTAAGCTCTTGTTTGGCGATCGCAAAACCCTTCTCCCTGCTCTGCTGGCTGAAGTGCAATGTCTTAACAGGGATCCTGCCCGCAGGCAGTCCATTGATTACAGATATATCCAGGTCTCCATATAGCGTAATCGCCAGGGTGCGCGGAATGGGGGTTGCGGTCATAATCAATACATCGGGGTTGTTGCCCTTTTTAGGCAGAAGCGCTCTTTGTCCTACGCCGAATTTATGCTGCTCGTCAATTACGATAAAACTCAAGGCCTTAAAATCCAACTCTTCCTGTAAAAGGGCATGCGTGCCAATAATCAGATCTATTTTACCATCTTTAAGCTCACGGTATATTTTATCCTTTTGCTTATCCTGCCCGGTCAGCAGGCCCACGCGAAGCCTGCGGCCGGAAAAGGTTATAGCGGATAGCTGCGAGCTTATCTTTGTGTAATGCTGACGGGCAAGTATCTCTGTCGGAGCCATAAAGGCCGCCTGGTACCCGCTTTGAATGGCTGTCAGGCAGGCCAAAGTAGCCACCACGGTCTTGCCTGATCCGACATCTCCCTGCAAGAGACGCTGCATAACTTCCCCGGAGGACATATCTGTCTTTATCTCTTCTAAGACCTTCTGCTGCGCTAAGGTTAACTTAAAAGGCAAATTGCGGATAAAATCAGCAATTAGCTTGCCGTTAACAACATGCTTTATCCCTTTTTTTTCTTTTCGTTTTAATTTCCTTAATACGATGGGCAACTGAAAAATAAAGAACTCCTCAAAGCTCAAACGCGTAAGAGCCTGTTTCTGCATGGGCATATCAAGCGGAAAATGGATATTCAGTAGACTCTGCGCCAGGTTAAGCAGGTGGTTTCGGCTGCGCAGATCAAAGGGAAGGTAATCTTTTAGTTTAGGCAGGAATTTATTCAGGGAATCCTTGATCAGGCGGCGCATGCTGCGCTGGCTTGTCCCTTGAGGCAGGGGATAAACCGGGACAATCCTTCCGATATTCAGCGAATCATCACCCTCCTTATCAATAAATTCATACTCCGGATTATTCATCTGCAGCCTGCCGTTATAGACCTCAACTTTACCGTAAAGGATCAAAGAAACTCCGGGCTTAAGGTATTCTTTCAAGTATGGCTGGTTAAACCAGACACAGTTGATCTTGCCTGTATCATCCTCAAGGGCGGCTTCGGTTATGCTGAATCTGCGCCTGCGCCAGGAGGAACGCTGGCCTCCGGCTAAAACCCGGGCTTTTATAGTATATACCTCTCCCTCTTTAAGGCCCGAGATATCGGTAAAATTCGTGCGGTCTTCGTAGCGGCGGGGAAAATAATAGAGCAGATCCTCAATGGTATTTATCCCTCTTGCGGCAAAGCTTTTTGCCCGCTTTGGGCCGATCCCTTTAAGGTATTGGACAGATGTAATTTGCGGCATAAAATTATTATACTACAAAAATAGTAGAGGTCCCTTTTTTATTTCAGATTCTCCGCCTCATGGGTAGAAAAAATATTAGGATTTTTTTTGGGAGGACTTGAAAAGCGGCTATTTATATGGCATACTTACAACGAAACGAGAGATGGAATATACAACAAGGAGGCTAGGAACGATAGCGAAAGCTATTAGGCCTATCACCTACAAGAAACCCCGGCGCAACTTCCCGGGGATTTTTGTTAATGAGCGGATAATTTACGGAGCGAGCTTGACAAGCGACGTAAATTATAGCGAAGCGTCCGCGAATTAATACCCGCGGCTGCGAGCAGATTTTAAGAAAAGATCTGCGAGCGGTTAGACGCGGGTATATTGTTATTCAAGCAAAGGTATTTGCAAAACGGTTAGACTAAGGGTCTTTGCATATTTCTAAACAATCTCAATCTTTTGACCGCCAAACTCCACGCAATCACCTGAACGCAGCTTCCTGCGGATACGTGATTCAACCTCTCCATTTACTTTAGCCAGGCCCGCCTGTATCTGCTCTCTAGCTTCGGCG
>JAQUOV010000013.1 GCA_028716965.1 Candidatus Omnitrophota bacterium
GCCTCCATGCTGAAGGTGTTCTCGCCGAAATAACCGGATACCTTCTTAAAAGAAGCCGGCTTGTCCAACTGTATGCTTTTGATCTTGAATAAAACCTTCTGCCTGATGCTCATAAGTCCCCCTTTATTATATTTTTATTCCAGAACTGTTTAATCTTATACAAATGCAAAACAATAAAAAAGGCATTCTTAAAATAACCAGAACGCCCCTGTCTTCTATTACAAGTAATAAACCCGGGGCTTTGGTAACCTAAATTTCCCCTTTCTTTTAATAAGGAAATTTATTTTAACCTATGGCAATACTGCCGCGCTCTTCGGTACGGATGCGCACGCACTCTTTTAGATCTAATACAAAAATCTTGCCGTCACCGGTTTCACCGGTCTTAGCGCCCTTGGTAATCGCCTTGATCGTCGGCTCAAGAAAATTGTCATTAACCGCGATTTCAAGCCGGATCTTTCGCAAAAGATTGCCGCTCTCTTTAGTCCCGCGGTAGACTTCCGTGATGCCTTTCTGCCGGCCGTGGCCCAGTACTTCGCTGACAGTAATTAAATTAACCTCCTGCTTATAAAGCTCTTCTTTTACTTCTTCCAATTTGTATGGCTGGATAATTGCAATGACCATCTTCATCTTTTCCTCCGACTTTTAAAAATTGCCTGTATGCCAAATGACTAGCGGCCTTTATTCTAATATAGTATACGCCCGTTCACGATGCTGCGTTAAATCAAGCCCCATAACCTCTTCTTTCTCCTCAACCCTGACACCAATAAACTTATTTACTAATTTGTAAATAATAAATGTGGTTACTGCCGTATAAATTACAGTTACAAGCACGGCCGCCAGCTGGATTAAAAACTGTTTGGCATTGCCGAAAAACAACCCATCGGCGCCCGCGGGGTTAACCAATTTTGAAGCGAATAACCCGGTTGCCAAAGCGCCCCATATGCCGCCTACGCAATGCACGCCGAAGGCATCCAGGGAATCGTCATAGCCAAACAGCGGTTTAATCACGGTCACGGCAATAAAACAGATTACGCTGACCAATAAACCGATAATAATCGCAGGGACTACGCCCACAAACCCGGCAGCGGGGGTAATGGCGACTAAGCCGGCAACCGCTCCGGAACAAACGCCAAAGATCGTGGGTTTGCCGTTACGCATCCATTCAATTAAAGCCCAGCTTAAGCCTGCGGCTGCTGCGGCGGTATTAGTAACCACAAAAGCGTTAACCGCCAATCCGTTTGCCGCAAGCGCGCTTCCGGCGTTAAAACCGAACCAGCCAAACCACAAAAGCCCGGTACCTAAAACAACAAAAGGCATATTATGCGGAGCGGGAGCATTCTTATCCAAATTAGTGCGTTTTCCCAGGATTATAGCCGTAACTAAAGCGGCAATACCGGCATTAATATGCACAACCGTGCCGCCGGCAAAATCCAATGCCCCTATATTTCTCAACCACCCTCCTGTCCCCCATACCCAGTGGCACAGCGGGTCATAAACAAAGGTTGCCCAAAGAAGAGTAAAAACCAGGAACGCGGAAAACTTCATCCTCTCGGCGAAGGCGCCGATGATTAAAGCCGGGGTAATAATGGCAAACATCGCCTGAAATATCATAAAAGCCTGGTGCGGGATCGTTCCGGCATAATCCGCGTATGGCTCTAAACCTACCCCTTTTAAACCCAACCATTGCAGCCCTCCCCAGAAACCTTCTCCCGGATGGAAAGACAGGCTATAGCCGATCAGGACCCACTGGATACTTAAAACGCACATGATAATAAAACATTGCATCAGGACGCTTAATACATTTTTACGCCTGACCATCCCCCCGTAAAAAAACGCCAGGCCGGGGGTCATCAATAACACCAGTGCTGACGAGATTAACACCCACGCTGTATCACCTGAATTCATCTTCACCCTCCTTGATTAATAATATTGGCCTGGTTAGCCAATTGTGCAAAATAAAATTAAAAAAATACCCTCAAAATATCTCCCCCTTGATTAATCTATCCCCAGCTTTTCCTTGACCAGCCGTGCGTAAACCTTATTTATCCGCGCTGTCTTAAGCCACCTTTCAACCGTAGATACCTGCACATCAATAATCCTGGAAAGGTCAAATAAGGTATAGCCTTTTTGCTGCTTGATGACCCTGATTTTGCTTATTAACTCTTTATCCAGCATTGCGCAGCACCTGATCTTAAATTAAAAAAACGTCTTCTAATACCCTTGCGGCATTAAAAGACGCCTATGTCTATTAAAAAAATGGCGCTCTATCTCTAGAACGCCTTTGTTTAAAACTTACACACCAATGTGCATTACATTATTACAAGTAAAGAATGACTGAAACTGGTAACTTAAATTTTCTTTATCCTTAAGTGTTAAGAAAATCTATTTTATCCAGGTGTTTTTTAGATTTAACCCTGACCCTTTGCATTATCTTTACTACGCTGACATGGGATATACCCATACGCCTGCCTATATCCCTGGTAGTCAACCCCTGGCTAAAATATGCAAGCATCCTTTTCTCCCTGGGGTTAAAACCGTTATCCCTGATACTTTGGGCCAAAAACTTATTATGCAGCTCATCCCGGCAATCAGGGCAAGACCAATACCCGCCAAGGATATCCCCGAAGGTCGCCTCATCATCACTATTCAAAGATGCGTCAATACTAATGATATTTGAACGCTCGTTAACCTTGCGGATATAGTTTTTCAGGTGGAAATAACACCCTTGCAAAATATAGCTGTCTGTTTTATCGCCAAGCTTGCCTTTCAGGAAGCTGCTCCAAAGGTGGATGGTTGCCTCCTGGTATAGGTCATCATGGTTAAACGACCGGTAATGCCCGTTTAACCGGTAGGCGATCCTTTTTATTGTTGGTGATAACTTCTGAAGCAGCTCTTCAAACCCCATATTTTAACCCTTAAACTAAAGAAAAGACGCCCTTACTGTGTTCGAGTAAGGACGCCTCAGTCCTAAAAACAAAAAGTCTTCTTGCGGAGCTATCCCCGTCAGAAGACTTCAATGTCTTTGCTACAACGCTGTATTCGTTATAAATATAACATATTTCCCGCTTTTGTCAATGTTAATTTTGTTGAAAAAACAGGCCTGGCAAAAGATAATTCTAACCATATTTATCACTGGGAGCATACATAAGCATTGCCAATAACCTTCGTGATGCAACCGCTGCCGCAAGAGCCTCCGGGCGGGAGCAAAAAGTCGCCGATGCCGCTGGAGCCGCTGAAACAGGCACCCCAGGCACCTAGAGCAAGTTTCTGTGTATATCCTGCCGGACAATATCCCTGGTTGCCTCCGGCATTGGTGCATACAGGAGTGCCGTACACAGTACCATTAAAACAATAATATGTATAACTTATGACTCCACCTACTGCCTGCCATCCTCCGCTTGAGCCTTTATACACATACAGATTATTGTCGGCATTATTATAGGCTACCTCGCCTTCCCTGACGTTAGAAGATGGAACAGAACTCTGCGGCTTGAAGATTACGCTCCTGGCAGCATATATTTGGCCGTTAGCAGGCGGCAGATCAACAAAAGTCATCTGGCCATCGCTGTTGGTATCTCCCACAGCCAATTTATTAGATTGCAGCTCATTGTAGCTTCCGTAAGGCGAAGGGTAATAAGTCGTAATAGTAATGGACTCTTCGGCAAAAGACAAACTAAAAAAAACAAAAATAAGGATAAGTAAAAATATTGATCTCTTAATAATCACCTCTGTCTCCTACTATCTGCGTTTTTACCTTTTTATGAATATTCCATTTTGGAATATTCATAAAAAGAGTGTATCATATCAAACTTGAGGTGTCAATGGATAAAACTATCTTTACAAAAACCCACAAGGACCTGGTAAACCGTTTGGTTAAGGCCCGTAAAACGGCAAACTTGCGGCAGATAGACGCAGCCAGGAAATTAGGCAGGACGCAATCCTATATCTCGAAAATAGAATCCGGCCAGCGCCGCATTGACACCGTGCAGTTAAAGGAATTTGCGGCAATCTACAAAAAGAAACTCCAGGACTTCATTTAATAAGCCCCTCATCACAAAAACTAAAATAACTGCCATTACCTATAATTATATGGTCAAGGCATTTTATAAGGAGCACCTCTCCTGCTTTGACTAGCGCCTGCGTAAAATCCCTGTCTTCAGGGCTGGGATGAGGGCTTCCTGAAGGATGGTTGTGTACACAAATCATAAATGAAGCGGAATCCTCAAGCGCCTTTTGAAAGATCTCCCTGATTATCGGATTTGCCTGGTCTACCGTACCCTGCCCTATCTCTACTATGTTTATAACCCTGTTTTGCGGGTTCAAAAGCAAAACCTTAAATACCTCTTTCTTAAGATCCTGCATGCGAGACATAAGTATCCCTGCTACATCTTCGGATGATTTTATTTTCGGCCGTTTTTCCTTTATCTTCTCTTCGTTAAACCTTCTGGCTATTTCAATAACCGCTTTTATCTGAGAGATTTTCGCGTTGCCCAAACCCTTTAATTTTTCCCAATGAGCCAAATCCAACTGGCCCATATGGCGGAAACTTTCAAATTCCCGTAAGATCCTTCTTGCTAAATCAAGGGCGCTTTGGCCTTTTACCCCTGTCCTTAAAATAATCGCCAGCAATTCGGAATCGCTTAAGGTATGCTCCCCGCTTCTTAACAATTTTTCCCTGGGCCGGTCCTCTTTCGGCCAATTATTTATAGGCATGCATCTCCCCCCTTTTTCTATAACTGACGCAAAGATGCAAATAATCTAACATTAAGCAGGGACGTTTCTGGAGCCAATCGGAGAAGTGTCCCCTATATGGGGACACTTCTCCGATTGAGTAGAGAAACGTCACTGCTTTACAATCTGCTGCTTTTGTTTTATAATTAAGCAATACAATAGGGAGGAAAAATGTTAAAATTCTTACGCAACAAGAAAACCGCGAAAAAAGTCTGGATCGGCCTGGCAATAATTATCATCCCTGCCTTTACCCTTTGGGGCTTTGGCAGTTCAAGCCGCAGCCGGGAAGAAAATACGTCTGCCGGAAAAATATTCGGTAAAAGCGTATCTAATACTGAATTCAGAAAATCCCTGGATGCGACAAGAACAGCTGCGATCATGCAATTCGGGGATAACTTCCCCAAGGTTGAAAAATACCTGAATTTAGACGCGCAGGCCTGGGAAAGGCTGATACTTCTGCATGAAGCAAGAAAACGCAAGCTAAACGTAAGCGACCAGGAGGTTATTGGCGCCATCCAAAAAACCCCTTATTTCCAAAGGAACTCGGTTTTTGACAATAAGACTTACGTGGAAATCCTGCGTTATGTTTTTCGGGTGCAGCCGCGCGCTTTTGAGGAACAGTTGCGCCAGAACCTGATCCTGGCCAAACTTTATGACCAGGTTACCAATGGGGTAAAGATAGAAGACAGTCAAATCCGGCAGGAATGGCTGAAGACCAATGAAGAACTGAGTATTTACTACATTTCCAGCCTGTTTGCCGAATTTGCCAAAAAAATCAAGCCTGGCGATAAAGAGATCTCCGAATATTACGATAAAAACAAAGATACCTTTAGAGAACCCTCAAGTATAAACCTGGAGTATATCCTTACCGAATCGGATGCAGAAGCAAAGAAAATAACCGACTTGATAGACAAAAAATACGACATAGCAAAGATCTCCAAAGAGATCAATCTGCCTATGAAAGAAACCGGCCTGTTCAAACAATCCACACCTCCCCCTGCTTTGAAAATGCCGCAGGAAACTTTAAGCCAGGTATTAAACCTGAAAGAGGGAATGCCCGCACCGGTAGCCAAAATAGATAAAGCATACTATGCCTATGCCCTTAAAGAAAAGAAGCCAGGACGCGTTGCGGAGCTATCAGAAGTAAAAGACGCAATTAAAGAAATGCTCATCAGCGAAGAATCAAGAAAAATGGCGCAGGAGAAGATAAAAGAATGCGCTGAAAAGTTAAAAAACAGGCCGTTTAATAAAGTAGCAAGCGCCAGCGCCTATGGCTTTAAGACCGGGCAAACCAAATTCTTCAAATCTACCGACCAACTGGACCCTCTCGGCCCGGCGCAACTCTTCTGGGAGACGGCAAAGAAATTAAAAGAGAACCAGGTAAGCGAGATCTTCTCCAACGCCAACGGTTACCATATTATAAAGCTTAAAGCTGCTAAGCCTGTTGATGAAGATAAATTCACCAAGGATAAGAAAGAACTTGGCGATAATATATTAAACCGCGAGAAAAGCAAGATTTTTGCTAAATTTGCGGAAGAGATGAAGAAAAAGGCCCAATAAAATAAGGGACAAAAAGAGGCCCGGATATAAATCCGGGCCTCTTTTTTTAAGTTGTATTTTATTAAGCGCTTACTTTTATTGAATTTACCGGGCAAGAATCAGCTACCTCCTGCAAGTTGCAGGAAGAACAGGACTGCGACTTAACATGAGCGACGCCATCACCCTGCACCTCAAATACTTCCGGGCATGACTGTTCGCATAAACCACAACCTACGCAAGTAGAAGCATCAACCGTGACTTTTGACATATTCTTCTCCTAGCCCACAAGGGCACACCCGCGCAATACCTTATAAGTGCGGGGTGTTATCTTTCTAAAAGGTTCTCAAACATCTCTTCGTGGCTTACCTCTTCCGACAATATATGGGTAACCAACTGGTACGTAACATTATCTTTACCAAAAGTCTTCTTGGCAATCTTGTTATAAACCTCAATCGCCCCGGCTTCTGCCTCGGCAACAATACGGATAATCCGGTTAATATCAGCGGTGTTTTTCGGAGGCATAAGATACGCGGAATTGGCGCCCTTTTCCAGGTCCATGGGGTTAGCTACCGGGACATCTCCTAATTTAGTAATCAAATCCGCTAATTCGCCCGCGTGCTCCAGCTCATCCTTGGCTATCTTCTCAAGCATCTCTTTCATATCTTCATAGGCCCTTCCGGAAACCGTCTGCGCCATATACCAGTAAAGATAAAATGCCAGCCATTCATCGCAATAGGCCTTATTCAAATCTTTGACTAAATCTTTTAAACTTAAATCTACAATTGACCTCGCTTGTTTTCCCATAGTTCTCTCCTTCCCTCCCTGTCTGCGGCAGGTTTACCTGTCGGTAGACAGGCAGGCTTACCCTTGTGTTTCCAGCTTAAGATTGTATTTCTTTATATTATTATCCGCAATACTCTGGACTTTCTTGATCTCTTCAGGATTATTGAGGAGATGCTTAAACCTTCCCTGGAGCTTCAAATATTCTTCTACCGGTTTAGGAACAATTTGTTTACGGGCCGCCAATACCCCGTTTTCATATTCAAACAAAGGATAAAGCCCGGTCTCTACCGCCATCTTGGCAACAGGCAGCATCTGGTTTGTTTCATGACGCCAGCCTAAAGGACAAGGCACGTGCACTTGAATATATTTAGGCCCCTTAATAGAGATAGCTTTTTTTACTTTGCGTGTTAAGTCCTGGGGAAACCCCGCAGAAGCAGTAGCCACATAAGGTATCCCATGCGCCGAACAGATCTCCGGCACAGGTTTCTTTGGCCGAAGATTACCTGAAGACTGGCCGCCAAAAGGGCTGGTAGTAGTATTCGTGTCAAACGGAGTAAGACCGCTCCTCTGCACACCGGTATTCATATAAGCTTCATTATCGTAACAAACATATAAAATATCATGGCCGCGCTCAAGCATGCCGCTTAAAGCCTGCAAGCCGATATCCCCGCTTGAGCCATCCCCGCCCTGCGCGATTACATTAACCGCGTCTTTCTTACCTAAATATTTAAGCGCTGCCTCAATACCTGAAGCAACGGCTGCGGAATTTTCAAACAAAGAGTGGATCCAGGGGACTCCCCAGGCGGTTTCCGGGTACTTGGTAGAGAAAACTTCAAGGCAGCCGGTATTATTGGCAACAATCGTATTTGCTCCTGCCGCTTCAATAACTAAACGCGCGGCAATCGCCTGCCCGCATCCCGCGCAGGCGGTATGCCCGGATTTAAATAAAGGCCTATTCTCCATATTCTTCCTTTAACAGCTCTGGTTTTAAGTCTACAAAATCAAAATTAACTTCTTTGGCGCTTAACCTTCTGAATACCTCATATATAGTTTCCATAGTGATATCTCTTCCGCCTAAACCTCCGACAAAACTGCTGATTACCTTCGGGCCTTTCTTTTTACCGTAAAATGCGGACTTGATTTCAACCGCAACCGGCGCGTAGGCCCCTAAGGAAACCGCCTTGTCCAAAACCGCCACCTTAGGCACGTCTTTTAAGGCCTCATAAATACGGGCATACGGAAATGGACGGTATGAAATTATCTTCAAGAGGCCGACCTTCTTGCCTTTTGCGCGCTGCTCATCCACTACCTCCTTGATCGTGCCGCAGACAGAACCCATAGCCACAATTACTTTTTCAGCATCTTCAAGCTTATACTCCTCAACCAGCAGATCTTTATAATCCCTGCCAAAGACGTCATTAAATTCCCTGCTTATCTCGGATAAATAACCCACTGACTTCCTCATTGTCTCCTGAATGGCAAAACGCGTTTCCATATAATAGTCCGGGTCAGCCAAGAGCCCCATACTTATAGGCTCAGCCGGGTCTAATTTATACAAAGGCTTATAATCCGGCAGGAATTTACTTACCTTCTCCTGCTCGGGGATATCCACTGTCTCCATCCCGTGGGTTAAAATAAAACCATCCATACAAACCATTACCGGCAGCATCACCCGTTTATCTTCCGCCAGGCGATAGGCTATAAGATGGAAGTCTACTGCCTCCTGGTTATTCTCCGCGTAGAGTTGGAACCACCCGGAATCGCGCAAGGATATGGAGTCCTGCTGGTCGTTCCAGATATTTATCGGAGCGCTTATCGCGCGGTTTGCGCAGGTCATGATAACAGGCAGGCGCATGCCGGCAATATTAAAAACTACTTCCTGCATGTAGAATAAACCTTGGGAACTGGTAGCTGTATAAACCCGCACGCCGGTAGCCGAACCGCCTAAGACTACTGAAGCTGCAGAATGCTCGCTTTCTACGTTGACAAACTGCGACTTAAGGTCTCCGTCTGCCACCATCTGCGCCAGGTCTTCAACAATATGCGTCTGGGGCGTTATGGGATAGGCAGAAATCACCCCGGGCCGGCAGGATTTTATAACTTCCGCTATCGCATGAGACCCCTCTATGAACTCCTTCACTGCTCAACCTTTCTTTTGCTAATCAGTTTAAACTTAAGCCTTATTTACCATCATCCTTTGATTCTTCCGGAACCATGGCAATGTCTTTTTTCGGACAGATATCCGCGCATACCCCGCAACCCTTGCAAAAGTTGTAATCCGCCCAAAAGGAGTTCTTCTCTTTTCCGTACACACAGCCTTCCGGGCAAATCAACAAACACATCCTGCAGGCGATACAATCCTTATGCAGATAATGCGGACGGGACAAGGTCCTCCAGCTGCCGGTCTTATCACCTTTGCTATTTAACGGGTTTACAATCAATGGACCAAACATTTATTATTTTAACCCTTTCTTGACAAACTCAAAACCCTCTTTAACCGCCTGTATATTACCTTCCTGCGCCTTACCGCTAAACCGCTTTTTCACTACCTCAACAAGGTTCTCCAGCTTTAATTCTCCGGTGGCAGCGGCAAAAGCGCCGATTAAAGCAGTATTCCCAAGCGGACGGCCGATGTTTCTTAAGGCGATTTCATTAGCCGGGACCACAAAAACCCCTTGTTTGGCCTTTAATTTAGGCAATTCTAAATCTTCTTTACCATTAATGATAGCTACCCCATCTTCTTTTAACCCGGAGAAACAGTTATATCCCCGTAAAAGAGTAGGATCAACAATAATTACGTAATCAGGCTCATAAATCTGGCTGCGCAGGCGCACCGGATCACTGTCTACGCGCACAAAAGCGTTCATTGGAGCACCCATTCTGGCTGCCCCGAAGTTGGGGAAGGCGTAAGGGTACTTGCCTTCATTAAAGTAACTGAACCCTAATAAAGCTGCGGTAGTAATTGCCCCCTGGCCAGCGCGGGCATGTATCCTGATCTCTTTCATAATACTCCCAAGAAATAAAGAAAAACCTTTAACCGTAGAAACCGCAAAAAGCGATTTTCTTGATTATATAACTTAAACTGATTTTGTCAAGCAAGTTTATTTAGAGGTTTTTGCGGATGAATATTGAGGTTTGATTAAGCAGGCTCAAAATTCCTTCCGCCTGCTGCGCCTCCAGGGTACCTAAACCGCATGCCGGGCTGATCATAAGCCTTTCCAAAAGAAGCTCCCGGTCAATACCCTTCTTGACCAGGGTATCCAAACCGGACTTTATCTTCTGCGATAGCTCTTCCGGAGTCTGGCTGGGGCTGTATCCTTGAGTAGGCACAATCCCCCAGCATATAATCCCTCCTTTTTTCAGGAAATTCTTCAGGTTATCCGCGTAAAGCACAAACCTTTCCTGAAAGTCAAAGGCATCAAAGTTTATAATATCAATACCGGCCGTATCCATGAGCATCCCCCAATCGGTATTCCCGCAGCAATGTATGCCAACCAGGCAATCCTGGGAGCTTAAGCTGTCGGCCAGCTCAGAAAATAGATCAATCACGTCATTACGGTTAACCGGCGTATAAGCAGATCCTACGCAAGCCAAATACGGCTCGTCAAAGAACATCAGCATTTTCTTGCCAAAAGGGCTAAAATGCTTCAATTGCCAAAGCGCCTTCATGCTCAAACCTTTTACCATTGCCTGCATGAGCACGCTATCATGCAATATAGGGTTACCATACAAATCATTTATCCCGGAACAAAAAGTAAACGGCCCGGTAACCTGGCATTTGATAAATTCTACCTTGGATAAATCCGCATCCTTAAGCCGCTGGTAAAAAACATGCAGACCCCTGGCAAAATTCGGGCTTATCTTAAAATAGGGCAGATCCTGTTCGATAAACTTTTCATAGAATGTTTCAAGCTCATTTTCTTTGTCAACAGGGGCAAAACGCAATCCGCTTTCATCGATCCTAAGCCCGGGCAGATTCTCGCTGAACTGCGCGATCATGCCCTCGCGCATATCGCAATTGGGAAGCTGCGGCCAGAAAGGCGCGCAAGGCAGGCAGGAGAAAATCAAATCTATCGCCTTTTGCGCATCATAAAAAGGCAGGCTGCCGATACCGGTTGCAAGGCCTTTCATATTCATCATACCCTTTCCCTCTTGAGAGTGCCGCTGGGCCGCATTTCAACTACCTCTTCCATCTTTACCTTGAAGATCACAAACTGCTCAAGTATGGCTAACTCAAAAGATTTATGCGCTTTACCCTTGGTCACCCCCTCAATAACCCTGGCTATAGACAGATCAATCTGCTTAAGCTGCAGTTCCTTTAATATCTCTTTGTATTCCAGTCCGGAATCAACAATCTCCACCCTGCCGTTAATCTGGTAACCTATAAGCGTATTACTATCAATAAAGGAAAGCGAAGCCCTCGGGTTTACTTGAAGGTTGGTAAATGTCCTGCCGATAATATAATCCACCAGGTAAAGGTAATCCCCTTCTACCTTTAACAGGAATTTAGGCGCGGCATTAGGCCTGAACTCCAAATCGCAGGAAGCCATACTGATAAACTCCCTGGATTCAATAAGCTCCTTTAAGCTTTTATTGATCATGGTTTATTCGGGATATTAAAATCCACGGTTTCAGCCAGGACATTGGAAAAAGCCGAATTGAAATCATAGACCGAATTGAAATCTTCCAGGTAATCCTCTTCACTCTTAGAAAGAAGTTTTTTCTCAATCATATTATAGACAATCTCGCCGAAATCCCGGGTTTGGGTTATCCCCCAGTGCGACAACACCCTCTGGGACAAGGCGCCATATTGTTCAATCGCGTAATCCCGCAGGCCAAAAGCAAGCTCCTTGCCGCTTACATGCGCCTGCCTTTTAAGTTTATCTTGCGTAAAATTTAAACCTTGCAGCACAAATTCATAAGCATCCGGCTTGTACCGTTTATCCCTGCCGCAAATCTCCTCAACTAAATCAAGAAATTTTCCCATTATGCCTTAGGTAGGTTAAGCCCCGAGATAGCTTTAAGCTTACCGGCTGCTATCTCCTGGGCGTGTTTTAACGCCCTGTCATAAGCATCACAGATGGATTTCTCAAGGATAGCTTTATCAAGTTCTGCGAGGTTGCCGTTGATATCAACTTTATTGATCCTCTGCGCGGCGTTCATATTGATCTTTACCATCCCGTTACTGCTTGCGACATCAAAGTTGACCTCTTCCAGCTGACGCTTGAGCTCCTGCATAGACCTCTGCATTTCAAATAGCTGTTTCATCTTATCAAGCATATTCATATACCCCCTTAAAAACCTAAGTCTTCGCCGACGATAATTACCTTGAGCCGCTCAGGATTAATTTCGGATTCAACAACTAAAAGCTGGCAGCACATCCTTTTATACTCCGGGGCAAAACATATATCCTTATGGCAGACCCCGTCTGCCAGGCAAGCTGATTTCCAATCCAGGCGCTTGCAGTTAAGCGTAGCAGCCTGCTCTCTGCCGCGCTTAAGCGCCTGCTCTAAATTCGGGACGATCTTGTTAATACCGCAGACTACGATTACATTGTCGGCATTGGCAATCCCGCTGGTGCGCTGACCGTTAGCGCTAAGAAATACCAACTCACCTTCTTCGGAAACAGCATTACAGCTGGTCAGGAAATAATCTGCGCGGCAGCCGAGATTGCGCATCTGCAAGCTTTGCTCCCGGCTTATACCGGCCTTGTATTGGTTGAACACCTCATAACTGCCAGCCTCAAGGAGCGCTACAATTCCCAGCTCATCCAGGGTCTTGGAACCTGAAATACCCACAGTTGCCCTTTTCAGAATAAGCTGCTTGATTTTTACCCTGGCCTCTTCCCTGGAAGGCACGTAAATACCCTCAATATTGCGGCGTTTTAAATTAGCGATTAACCCGCTTAATTCTTTATCCATCGGTTATTTTAATAACAAATCCCTGTAATCGGCAGGCAGGCTGTGTTCAACGGAAACTACCCGCCCCTCCTTATTTATAAATATGTAAGTAGGTATACCCAAGATTTCATAATTTTCCGCTGCCTGTCCATCCCTATCCAACAGGACCCTTATGCTAAGAGCATGGTCCTTTAAAAACCTTTCCACTTTAACTGCCGGCTCGCCGACATTAACGGCAAAAACAGCTAAGCCTTCTTTTCCCATCTGAGAGTACATCTTATCTAAAGATTTAAGTTCCGTGCGACAATAAGGGCACCAGGTAGTCCAGAAGAAAAGTATGGACGGCTTTCCCGCAAGTTTTGAAAGATTAACCGGCTTAGATTCCAGATCATTCAATATGATATCCCCGGCTGAAGCTGTGCTGATAAAACCTGAAACTAAAATAAGCGCCAACGTCAAGAATATAACCGCACCTTTTATCGCTATGCGCATCAAAATCTCCTTATCGCTGTGAAAATAAAATACGCGCCGGCTACAATAATAACCGCTGCGCAAATCTTTTTTATTATGAGCATCCACTTGCCGCTCTTGGGCAAACCGCTTAAGCCCGAACCGAAAGTACCGAACAAAATAAAAATCAGCCCCATCCCATAAGAAAAACTAAGCAGCAAAAAACACCCGTAGAATATGTTTTTCTTTGTCGCCAGGTACGCCAGTATTGACCCCAGTATAGGGCTAAGGCACGGAGAAATCATCAGTCCCGAAACAAGGCCTAATAAAACAGCCGAAAAATAGCTTCCTTTCCTGAGGCCCGGAAGCTTGAAATTCAAGTTCAAGTTGATACTAAACAGGTCAAACATGGAAAGCCCGAAAATCAATATGACCACTCCCGCGATAAGGTTAATCAGAGGATGGGAGCTGAATTTTCCAAAAAAACTGCCGGTCAATACCGCCAAGACCCCCATTAATGAATAAGTAATCGCTAAGCCGGTAACATAAAATAAACTTAAAAATAATCCCTTGGCCTTTGAGCTTTGCGCATTTCCGACCACGTACCCGGCGCTGACCGGGATAAGAGGGTAAACGCAGGGAGTAAGGCTGGCCAAGAACCCCGCGAAGAAAGCAATAAGAAAATCAAACGGACTACCTGACAGTTGCATTAATCCACCTCAAATACGGCTTGCAGCCGAAGACTATGGGAAGAGCGATGATCTCGGGAACCTTATAACTGTGCAAAGACCTCACCAATTTAATAATTTCAGGCATCTTCTCTTTCTTTGATTTGATAATTAAAAGCAGCTCTTTGGCTTTCTGGGCCTGGCCTTCCCAGAAAAATAAAGACTCCACTTTATCAACTATGTTCACGCAGGCAGCAAGCTTTTTTTTAACCAGGGCCTCGGCGATCTTGCGTGCCTCCTTTTTATTGCCGGCGGTAACGTAGATAACAATGTACATAAATTTTATCCTCTTTTTAAAATAAGCATACCACGGATAACTTAAGCATTCAACAAAACTTAAGTTACCTTAACCGACCTGATCCTGCCAAGCTGCGTGCAAAGGTCAAAAACCAGGGTAGGGTCTTCGGTAACCATACTTACTTTATAATTACAGTTCTCGCTTTGCTCAAGGCACTGGCTGACTACCAGCTGATTGCCAAACTCCGCCAAAGAACTTTTGATCAATTTCGGCGAGCTGTTTTTGGTATGCAAAATAAACTCTAAAGTATATTTGGTCATCATGCTGTCTGGCAAACTCCCCAAAACCTTAAGTTGCTTATCTTCTCCTGCCAAACTCGACACAACCTGACAAAAAAACTATAGGCTGCTCATTTGAGCATTATTACCGAAATTATCCTGCCTGCATCCCCTGCCTCTTTGCGGAAAGAGAAGAAATCTTCATTTTCAGAGAAAGTGCATATCTTAGGATCAAATATATTCTCCTCTTTTACGCCGCATGCGACAAGCTGCCTTGTGTTGATCAAGGCGATATCCATATAAAGGCCTGTGTCCCTCTTAATCAGGCCAAACGGAAAATTACTTTTAAAATCATCCTCCATTTTGCAGCAGCAGGCCCGGATCGACGGTCCGAAACCAACCAAAAGTTCATCCGGCTGGCTGCTAAACTTCTCCTGCATCAACCTTAAGCCTTCGGCGCAGATATTCTTCTCGGTGCTGCGCCAGCCCGCATGCAGCACTGCGCATGCCGGCCTTGCGGGATCATAAATGAAAACCGAAAGGCAGTCTGCCGTCAATATGGCAATGGGGAGATCTTTCTTGTCTGTCACAAACCCATCCGTACCGGCTACAGAAGCATCATAATCTAAAGCCCCTTTTCCCTTATCGGCTTCCGTGACATAAACGACATTTTTACCATGCACTTGTTTGGCGCAAATCAAACTATGGTAATCAATGCCTATGTCAGAAAGGAACCTCTGACGGTTCTCAAGAGACCCCCGGGTGTTTCCGTAAGATAAAGACATGTTCCCGTGCCGGCGCGCGCTGAATGCAGCCACTACGTTTTTTAAAGCGAATTTTGCCAGAGGGTTATTCATCCCCATCTATCTCCACCAGTTTGTCGCGCGACTTTTCCCCGGACTTGATCCTTATCTGGTATTTTTTTATTTTTAAATGCGCACTTAACAGGTCAATCAGCTGTTTATTGGCCGCGCCCTCGCAGGCCGGTTTGGTAAGATATACCTTAAATTTATTGCCTTGCCGCTGTACGCAATTACGGCCGGCACGTGGATTTACACGGACAGCAAAGATCATCTGCTTAATTATTTGCTTGTTATCTGCTTGGTATCCCGGATATCCGCCAGGCGCTGGCTGACCTTATCAAAACGCTTTTCGGCATCGGCATATTTGGTATTGGCATTCAACAGGTGGCTGCCCAGGATACTGAAGTCTTCTTTGAACTTATCCGTTTCTACGGAAAGGCCGCTCAGACTTTTTAAAATCATCTTCGCGTTCTCTTCAACTTTTAACCCGCGTAGCCCCATACAGATTACCTGTAGATATGCGTAAAAGGTATTCGGCGAAACCGGGATTACCTTCTTCATCATACTATAAGAAAAAATATCCTCTTTAATGATTACCTCATAATAAACATTCTCCGCCGGTATATACATCAGCGCGAAATCATAGGTATTTTCGGCAGGCAGGATATATTTGGAAGATATCTCGTTGATGCGGTTCTTTACATCCTGGATGAACTTCTTGCGCAAGGCTTCCTTTGCCGGTTCATCTGCAGCCTCCTGCATCTTCTGGAAATTCTCCAAGCTGAATTTTGCGTCAACCGGCACCAGGCGCTCCCCCAGGCAGATTACCGCATCCACCGCATCCGCGCTTTTAAAACGGTACTGCGTCTGATAGTGCTCCCTGGGCAGGACCTGGGAAAGTAAATTCTCAAGCAAGGTTTCTCCCATTGCCCCGCGGAACTTCGGCGCGCGCAGCAATTCCTGGAGGCTTGAAATATCGCGGCTTATGGCGATAATCTGTTTATTGGTCTCTTCTAATTTCCCCAACTGCTCTTTTACGCTGCCAAAAGCGGAGGTGGCGCTGCCTAAGTTCTGGCCGATGATCTTATTGGCCTCTTGTATAGTTTGGTTCATCTGGTTCAGCCGTTCGTTAACCTGGGATGATATTTTTAAGACTACAAAAACAATAAACGCGGCTAAGATCAAAAATAATGATGCAATTAATATAATCATAAAGTTATTATACCACCGGCAGCTTGATGATTAAAGCAAATAATCTTTTTTTACCCTTTTTACCGAACGGAAGATATTCTTTTTGACATCCGGGCAGACTCTCTCCATCTCCCGGATAATGCGGCCTAACCTGTTGCGGTTTGAGACGATGGAGTGCGGGCAGGTGCAAGTATCGTGCCCTAACCCTGCTTCTTTGGCAAAACGCTCTATCAGGCGCTCCTCCACATAAGCAAGCGGGCGGATAAGGGTGATCTTCCCTTTGAATAACTCCTGCTTTGGCACCATAGCCGAGATCTCTCCCTGAAAGAATAAATTTAAAAGCATGGTCTCAATAATATCATCCATATGGTGCCCTAATGCGATCTTGGTGCAACCAAGCTTATTTGCCGCGATAAACAGCTCCTTCCTCCTGTTCCAGGAGCACCAGAAACAATTGATCTTGTCCTTGTCTGTTTTCTTAAGAACATCGGATTTTATAATTCTATATTTGACATTGAGTTTCTTAAAATATTTCTCAAGTTTATTAGCAATTGACTTCGGGTACCCCATGTCTATGTGCAGGGCAACAAGATCATAATTGATGGGCACAAAACTTTTGCGGTCAAGCAGCAGGCGCAACAGCGTCAGGCTGTCCTTGCCGCCTGAAACGGCAACCGCGATTTTATCCCCGTCGGCAAGCATCTTATAGTCCATGATTGACTTGCCCATGCGCTTAGAGATGTAATATTCTGTTCCTTGGAAAATTCCCATTTAATCTCCGTCTTTACAATTAGCAGAATCCGTTAATTTTATATCCTTCCGGAAGAGACAACCATTTTACGGATTTGCTGATTTAGCGGATGTTTAAGCAACTCTTCAAGACTGATCGGCAGGCGCAGCGACCAGTTTTTCGGGCTGATCGTACCGGGAGTATTAACCCTGTATTGATAGGGATCATCTTTAAAGACACCTGCCGGATACAACCAGTCAACGATGGTATTTATAGAAAATATAGCTTTTGCATCCAGGCTTATCTTTAAAGCCACGCGCATAATCTCGGCGTCGCATCTCTCCCTCATCGGCCCCTTAATCCCCAGATGTACCCAAAGCTTTTCTTTTTCCCGGTAAGTATTCTCATACATATCGATAAAATCAAGCAGGTGATCTTTGGGCAAAGGCCCTTTCGGAGGATGCCCTTCGTTTATAATAGATACCAGCTTATCTACGGAATCAACATCCTCCCTCCAGCGCAACCTGCCGTGTTGAGAGCGCAGAGGATCAAAGAGTTTCTTTTTAATGTTCTCAAAATTTATCTGGCGGTCTCCGGTGCATTTCCTGATAAATAACCCCTCATCCACGGTACCTGCCTCATTTTCCCACCATGCAGGCCAATTAGTAGTATCATGAGTAGAAAGCATGGCCACCGAAAGAGCCCTGTATTTGCCGGCCTCAAGAAAATCGTGCTTCACTGACCAATCCTTTACCCAGCGCTGCACGTCATTGCCGGGCATACCGAATTCCAACAAAGCATCGGTGCAACACTTAGGCACCACCCCTAAATCTTCGGCGCAAAGCAGCATCCTTGTGTTCTTTATCAGAATAGTCAATATTTTACGGCCATGCTCTGCCCAGCAGCTTTCGTCTTTAGGGTCAAAAAAACCGTTTAATCCCTGATTCTCCTGTGGGTCATTATAAGGGATACTCCAGATACGGAAAAGCCCGACAACATGGTCAATGCGCAGAATATTATAAAAGTTTTCTGCATATTTTAGCTTTTCCTTTATGTAACGGTATTCGTCTTTAGCGATGTTTTCCCACTCATACGTCGGCATGCCCCAACGCTGCCCCTTTGCGCAATACATATCAGGAGGGGCCCCGGCAGCAAAATCCAGTTTAAAAAATCCCGGATGCGCCCAGACATCGGCACTGTCCCGGGAAACTAAAACCGGCAGGTCTCCTTTAAGCAGGATATTCTTCGAGCGCGCATATTCTTGCACAGACTTAAACTGCTTAAAGATAACCCATTGCAGCCACATCTGAAAAGTTACCAGCTCAATATTATCCTGCCAGAATTCCTGCAATGCCTGCCTGTTACGCTGCTTGAATTTATCCTCCCATTCATACCAGGGTTTACCTTGATAGGAATCCTTTAATACTTTAAAAAGCGCAAAATCCTGCAGCCAATACGCATTTTCCTTCTGGAAATCCTCAAAAGCGAACTCTTCGCTTAAATCCTGCAGCAGATAAAAATCCCAAAGCAGGTATAGTTTTTCTTTCTTTGCCGCATAATCGACATAAAGGCTATCTTTAGGGGCGAAATTAAATTGCTTGTCTTTCAGGGAAGCAAAGTCTTGCAAACAAATATAGGAAGGTTCCAGCGCGAAAGAACTTAAGGCGTCATATGGGCAAAATAACGACCCGACTTCATTCATGGGCAAAAGCTGGATTATGGAGTTTGCGCTCAAACTTGCCCAATCAACAATAAGTTTTAAATCCCCCAGGTCTCCGATACCAAAACTATCTCCGGAATAGGCGGAAAACAGCGGGATTAATACGCCTGCGCGCTTTTTGGTTCCAACCTTCTTCCAGTTGTCCTTGGAGATGGTGTTAAAAAGCGGCAACTCAGTATCAGGTTCCGGCATATTATGGATTATTTAACAGGCAGAATTAACTGGATTATTTTATCCGACCAAAACAAAGCTACCAAAGCTGCGATGGAAAGGAATGGGCCATATGGTATAGTGTGGTCCTTTTTCTTAATCAGGATCGCAATACTGACAAAGATGCCTAAAAAAGGGGCAAGGAAGAATGTAAGCAAGGACTTCTGCCAGCCCATGAAAGCGCCGATCATCGCCAATAGTTTTATATCTCCTCCGCCCATAGATTCAGTTTCCCCGCTGATCGCCGGTCTCTTAAGCCATTTAAAATAAACCAGGTCAAAGAGCACCCCTGTCAGATAAATAATCCCCCCTCCGACAATTATACCTAATATGGAGCGCAGCATAGGATGAAAGGTAAACCTTAAGGGGTTAAAAGTAAATCCCTTGATTGAAACCATGATAAAACCTATGATCATCCCGCCTACCGATACCTCATCGGGGATAATACGGTCTGAGAGATCCACGAAGGTAGCGATGATTAAACCCCACAACATAACCATATATAGAAAGAAGTTGTAGCTTAAACCAAAACGGTTAAAAAGAGCAAGCGTAAGAAGCGCGGTCAATAATTCAACAAGGGGATAACGTAGAGAGATCTTTTCTTTACAGGAACGGCACCGGCCCTTAAGTAAAATAAAGCTTATAAATGGGATATTATCGTAACCCGATATCCTCTTTTTGCATTTAGGGCAATGCGAGCGCGGCCAGACTATGGATTCGCTCTTAGGCATACGCTGGATACAAACATTCAGGAAACTGCCAACTATGGAGCCAAAAATAAAAACGATTATTTTTGTTAGCATAATCTCTCCTTTTTAGAATAATATTCTTTAAGTCCGGGCTAAAAACTCACGGCAGACCATTTACCGCCTGGCTGAAAGTTCAAGGCTCAATGCCTCCTCCATCGCCTCCCGGCAAGCCTCCTGGCCGGTCCATATCCGGAAAGAAAGCATACCCTGGTATAAAAGCATCCCCAGGCCATTGGAGGTACGGGCACCTGCCTGATTAGCCAAAGCTAATAATTTTGTCTGCGCGGGATTATATATAAGGTCATAAACAAAAAGACCCCCGTGTAACTGGTCCTTTTCCACAGGAGAAGGGTCTGTTTCTTTTAAGCCGACGGGAGTGGCATTAACAAGCAAATCTTTATCTTTAATCTTTAACTCTTCGATTTTGTCTACCGGTAATATTGGAAAACCCGGGAAGATCCCCTTTATCATATCCGTTATCTTCCTGGATTTCTGACGATCAACATCAAATACGGATATTGACCTTGCTTTAAGGCTTGCCAGCACATAGGCAACCGCCCTGGCTGCCCCTCCGGCACCCAGGATTGCCGCTGTTTTATTTACAGGATCAAACTGTTCTTTTAAATGCCGTTTAAAACCCGGGATATCTGTGTTAAAACCTACCCACAAACCTTCCCGCTTGGCTATCGTGTTTACCGCCTCTATCTGCCGTAAAAAAGCGCATTCCCGGTCTATTTTCACAAACTTCAATACCTTTTCCTTATACGGGACCGTTACATTTAAACCGCTTATATTATTATCATCAAGGCTCGCAAAAAAACCATCAAGCTCTTCCGGCTTAATTTCAAACAACCTGTACTCGGCGTTTATTTTAAGGGCCCTGAACGCGGCATTATGCATTGCCGCAGAGAAACTATGCTTAAGCGGTAAACCGATAAGGCCGTAGATCCTACCCTGCTCTGGCGTCATCTTTTAAAGATTATTTCAAAAAATGTTTTCCAGTGGTTCTGCTGAAAATTAATGAACGGTCGAGGATACATATTCTTTAATTCATAAGCTATCTCATCCTTGGTCAATTGCCTTCTCTTGCTGACTAAACCCGGCTCTTGGGGGTCTGTTTTCGGAAAGATACCGTAGATTATATTCCAGAATTCTTCCCAGTCACTCCTGCTAAAACTTTTAAAAGGCTCTCCTATGTAAAGCTTAAGCTCGGTTTCCTTCTGTAGAAGGGAAACCGGCCTGTGCCTTTCAGGCTCCAGGGTTAGGTCATAGGCAGCATAATCAACGTATTCCCCTGCCTTATCATAACTTAGCTTAAGAAAATCCTTTATCTGTGGCTGGAATATAATAACAAGCAAGAGTAAAGAAAAACCGATAATCAAAATGAATTTTGGCAGGAACCTTCTATATGGCATATTTATTTACGGCATCAAGATACGCTAATATCGAAGCTTCAATAATATCAGTGCTTGAGCCGCATCCGGAAATAATACTCTCTTTTATCTTTATCTTCAGGCTAACCTCTCCGATAGCATCTTTGCCCCGGGTTACCGCCTCAAGGTGATAATCCTGGAGTTCACTCTTTATGCCGATCAGCTTATCCGCAGCTTTAAAACAGGCATCCACGGGCCCGTCGCCGGTTGAACGCGACTCAGAGATATTATTCCTGTATTTTATCCTCACCGTTGCATCAGGCACAATATCTGTCCCCGTGGTAACCCGGGCAGAAACCAGTTCATATACCTTACGCTTCTTACGGGATTCCTCTTCCACCAAGGCAATCAGATCGTCGTCAAACACCTCTTTCTTCTTATCGGCAAGTTTCTTAAAATCCTGGAATATCTTGTTTACCTGGGATTCTTTAAACTTAAAACCGATATCCTTAAGCCTGCTTGAGAGGGCATGTCTTCCGGAATGCTTTCCCAAAACGATCTGCTGGCTTCCGATAAATCCTATATCGGCCGGATCCATAATCTCATAAGTATCTTTTTTCTTTAACACCGCATCCTGGTGGATCCCGGACTCATGACGGAATGCGTTTTTTCCCACTACCGCTTTATTCGGCGGGACAAGAAACCCTGTAAAGCTGCTTACCATACGCGATGTGCGATAAATCTCTTTGGTATTGATTTTGGTAAAGAAATCGCCAAATGCGTCTCTGCGTGTTTTTAAAGCCATGACGATTTCTTCCAAAGACGCATTCCCCGCACGCTCTCCTATACCGTTAATTGTACAATGCACCTGCCGGGCTCCCGCCAATATCGCTGAGAGCGAATTAGCGGTGGACAACCCCAGGTCATCATGACAATGGATAGCGATGACCGCTTTTTCAATATTAGGCACGTTATTCCTGATATCCGTAATCAGTGAATATACTTCCTGAGGATAACTATAGCCTACGGTATCCGGTATATTAATTGTGGTTGCTCCTTCATTTATCACGCTTTCAATGACCCGGTAAATAAACTGTCTTTCTGAACGCGTGGCGTCTTCGGGAGAAAACTCAATATCCGCGCAATGCTTACGTGCAAGGCGCGTGGCGTCCTTAGCAATCTCAAGGATCTCGTCTTCTGCTTTCCTGAATTTATATTTCAGGTGGATCTTAGAAGTAGCCAGAAAAATATGGACACGCGGGTGCTTTGCCGGCTTTACCGCCTTTGCCGCAAGCAGGATATCCTGTTTTATGCAGCGGGCCAACCCGCAAACAGCGCTCTTCTTAATCTTTTTAGATATATCATTAACCGCCTCAAAATCTCCAGGCGAGGCAACGGGAAAACCCGCTTCAATTACATCCACTCCCAGTTTCTCAAGCTGGAAAGCAACTTCAAGTTTTTGTTTCGGGTTTAAAGACGCACCCGGGGCCTGCTCTCCATCCCTTAATGTCGTATCAAATATGATTATCTTTTCCATTTTTAGCCTACATTCTACCTGCTATATGCTATCTACTGTTTTTTCATCCAGGGCATCATCTCACGCAACTGCCTGCCCACTTTTTCAATCAGGTGCCCGTCTCCGGCATTTATCAAACTGTCAAAATTCTTACGGCCGGTTTCATTCTCCTTGATCCATTCGCGGGCGAACTTTCCGGATTTAATCTCCTTGAGCATCTTCTTCATTTCCTTGCGCGTCCTCTGCGTAATTATTCTCGGACCGCGGGTCAGGTCGCCGTAACAAGCGGTATTCGATACCCCTCTGCGCATGCCGCTTATGCCTCTCTCCTGGATCAAATCGGTAATCAGCTTTAATTCATGCAGGACTTCAAAATAGGCGATCTCCGGCTGATATCCGGCTTCAATCAAGGTATCAAAACCGGCTTTGATCAATTCACTTACACCCCCGCAAAGAACTGCCTGCTCTCCAAAAAGATCGGTTTCCGTCTCTTCTTCAAAAGTAGTTTCAATTACTCCGGCGGTAGTCGCTTTTAAGGCCTTTGCATAAGCCAGGGCTATCTTCATGGCATTGCCGCTTGCATCCTGGTAAACTGCAACCAATGAAGGCACCCCCTTGCCCTCTTCATACATCTTCCTTACTAATGCGCCCGGGCCTTTGGGGGCAACCATAAAAACATCCACGTTTTTAGGAGGCTTGATCTGCTTGAAACGGATATTGAACCCGTGAGAAAAACAAAGCGCCTTGCCTTTTTTTAAACTCGGCTTGATTGATTCCTTATAAACCTTGGCCTGCAGGTGGTCCTGGGTAAGTATCTGAATGATATCCGCTGCCTTTGCCGCTTCCGCAGCGCTTACCGGTGTAAACCCGTCCTTCTTTGCCTGTTCATAGTTAGGGGTACCTTCCATCTCCGAGACAATTACCCTGCATCCGGAATCCCTAAGGCACAATGACTGGCCGCGGCCTTGTATGCCGTATCCAATAATTGCGATTGCCTTATCTTTTAAAATATTCAAATCCGCGTCTTGATCATAATAAACCTTTGCCATCTCTCCTCCTGTTTTAGGGACGTTTCTTGCGCCAATCGGAGAACTGTCCCCTTTTGGGGACACTTCTTGCTTTGGGTTAAGAAACGTCCCTACTAATTACTCAAGGGCACACCCACGCAATACCTTATAAGCGCGGGGTGTGTTTAATTGCTTATTGCTAATTTCCCTGTCCTGACTAATTCCTTTATCCCGAATTTGCTTAATTCCTCAAGCAGAAGCTTGATCTGCTGCGCGTCGCCTACCGCCTCAATAATGGCGGTATTCTCCTTATGATGAATGATCTTGCCGACAAACTTATCAAAGACCGCTTCAAGCCTGTCTTTGTCTTTTGAAGAGTAATTTACCTTTGCCAAAACGAGCTCACGGTCAATATGCTCCCTCTTGGTGAAGTCGGTTACGGTAATGACGTCTATAAGCTTATTGAGCTGTTTTTTTATCTGCTCCAGAACATCCTCATCCTTTACCTCTACTACCATCGTCATATAGGATATAGACGGATCCAGCGTCTGGCTGACTGCTAAAGACGCAATATTATACCCGCGCGCGCTGAATAAACCGGCAATACGTGCCAGCACCCCAAATTTGTTCTCTACCAATACCGATATAGTATGTCTCATCATGCCAACCCGTCAATCATCTTGTTTATTGCCTGTCCCGCCGGGACCATCGGCCAGACATTCTCCTCCGGCTCTATCCGGAAATCAATAAACACCGTATTATCCGCCTTAATCGCTTTTTTGAGGACCTTACGCACCTCGGATTTCTTAGTCACCCGCATACCTATGGCCCCGTAACTGGCAGCCAGCTTCACATAATCCGGCCCGGTAATCGGAGTATAAGAGTAGCGTTTCTTATAAAATAACTCCTGCCATTGCCTGACCATCCCCAGGAATCCGTTGTTAAATATAAGCACCTTCACGTTAATTTTGTTTGCCACGCAGGTAGCCAATTCCTGGATGTTCATCTGGATGGAACCGTCACCCGCGATATTAAAAACCTCTTTATCAGGACAACCCACTTTTGCCCCGATTGCCGAGGGAAATCCAAACCCCATTGTCCCCAGGCCTCCCGATGAAATGAATGTACGCGGGTTCAAATACTGATACCACTGGCAAGCCCACATCTGGCTCTGGCCAACCTCAGTACAGATTACCGCCTCTCCTTTAGTCAAATCCCAAAGCTGTTCCAGGATATACTGCGGCTTAAGGAATTTCCCGCCTTTTTTATAAGTTAGCGGATGCCGCTTTTTCCAGGCTTCGATGGTTTTAAGCCAGGCTGAAGTATCAGGGGCGCCTTTGATCTGCCTGATTAACAGGCCTATAATATTTTTGGCATCACCTACTATGGGGATATCCACCCGGACATTCTTGCTGATAGAAGAAGGGTCAATATCAATATGGATCACCTTTGCGTACGGAGCGAATGTATCCAGCCTGCCGGTTACCCGGTCATCAAAACGCGCGCCTATGGCAATGATCAAATCAGATTCCATGGTGGCATGGTTGGCGTAGGCAGTGCCGTGCATGCCAAGCATGCCCAGGGACAGCTTATGCGTCCCGGGAAAACCACCTAACCCCATAAAAGTAGTAGTTACCGGCGCCTGGATCTTCTCGGCCAATTCTTTTAACAGAATATGCGCGCCTGAACTGATTATCCCGCCTCCGGCATAAATAATAGGTTTCTTCGCGGAAGAAATTAATCTCGCCGCCTTCTTGATCTGACCCGGATGGCCTGAATAAGTAGGCTGGTAACTGCGTATATCTATTTTTTCCGGCCAGATAAACTCCGTCTCCGCGCGCTGGATATCCACGGGGATATCAATAAGCACAGGACCCGGACGGCCGCTGGATGCGATATAAAATGCCTCGGCAATGGTGCGGGCCAGATCCCGCACATCTTTCACCAGAAAATTATGCTTGGTTATCGGACGGGTAATACCGGTAACATCGGCCTCTTGGAAAGCGTCGTTGCCGATCAAATGCGTGCCCACTTGTCCGGTTATGGCCACCATCGGGATGGAATCCATATAAGCAGTAGCAATTCCGGTCACCAGGTTAGTTGCTCCCGGGCCGCTGGTTGCCAGGCATACCCCCACTTTGCCGGTCGAACGGGCATAACCGTCTGCCGCGTGCGCCGCCCCCTGCTCATGGCGGGTGAGGATAAACTTTATATCAAAATCATAAAGCTGGTCAAAGATAGGCAGAACCTGCCCGCCGGGATAACCAAAGATTACCTCTGCCCCTGCCCGTTTTAATGACTCTAATAATATTTGTGCTCCGGTCATTTTGTTCTTATCTTCCTATTGGGAACAATATCATTCCAAGAACGCTAAAAATAAAGGCGGATATAAAAAATACCAACCAATACTTACCTATCAAAAGTATTTGTTTCTTCGGGCTAAACTTACCATCTGGTTTGCGTTTCAACCGTATAGCAAACCAAAAGAACAAGGATGTGGTAACAAGCAGGAAGAATATTGAGAATGCATGGTTTAAAGGGCTCAATTGGCCGGAGGCATGAGATATCCCTATCCCCGTGGCCATGGTCAAAAACCATAATATTCCTGCTGCGATAATGATTACCCTTAAGAAAGCTCTCATTTGTTAAAGCAGGATTGCTCCCTTGTCCGCCGAGCTGACTAATCTGGAATAACGGCAAAGATATCCGGTCTTAATCTTCGGCGCCACCGGTTTCCAGGTCTTAAACCTTTTTTCTATTTCCGCTTTGCTTAATTTTATTTCAATCTTACGTTCCGGTATATTGATATTTATTGTATCACCATTTTTGATAATTGCAATCGGTCCGCCTGCGGAAGCCTCCGGCGAAACATGCCCGATGCAGGGGCCTTTGGTCCCTCCGGAGAAACGTCCGTCGGTGATCAAGGCAACCGAATCCGCTAAGCCCAAGCCGACAATCGCAGCGGTCGGAGCAAGCATCTCGCGCATTCCGGGCCCGCCTGCGGGACCTTCATAGCGGATGACCACGCAATCGCCTTTTTTGATCTTATTGCTCATGATCGCCTGCATTGCCTCTTCTTCGCGGTTAAACACCCGTGCTTTACCGGTAAACTTCATCATCTTCTCGCTTACGCCTGACTGTTTTACCACGGCTCCCGCAGGAGCGATATTGCCGTAAAGGACGGCTATGCCTCCCTGTTTATGATAAGCTTTATTGAATGGCCGGATAACATCTTCGTCAAAAATAACCGCACTATCTGCTATCTCAAATGTCTTCTCTGCGCTTACGTTTAAGGTATTGTTCAGCTTAGATTTTAATCTCTTTAATACAGCCGGGATACCTCCGGCGTATTCAATATCCTCCATAAAATGCGTTCCCGCCGGCTCAATGCTGGAGATATGCGGCACGCTCTTACTGATTTTATCAAATGTCTTTAAATCCAGCTCAATTCCTGCTTCATGGGCAATGGCCATCAGATGCAAAACCGTGTTGCTTGAACCGCCCAGGGCCATATCCACGACAATGGCGTTCTCAAGCGACTTTTGGGTAATGATATCGCGAGGCTTAATATTTTTTCTGACCAACTCCACAATCCGCTCTCCGCTTGCTTCGGCGATCCTGCGTTTCTTGGCCGAGCCGGCCAGGGCAGTGCCGCAACCCGGAATAGACATCCCCATAGCTTCCGTAAGGCAGGCCATGGTATTGGCTGTATATAAACCCTGGCATGATCCTTGACCAGGACAGGCCTCCATCTCTAAGCAAGATAATTCACCGCTTGAGATATCCCCTTTCTTTGCCCGGGCCATACCTTCATATGTATCGTGCACAAAAGCAAGTTTTCTTTTGTTGAACCTGCCTGAGAGCATCGGGCCGGCTGTTACGATAATGGCCGGGATGTTTAAACGCGCCACCCCCATCAGCATGCCGGGGGTGATCTTGTCGCAATTGGTCAGGCAAATTATCCCGTCCAATTGATGGGCGTTACAGACTGTTTCAATGGTGTCGGCGACGATCTCCCGAAGGGCCAGGGGGTAACACATTCCCAAGTGGCCCATGGCAATCCCGTCGCAGATACCCGGAACACCGAATAAGAAAGGAACCCCTCCGCCGTAACAGACCCCGCGTTCAATAAACCTTTCCATATCACGCATGCCGATATGCCCGGGGATAAGGTCGGTAAAAGATGTAGCTACGCCTATAAACGGCCGGCTCAAATCCTTCCTGGATAGGCCGGTAGCGTGCAAAAGCGCGCGGTGCGGCACTCTTTCCAATCCTTTCTTAATTTGATCTGAACGCATATTTTACCTCGCTTATTTTTGCCTTTGGTTATTCATTTGATTTCCCTACGTACTATATGCTATCTACTACATACTGACCTAATCCGCGCCTTCACCGTCATGTACCAGACCCGGCGCATCCTGACGCTTGCGTACAATCACCCTCTTTAAAGTAATATATTTATCAACCAGACTTGAGTTATTTACGGCATTTAACTGCTTAAAAAGAAAATCAAATTTGTTCTCGATCTCCTGGGCAATTGCGTCACGAATGCCTTGAGGCAACGACATAATTTCTTTTTTGAATGCGCCTAATGCCTTTTTCCTGGTCTTATAGAAAAACTGCTCTTCGCTTTCTCCCGGCTTAGCTTCATTGGCAGCATTAACCTTAAGCCAATCGTAAATCTTTTTCTTAAGCTCCTCGGGAAAATGCCTGGAATCATAAATCATATTCTGGAATTGAGTAGCCAGATGCACCTCGCAGGTCTGGCATTCCGGGAACTTATGGAAAGCCTCTTCGGGCAGGGTTGATGCTCCATGCTGCACCGCCCCCCCTAAGCCAAACTCTTTACGCGCAAGAGCCGAAATTGTCTTCAATGTTTCAAAATCAAGCTTAACCTGGGCAATTGAACCGTCAGGTAAAACTACTCCGCCATGGGATGTCCCTGTTTGAATAGAGATCTTGCTGATGCCAATCAACCCTTTGCGCAGGCGCTTCCTGAAACCTTCCATAAACGCGCGCAGGTCTTCGGGGGTTGAATTCTGATGTCCCACCTCTCCAATCTCCCCACCCACAGAGATCGTTACCCCCTTTGGCTCAATACGGCGTATAAACTGTGTAAGCTTTGCGCATACTTCATAATTTGAATATTGCTGGTCTTTTAACTTAGGCTTGTTTAAATCTACTAAAGTCGAAGAATCAATATCAATATTGTAAAAACCAGCTCCTATTGCTTCGGTAATCAAGGCCTTCAACGCCTCAACCTCTTTATCCGGATTCTCCTGATACTTTTTTAAATTCGCCTGGAAATGATCACCCTGTATAAAAACCGGCCCGCTATAACCTTCTTTTATTGCCGCTGCCAAAATTACCGCAGAGTATTCAACCGGCGGCTGAGAGGTATAACCCATCTCGGACTTAGCAATCTCAAATATGAATGCCTTGCCATTATTTTTCTTTCCTACCCGAAAGATCGCCCTGGCCAAATCATAAGTCAAGCTGCGCAGGTTTATCGCCGGCACAGTAGAGCCGCTGAACTCCTCCCGGCCCCTTGCCATATAATACTCATGGATGCTGGATGGATAAATACCTTTTTTATAGGCAATATCCCAGATCTTTTTTGCCAGTTTCTTTTTTAAAATGGCGTCGTCGGTTAAAACTAGGTCCGTTACAATCTTGTCAATTTCAAGTGGTTTTCTTCCCATGGCAAGCTGCTTCTCCTTTCATTGTCTCGGGAATGATTCTCAATTCAAGATTAAACTCTCCCCGCTTTAAGAGGGAACAGTTTTACCTGCCTGACGGTAGGCAGGCCCTGGCTCCAGAACCTTCCTCAAGTTAAAATCCTAATTAATCTAAGGAAATTATTGAACTTTAATTCCTTCTTCTGTATAGCAGTCTCAAAATCAACTTCTATGACCTTACCTGCGGTCAGGCCTACGGCGATATCGGTTTTACCAGCGATCAAACAGTCAACTGCCATAGTCCCCAGGTTTAAAGCCAGGTCCCGGCTAAAAGCGGTGGGCCTGCCTCCCCTTTGCACATGGCCCAAGACCACTGCCCGGGTTTCTAAACCCGTCATCTCGGTGATCTTGCCTGCGATATCCTCTGCTTTTCCGGCTCCTTCGGCAACCACAATAATCCAGCTCATCTTACCGATAAGATTGCCGTGGACTATCTCATGACAGACCTCTTCAATATCTATCTTTTTTTCGGGAATCAGCACATCCTCGCATCCTCCGGCAAGAGCTACAGTCAAAGCAATAAATCCGGACTCCCTGCCCATTACCTCAACCACAAAGATACGTTCCATACTGGTAGCCGTATCGCGTATCTTATCAATCGCATCAAGGGCGGTATTAACCGCAGTATCCGTACCGATAGTATAATCAATGCCGTTGATATCATTATCAATAGAGGCAGCGATGCCTATAATCGGCACGTTATATTTCTTGTAAAAAGCGTGGGCGGCGGAAAAAGAACCGTTGCCGCCGATTACAACCAAACCGTCAATATTATATTTTTTGATGTTTTCATGCGCCCGGGCCTGGCCTTCTTCGGTCCTGAACTCCGCGCAGCGTGCGGTCTTTAAAATAGTCCCGCCCTGGTTAATAATCCCTGAAACGGAACGTTGGTCTAAAACTTTCAGCTCATCGTTGATTAAACCCCACCAGCCACGAAAGACCCCCATCACCTCTAATTTCTGGTTGATCCCGTAACGCACAACAGAGCGGATTACCGGATTCATCCCCGGGGCATCGCCTCCGGTAGTTAAAACTGCAATTTTCTTAATCGTCATGGTTAGTTTCTCTCCGCGTTCCCAGCCTTACCTATATTCTACATACTATATACCTGCCTACCGGCAGGCAGGCTACATACTGCTTTTCAGGTGCCCATCTCCCAGCTGGCTAAATATTTCTTCTGTTCCGGGGTAAGCACATCTATTTTAATCCCCATAGACTTAAGCTTAAGCCTGGCGATATTCTTATCGATGTCTTCCGGGACCGTATAAACCTGCTTCTTCAGCTTATGATAATTCTTAGCCATGTATTCCGCAGAGAAAGCCTGGTTAGCAAAAGACATATCCATAACGCTCGCCGGGTGGCCTTCAGCTGCGGCAAGGTTGATCAAACGGCCTTCCCCCAGGACATAGATTTTATTATTATTCTTTAAAGTATATTCATCAACAAAATCACGGGTCGGCCTTTTAGCCTTGGCTATCTTTGCCAGCCCCGGAATATCAAGCTCAACGTTAAAATGCCCGGAGTTAGCCACAATTGAACCGTCTTTCATTACAGCAAAGTGCTCTTTGCGTATTACATTGATATCCCCGGTAACCGTAACAAAAATGTCACCTATTCTAGCTGCGTCTTTAATCGGCATAACCCGGAAACCATCCATCGTGGCCTCCAGGGCACGCAGAGGATCAACCTCCACAACGATTACCTTAGCACCCAAGCCGTTTGCGCGCATGGCTGCGCCTTTTCCGCACCAACCATATCCACAAACTACGAAATTTGATCCGGCAATCAATTTGTTCGTTGCCCGGATCACTCCGTCAATGGTCGACTGCCCCGTGCCGTAACGGTTATCAAAGAGATGCTTGGTTAATGCGTCATTGACCGCAATAATGGGGTAACGCAATTTGCCTTCATTCGCTAAAGCACGCAATCTAATTACACCGGTAGTAGTCTCCTCCGTGCCGCCGATAATATTGTCATGCTCCTGGCTAGGACGTTGGTGTATAGTGCTTACAAGGTCAGCACCGTCATCCATGGTGATATCCGGCTTAACTGCTAAGGCGGATTTTATATGGCTATAATAAGTTTTAGTATCTTCTCCTTTGATCGCAAAGACAGAAATTCTTAGGTCCTTCACCAAAGAAGCGGCTACGTCATCCTGGGTGGAAAGAGGATTAGATGCACAAAGATAGACATCCGCGCCGCCGGATTTTAAAACATCTGCCAATACGGCGGTCTCGGTAGTAACATGCAGACAGCAGGCTACCTTTAAGCCCTGCAAAGGTTTTTCTTTGGAGAACCTTTGTTTAATCAAGCCAAGTACAGGCATATTCTTACCTGCCCATTCAATTCTTAAAGCGCCTTTTTTGGCTAATTTTATATCTTTGATATCATATTTCATTCTTCTCCTTCTTAGCTGTCAGTCTTAAACTTTCAGTCATCAACGGCTGGCAGCTGATAGCTGATAGTTTATAATCTGCTTGCTTGTTTTCTTAATGTTGCCGCCTTATCCGTCTTCTCCCAGGTAAACTCCGGCTCAGGTCTGCCGAAATGCCCGTAACTGGAGGTTTTTCTATATATGGGCCGGCGTAGATTCAACGACTCAATAATCCCTTTAGGGGTAAGCCGGAAGTTCTGCCGTACAAGCTTTACCAAATCCTCTTCCGGGATAACCGAGGTCCCTTCTGTTTTTACCATAACCGAAAGAGGCTCCGCGTGGCCAATAACATAAGCCAACTGGATAAGGCATTTCTCCGCCAGGCCTGCGGCAACAATATTCTTGGCAATATAACGGCACATATATGCTGCGGAACGGTCAACTTTAGTGGGGTCCTTGCCGGAAAAAGCGCCGCCGCCGTGGGCAACCGCGCCGCCGTATGTATCCACGATTATTTTCCTACCGGTCATCCCTGTGTCAGACTGCGGCCCGCCAACTACAAATTTTCCTGTCTGATTAACAAAATATTTAGTATCCTTATCTACCCACCCCTTAAGCACCGGTCCAGCTACCTGCCGGATAATCTCCTGTCGAGCTTTTTCAGTAATTCTTTTGCCGCTCCTATCCAGGATATCCTCGGTATGCTGGGAAGCCAATACCACTGAATCCACGCGCACCGGCTTATCGTTAGCGTACTCTACAGTCACCTGGCTCTTACCGTCCGGGCCAAGGTATTTTAAAATCTTCTCTTTACGCACCTGCGCCAGGCGCATAGAAAGTTTCTGCGCCAGCATCAAAGCCAGCGGCATTAGCTCCCTGGTCTCATCACAGGCGTAACCAAACATGATCCCCTGATCTCCCGCTCCGCCGGTATCTACCCCCTGCGATATATCCGGAGACTGGGAATGTATAGCGTTAAGTATTGCGCAGGTATGGAAATCAAACCCGTATTTCGGATGATTATACCCTATGCCTTCGATAATATCCCTGCAGATATCATGTACATGTATAAACCCGCGGGTAGTTATCTCGCCCCCCACGATTAAAAGCCCCATAGTCACGTAGGTTTCACAAGCTACGCGCGCATAAATATCATTCTTTAAACAGGCATCCAATACCCCGTCTGAGATCTGGTCGCATAATTTATCCGGGTGGCCTTCGGTTACCGATTCAGAAGAAAAATAAACTTTCCGCATTGACATAACTCCTCCTCTTAATTAGGCAAATTTCTCTTTTGCCGCGTTTAAATACTTGTAATCTCCGATATCAAACCAAAAACCGCTGAATATATACCCGTAAACATCTGCCTTATCTTTAAGCCAGGCGATGTATCCTCCGGTGGCGTCTGTTTTCATTTTCCTGCCACGGATATATTCTCCAATCAACCCCAGTGAATCCTCAGGGATAAAATACAGGCACATGGCTACAAGGCTGCTCTTCGGCCTTGCCGGCTTCTCTGCAAAACTGATTATTTTCTTATGGCTATCCAGCCTGGCCACTCCATAACGGCTGGCGTCTTTCTTTCGTTTTAACCTATAGAGGCCGATACTTACAGCCGGGGAATTCTTCCTGGAGGAATTCAGAAAGCCATCCAGGGAACCGCTGAACAAGTTATCCCCTCCGACCACCAAAAGATCATCCCTGATCTTTTTCCTGGTCAATATAAAGTTTATATCCCCGATAGAGCCCAGCCTGTCCTGGTTACTCTTAGTCAGGTCGTCAACCAGGGTGATCTTCTTGGAAGACTTGATTGTCTTGCTCCACTTCCGAAAGAACCGGATAAATTTACTGTTCGTAACAACATAAATCTCATCAATGGCGGAAACTGCGTCTAATTTATCAACTATATAGCTTATAATCGGCCTGCCCTTGACTTCCAGCAGAGGTTTTGGATAATCCCTGGTTAACGGATAAAGACGGGTAGCGTACCCGGCGGCCAAAATCAATGCCTTCATTCCACGCCTTTTAGCTTATGGGGTCGATTAAATCTTATGTCCTGAATAATAAAATTTATGTAAATTGCGGGGTTCAACTTATCTTAAAACCTCCGTCAGCTTTTTCTTGGCGAACTCTTCTACCTGCGTACCGGTTGAAAGCTTCATCGCTTCCTTCGTAAACTCCTGCGCGGTTTTAAAGCCTATCGCGCGGATTATAAATTTTAACTCCGGGATCACCTGCGGCGGGACACTAAACTCATCAAGGCCGAGGCCCAAAAGGATAAGTGCCAGCGAAGGTTCGCCTGCCATCTCCCCGCACATAGCCACTTTAATCTTTGCCTGATGCGCGGCCTCAATAACCTGTTTTATCAACCGCAATACTGCCGGGTGGGCAGGTTCATAAAGGTAAGCTACTTTCTCATTGCCGCGGTCAACCGCTAAACAATATTGGATAAGGTCATTTGTCCCGATACTGAAGAAATCCGCTTCCCTTGCTAATATATCGGCAGTCATTGCCGCCGAAGGGACCTCGATCATCACTCCGACGGGTAACTTATCGTCAAAATCAAGCCCCTTTTGCCGCAGTTCATCTTTTGCTTCCTTAAGCAGGCCGTTAGCCTGGCGCAGCTCCTCTATTCCGGAAACCATAGGGTACATAAGCCTTAGGTTCCCGTACACTGAAGCCCTCAGTATAGCACGCAGCTGCAATTTAAATATATCCGGCCGCGCCAAACAAAACCTGATCGCCCTCCAACCCAAAAACGGCTGCATTTCATGGGGGATCTGGAACTGCGAGAGGAACTTATCCCCCCCTAAATCCAGAGTACGTATAACTACCGGGTGCGGGTTCATCTGCTCAGCGACATACTTATAAGCCTGGTAATGCTCTTCCTCGCTGGGGGAATCCTTGCGGTTCATGTAAAAGAACTCCGTGCGGTAAAGGCCTATTCCTTCACTGCCGTGCAGTTTTACCGATGAAACCTCATCGGGAAATTCAATGTTGGCATTAATCGAAATCGCCCGGCCGTCGGGTGTAACCGCAGGAAGCTCTTTAACCGACGAAAACCTTTCGGCTATATTCTTTAATTTTACCAGTTCCTGCTGATAATTCTTGAGCGTCTCTTCATCGGGGTTGATAATGACCGTGCCGGTGTTGCCGTCGACAATAAGGATATCCCCCGTATTGACCCTGGAGGTAACCCCCTCCAAAGCCACTACCGCCGGTATCTCAAGGGATTTAGCCATAATGGCGGTATGCGAAGTCTTGCCTCCCATGTCGGTAACAAAAGCAGCGACATTTTTAGTATGCATTGCCGCCGTATCCGAAGGAGAAAGGTCATGAGAGACGATAACTGCCTTCTCTTTAAGGTCCTCCAGCCCTTTTTTCTCCTTACCCAGGAGGTTCCTTAATATTCTTTTACCGACGTCGTTAATATCGGCGATACGCTCCTTAAGGTATTCATCCTCGATTTTCAAAAATACGCTTATATATTTCTTTAAGACCTCCGAGAAAATATAGGCAACATTTAATTGTTCCTTCTTCAGCCTGGAGATGACCTCCTCAATAAGCATACGGTCTTCCAGCACCAGGAGGTGCGCATCAAAAATCTGCGCCTCATTCTGGCCCATATCGGAGCTGATCCTTTTCTGCAGTTCGATAATTTCGCGGCGGGTCTTAATCAACGCTTCCTCAAAAAGCTGTATCTGTATGGGGATATCTTCCCAGGTGATCGCTTCAGGAAAGACGACAAACTCCTCCTTGCCAAGTTTGTAAGCCACACCGATACTTATTCCGCCTGCAGCACCTATACCTTTTAGCTGAATCATAATGCTTCCTCGCTGTTAATAATCTTTTCCAACTCTATCAAGGCCTGTTCTGCGTCGGAACCGTCAGCTTCAACAATAACCAGGCTCCCCTTCTCCGCTCCAAGCATAAGAATACCCATGATGGATTTTCCGTTGACCTCTTCTCCGTCGTGCCTGACGGTAATGCGCGAATCAAACCTATTGGCTACCTGCACGAATAAAGCGGCAGGCCGCGCATGCAGCCCCTGTCCGTTTTTTACGATTAATTCTTTCTTCATTAAAGGCATATTACTTATAAACTTTCATCCTCTTTCCCGGCTCATAATCTACGTAAGATTTTAATAAGAAATTTTACGTATTCTTCGGGATTAGTCCGGCCGGATAACTTATGCCGCTATCGCTCCATAAGTTATGGCTTCACTAAATCTCTTCTATAAAACTTAAGATAATCTTTGCCAGCTTATCCGCGTCATGGCGGATTACGCCGTCCTGGATCATGCTAAAATCTTCCTCTATCACCCGGTAACCCAAACTCTCGATATTTCTGCGGTCATTAAACACAAGCAGCGAATTTTCCCCTGAGTAGCGCTTTAAAACCTCAAGAGGCACTTCTCCGTTATTCACGATGCAATAATCCAGGATACGCGCAGAACTATGAGCAACCAGGGCTTTGATATGGTCGCAAACACTATAACCGTCTGTTTCCCCCGGCTGGGTCATGACATTGCAGACATAAACTTTGATTGCCTCGGACTCGGCAATCTCCCGGGAGATCTCCTTAATCAAAAGATTCGGGATAATACTCGTATATAAAGAACCCGGCCCTAAAACAATAATCTGCGCCTCCTTGATCGCTTTTATCGCGTCCGGAGTAGCAAGCGGCTGTTCGGGAGTAAGGCTGACGCTGTTAATCGTCTTCCTGGCTTTGGGGATCTGGCCTTCCCCTTTTACCATTGAGCCGTCATTGTAATGCGCCACAAGCGTTACATCTCCCAGTGTTGAAGGAATTACCTGCCCCCTCAAAGCTAATACCTTACTGGTTTCCTTGATCGCTTTTTCAAAATCACCGGTCAAACGGGTCATCACTGTCAGAAAAAGGTTCCCGAAAGAATGCCCGGAAAATTCGGAGTTCGTGTCAAAACGGAATTGGAAAAGATCGCGCATTAATGCCGGGGCATCAGCCAAAGCTACCAGGCAGTTGCGTATATCCCCCGGGGGCAAAACATCGAACTGCTGCCTGAGCCTGCCGCTTGAGCCTCCGTCATCAGCGACCGTGACTATCGCAGAAATATTTGAAGAATAACTTTTTAAGCCGCTTAGGAGAACGGATAAACCAGTCCCGCCGCCTACGGCCACTATGCGCGGCCCCCGGCTTAAATGTTTCTTCTGATACAAAAGATCGACCAGCTCCGTACCTCTGGATGCAGGGGCGAATACGGCGATAAAAGAGCGCATCATCCGCTTTATGCCCAGGATTAAGATGATGATCCCCGAGATTACGACCAGGGTATCCAAAAGCTGGATCAGCCAGAATTGCTCAGCCCGCAGGTTAGCCGTGCCGATGATTAAAAGCACCACCCCAAAAGCACTCAAGCCCACCCACCGCTTAATGCCTATGCCTGGATAAAACCACTTTAAGATAACGCTAGAGGCTGTTTTCATTTTACGAAATATCTGTTAATTTATGATTAACGCAGGTTTATCGCCGCCAGACTTCAATCGCAAGAAGATTGCTAAATAAAAAATGAATGCGCTATATTTTTTTCTCATCTTCCTGAGTAATAATCTTAATCACAGATTTTTCGTCCATACAGGTGCGCAGGGTATCACGGAAATATTTGTCTTTCAAGAGGCGCGATATCCGGGCTAACGCTTTCAGGTGCGGCCCGGCGGAATCCTGCGGGGCAACAAGCAAAAAGAAAATGTAGGCTAATTCTCCGTCGAGTGAATCAAAATCAACCCCTTTCTTGGAAAGCCCGAAGGCAGCCACTAACTTTTCCACGCAGTCGCATTTTGCGTGCGGGATGGCTATGCCCTGGCCGATGGCGGTAGAGCCCAGGGCCTCTCTTGACATGAGGGCTTCAATGAGCTTATTGCGGTTACGTTTTTCCACATCGCCGGCCTCAATCAAAAGGTCAACCATTTCCTTAATCACATCTTCCTTACGCGTGGATTTTATGTCGGTGAGAATCGCCTTCTTAGAAAGAAAATCCATTATCTGCATTTGTTTCTCCTTTCAAATAATAAATCAAGAAAATTTCCCTGGGATAACTTAGCGCATTCTTCGCAACGGTCAAAAGATAAGGCCATATTTTTCCTTAATAACCATAATTTATTAAGCGGGAGACGGGATTTGAACCCGCGACATCAACCTTGGCAAGGTTGCGCTCTAGCCAGCTGAGCTACTCCCGCGCAACAAGCGCGGCACTTGCGCAATACCATTAAGCGCAAGGTGCCGCAATTAACTGGCGTATATCAGGTACAAGATACACACCTATACTTAAAATTATCAATTGGGCGGAAGAGGATTTGAACCTCCAAGGGTTACCCCAATAGCTCCTAAGGCTATCGCGTATGCCAATTCCGCCATCCGCCCGGA
>JAQUOV010000014.1 GCA_028716965.1 Candidatus Omnitrophota bacterium
GAGATGATTGCGCGGTTTTGAAGCTGAATAAATCCAGCTATCAGTTATTTACCTGCGATATGCTCGTCGAAGGGGTGGATTTCAGGAGGAGCGATAACCTGGAGGCTGTGGGCAGGAAGGCCCTGGCCATATCCATAAGCGATATTGCCGCCTGCGCAGGCATTCCCAGGCATGCGGTAGTATCATTGGGCCTGCCGAAGAATATGCAGGTCAGCCAGGCTGACCTTTTGGCTAAAGGGTTATTTGCCCTGGCAAAAAAATATAAAATCAATATTGTCGGAGGGGATATCAGCGCTTCGGCAAAATTAGTTATTGATGTAAGTATGCTGGGTGAAGTTGAAAAAGATAAGCTTTGCCTGCGCCGGGGGGCAAAATACGGCGATATTATCATGGTAACAGGAAGTTTCGGCGGATCGATCAAGGGCAAGCATCTGAATTTTACACCCCGCTTGCAAGAGGCGCGTTTCTTAGCGCGTAATTTCAAGGTCAATTCCATGATCGATGTTTCCGACGGCCTGGTCCAGGACCTGGGGCATATATTGGAGCAGAGCTCTGCCGGCGCTGTTTTATATGAAAGCCTTATCCCATTAAGTAAAGAATCCCGGGGAATAGAAGAGGCGCTTTGTTCAGGAGAGGAGTTTGAATTGCTTTTTACTGTTCCAAGAGAGCAGGCCGGCAAGATCATTAAATCTTTGAAATATAGTTTTAAGGCAATAGGGGAGATAATGCCCGTCTCATTCGGCCTAAGGTTAATTAACCAAAAAAACAATTATTCCAAGCTTAAACTTCAAGGGTACTGCGCAGAGGCGCGTACCGGCCGGTCATTTAAGGCCGGGTATAAGCATTTTTAATGAAAAAACTATCCACATCAGCTAAACAGACATTAAGAATAGGCAGGCTGCTTGCGCGGCAGCTTTCCGGCGGGGAGATTATTCTTTTATCCGGCTCGCTTGGCGCCGGCAAGACAGTCTTGGCAAAGGGGATCGCGCAAGGCCTGGGTATTAATAGGAATAATGTGGTCAGCCCTACCTTTGTTTTGCTGCGCATATATAAAGGAAAGCATGTTTTGCACCATTTTGATTTCTACCGTATCAAGAACCCCGAAGAAATCATGGCCTTAGGATATGAAGAGTATTTTTACTCTGAAGGTGTGACGGTTATTGAATGGCCGCAGCGGCTCAAATTCCTCTTGCCAAAGGGATTCTTAAAGATTAAGCTATCTAATAAATCCGCCAACCGCAGGCTGCTTGAGTTTTTCAGCAGGGGGCAGGCGCATAAACAATTACTAAAAAAGGTTTATGAAAATATTAGGAATTGATACCAGCACCAATTTCTTGTGCCTCGGTTTGTATGCAGACGGGAAGTCCTATGAATATAGCCTTGAGACGGGCAGGAGCCTTTCCGTGCTGCTTGTGCCGGCCATACAGCGGGTTATTTCTGCAGCCGGCTTAAAAATAGCGGATATTGATTATTTTGCCTGCGGGCTTGGCCCGGGTTCTTTTACCGGTATGCGCATAGGCCTGGCTACGATAAAGGGATTAAGTATTGTCAGGAACAAACCGGTTGTCGGAATTTCTACGCTGGATATACTGGCGGAAAACGCTCCTCCGGGCGATGGGCTGATTGTCCCTGCGATAGATGCACGCAGGGGCCTTATTTACTGCTGTTATTATAAAAGGAGCCAGGGTCTGCTTAAGCGTAAAAGCGAATACCTGCTTTTAAGCCTTGATGAATTTGTTAAAAGGTTCTCCGGGAAAATGACAGTTTTAGGAGATGCCGCAGCCTTATATAAAGATAAGATCCAGGCCAGCCTAAAAAGCGTAACTATCCTGGATAAGGATTATTGGTTCCCTGCGGCGCATAACCTTATCAGGCTTGCGCTGGCCAGAATAAAGAACAGGCAATTCAGCCCGGCGCAGTCTGTTAAGCCAATTTATTTATACCCTCAAGAATGCCAGATAAAAGCAAAATAGGTTACCGGCCCACCTGGGCAGAAGTCAACCTCAATAACCTGGGGCACAACTTTAAACAGGTAAAGTCGCTCCTGCAGCCACAGACAAAAGTTTTAGTCACCGTAAAAGCCGATGCTTACGGGCATGGCCTGGTCCCTGTATCCCAAAGGCTGGTAGAAAGCGGCGTGGATTACCTGGGTGTTGCTTCTATAGACGAAGGAATAAAATTAAGAAAGGCGCGCATAAAAATCCCCATTCTTGTAATGGGGTTGACCCTTAAACGGGATTTGCATTCTCTTTTTACCTTTAATCTTACTCCTACCATTTGCGATTGCGAATCAGCCGTTGCCTTAAACAGAAAAGCATCCGCATTAAAGAAACCCATGCGCCTGCATATTAAGGTAGATACCGGCATGGGCAGGATCGGGGTGGCGCATGAGGATGCCTTTGATCTGATCAGGAAAATCCATAAGCTTAAATTCATTGTTATTGAAGGGATCTTTACGCATTTCCCTTTTGCAGACTCCAACCGTAAATTTACCGTTTTCCAGATCAGGCTGTTTAATAAACTGGTCAGCGAGCTGAAGAAATGCGGCATAGTCATTCCTTTGGTCCATGCGGCTAATAGCGTCGGGTTGATTGATTACCGGGACAGCCACTTTACCATGGTCAGGCCGGGGCTGGTGATCTATGGATTGCGCCCTAAGCCCGGGCTAAGGGTGAATTTAAAACCCGTTCTAAGCCTTAAAACCCGCGTAATCTTTGTTAAACAGGTACCCGTAGGCTATGGAATAAGCTATGGCCATGCCTATATAACCAAACGTTTAACGAATATCGTTACTTTGCCTATCGGTTATGGAGACGGCTACCCGCGCAACCTTTCCAATATTGCCCCGCTTTTAATCAGCGGCAGGAGGTTTTATGTCAGCGGCAGGGTATGTATGGACCAAATAATGGCTGATGTGGGTAAATTAAAACCGAGGCTTGCGGATGAAGTAGTTTTAATCGGAAAACAGGGCAAAGAAGAGATCACAACTGAAGAGCTGGCGGATTTAGCCGGGACTATCCCCTACGAAATTACCTGCGGTTTAGGCAGCCGTATCCCCCGTATATACATTTCTTAAGGAATTAATTAATATAATAAAGTGTGCAGTTAAGGCAGCCTTGAGATAAGGTAAATGCTTGTGGATAGGACAATCAAATGGCTCAGTGATGCAGCCAGGGAAGGCATAAGCAGCCCGGATTTTCCGATGGCCAGGCATACTGCATCCAGGATATAATAAAGGAACCCTACGATAATCGAGACGCCGATGGAGGCCATTCCTGTGGCGCGCTTGTGCGTCATAAGTGAAAAGGGTATGCCCAGGAGTATGATGATCAGGCTGGTAAACGGCATGGTAAAGCGCTGGTAGAGGTCAACCTTTAGGTTCCGGATGACGGTAGTTGCCCCGCTTTTGGAAACCCTCCAGATATAATCCTGCATCTGGCGTATATCCATCAGTTCGGGTTTCTGCCGGAGATTGGCCATGTCCCGCGGGGTCTCCGGTATGGACATAATCTCTTCCTCAAGATACGACGGTTCATCGATCACCTGGCCATTACGGTCAAAAGTATATGTAATGCAACGGGAAAACCTCCACAAGCCGTCTACGTAAGTCCCCCTGTCAGCGACGATCTTTTTGGTAAGGTTCTGGTTTTCGTCATGCTCCAAAATCGTAATTCCCTCCATGGTCTTGGTGTTGATAAAGAATTTACTGATAAAGAAAAGCCTGTTCCTTGAACCGTACATGGACAGATTCAAGATCACCTCCGGCTTTTTGGCTTTACTGCTTTTTGAGCCTTCTTCTATCTGGGCCTTGATCTTCTGGTTTTCGCTTAATGCCCCGGGGACGAACCTGTCGCTAACCCAGAATACCAAAAGGCTTATGAACAGGCCGAAGATTATGGTATCTCTGGCAATGTCAAATATACTCAGGCCGCTTGAACGCATGGCGATTATTTCATTGTTGTGGTTGAGCTTGCCGAATGTGTATACCGTGCTTAAGAGGCAGGCAAAAGGGGATACCTGTACGAACATCACCGGCAGGTAAGAAAGATAGTACCGCGCCAGGAGGATCAAGGTGGCGTGGTGTTTGAGTATATCGTCTAAATTAGAGAGCAGGTCAATGATGATGTAGAGAAAAAGAAAGCTGAAAATGCAGGAGAGGAATATATAAATAACCGATTTTAAGATATAACGGTCTAGGATGCGCATAGTTTATGGGTTAAGAATACTCCTATAGAAGCGAATATTATGTCGGGTATCCAAAGTGCAAAGGCAGCAGGCAGGCGTCCTTCGATTGCCAGCGCCTCGCAGCCGATAAGCAAGGGGTAGTAGCAGATAATGATCAATACGGCTATACCGATATTGATGGATTTTTCGCGCCGGCGCGTAATAATCCCCAAAGAAGAACCCAGGAGCATGAATACAAAACAGGAGAAGGCCAGGGCCAACTTCTCATGGATTTTTGTAATCAGCGGGGCCGGGCTGATCCCTTCTTTTCTTAGTTTTTCCGCCGCCTTTCTTAGTTCCTTGATCGTCATTTCCTTATATTTTTTTTCGGTAACCTTTTCCTGCATTTGGCCCATATCCAGATTCATGAAATAAGTGCGGAAATTAAGCTTATAGAAGTTGGTGGGGTTCTCCGGGTCAGGTTCGTCGCTTGTACCGTCGATGAGTTTTAATTTTACGATATTCTTATCCGGGATGCTGATAAACTCGCCGGCCTTGGCCACAATCGTGCGCGTGGGTTTATCTTCCCCCTGCGGCTCATAGATGCGTATGTTGTTCATGCGGTTTTTCTTCTGGTCGACATGATAGATAAAGAGGACATATCTCGGGAAGGAATCAATAAATACCCCTTCTTCAAACGCTGCGGTGGGATTTTTTATCCCCATCTCTTTTAAAGTTTTACGGTAGGCAAAATGCGCGTATGAAGCTGCCTGGTCATTGAAAACTACCAGGCCTAAGCTTAAGATCAGACCGATGATCAATAGCGGCAGGATTAATCTGAGCAGGCTTACTCCGCTTGAACGTATGGCAATGATCTCGTTATCGCTTGAGAGCCTGCCTAAGGCAAGCAATACTGCTACAAGTACCGATATGGGCAGGGTGTAGGTAACAATATAAGGAGTTAGATATATAAATATCTGCAGTACGCTGAATAAATCTACCCCTTTGTTAATTACCAGGTCGGCAATACGTTTCAAATTGCCGATTAAGACCATGATAAAGGTAAGCACCCCCAGCGATAACAGCAGGGGGGCGAAAAATTCTCTCAATATATAGTTACGCAGGATTTTCACCCTGTACCTTCTTTCTTGTTTAAATTATCAAACCGCACGGCTTCAATGATTGGATCTTTAGAAGGTGCGGCTTTCATCGTTAACTGGCCAAAGTTAATACAAAGACTATTCCTGACCCGCAGTCTTTCAGCGCCCCGGATGCCGCACTTGAGGTTGAGCCCGTAGTCAATACATCGTCGATAAGCAAGAGGTTCTTGCCTTTGATTGACCCGGCATCCTTTACCGTAAAACTCCCTTCCACGTTTTTTCGGCGTTCTTCGAAAGTCAATTCGGTTTGGGTCTTCGTCGGCCTGCTGCGCAACAGGATATCCGGAAGAATTTTCTTGTTAAACTCTTTAGCTACCTGTTCGCTTAAGACCTGGGCCTGGTTAAACTCTCTTTCTCTCATCCGGGTTTTATGCAGCGGTACGGGGACGATAAAGTCAAAGTATTCCATGGGTAGACGGTAGTCTTTGATAAAATTATTCATCAGTTTACCCAGAGGCACCCCTAAATAGTCTTTGCCGGAGTATTTAAATTCATGGATTAATTGTTTTATTACTCCCGTATACGCGCAGGGGCTGAAGGCCCGGTCAAAATGAAACCTGGATTTTAAGCAGCTTGAGCATATGTTTTTTGCCACGCTCAACCTATCCAGGCGCCTTCCGCAGGAGGCGCAGAAGGGAGGAAGGTTCTTTTCAATCTTCTCCCAGCACCGCGCGCAGATCAAGCCCTGCGTTTCAACCGGGTCTATCCTGTTTTTGCAGGCTTGGCAGCAATCCGGATAAATTAAATCCTTTATGCCTTTAAGCAAACCGCGCAACATAAAGATATAATATCAATGAAAACAGGGTTTGTCAAAGTAATTGACAGTCGAAAGCATCGATAGTAAAATAATAAATTATGGAACGCCAAAACAGGGCAGAACTTAAAGCAAGGTTGCTGGATTTACTGAACAAAGAAGCCTTAAAGAGAGGTAAATTTGTGCTTTCTTCGGGTAAAGAAAGCAATTATTATCTTGATGGCCGCGTAATTACGCTTACCCCGGAAGGCGCTTATCTGGTTGCCGCTATAATATTGGATATGATCAAAGGCGAGGCCTTGGATGCCGTTGGCGGGCCGACCCTGGGAGCTGATCCTATTGTCGGCGCGCTGGCTGCTTTAAGTTATATTGACGGCTGTCCTGTAAAAACTTTTATCGTGCGTAAACAGGCTAAAGAGCACGGCAGGCAAAGGCAGGTGGAAGGCCCCGAACTTAAAAAAGGTGCGCGGGTAATCCTGGTGGATGATGTGGCAACCAGCGGCAAGGCAATCTTGGAAGCCAAGCTGGCTTTGGATAAGATCGGAGTAAAAGCCGAAAAGGCAATCGTAATTGTTGACCGCAGCGAAGGCGCTGTTGATAACCTGGCTAAAGCGGGCTTGAAGCTGGAGTCGATCTTTAAGCTTGCGGATTTTGGCCTGTAGGTAAATTTTGTGCAAAAGATAAAAATTGTAGTAGTCGGCGCAGGGCCATCGGGAATGATGGCAGCAATCCGGGCAGCAGGGTTCGGCCAGGATATAACTCTCCTTGAAAGAAAAGATTCAGTCGGAAATAAGCTTCTCCTAAGCGGCAAGGGCCGCTGCAACCTTACCAACGCAGGCGATCTCGAGTATTTCTTAAAACGTTTCTCTAAAAACGGGAGTTTTTTGAGGGATGCCTTTAAGGTTTTTTTTAACCGCCAGCTTATGGATTTTTTTGAACAGCGCGGTTTAAAACTGAAGGTAGAGCGCCAGATGCGTATTTTTCCCCAGACCGACAGATCAGCAAGCATACTTGATATATTAAAGAAAGAGCTGGAAAAATCCGGGGTAGAGGTCATTCATAAAGCCAGGGTAGTGGATGTGCTCTTATCATCCGGAAAGGTTAAGGCTGTACGCTTAGAGGGCGGCCGGGATATCCCCTGCGATAAGGCGATCCTGGCTTGCGGAGGCGCAAGTTACAGTTTTACCGGTTCCGATGCCTCGGGGATTAATATTGCCGGCAGGCTTGGGCATGAAATCGTGCCTTTGCAGCCGGGCCTTGTCCCTCTTGATATAAAACAAGGTTACCCCAAAAAACTGGAAGGCCTGACATTACGTAATATCAGGCTGAAATTTACCGGCGGCAAGTCGCAGCTTATCTCTGAGATAGGTGAGCTGGTTTTTACTTCATCCGGGATATCCGGTCCGCTGGTGATTACTTTAAGCGGAAGGGTAGTTGATATGCTTGCGCAAAATAAGGATGTCAGCGTGGAGATGGATTTAAAACCGGCTTTATCAAGCGAGCAGTTGGACAAGCGGCTGCTCAGGGAATTTAAGGGAAATGCCAGGAAGAGCGTCAAGAATGCGCTTAAAGAATTATTACCCTTGCGCTTAATCAAGGTTTTTATAGAGGCTGCTGCGATTGACCCGCTTAAGAAATGCAGCCAGATTACACAGGAGGAAAGAAGAAAGATCATCTCCCTGCTTAAAGGTTTCCGGATGGATATTTCCGGGTCAAGGCCTATTGAAGAAGGGATGGTAAGCCGGGGAGGGGTAAGTTTAAAAGAAATAAACCCGAAGACTATGGAGTCGCGCCTGGTTAAAGGTTTGTATTTCTGCGGGGAGATGATAGATATAGACGCAGATACCGGCGGGTTTAACCTGCAGGCAGCCTTTTCAACGGGATATTTGGCAGGCGAAAGCGCCTCTAAAACCAGGGACGTTTCTCTACCCAATCGGGGAACTGTCCCCATATAGGGGACACTTCTCCCTTTAGGTAGAGAAACGTCCCTAAATAATATGAGAAAAATATATTTGGCGTCAAAATCAAAAGCAAGAAAAGATCTGCTGAAAATGTTTGGCTTAAAGTTTAAGGTTATCCCTGTTAAGGTTAAGGAGAGAAAAGAGCGGGGGAATTTATCTTTTCCTCAACTGGTAAAGTTGAATGCGCAGAAGAAGGCTGAAGATGCCGCCGGTAAGGTTAAAAGCGGGATTATTATTGCCGCAGATACTATCTGTGTGCAGGATGGCAAGATATCCGGTAAGCCGAAGAATATGCAGCATGCCCGCAGGATGCTTAAGCAATTATCCAGCCGGGTGCAGCGCCTATATACCGGACTGGCAGTTATAGAAAAAGGCAAGGGGAAGGAGAAATTACTGCTTGACCATGAGGAAACTAAGGTCTATATGGATAAGTTAAGCAATGCCGAGATCTCAGATTATTTTAAGCAGGTTTCCCCTTTGGATAAAGCGGGAAGTTTTGATATACAGGGTAAAGGGGCATTTTTTGTAAAAAGGATAGACGGGTGTTTTTATAATGTCGTGGGGTTGCCTTTAAGGAAGCTTTATCTCATGCTGAAGAAATTGGATGTCAAGGTTTTCGCCTTTATCCTATATACTACATTCTATATACTACCTACTGTATTTCTCTCGGGCTGTTCAACCGAATACAACCTGGTTACCAAGCTAGAGGAAAAGTATTATTATAGTACGGACCAAGAAATAAAAATGGGCCGATCGATTGACCGGCAGGTGCAAAGAGAGTATAAGTTTTCCAACGACCCTTTACAGCAGAAACGCGTCCAGGATATAGGAAAGAAGATTGCTGCCGTAAGCGACAGGAAAGAGATTGATTACCACTTTCAGGTTTTAGAGGATGAGCAGGTTAACGCCGTTTCTCTGCCCGGAGGGTATGTTTACGTAAATAGCGGCTTGCTGGATAAGGTTGCAAACGACGATGAACTGGCTTGTGTTTTAGCGCATGAAGTAGGGCATATCGTAGCCCGGCACAGCATCAAGAAACTGCAGGCGATGCAAGGCTATTCTATACTGAGGTTATTAGTTGCGGTAACCCCGGGGACAGGAGATGTGGGCAGCGCCGCGGACGCCGCCTTTACGCAGTTTCTTCTTGGGTATAGCCGTGAAGATGAATTGCTCGCCGACCAGTTAGGGGCGCGTTATGCCAGGCTGGCAGGTTACGACCCCCACGGCATGATCACTTTCTTAACCAAGCTGCAGGATATAAACCGCAGGATGCCGATCCAGGAAAAGTCTTATTATAAGACCCACCCCTATGTCCCCGATAGGATCAGGGTGGTTAAACAGGAATTGGGAGAGTCAATAGACTTCGGTGATTATATCAATATTGAGCAAAAACCTCACGAATAAGATATTTTGTCTTGCGGCCGTATTTTTGCTGGCTTCTTCTTACGTTTACGCAGGAGAAACTCTACTAAAATCAAATATGAAAGATAACCTGGCCATCTTAAATAAAGAAAATATAGAGAATCCTTTCGGCGTGCTGGAGTTCCTGCATTGGAACCATTCCTGGAATAATCATAAATATTCAAGCGAACACGATTTGGAAAGGACCATCTCTTTGATGCAGGAGGCAGGTGTAGGCTGGGTAAGGCTTGATTTCTTGTGGGGTGATATAGAACCGCAGGAAGGCAACTTTGATTTTGCCAAATATGACTGCATTGTCCGGTTGCTCAGGGAGAGAGGGATACATATCCTCGGTATTTTACATTACAGTACTGACTGGGCTTCCGCGTGCGGAAAATGGAACTGTCCTCCGCGGGAAAACAGCCTCTTTGTCAGGTACGCTTCTTGCGTTATCCGGCGTTACAAAGACCAGGTTAAATACTGGGAGCTTTGGAACGAGCCGGATTCTTATACTTATTGGAACCAGCAGGACGGTTTAAAATCTTATTGTGTTTTATTAAAGGAGGTTTACATAGCCGTCAAGCAGATTGACCCTGAATGTAAGATCTTGAACGGAGGGATCGCTAACGGCGCCTCAAGCGTCAACCATTTGTACGATAACGGGGCAAAAGATTATTTCGATATATTAAACATCCATTTCTTTCAGAACCCGCTTTCTCCCGGGGCAATCAAGGCAGTGGAGAATTATCCGAAATTAGTCTATAAGATAATGCGGCGCAACGGGGACGCAGATAAGAAGATATGGATTACCGAGATCGGCTGCCCGGGGGTAAGCAGGCGGCCGGGTGTGGGCAACTGGTGGCTGGGGGTTAATCCCAGCGAGGCTAACCAGGCCGGGTGGCTTAAAGATGTCTATACCGAGCTGTTGAAAAACCCGCATGTTGAAAAGGTGTTCTGGGCTTTCTTCAGGGATACCAAGGACCATTGGGATAACGGCGTGGATTATTTCGGCCTGGTGCGCTGGGATTTTTCCCGCAAACCTTCTTTCTACGCTTATAAAGAGTGTTTTCGCAAATGGTTTTTTGAATACAGGAAAAATAGTGGTATAATTAACGCGGGGAGGTGATGCCCTTGAAAAAGAAGATAATGATTATTGACGATGAAGAGAGTTTTGCCTCAATGCTTAAGCTGCGGATTGAAAGTTCGGGGGATTATGAAGTTATGGTTTCCCCGGAAGCAAAAGATATAATCAAGCGCGTACATGATTTCAGGCCGGATGTTATTTTGTTAGATATGCTTATGCCCGGTATCGGCGGCCTGGACATTTGTTATATGCTTAACCATGATCCTGTAGGCCTGACTATTCCGGTAATAATAGTTTCAGGCGACGATAAGCCTAAGGATAAGGCCAATGCTTTTAAGTTTGGGATAAGCGATTATCTGGTTAAGCCCGTTGACGATGAAAAGTTGATGAAAGCGATAGAAAAAGCTATTGTTTTAAAATCAGAACAATTCTAAGGCGGGGGTCTCTCCCCGCAATTTAATGCTCTTCCTCTGAGGAATACCCAAAAGGCAATTTGTCAAATATCTTACCGCCTTTTCAGATTACTACGATAATAACCACAAGTTAATGAAATAGTGCCCTGGAGCGCCCAGGGGGTAATCCTACTCTTCCCTTGACAATTGCAAAAAGATATGGTAGGCTTTGTATGAAAAGTAATACTTGTAATACAAATCATCCTTGGAATAGAACCAGGGAGTTACTAGCGAAAGGAGCAAGGTAATGGGCAATTTTCCGAAGTTTTACGGCAAAGTTCCGGTAGGCACAAAGGGCCAGATTGTTATTCCGGCGGAAGCAAGAAAAGTGATGAAAATAAAACCGGGAGATAATGTGATTATTATATCCGGTCCTCCTCATCACGAGAAGATGATCAGTATTATGCCTGAAGAAGAGTTTAGCAAATTCTTAAAATTCTTTGAAGAACACGTAACTAATTTAAAGAAAGCAGTCTCTAAGTAAAACAAGAGAAACGCTCTAAAGACTAATAACGTGTTTAAATACCTTAAGACTTTTCCTATAATTTTGGCTTTTCTGTTTATTTCTTGTAGGCTGGGGATTGCCGAAGAAACCCTTTCTTGGCAGGACTGCATTAAAGAAGCGGCGAAAAACCATCCTGACCTTATCGTCGCGCAAGAGGGGATAAAAGAGTCGCAGGCAAGCAAAGCAATCACCACAAGCACGCTTTTTCCCCAAATAGACAGCAGTCTGTCTGCTTCTACGTCGAAAACCACCGCTACCAGTGCTGTTACAGGCGCCAAAACAAGCACAACCACGGATTCTTATTCTTACGGCGTAAGCGGAACACAGCTGATATTCGACGGCTTCAAAACTGTAAATGATGTTAAATCTGCATCGGAAAACGTAAAAGCAGCGCAGCAAAGTTATCGCTTTACCTCATCTGAAGTAAGATTAAATTTACGCACCGCATTTATTAATTTATTAACAGCGCAGGAGTTGGTACATGTTGCAGAAGAGATCGTCAAGATCAGGAGAGATGACTTGGAATTAATAGCTTTGCGTTATGAATCAGGATTAGAGAATGAAGGGGCATTGTTGACCGCAGAGGCAGACCTCAAAGAGGCCAATTTTGAGCTTTCAGAGGTGAAAAGAGATGTTGAAGTAGCACAAAGGCAGTTAACCAAGGAAATGGGGCGAGAAAAATTTAATCCGATGTCTGTCAAAGGAGAGTTCGCCGTTAAAGATGCAGTTAAAGAAAAGCCTGATTATGATACGATAGTCAAAAACAATCCTTCTTTACTGCAGGCTGTAGCAAAGAAAAACGCTGCCTCCTTTAGCATTAAATCGGCCTATGCTAATTTCTCCCCTGAGCTTTCAGGCAACGTAGGGGCTGATAAATCCAGTTCAACTTGGCCGCCACGGGATAAAAGTTGGAATGCCGGCTTGACGGTAAGCATGCCAATATTTGAGGGCGGGTTAAGGCTTGCGCAGGTCTCCCAGGCAAAGGCCCTCTATAAGCAGGCGGAGGCAAATGAAAGAAGCGCCAAAGATGTAGCTGTTTACAACCTTGCTCAGACATGGGCTCAGTTGCAGGATACTATTGAGGCAGTGGATGTTCAATACACATCATTGAATGCCGCGGCTAAGCGTTCCGAAATAGCAGAAGCGCAGTATTCAACCGGCTTTATTTCTTTTGATAACTGGACAATTATCGAGGATAACTTGGTAGCAGCGAAGAAGTCTTATTTGAATTCCCAGGCAAATATGCTATTTGCGGAAGCTAATTGGATTCAGGCGAAAGGAGAGACGTTAGAGTATGAATAAGAAAAGGAAAATATTATTCATTATAATTTTAGTTTCACTGGTAGCCTGTGTATTGATTTTTATGAAAATGAGAGGAGGACGAGGCCCTGCGGAGGTGACCAGAGAAATCAAGCCTGCGATGGGTTCTATGCAGGTAGTTATTTCATCTACCGGAACGGTATATCCAAAGAACCGGCTGGAGATAAAACCTCCTGTGAATGGCAGGGTAGAGGAGATTCTGGTTAAAGAAGGAGAGAGCGTAAGAACCGGACAGATCTTAGCTTACATGAGCTCAACTGAAAGGGCAGCGCTTCTTGATGCCGCAAGTGACCAGGGAGAGGAAAAATTAAAACGCTGGCAAAAAATCTATAAGGCGATACCCCTAAGGTCCCCCATTAAAGGAGAGGTTATTGTCGCCACTACCCAACCCGGCCAGACTGTTAGTACCGCAGATGCAGTAATAGTGCTATCCGATCAGCTTATTGTACGTGCCCAAGTAGACGAAACTGATATAGGCAAAATTCATCTTGGCCAAGAAGCAGCCATTACGCTTGATGCTTATCCGGATACTAAAATAAAAGCTAAAGTGGACCATATATATTACGAATCCCAGACAGTGAATAATGTAATCGTGTATAAAGTAGATCTTGTGCCGGAGGATGTCCCGGATTTTTTCCGTTCCGGAATGAGCGCATCAGTGGATTTTATAGTTGAAAATAAAGAAAATACCTTGATTCTTCCGGTTGAAGCGGTGCAACAAGATAAGGGTGAGGATTATGTTTTGTTAAAGCAGGAAGGCAGTATTAAGCCTGTCAAGCGCGTTGTTAAGCTGGGCATCGCCGAAGGCGACAATTACGAGATACTTTCCGGGATAACTGCCGCGGATACGATACTTGTTATGACTAATGAGTCTGTTTCACCTGCAGCCGACAGTAATACAGGCAGTAATCCATTTATGCCCAAGTTTCCGAAGCAGAAGAAGAATTAGGGCGGAGCGCCGTCAGGATAAACAATGATAGAGGCAAAGAATTTATATAAAACCTATCAGTTAGGCGATGTTAAGGTAGAGGCGTTGCAGGGGGTATCCCTGAAGATTGCCTCCGGAGAGTTTGTCGCTATTATGGGCGCTTCGGGGTCAGGAAAGTCCACGCTGATGCATGTATTAGGGTTATTGGATCGGCCTGATTCCGGTGAATATTTTTTGGGAGAAGAGGACGTAACGAAGCTTTCAGATAAAGAATTGGCTTTAGTCAGAAATCAGCTTGTAGGTTTTGTTTTCCAGCAGTTTCATTTACTTCCGAGGATGTCTGCTTTAGAGAATGCCGAACTTCCTTTGATTTACGCCGGTAAGAGGCATTTAAAACAAAGGGCAGAAAAGGAAATTACGGAAGTTGGCTTAAGAGACCGGATGTTTCATAAGCCTAACCAGCTCTCGGGAGGCCAGCAGCAGAGAGTTGCGATCGCCAGGAGCCTGGTTAATGATCCACCGATAATCTTTGCGGATGAGCCTACAGGAAACCTTGATACTAAAAGCAAGGAAGAAATAATTACGATATTAAAAGCGCTTAATAAGAAGGGCAAGACCATTGTTATTGTTACCCACGAAAATGAGATTGCGGCGCATGCCAGGCGAATTATTACGATGCGCGACGGTCAGATCATCTCTGATAAGGACTCATCCGGAGAGACGGAGCATTCGAAAGTTACTTTGCAAGGGCCCGAAAACTTAGTCAAAGATATTTTATCTAAATCCGGTAATGCATTAAAAGGGGGCATGGAATTCTTGGATTATTTTAAGCAGGCGGTAACCGCTATGTTTGCGCACAAGATGCGCGCATTCTTGTCAATCCTGGGGATTCTCATCGGCGTTGCCGCGGTTATTGCTATGCTCGCAATCGGCCAGGGAGCAAAGGAATCAATTGAAAAACAATTAGCATCCCTCGGTTCAAATCTGCTTGTCATTATGCCCGGCGCTTCCACGTTGGCAGGAGTATCAATGGAAGCGGGTACAACTACGCGGTTTACCTTTAATGACGTAGAGGTTATCGAAAAATTAAATAGTTATGTAAAAAGCGCCAGTCCTTCGGTAACAGGCAGGGCCCAGGTAGTATATGGAAATAAAAACTGGAATACCCAGGTCCAGGGCGTAGGAGTGTCTTATGCGCAGTTGCGTTCATCCGTTCCTACTGTCGGCCGGTTTTTTACCGAAGAAGAAGTCAAAACGAGGGAAAAAGTGGCTTTAATCGGCAACACGGTGTTAAAAGAAATTCTTGGGAATACGAACCCTATCGGGAAAACCATCAAAATCAACCAGATCAACTTCAGGGTGATCGGGATTTTGCCTGTAAAAGGAACAACTGGCCCCCAAGATCAGGATGATACGGTGCTTATCCCGATAAGTACCGCTATGTACAGGCTTATGGGTAAGCAGTATATAGATTCTATTTATGTGGAAGTAAAGAACGCTGATTTGACCGATGCCGCACAGGAAGTACTAAGTAAGCTAATCATAAAGCAGCACCGCCTGATTACGGATGACCAAAAAGATTCATTTTCTATTTTTAATATGTCTGACATTAAGAAAACACTTACTTCTACCACTCAAACCATGTCTTTATTGTTAGGGGCAATCGCGGCAATTTCGCTTTTAGTCGGCGGCATAGGCATTATGAATATTATGCTCGTATCGGTAACCGAACGCACGCGCGAAATCGGCCTGCGCAAGGCCATAGGAGCGAATAATAGAGATATCTTGGTGCAATTCCTCATTGAGGCGGTATTGATGTCATTTATCGGCGGTCTAGCCGGGGTTGCCTTAGGCAGCGGAGCCTCCGTATTGATAACCCTTATTGCAAAATGGTCGGTAAGGGTATCACTGTCTTCTGTACTCCTTGCTACAGTTTTCTCTTTAGTGGTGGGGGTAGTATTCGGGCTCTGGCCAGCAAAACAGGCCTCGCGGCTTAATCCTATTGAAGCGTTGAGATACGAATAAAGAGTGGGATTACCCCTGGGCGCGGCGGGGCACTATTTCATTGACTTGTGGTTATTATCGTAGTAATTTTGGAGTGAATAGCTTATTTGACAAACAGCCTTTGGGGTCAACCGTTCAATTTGGTGCGGGGAGAGTCCCTCTCCAATATTATTAATGCGGGGAGAGGGAGTTGAACCCTCAAGGGTTACCCCACACGCTTCTGAGACGTGCGCGTATGCCATTCCGCCACCCCCGCAATCCTTTCAAGGTAATCTGTAATCAGTTAAGTATATATTAGCCTCCTTATCCTGTCAACCAGTTTAGGGACAGGTCCTTCCCCAATCCAGGGACGTTTCTCAACCCAAAGGGAGAAGTGTCCCCAAAAAAGCCCCTGTGATGACTTTAAAATAGCTCCTGGTTTCTGCTATAAATGGATTGCGGCAAGGTTTTTTTGCTGTTATAATAATCATTTACTTAAAGCCTGATTACCGTCAGGCAGGCTTGTTATTCTGGGAGTAGGGGGAGAAGCAATGTTTCTGAATTATTTTAAGATTACGGGTTTGGCAATGGCCCAGATATTCTTTTTAGGCGCCCTGGGGTATATCTTTGTAAAGAAAAATATACTTTCCCACGCGGGGTTAGATGCTTTAAGCCGCCTGGTGATACAGGTTATTTTCCCGGCTTTAATCTTTACCCAGTTGCTGCAGAATTTTAGTTTTAGCCTCTATCCTGATTGGTGGATTTTCCCGCTTATCAGCCTTGCAATTACTGTTTCCGGCTTGATCATAGGTTGGTTATTGCTTAAGCTTCTTAAGCTAAAGACGCATAAGCTGCAGTTCCTAAGTTTGGTCGGTTTTCAGAACTCCGGGTACTTGCCTTTAGCGCTTGCTGCGGCAATATTCTCCGGGCAGGAAGCCGGCAGTATGTTCATTTACATAATATTGTTTCTTTTGGGTTTTGACCTTGTGGCCTGGTCTTGCGGCATATACATGCTTACGTATGAAAAAGAAGCAAGGTTTAAGCTGCGCAGTATATTCAGCCCGCCGGTGATAGCAAATTTATTTACCCTTGCGCTGATAGCGTTAGGTTTAAATAAATTTATCCCGTATGCGGTATTTAAGCCGGTGGAGATGATCGGTAACTGTACTTTGCCGCTGGCTATGTTTGTAGTCGGAGGCAATATCGGCCTGGTGCAATTAAAAGATATCGATAAAAAAACAGTTTCTTTTTTCATTCTGGGAAAACTGATTATACTTCCGGCAGCCGGCATTGCCATAGTACTTAAGCTCGGCCTTCCTTATTTGCTGGGTTTCCTGGTGATTATGCAACTGGCCATGCCTTCGGCAACCTCTCTGTCGGTAATTATCCGGCATTACAAAAAAGAGGACGCCTTGATCAGCCAGGGGGTGTTTTTCAGCCATCTTGTCAGCCTCCTGACCATACCCTTATTTTTGAGTTTGTATTTAGCTATGGCTGTGTTAAAATGAGTAAATCTGTCCTTACTAACCGCAAAGCCTACAGGGATTATGAAGTCCTGGAGTCTCTGGAGTGCGGCATTGAGCTTAAAGGTTCTGAAGTCAAGTCTTTGCGCGCGGGCAAAATTAACCTGAACGACAGTTTCGCCCGCATCGAGAAACGAGAGGTTTTCTTATATAACGCGCACATCAGCCATTATACGGAAGCCAGCTATCTTAATGTAGATTCGGACAGGACGCGCAGGCTCCTTCTGCATAAAAACCAGATTGACAGGATTGACGGCAAGCTTGCCCAGAGAGGCCTTACTTTAATACCGCTTAAGGTATATTTTAATGACCGGGGCTTTGTGAAGCTGGAGCTGGGGCTTTGCAAGGGAAAGAAACTTTACGATAAACGGGAAAGTATTAAACGCAGAGAGACTGATCTTTATATGCGACGGGCAATAAAGAACAGAAGATAGGGGGGTGAAAGGGTTCGACTTAAGATATGTCGGATAGAAGCAGCATGCCGCGGAGGTAAGGTTAGCCGCGTTAACAACTCCTTACACAATTTAAACGCAAACACGCAAGTGTCACGTTTAGGAACATTGGTTCCGTCCTTCGGGGTAAAACCTGTTGGGGCAAGACCAATGTTCGTACCAGCCTTCGGGATTAATTAATCCCGAAGCCTCTAACCGTCCTGCCTACGGGATGGATTAGGGCCTAAGTAGGATAGTTCCGGTTGTTAGTCTTTGAAGCCGGAGCGAAACTCAAAAAGGCTGCTGCTTGCGTAATCCTGTCTACCGGAGTGCGCAAGATCAAGATTAATAGAGAGACTAAGCATGTAGCGGCTTCTATGTGATTACTTAAGGACCGGGGTTCAATTCCCCGCACCTCCACCAATTGAGCCGTGCGCCGGTTCCCTGCCTGACGGCAGGCAGGAATTCCGGCCACCTCCACCAATAAAGCAGCATGTAGAATGTAGTAGGTAGAATGTAGGGGAAAGCGAAAAACAGCAGGTAGTATTTAGGTGTAAATCAATTAAAATGAAAAAGAATAAGAACAAGATATTATTTATTATAAAACTATTTTTACTACCCACTACCTGCTGCCTGCTAACTACTGCCTTAATCGGCTGCGCCACTGTGCCCGCGCCAAGCGCCATCCCGGCTTATTCCATAAACGGCGTAACTTACTATCCGCTGGTCAGCTTATGCGATTTGCGCGGAGTAGAAATGCAGTATGATACGCTTATAAGCACTGCTTATTTAAGCAAAGACTCCAAGCGCGTGAATTTGCGCGCGGGGGACGCCCTGATCCTGGTAAACGATAGTATTATGCACTTGAGTTATCCTATAGATATCTATCACGGCACAATCGTTGTCCCTAAGCAATTTAAAGAGCAGGTATTCGATATATTGTTCCCGCAAGCTGCTTCAGCTTATAAGCCTGCGCCAAAGGAAAAAATAAAGTTGAGGAAGGTAGTTATCGACGCCGGCCACGGCGGCAATGATCCCGGGGCCATAGGCAAGAATGGTTTAAGGGAAAAGGATGTCAATCTCGATATAGCCAGAAGATTAAGAGACCTTTTGAGGGCCGAAGGGGTGCAGACAGAGTTTACCCGCTCAAACGATAAGTTTGTCCCTCTTTCTACGCGGGTAAATATCGCCAATAAATCGGGCGCGGATCTATTCATCAGCATCCATTCCAACGCCAACCGTTCGCGTTCATTGAGCGGTTTTGAAGTTTATTATGTGGCTCCCACTATAAGCGATTCCAAGCGTGCATACATGACGGCAAAGAGCGTTTCGTTAAATTTAAAGAATGCTGTTATCTCCGGGTCCTCCCAGGATTTACAGGCGATTATCTGGGATATGATTTACACAAACAGCAGGGCGGAATCAATAGGGTTAGCGCATAGCCTATGCCGGGTGATGGACGCAAGTATTGATGCAAATATCCTGGGGGTAAAAGGCGCGCGTTTCCAGGTATTAAAAGGGGTAAGGACGCCCGGGGTATTGATAGAAGTCGGTTTTGTTTCCAACCTCAACGAAGAAAAATTATTAAGGACCGGCGCCTATCGCCAGAGATTGGCCGAAGGCATACTGGAAGGTGTCAGGAAATATTCTCAGGAGATGGCTTTAGTGGAGGTATCGTCAAGATGAAATCTATCGGAGTTTTTGATTCCGGAGTCGGGGGCTTAACGGTAGTCAGGGAGTTGATCCGGCAGCTGCCGAATGAAAACATAGTTTATTTCGGGGATACGGCGCGCGTGCCTTACGGGATTAAATCACGCGAAACAGTGATCCGTTTTTCTATTGAAAATATTTTATTTTTGTTAAAACAGGATGTTAAACTTATCTGTGTTGCCTGTAATACCGCCTCCAGTTTTGCGCTTCCGGTGATAAAGAATTATTTCCGCGCCCCGATTATCGGCGTGATCACCCCCGGAGTAAGGGAGGCAGTCTACGCTTCGCAAAACAAGCGTATCGGAGTAATCGGGACTAAAGGGACGATTAACAGCCGCACCTATGAAACAGAGATCAAACAGCTTGACCCTAAAGCTAAAGTAGTCAGCGCCTCCTGTCCTTTGTTTGTCCCTTTTGTGGAAGAAGGGTGGTTATCCGGCGAGGTTGTCTTGAGCGTGGTACGGGGATATTTAAAGCCGCTTAAAGATGCAGGCGTGGATACGGTAATCTTAGGTTGCACGCATTATCCCTTGCTTAAACCGGTGATCCAGCAGGTCTTGGGCAAAGATGTTGTCTTAATTGATTCCGCCAAGCAGGTAGCCTGCGAAGTAAAAAAGATTTTATCAAGCGAAGACCTGCTTAACCGCGGCAAGGGAGGCAGGCCTGCCTACCGGCCAGGCAGGCATAGCTTTTACGTCAGCGATAACCCCGAATGGTTCAGCGGGTTGGCGCAGCGGTTCCTGGGCAGGCAGTTAAAGAACGTAAAGAAGGTGAATAATGTATAGTTTAAAAGTAGAAGGGGCTTTCAGCTCCGCGCATAACTTAAGAGGCTATAAAGGCAAATGCGAAGACCTGCACGGCCATAATTGGCGCGTTGAGATATCCATACAGTCTGAAGAGCTGGATAATATCGGTATGGTACTGGATTTTAAATACCTGAAGAGTAAATTAAACGCTGTCCTTGAAAAGATGGACCATAAATATTTGAATAAGCTTTCTTATTTTAAGAAGGTCAATCCGACATCCGAGAATATCGCGGAATATATTTATAACCAGCTTAAGAAGCCGCTTCCTTTGCTTAAGAGCGTAACCGTCTGGGAAAATGTTGCCAGCTCCGCGACATATGAAGAATAAGGGAGCTAAACGCGCGGTAGTCCTTTTGTCCGGCGGGCTTGATTCAGCTACGGTTTTATATCTGGCCAGGGCAAAAGGCTATACCTGTAGCTGCCTGATCTTTGATTACGGCCAACTGCATAAGAAAGAGGTCCTCCGGGCCAGAAGAATAGCAGAGGAAGCCGGGTGCGCCTATAAGATATTAAAGATAAGTTTACCCTGGAAAGGGTCTGCTCTTTTAGACCGTAAAATAAAGATCCCCGAAAAGATTGGCAGGGCTATTCCGGCTACTTATGTGCCGTCGCGCAATATTATATTTTTAAGCTTTGCCGCTTCTTTTGCCGAGGCTATCGGAGCGCATGCTATATTTATCGGAGCGCATGCCCAGGATTACTCCGGATACCCGGATTGCCGGCCGGAATTTATTACGGCTTTTGGCAGGGCGATCAAAACCGGCACCTGCGCAGGGCCTAATATTTTGGCACCGCTATTAGGGAAGAATAAATCGCAGATTATCCTTATGGGGCATAAGCTCGGCGTGCCGTTTGAATTGACCTGGTCATGTTACCGCGGGGCAAAAACCCCTTGTTTAAAATGCGACAGCTGCCGTTACCGCGCCAAAGGCTTTAAAGAGGCGGGCATAGTCGACCCGTTGATAAGTTAATGAAAGCAAAGGTTGTGGAAGTTTTTGAGAGCATACAAGGAGAAGGCCTGTACCTGGGAGAAAAGCAGATCTTCGTGCGTTTTTTTGACTGCAACTTAAACTGCAGCTTCTGCGATACCAGGCCCGACCGCTTCATGGAGTATGATCCGCAAGAGTTGTTCAAGGAGATTAAGCTATACCGTAATAAGTACCATTCCATTTCTTTTACCGGCGGCGAGCCTCTTTTGTATAAAGATTTCTTAAAAGAAATGCTGGGGCTTACAGCCAAGCACGGCCATAAGCATTACCTTGAAACAAACGGCACCCTGGTTAACGAACTGGAAGCGCTTATTGAATATATAGATTTTGTGGCGATGGACTTGAAGCTTCCCAGTTCAACAGGAATGGATGCTCTTTGGGAGAAGCACAGGGATTTCCTTAAGGTTGCCCGCCGGAAAGAGGTATTTCTTAAAGCGATTATCTGCCAGGCGACCAAGGAGGAGGACTTGAAGCAGGCGCTTGAGTTGATTAAAACGGTAAGCCCGGGGAGTGTCTTGATCCTGCAGCCGAACAGCAATGAACACCCCAGCCTCTTACGGGAAAAACTGTCAGGGTTTAAAAAGATCTGCGCTCAGGGTGGGGTTACCGCCTGCGTTATACCGCAGATACATAGAATAATAGGGATAAAATAAAATGAGAAAATCCAGTTATGAGGGGTTGCAAAAGAATGTCAGAAAATTAAAGACTCCGGAGATAGAGGTTTGGGAAAATCAGTATCCGGATAAGGTTTATACGATCAATCTGGATATCCCGGAGTTTACCTGTATCTGCCCGAAAACAGGGCTGCCGGATTTTGCGGTTATCAGGATAGAGTATTCTCCGGCTAAGTTCTGCGTGGAGTTAAAATCTTTCAAGATGTATACGATATTTTATCGCAATATCGGCATATTCCATGAGCATTTGATCAACAAGATGCTTGAGGATTTTGTGAAAGCGGTCAAGCCGCGCCGGATGAAAATAGATGGTGTATTTAACCCCCGCGGCGGCATCACAACAACAGTTTCCAGAACATACCCAAAATAAAAAGAGGGACGTTTCTTAACCCAATCGGAGAACTGTCCCCCTATCAAAGAATGAGAAGAGTAGAAGCGGTAAAAATAAGCAAAGCCGTTACGGAGTTAGTCAGGAAAGCCAGCCTTTTCTTGCGCAAAGATGTTTTGTCCGCTTTAAGCAGGGCTTACGCCGCAGAGAAGAATAAACAGGCAAAGACAATCCTTAAGGCGATACTGGATAATGCTGCTTATGCCAGGCAAGAGAAACTGGCTATTTGCCAGGATACAGGCTTGCCGGTTGTATTTATCCAGATCGGCCAGGATGTTGCAGTCCGCGGAGATTTGAAGTCCGCAATAAATAAGGGTATAGAAGAGGGGTATAGAAAACACTATCTGAGAAATTCTATTGTCGGAGATTCGCTACAAAGGGGAAGATCAGGTTTCTTGCCCTGCATAATACATACGGATATAGTAAAGGGGAATAAGATCAAGTTGACCATTTTGCCCAAGGGCTTCGGCTGTGAAAATAAATCGCAATTAAAGATGTTTAAGCCCACGGCAAATATCGAGGAGGTCAAGGAGTTTATCGTTAAAGCAGTAAAGGATGCCGGGCCGGATGCCTGCCCGCCGTATGTTATAGGCGTAGGTATCGGAGGCACGGCAGATTACGCCGGGATTATGGCGAAGAAGGCTTTGCTGCGGAAGATCTCATCAAGGAATTCAAAGCTGGAAAAAGACTTATTAAAGCGGATAAACAAAACCGGCATCGGCCCGATGGGCTTAGGCGGAGCAAATACTGCTTTGGCAGTCCATATCCAAACGCATCCTACGCACATCGCCGGGCTTCCAGTTAGCGTAAATATTAGTTGTCATGCCTTAAGAAGCGCGTCGGTAACTTTATGAAAAAAATAAATACTCCTTTAGATTTAAATAAAATCAAGTCTTTGAAAGCAGGCCAGGAGTTTCTTTTAAGCGGAACGATTTATACTGCCCGCGACCAGGCGCATAAAAGGTTAGTGGGAGCGGTTAAATCCGGAAAGAAACTGCCCATTGAACTTAAAAACGCAGTTATCTATTATTGCGGGCCGACAAATACTCCTAAGGGGAAAGTAATTGGTTCTTGCGGACCGACTACCAGCTCGCGCATGGATGAATTCACTCCTTTGTTGCTTGCTAAGGGGTTGAGGGTAATGATCGGCAAGGGCGCAAGGTCAGAGGAAGTAAGGCAGGCGATTAAAAAGAATAAGGGGGTTTATTTTGTTACTTACGCCGGATGCGGAGCGCTTTTGGCTAAACACGTCAAAGAAGCAAAGGTAGTTGCTTACGCAGATTTAGGCCCGGAGGCAATTTTAAAGTTAAAGGTCAAAGATTTTCCTTTGATTGTCGCAATTGACGCTAATGGAGGTAATATTTATGGTCAGGCTTGACGGACGCTCAGCGGATAAGATCAGGAAGGTTACGATAACCAGGAATTATATCAAATATCCCGAAGGTTCCTGCCTTATTGAATTGGGCAATACCAAAGTAATCTGCACGGCTTCGGTTGAAGAAACCGTCCCGCCGTTCTTGAGAAATTCAGGGACCGGGTGGGTTACCGCCGAGTACGGCATGCTCCCGCGTTCCTGCGGCAGCCGCATACCGCGCGGAAAAGACTCCGGCCGCACTTATGAGATCCAGCGCCTGATCGGCAGGTCGCTTAGGTCAGTTACCGAGATGAAATATTTAGGCGAGCGCACTATCTGGATTGATTGCGATGTTATCCAGGGCGACGGAGGCACGCGCACGGCTGCGATTACCGGAAGCTTTGTTGTTTTGGTAGATGCCCTGCAGAAGTTTAAAAAAGAAGGCAAGATTGACCGCATACCGATCCAGGATTATATTGCCGCTACCAGCGTGGGAATTTTGAATGACAATTTAATCCTGGATTTATGCTATGAAGAGGATTCCAAGGCAGAAGTGGACATGAATGTGATTATGACGGGAAAGGGTGAGTTTATCGAAGTGCAGGGTACTGCCGAGCGTAAACCGTTTTCCAAGGAAAAAATGGATACCATGCTTGATTTAGCTAAGAAAGGCATCGAAGAGCTTTTCAGTATCCAAAGAAAACTGGTAGGGGATATTTTATCAAAATGATCCAGATGGTAGTTACTACCCGCAACAAAAAGAAGTTATCCGAGATAAAAGAGATCTTAAAAGGAATAAAGGTAGGGTTGTCTTCTCTTGATAATTATAAAGATGCCCCGCGTGTGCTTGAGAACGGCAAAAGTTTTAAAGAGAATGCTGTAAAAAAAGCAGTAAAGTTAGCGCGTTTTACGGGTGAGCTTTGTTTGGGTGAAGATTCAGGTTTATGCGTGGACGCCTTGGATGGCGCACCGGGGATATGCTCCGCGCGTTTCTCCGGCAGAGATAAAAGTGATCTGAAAAATAATCTTAAGCTATTGAAATTGCTTAAGGATTTGCCTCTTTCTAAAAGAAAAGCGCATTATGTTTGCGCGGTTGCCTTAGCTGATAAAAAAGGCTTGTTAGGGGTAGTAGAAGGAAATTGCTCCGGCCTGATTGCCTTTGAGCAACGCGGCAGCGCGGGTTTTGGCTATGACCCCTTATTCTATATCCCAAAATATAAGAAGACATTTGGCCAGCTTGGGGAGAAGATCAAGCATAAAATGAGCCACCGCTTCCATGCTTTAAGAAAATCCCGGCTGTTGATTGAGAAATATATTGAGAAGCAAGTAGGGAATTGATATACTTGACATTTATAAATAACGGCACCCCGCGCAGAGCGGAATTGCGCAGGTGCCGTGCTTGTGCACGGGGCGTGGCTCAGCTTGGCTAGAGCGCCTGCTTTGGGAGCAGGAGGTCACAGGTTCAAGTCCTGTCGCCCCGATTTAAACGAACAGATAATTTACGGAACGTAAGTGACGTAAATTATAGCGAAGCGTCTGTGAGTTTAATCCTTGCGAGTAAGTACGAGCAAGGATGACATATATGCGCCTGTAGCTCAATTTTAATGAGCACATAACTTACGAACACGATAGTGTGAGTAAGTTATTGTGCGAATTAATCCCGCCGATTTTTGGCGGGAGGATAGATAACTAATGCGCCTGTAGCTCAATTGGATAGAGCACCTGCCTTCCAAAGGAGCCTCTATGGGGAATTAAAACTCATAGAGTGCATGTGGCTGTATGCAAGGAAATCCTTAAAACCTTAAGGATCACTTGCAGGCAACCGTTAAATTACAGGTAATTAAATGCCCATGAAAGGAGGTGAAATTGCACCACACAAAAGTCAAAGCAGATATAGGTGTAGCAAAGTGCATTGCTGATCTTGTTGACAAAGGTTATGTTCCCTGTATACCTTTATCGGAACACCAACCTTATGATATCGTAGTAGTTTTAGATGATGGATCAATAGCTAAGCTGCAAGTGAAGTACGCTACACTTAAGAACGGAGTAATCGAAATAAAGTTTAGGACGAGCTGGGCTGATAAGCATGGCTCGCATACAAGGCATTACAGCGAAAGTGATTTTGACTTCTATGCGATTTATTGTCCAGAGAAGGATATAGTCTTGTATGTTCCAAATACCCAGGATAGTCCAAAGATTATTCGCTTTGAGAAAACCCTTAATAATCAGGGAAAGCACGTAAAATGGGCAAATGATTATCATGTAATAAAACGAGAGTCCTCAGAGACTATACGCCACACATCTGTAAAGATGAAGACATAGTCCAGACCGCAACAAAAGTTTTTGGCCGGAGTAATCCGGTGCGGTAAGCTAAGCCGGTTGTTGGCCGTTCGATTCGGCCCAGGCGCATAATAAATTAAAAAAGAAATTTTTATGAAAAATTGGAAGAATATTTTTATAAGAATAGCAGTTTTAACAATCTGCTTAAGTTTAGCTTACGCCTTTTTGGTTGTTAAGGCTAAATACATACTTGCGAATAAGCTTGAGGATGCTTTTGG
>JAQUOV010000015.1 GCA_028716965.1 Candidatus Omnitrophota bacterium
ATCCGGGGTATACGCCTCACTTATAGATAAGAACGACCTAACCAACCTTACCTCCAAAGAATCCTGGTCCAAGGACACCTATTTCAATGCCTACAGGAAGTCCTTTTCAGAAGGAGAATACAGCATCCAGGAACCTGTTCATACCCCTTCAGGACAGACCATCAGGAGCTATTTTTCAGGGGGGATAGCTATGCGCAGCGAGTTAGCTATGCCTGTAAAAGTAGCAGGCAGCCCCATAGGGTTGATATCTCTTTCTGCCGCAGACCAATCGGTTAACATCCTTCAAAGGATATTCACACCCGTTATGGGCAATGGCCGGGAGCTGGAATTCGGTAATCCTGATACAGCGCAATCTACCTCTTCGCCCCTGGATAAAGGGCAGCCTCCTGCTCCGGAACAAGTAAATTTGTGGAGCAATAGTTTTAAGGAGGCTTTATTTCAACTAATGAAAAAACGAGGTACCAGGATAAAAGATATTATTACAAATGTGAAGAAGAACTATCAACATTCGCCTTTACTGAGCGAGCCATATTGGTATTGGTTAAACAGCGGTATGCTGATAGGAGGTATTAACTGTAGCGGTGCCTACGTGTGGATATTTGATGAAGCGGATAAAATAGAGATCCGGCTTTTATCTGGTAACAATGGAAAACTCATTTGCAGGATTGAGCTTTTGGGAAAAGAAATCAATAATATTGAGAATATCAGGATATTTAATCCATATAAAGACCTCATTTCTGCTGATCAGCCGGCAAAATTTGCAGCTGATCTTTTAAAAATTATATCCGAAAAGCTCGCCGTTTCTCCGGAGCAGGAGCCTGAAACTGCCAGTTCGGCGCTGACGACCCAAGGAAAAGAACAGTTAAAAGACATTTTATTCAAGAAAATAGGCGAGATTGAATTACTGGTCCATAAAAATAAGAGTAACCTGACCCCTCACATTTATACTGCGCTTGTTGACTATCTGACCGAGGTTACCCCGTTAGTATATGAACAATACAGAAATCAAGGCGTGGATTTAGGAGAAATGAGAGTTCATTTAAGCGAGGCGTTGGAGAGGATAGTGCGCCGGTGCGACTCTATCAGTGATCTATTGCAAAATGGCGCAAGATCAGCCAACCAGGAAACGGATTTGGCTTTCCTGGAAAGTGTGCACAACCATTTAATGGGGATATTAAAGGAAGATCTTCCGGTTTTTTCAGTTGGAGACTTTGAAAACAAATTACATTCGTTAGCTTTTAATGTTGCAAAGACACAGGTGAATATCAACAAAGTAAAACGCCGCCCCCCTGGGATTATGATCGAGGAATCTAAGCTGGATGAACAGGAAAAGTCAGGAGTTCCTATAATAGCAAAACAGGCTTTTAAAAAAATGGTGTCCAGGTTATTTTCTCAAGAAGAGGCGGATTTTCTTTTTGAAGAGGGGGTATTTGTTATCCATAAAGAGAATAACAGTCTTTACGGCGTACGGCATGTTCAGTACATTCTGCGTTGTGATGAGGTAAAAAGAGAGCTTATCCGGCAATTTATTGACGCAAGGTTTAATTCGGATGGAGCACTGCCTTTATCCGCATTGCAGCTATACAAACTGTTAAGAAAGGATATAGTCCCTGGGTTGATAAGCTTATCTATTGATGAAAAAAGAAGAAGCAGGATAGACCCGGCAAAGGACGATGCAACGATAATAAAAGATACCCTGCGGGAGGAAGGAATCGCCCCCGGCCATATTGAGCAGATTATAAACGGTAGATATTTAACAGTACATAGGAACAAAAATAAGAAGACTGCCATTCCCCTGCCCTCCGGGGAGATAGAAGATTTGGCATACTCAATCATTAAGCAGGCAAGAGACCCGGCAGGCAAGGTCCGGGAGCAAAGAGAAGGGATCACCTTGGCCTGGGAGATAGCGGATTTTCTGGCAACGAAAGATTACGGCCTGGATGATGAAATAGGAGAGACATCCCGTTTTCATGATAAATGGGATGAAAAATACTGGTTGGCGCTTGAAAAACGTTTGGGTATAGTTTTGGAGTGCCTGCAGAAGAAATGGGACAATGAGCCGCAGCCATACTATAAAAGTTTTATGGCCCCCTTGAATCAATTTATAACCGGCATAGATTATCCTGAAACGGACAAAGCCTTATTAGCGGAAGAGGTCAGAAGCTTGTTGGCGCTTGAAGCTTCACCTATTAGGGATAGCCAGTATTTGTTCATCAGGTTTTCCGTAAAACCTCTTTGGGAAATAGTCCATGAAACTTCCTCCTCTGCGCTGAAGCCGGTAAAAGAGCATCCCGCTAACGCCAGTAGAACAATTATGGATGTGCAGCGTATCTCACGGCCATATAGGATTTCGGCGAACAATAAAAATGAGTTGCCTATGATTGTCGAAGAACCTTTGCTGGAAGCTGCCCGGATTCTATATGATAAAGGTATCCAGATGTATTCTACTTCTGCCAATAAGCGGGATCTTGAATTTAAGCCGCTGAAAGGTGACGCAAATTCATATGCGCATATCGCTATCATGATTGATTATCTTTCCGAAGAAAACAGATCTATAGTTGATAGCCTGTTTTCAGGAGAAATTAAGTATAAAAATAAAAATATAAAGATGGCTAAAGCTACTCCTATAGTTGAACAAGGTATGGATTATTATTCCCTGAATTTAGCTTATATCCTTATGTCTATCACTGAGAAAACAACGATAGAGGAGATCCGCGAAGAATCAGTTTTTGTCGCAAACCAGTTTGTAAGCCAGGCCAGTTCGGCGCTGGTCAGGCTTAAGCCGTGGGAGGTTATGGCAAGTATATATGAATTAGGATGGGAAGTCCTAATGTCCCACTATCAGGTTGAAGAAGATGCCCAAATTAAGATAAGGGAATCATTAAAAGGCGTTGATCCGGAAGATCTAAATATAATAACAGATAAAATTATGCAGATGTATAGGAGCGGGCTTAGCGTCGATCATCTCTTGAGCTTTGCGTTAAAAGCAGAAAAGGAGCTTATTGAATCTGAAGGATTAGAGGGAAGAGAGGATGTTCAGGCATGGTTGGCCGCCGGGCGGCTTCTGGAAGAACCTTACCAGAAAAACAAAAATGAAAGACCGGTCAGTTTTAAGTGGGGGGATTTCACAAACTCCAGCGCAGATTCACATCTGCGGCGCCATTTAAATAAATTAATAAAAGAAAATATAATCCCGAAGCAGTTAAAAGAAAAAGTAATAAATTTAGTGAAATCAGAGCCTTTAGCTTGCAGCGGTTATTGCGATTTTGAACTTAGAAAACGCCTTTTTCAGGTTCTTAGTGAATCCCGTTCGAGAGAGGTAGGTATAGATGTGATCCAGGATACAGTTGAGCGGATTGCGCACCGGGTCAGTCAAGGTGATAGTTTATTCATAGTTCAAGGCGTGGTTCATCCGGTTCCGGAAGGCGTTCTTCTTAGGTTTAATGAGTTTCTTGAAAGATATACAAAAAAACCGGATGGAGTGCAGGCAGCAAACGATGACAGAGAAGCTATATTAAGCGCTTATCTGGAGAAAGAGATGCAATTGTGGGGGAGTTTTGAAAATAAAAAGCTTGCGGAATACAAGCCCTCCATGCCGGGTTATTACGAAATTATGAAAAATCTTGAAGAACCCGGCAGTGACTTTATGGAATTTTATTATCGCCACCAGATAGCAATCGGAAATAAAAGCCTTGATGCTGTATGTATGGAAGAACTTAGCCCGTTAGAGATTACTGACCGGGACCTTAGAATGAGTATGTTTGTCCGGGATTTGACAATCGAGTGGTTAAGAGAGCTGAAAATACCATCTGACGGCATAGATAAGCCAGGGCAGGAATTTAAGCTTGATTATTCCGGGTATATCGCCATTGGCAACACATCATTCTTCAATCTACGGTTTTCCAGGAAGAAAACCAAGGCTTCCGGAAACGAAGAATATCCATACTCTTATGTTATTTCTTTGAAGAAAGGTGATAAAGAATTACGTTTAGAATTTTGGCCCGGGAACCAGACAGCAATAAACTTAGAAAATATGGAAATCTATGACTTAGGAAAGAATAAACTGGCTTTAGAATGGGCGGTAAAAGATATCAAGAGAATTCTAAAGAAGGCCTTGGCTTTCGCCGGTTTTTCTTTGGATAAAGAAGCCCCTGTCGGTTTGCGGGTCAACAGAAAACAGGAAGTCTTTGATGCAGTATTAAATAGCGGCATTAAGGACGTAATTATGCGCATGATCCATGACGATAAGCTTCAAAGCGTTGCTTTGCAGTTGGATTATCAAAGGTATATTAAATCCCGCCTAAAGTCAGAGTTATCCGGTTTATGGCAGGAGTTGGCGCCAGAGGGCCGGATTAACGACCTACCGGTAATTTTAGATGCACTCATTGCTTACGTTGATAGTTACCGTGAAGAGCCTGCTATGCGCATAACTTTTGTAGAAAATAAACCTATAGCAAAAGATCTTAAAATAATTATAAGCCATTTAGGCGAGGCAATGGTAGCTGAAATTAACGGGTTTGCCGAAAAAGGCGGGGATAAAGCGCGGGAGTATTTCCTGGAGGCAATAAAGAATGTGCTCGGGCAGGTTAAAACTGGATTGGAAAACAGCGCTTCTTCGTCGCAGGAGCAGTCCGAGCTTTCCAGTTCGCCGCTAACAGATGCCGGTTCAGCGCTGGATGTTAAATCCCTTTATTATTTTTATATAAAACTCGGGATTATCGAAAAGAAGGCCACAGGCCTTCTTGGCAAGAGGGCCATTTATAAAGTACAGACTGATTGGCGGCTTGATTCTTCTGAAAGCGAAATAAAGAAATATTATGAAACGGAAGATATAAAAGAGGCGCTTGAAAGGGCAATGACAATCCTGCCACCGGGAGAATTTATATTATCAAAATTAAGCAGTTTTATTAAAGGCCCAGCAGATTTATTTGACTATATAACCGTTTTTAAATATATAGAATATAAAAACCGCGGGGAGGCGCGCGTCTTGCCTTTGCTGCCGAGAAGAATTGCTGCTATTGATATTTGGATAGCCGCCAGGTCATTTCTCAATTGGGAACTCCCGATACAAAATATCCCTGATTTTGAGGCAACGCCGTTAGAAGGGTTACACGGAGTTTTGGCAAGCTTAAAATGGAGCTATAGTTTTGATAACGAATTCCACTCTTTGATATTATCTAAAGTAACGCAGATAGCAGTTCTTTTGGGCTTGAGATTTGGCGAAAAAGACACGTATGATATATTGAAGAACGATTTGGATAAAACTGATAATCCTCTTGAGAAATTAAAGATAATAAAAGAGTGGTTATTATCGAAAAAATTACTAATAGAAGGGCAACCAAGCCAACGCACGGGAAAGTGGATAGATAAATTGCCGGATAGTTGGAGGACCTTTATATCGGAAAAATATAAAAGCCCCGGTGAATTTGATAATAAAATTAATGAATTAATCGGTAAGTTGAATAACTGCCTTGGCCAACTTAAAGATTTGGAAGCGCGCTATCGGGCAGCAATAGGAGAACCAGGGCCGGCAGTTCAACCGGCTCCGGAGCAAAGCGATGATAGCCAAACCGCCAGCTCGGCTGTGAGCCAATACGATACGCCTCAAACATACCAGGAACAAATACAATATTGCGAACCCCGGGTGCGTAGTTATATACAAGGTTTGACCACAAATGAGAAATTGAAACTGGAAGACTTATATCTAACAAATAAGCAGGAAAGGTCTTATACGGAAGGCGAAAGCAAGCTTAGTAATATAAGGGCATTTCGTTCCGCTTTGAACGCCCTGTGCGGCCAAAGGCGCTTTGACGCAGAGTTTTCTGTTGCCAGGGGGCATGAAATTGTAATGTTATATGATAAATCCGCCCCGAGCTCACCGCTAATTCTTGATCCTGTGAAAAATGGCGGTATAGATTTTAAAGGCGCCGCCATGTATAGGGCTACCGCCTATGAAGCTTCCGGCAGTTTCGCCGGCCTTGATTTCAGCCTGCCTAAATTAAGCTCCCAGATTTTATTCAGCTTTAACCTGGATAAGGAGCAATCCGACATAGGCAGGGCTATTGATAACGGTATCCTGGTTTCAGGCCAGAGGATCAAAGAATTTATTGCTGCCAGCGTTATAAAAGGAGAATTCGCTCAAAGAAAAGAAACGGTCATCCTCTGGCTTGCCAAACTAGGCATCCTTGAAGAAGGCCCTTGTTATACAGAGCAGTCAAGCAGGGAATACAAGGAAGCGCTGGTAATCGTGGATTCATAAGTATTAATAAATATCCATATTTTTACTGGACAAAAGCGCAAAATGTGTTATAATTCCTTCCAGTAGTGAATAAAGGATTAGAGGTTTGTAGGCCGCGAGGTTTAGAAAACTAACCTTCGCGGTTTTTTTATCCCGGCGCCTCTTGCGACGGGATTCCGCCAGTAAGTTATTTCCGGGGTGCTACCCCGGCAGGTGGCTGCATTTCTGCCGTTATTTGCTATAATTTCTAAGGAAGGGGGTAGTAAATAATGGCAAAAGGTAAAGTAAAGTGGTTTTCAGACCAGAAGGGTTTTGGGTTTATCACGCCTGAATCCGGTAGCGACGTATTTGTACATCACAGCGCAATCCAGGGTGAGGGTTATAAATCTTTGGCTGAGGGTCAGGAAGTTGAGTTCAACATCGAAAAAGGACCCAAAGGCGAACAGGCTACTAACGTAGTCAAGCTTTAACACTGGTACAGATAGCCTGGCTTCTGATTTGGAGGCCAGGCTATCTTTTTTAAAAGGAGGTATTAATGAATACGGGAAAGATCAAGAAATTAGTACGTGACAGGGGTTTTGGTTTTATCAGCGATACTGACGGCAGAGAGGTATTTTTCCATCAGAATAGCCTGGTGGAAGCCAAGTTCGATGCCTTGACTGAAGGCCAGTCAGTTTCTTATGATATTGAGAAATCCGATAAAGGCCCGCGCGCGGTGAATGTGAGTATCGCCTAATTTAATAAGAACCAGCTTTAAAATCCCAGGTACATAAAATGTATTTGGGATTTTAAGCTAAGAAATGTATAATATAACCTATGAAAAACAGGAAGAAGGCAGTTGAGCCTATTGATTGCATGAAGTGCAGGAACCAGGCGGATTGCTGCCGGTTTGGGGCATGGATAGACCTGGAAGAGGCAAAGAAGATATTGTCGCTTGGCATAAAGGGCGACTTTTTTCATCTGGAAATAGACGATGAATTTCCTTCGGGGTATAAGGTGGGAACAAGTTATGAGGATGAAAAATGTGTTTTTCAAGATCCTGACGGATTATGCAGGATACATAAGGTGGATTATGCTTTAAAGCCGGTGACCTGCAAAGAGTTCCCTTACGAGGGCAACAAGATTTCTCCCATTGCCGATGTCCTATGCGTAGAGCATAAATCGCGGATAAGAAGGTCCAGGGCCGGTAAGAGAAAATAAGTGGATAAAAAAGATCAGAAGAGATGGTATTTTAAGACCTGGGCGCTGGTAATCTCTTTTCTCTCTATAGGGCCGTTTATGCTGCCTTTGGTCTGGGCCAACCCCGATTTTAACAAGAAAAAGAAGATTATTATCAGCGCGGCGGTTATTATTTTAAGTTTTCTATTAGCTTTTATTTTCTTTAGCGCTTTGAAATTATTAAACAACTATTATCAGCTTTTACAGAATGAAATATTCTAAAGGCTACATCGGCAGGGTATTCCTTCTAAAATTTGAAGATAACGAGATCTTAATTGATAAGCTGGCCTTTTTCGCCAAAAAAGAGCGCGTTAAAGCCGCAACCATGATTTTTATCGGAGCGCTTAGAAAAGGCGACCTGGCTACCGGCCCCAGAAAACCGGTAATTCCCCCGCAGCCTAATAAGGTAAGCTTCAAAGACGGCTGGGAGGTTATGGGTATCGGCACCATTTTCGTAAATGCACGAAGCCCGCAGATACATATCCATGGCAGCATGGGAAAGAAGAAAAAAGTCTTAACCGGATGCGTGCGCGGAAAATCAAAAGTATTCCTGGTTATTGAGGCAGTAGTCCTGGAGTTAAAAGGGGTCAAGGCCAGTAAAGAAATTGACCCTCAAACCGGGCTTAATTTATTAAAGATTATCTAATTCTCCCGCTTTTAAATATTCCTTAGCTATGTTATAATAATATCCATCTCGCTTATATGTATTAAGCGGGCGTTATCCCGGTGGAGCGAAATCCGGCATTAGGCACCCAACGCCTAGAAGAATCGCGTTGGCGTACGCTATTTAACGTATATTACACCGGTGTTGCCAGGTAGGCAAAAAAAAGGAGGAGCGATGGATTTTAGTTCCTTGAGAAAGAATATTAAGACCTTTAATTTTGAAGCCTTGCGCACTGATTGCGATAATTTCTTTGAAGGCGTGATTATCCAGCAGGAATTGGATAAACTTAACAAGCAGCTGAAGATTGATATGGGGGAGCCCGTTTTCCCCTCAAAAAACAGGTTACCGTATAAATTACAGGAAACAGTCAATGGCCTCGGGGGGATTATGCCGGGCCAGACACTATATTATAAAGTTTCAGCAACCGATAGCATACTGGCCATGCTTTGGCCTTGGAAAGACGGCCAGCGCACCACGATTAAGATAATCCAGCAAGATAAATAAAAGATGAGTTTTAAATACCTGCAGAAAATTCCCACTCCGGCTGAGATCCTCCGCCTGATGCCTATGCCCGCGAAGTTAAAGAAAGTAAAAGCGGCGCGGGATAAGGATATCCTGAATGTTATAAAAGGAAATGACAGCCGCCTGCTTTTAATCATCGGCCCATGTTCGGCTGATGACGAAGATGCGCTTTCAGAATATGTATCCCGCCTTGCCTGTCTCCAGAATAAAGTCAAAGACAGGTTAATTTTGATCCCGCGTATTTATACAAATAAACCCCGCACAACCGGAAAAGGATATAAAGGAATGCTGCATCAGCCTAAGGCATCCGGGGACCCGGATATATCACAGGGGATCAAGGCTATCCGGCGTATGCACATCAGGGTATTAAACGAATCCGGTTTAAGCGCCGCTGATGAGATGCTTTACCCGGGCAACTATCCTTACCTTGAGGATATTTTAAGTTATGTTACAATCGGAGCGCGTTCAGTGGAGAACCAGGAGCACCGCCTGACAGTAAGCGGCCTGGATATCCCGGTCGGCATGAAGAACCCCACAAGCGGGGATTTGAATGTTTTGCTCAACTCCGTAGAGGCCGCACAGATCCAGCACACCTTCATTTATAATGGCTGGGAGGTCAAGACCGACGGCAACCCGCTGGTACATTGCATCCTTCGCGGAGCGATTAACCGCCACGGCCAAAGCATCCCGAATTACCATTACGAAGATCTGATCAATTTTGTCCAGATGTATTTAAAACGCGGCCTCGCCCACCCGGCACTTATTGTTGATACTAACCACGCCAATTCCGATAAGGATTTTACCCAGCAGGGCCGCATAGCGGAAGAGATATTAAACAGTTTAGGCCAGTCTAAGGATTTAAGAAGCACAGTCAAAGGCCTGATGATGGAAAGCTATCTTGAGGAAGGCGCGCAAAAAGTCGGAGGCAAGGTCTTTGGCCAGTCAATCACCGATCCCTGCTTGGGTTGGGATGATACTAAAAAATTGATTTTAAGATTGGCGGACAGGCTTAGGTTGAGCACCTTTAAGATTTGATTTAGCAAAATGCTTGAGAACGAAGCGAACAAGTAAGGAGATCATATGAGCTTAAAGTTTGACTTCAATAATCTGTTCAGTTCCAGCGTAGGAGAGCACGGCGTAAGCCAAGAGGATATTAATGAAATCCTGCCGGAGGCCCAAAAAGCCGCCAGCCACTTAAAGAAGATTATCTCCAATCCTAAGGCGCGCGTTAAATTAAACCTGGAATGGGCGAAATTGCCGGAACAGGACAGGGCAGATATTGAGCAGATCCAGAAGACCGGTTGCGAAATTTCTAAAAAATACGAGAATGTGATTTTTCTGGGCATCGGCGGCTCATATCTTGGTTTAAAGGCCGCGCAGGATGCCTTATGCCTGCCGTATTATAACGAGTTCAAATCTTTAAGAAAGAAATCCCCGCGTATTTATTTTGAAGGCAACAATCTTGACCCGGATACGCTCAAAACCCTGCTCAAGAATATCAACCCTAAAAAGACGTTTGTCGTGGTTATCTCCAAATCAGGGGAAACTACCGAGACTAAAGCGGCATTGATGATAGTTGAAACATGGCTTAAGGCGGCTATAGGCGTTAAGTACGGCAGGCGAATATTAGCCATCACTGACCCGCAGGCCGGGTCTTTGCACAAAAGAGTCGTCGCCGAGCAGAAAAAAGACCCTTTGGCTTTCCGTTCATTCCCGCTTTTAAAAGGAGTAGGCGGAAGGTTCTCGGAGTTTAATATGGGGCTTTTGCATTTGGCGATCATCGGCGTTAATATCAACGAGTTGTTTTGCGGCGCGAAAGAAATGTCTGCCAGGTGCACCCGGGACGATATCTTTAAAAACCCCGCGTATATGTACGCGTTACTGCACGTTATCCTCTACCGCAAGAAGGCAAAATCACTTGCGGTATTAATGCCGTTTTCTCAAAGCCTTAAATCTACCGCCGACTGGTATGTCCAGCTTTTAGCGGAGAGCTTAGGCAAAAAATACCATCGTAATATTTTGGTATCTGCGGATGGAGATGAAGAATGGTTGAACGATTGGGATAAGATTTTCGCAAAAGGCAGGACGCCGATATCTGCGGCAGGGACCAATGACTTGCATTCTATTCAGCAAAACAACGTTGAGGGTGAAAATAACAAAGTCGTTACCTTTATCCGCGTGGAGAACTTTAAGACAGATTTAAAAATCCCCGGCAAGAATGACCTTTTATCCGGCAAGAGCTTCAGCCAGCTTATGCGGTTAGCCCAGGAAGCCACGGAGTGGGCGCTGGCAGGGGAAAACCGCCCAAATTGCACGATCATTATGCCTGAAATCAGCGCATTCAACTGGGGCGCTTTATTGTTCTTTTTTGAGATGGCTACCGCTTTTGAAGGTGAACTGCAAAATATAAATGCCTTTGACCAGCCGGGAGTAGAAGGCTATAAGAATTATATGTATTATAAACTGGGCAAGCCCGGGCTGGCAAAAGAAATTGCTTCAGAAATTGAAAACAGCCCTTTGGTAAAAAAAGCCGAGTATATATATTAAGAAAGGAGTAAGGTATGTTAGCAAAAAAATTTGCTTTAGGGTTTGGGATCGCGATCATTTTTCCGGTTATGGTCCACTACGGGGTAAGCACCTTTGTCCCTTCCCCCAAATGGCAGGAGCGTTATTCCGGCGATTATTACCAGAACTACAACAAAGCTACGCCTGAAGAAAAAGCAAAATTAGAAGAGGAGAAAAAACAGCGGGAAGCAGACTGGACAGCCAAAGAGAAGCGTTTTCAGCTGTTCTTGTTTTTAGTGGCTGTGCCGTTAGGAATAGCCGCGATATTAATCGGTTCATTAGCCGCCATCCAGGCAGTGGGCACGGGCCTGATGTTTGGAGGGATATTCTTATTGCTGGATGGCTATTGTAACTATTGGTCAGAGCTGGCTGATTCCATGCGGTTTCTCTCGTTACTGCTGGCTTTTATCGTTCTTTTGTATATAGGGTATAAAAAGATAGCCAAATAATGTATTAAAAAGAAATGGGCGTTTACATTTTGAAAGTAAAGCGCCCATTTTTTATTAATTAACGGTTAACCATGTTGAAAATCGGCAGCTTAAAACTAAAATCAAATTTAATCCTGGCGCCCATGGCCGGGATTACAGATTTGCCATTCCGTATGCTCTGCCGCCGGTTCGGCGCGGAGTTGGCATTTGTGGAGATGATTAACTGCCGTTCTATCTCACATAAAAGCAGGAAGACCAAACATATGCTTTCTACTTTGCCGCAGGACAGGCCTTTAGGCGTTCAGATATTAGGATGCGAAGAGAAATATATTTTAAAGGCTTTAGATGTCTTAAGGCCTTACAAATTCAATATCCTTGATTTTAACGCCGCTTGCCCGGCAAAAAAAGTAGTGCGCAGGGGTGAGGGGGCAGCGCTGCTAAAGGAGCCGAAAAAGCTTAACAAATTGCTTAAGCTGGCAGTAAAGAATTCTAAAATCCCGGTCACTGTAAAGATGCGTTTAGGCTGGGATAAAGATAGTGTCAATGCCAGAGAAACGGCGCTTTACGCTCAGGATGCCGGAGTCAGTGGTTTATTTGTCCACGGAAGGACCAAGACCCAGGAGTATGGCGGTAACGTGGATTATAAGCTAATCGCCGAAGTAAAGAAGGCATTAGATATACCGGTTTTTGCCAGCGGCGATATTTTCTCAGCGCAACTAGCAAAGAAAATGCTTAACGAAACGCATTGCGACGGATTAGTCGTTGCCCGCGGCTCTTTTGGAAACCCATGGATATTTAAAGAAATAAAGGAATTCTTAAGAACCGGAAGAATCCTCCCAAGGCCAGAAAGATCAGAAGTAATTAAAGTAATGCTGGAGCACTTGCATGCTTCAGTATCTTTTTATGGGGAAAGAAACGGCATAATTTTATTCCGTAAATTCTTTGGCTGGTACACCAAGGGTATCCGCGATATCCGGCCCTTAAGGGAGCAGTCTTCGCGCCTGAAGACACGCCTGGAAATGGAAGCGATAATTAATTTACTATCATGAATCTAATAGATTCCGGATTTCAAAGATCCAACCTCTTCCAGCATATGCCGCTTTTTGACGGAATTTCGTATGTCGGCCGCAACGAGGATAAAGTCCGCCAATATAAAGTGGTGCGCGAAGGCCAATCCTGCACGCTTTTGGTATTAAATTTTGTGCGCATCGATGAGAAAATCCTCTGGGATGCGGTGGAAGATTTCCTGAAGCGCAGCACCATCAGCGCTACGCTCGGCGCCCGCGGCATTTTTATCTTTGACCTTTTGACGATCGACATCCATAAAGAAATTAAAACATTCAAGCATACGGAGCTTACCGCTTTAATCATGAATGTAGCGGCTAAATTATCTCCCGGCGAAATTAAAATGATCAAATATTCTTCCGTCTATGCGCTTCTTCATAAAACCGTCTCTTACGACTGGGGAAAGATTGCTTTTAAAAGTGCGGTGGATGTGTTCAAAGACAAGCCGGATTATTTAGACCTTCTGATCAAACTGCTTTTGAAGGATTTTATATTTGCGTCTGAACCGGTGATACTTTTATTAAACGATTTAAGCCAAAATCCAATTTTTGACCTTCAAAATGAAACACAGCAGGCGCGTTTAAAGAAAGTAATAGCCGATCTTATCCCCAACTCCATTGAATTTGTCCCGGAAGTGTATATACAGGATAAAGAGGGGGCAAGAGAACTTCTCTCCGGCTCTAACATGAAAAATCTCTCTTGGTGAAGCCGTTTGCTTTATCCTGTAAAAGGTGTATAGTGGTAAACAAGACGTAAAAGTTTAACCAGGCAAAAGATAAGGAGCCAAATGAAGAAAATATTTAGGCGCAAAACTCCCGCAGTTGAGCCGCTTGTCCAGGGGGATCTATCCGCTGCAATCGGCAGGATCCAGCAGCAGTTGACTTTCCTGGAGCAGAAGATTGATAACTTGATTGTTAAATCCGCGGAAAAGCTTTCAGATAGGCAAGAAAGCGGCAGGCCATTTCGGCGCCTTGATAACTCCTTCCGGCGCGATAGAGGTTTTACCAAGGCTGTCTGCGCGGAGTGCAATACTGAATGCGAAGTTCCCTTCAGGCCTACGGGAGACCGTCCTGTATACTGCAAAGATTGCTTTGCCAAGCGCCAGGATAGAGAAGGAACATCTGTTAACCGGTCCCGTAGTTTCGGCGGAAGAAGAAAGCCGGCTTTCCGCAAGCGCAGCAGAGACCGCGCCTAAGCGGTCCCCTGTAAACTTTTTGCAGTTGGTTAAAAAGGAGGATTTTCAAATGACGCAATTCTTAGTAAGGTGGGGGATTAATTCGCTTTCACTTTTTATTGTCGCGCACATTGTAAGGGGGATAGAGGTCTCAAGCACCGTCACTGTCCTGGCAATTGCCCTGGTATTGGGGATTATTAACGCTTTCTTGAGGCCTTTGATTATCCTGATTACACTGCCGATCAATATCATTACTTTAGGGACATTTACCCTTTTTATCAACGGTGCGCTTTTTCTTCTTGCCTCCAAAATTGTCAAAGGCTTCGTGATCACGGGTTTCTGGCCGGCTTTCTGGGGGTATATTCTTTTTAGCATTATCAGTTTCCTTTTGAGCCTTTTAGTAATCTCTGCTTAGAAATATTTTCGCAAATGTTTATTAAAAAATTAGAAGATTGTCCAAAATTTATTTCAGGCGATAAGGCGATTTTGCGTGAACTCCTGCATGCAGATAAAGGTAAATTTAAATTCCGTTACAGCCTGGCGCATGCGGTAGTCAAGCCTGGCAAAACCACAAATCCTCATAAGCTTAAGACATCGGAAGTGTATTATATCCTGAAGGGCTCCGGTCTAATGTATATAGATAAAAAAACAGCAAAAGTAAACAGCGGCTGCGCTATTTACATTCCGCCGAGCTCAACCCAGTATATAAAAAATACAGGTAAGGCAAACCTGGAATTCTTGTGCATTGTTGATCCTGCCTGGCGTAAAGAAGATGAAGAGATAATATGAATCCAGAAACATCGCACTTAATCGGAAGAGCTTAAGAAACTATGCCTTTAAATATAAACGCGATTAAAATATTACGCAGCAAAAAGAGGAGGCGCAGTGTAAGTGCCCGCCTGGTAAAGGATATCCTTATTGTCAGAGCACCGGAAAGCATGCCGGAGGTCCGTTTGCAGGAGGTTATTAGCGAACTTAAAAACAGGATAGAGCGAAAACAACTGAAAGAAGAATTGAATAAAAGCGAGAATCTGTCCGCCAGGGCAGAGGAAATTAATAAGCGGTATTTTGGAAATAAGCTTAAGATCAGCTCCATTGAATACGTCACCGGGCAGGAATCCAGGTTCGGCTGCTGCAATTTCCGCGCCGGCTCTATCCGTATCTCGCACCGCGTAAGCAGCATGCCGCGATGGGTAAGGGATTATGTTATTATCCACGAGCTGGCGCATTTAGTAGCCCCTGACCATAGCAAGGCATTCTGGGATATTGTAAAGCGCTATAAGTTTGCCGAGAGGGCAAAAGGGTACCTTATCGCCGTAGGCAGCCTTGGAAAATTGGCTGAAGATTAGCCGCGGCAGGAGGAGTCGTCAAGTTGAAATATATAATATATTTTGTGGGAGCCTGTATTTCTTGCGCTATTTTAGGTTGTAATTTTCCCGGTAACAATAAATTAGATTTGAATGACTCCGAGATTAGAATGAAAGAGATTTTATCCCGGGGTGACTATGTAGGCGGCATCTATACATCAGTATACAATGATTTGTATAATAATTACGCCGGCATAGAATCAGCTGTTAAGGAAGCGGATGCGATAATTACAGAATTAAATTCTTTCACTTGCACAGGTAAATTTGAATTGAAGAGAAAGAGTGCCATTAAGACTATGTCAAGAATACGAAATGATTTAAGTGTAGCTTTAGATAAGGGGATGGAACAGTTTCATGTTGAAGCGCAAAAGACGCAACAGGATTATGAGTTTTTTCCGCTCATATACGGCCTTATGGAAAATGTAGTTTATGATCCTAAAGTTAGAATGATTGTTATCGGAATCGTGTTTTTTGTTTTTGTTGTATGGTTTATTATAAAATAGTTATACTACGTTTTATGTAATATTTATTACAGCTTAAGATATGGAACAAATATTATTTATTCTAATTTTTCTCAGAAGGGCATGCGAATCAAGCTGTCCCATAAGCGTCTTTGGTGTATTCGTTATTGGTTATCATGATTTATAGAAGCGATACAGTTATTACGGAAAGGATGAGAACGTTATTTAAAGTGAAAATAATATTATGAAAACATGAAAAAAGAAATATATTTTTGGATGAATATTGCGAATAAAGCCGGAGAGAATAGGATCGGGTTTACTCTGATTGAATTGATTATGGTTATTCTTCTTATTGGTATCTTAGCAGCTCTTGCTGTGCCAAAATATTTTGATTTGCAGTCAGAGAGTAAGATAGCTGCGGAAAATAGTGTTGTTGCAGCAATAAAGACGGGTATTGCCAATTATTATGTTAATGGTTGCGTTACTTCCACGGGCGCATATCCGGCAACCTTAGATAATGCTGTTAATGGAAATTGTACGGCTGGTAACCCTTGTTTTGATATAATACTATCGCAGGGTGGTATGACTTCTGATTGGTCAAAAAGAGGAAGTACTTATATTGGCCCCAATAGGGGGATCTATGTATATAACAACATAAGCGGTTCATTTAGTAAAAGGGAGTTAAGTGTTGTTCCTGTTGGGGATGATTTAATAGAGCTAAAATAAGTACAATAAATAACAAGACGCTTTATGTAAGATTTATTACATCTGAAGATATGGAACAGTAAATACAATACCCATTTAAGCCTAAGGGAGAATAAGGCAGAAGCTTAATTGAGATTTTGATATAGCTGTGTACAGAGAGTCTTTTTGTCGCGCCGTATTTCTGGAAGTCTTCGCGGGGGCTGCTTTTTAAATCCCAGGTTTTTATAGAAAGTTATTTTGGCGCGTAGCAGATATATCTCTTGAGGTATTCATTAAAAGTGGTACAATAAAGCAGCGGTCCGAAGATACAGAGTATCTCCGGAGAATTATTTAGATGGTCGGGTCGCCACCTGATTATTCAATCGGGTGGCTGTTTTTTTATAGAAAGAAGCCTGCCAAGGGGAAAGTAGGGTAATTTATGAATACAGAATTCAAGAATTTAGATATAGGTAATTTAAGAATAAAACTGCCGATTATCCAGGGCGGGATGGGGGTGCGCGTGTCTTCATCTTCTTTAGCTTCGGCAGTATCCAATGAAGGCGCCCTGGGAGTAATTGCCGCGGTGGGGCTGGGGGAGGAATGCGGTAATGAACAGCGTGATTACAAGATGCGTTCGCGCGCGGAGCTGACAAATATCATCCGCGAAACTAAGCGCATGACGAAAAATCCTTTCGGCGTAAATATTATGTGTGTGCTTACCAACTATGATGAATTAGTGGAGGCAGCGCAAGCCGAATCTGTGGATGTGATTATTTCAGGGGCAGGCCTGCCGTTACGCCTGCCGTCTTTGATTAAGAATGAAAAGACCAAGCTTATCCCGATTGTCTCTTCGGCAAGGGCAGCGCAGATTATTTGCGATACCTGGGCCAGGAGGTATAAACGCCTGCCTGATGCTATTATTGTAGAAGGCCCGCTTGCCGGTGGGCATTTGGGTTATAGCCTGGCTGAACTTGCTGATGAAAATAATTTTAATCTGGATAAGATCCTGGTTGAGGTATTGGCGGTTACGCGTTCTTTTGAGAATGATGAGTTGCGTATTCCCGTGATTGCCGCCGGAGGAATATTTGACGGCAAAGATATTGCCAGGCTTATGCTGTTAGGCGCCAGCGGCGTGCAGATGGCTACGCGTTTTGTCTGTACTCACGAATGTGACGTAGCTTTGGAATATAAAGAGGCATATATCTCGGCAGAAAAAGAGGATATCGTGGTTATTCAAAGCCCGGTGGGCCTGCCGGGAAGGGTTATCCGTAATGAATTCGTGAGGAAGGTCACCGAAGGAGAGCGCGTGGCTTTCGGCTGCGAATATAAATGTTTGTATACATGTGATGCTAAAAAAGTAAATTATTGTATTGCCAAATCACTGTTAAATGCTTACCGGGGGGAATTAAGCAGGGGTTTTGCTATGTGCGGCAGCAATGCCTATCGCATTAAAAGAATAGTTTCGGTAAAAGAGTTGATCACAGAACTGGCCGCAGAAGCTTCGCATTGTCTTTGCAGTTAAAAGGTTATAAGTGGAATTTAAACTAAAATCCGAGTTTATTGAACTGGATAATATACTAAAGGTTTTGGAGCTTGTTGCAAGCGGCGCCGAAGCTAGAGAGCAGATACAGGCGGGCCTGGCTAAAGTAAATGGAGAGGTTGAATCACGTATCCGCAGGAAGCTGCGTTCAGGTGATTGCGTGGAGTTTGGCGGTCAAAAGATTGAGATTGTTGCATAGGGTGGCGTAAGATTGCTCCTAATATGATAAATTAGTCCTGACGTTTTGTCAGGGCTTTTTTGTTGTTAGATTGTATCATTTTCTACGTCAGTTAAGCAGGAGGTAAAAGATGAAAATTCTTATTCCGGATGGAGTAATTGAGCGTAAGATTTTCTTGATACGAAATAAAAGGGTTATGTTGGATCGTGATCTTGCAGAGCTCTATGGAGTAGAAACAAAGCATCTTAATAGACAGGTAAGGCGCAATATCCAGCGTTTTCCTGAAGAATTCTGTTTTCGGTTAAATGTGAGGGAGAAAATCGAACTGGTGACAATTTGTCACCGGTTTAAGACTATGAAGTATTCAACTTCTCTGCCACATGTTTTTACGGAGCATGGAGTCGCTATGTTAGCAAACGTTCTTAACAGTGAAAGAGCAATTAAGATTAGTATTGTGATTATAAAGACCTTTGTAAAACTGCGTGAGATTGCATATACCCACAAGGAATTGTTGTTGAGGTTGCAGGCATTAGAGGTTAAATACGCCAATCACGATAACAAAATCATAGAGATCTTTAAATCTATACAACAGCTTCTGCAGCAGCCGAAAGATACCAGGGTAATTGCAGGTTTTAGAACAAAAAAATAAGATTATAAAGATGTCATAGATTGAGGTATCCTTATTCAATTTATTAAGGAGTGGTTTAATCTTGAGGCCGCATTTTTCGGCCCCAAGATATGGTCGCCTTTCCTGCTGTTTTAGAATATACAAAGATCCTTGCGTCTAACCGCTCGCAAATTCCTTTGTTTGAATAACAATATACCCACAGCTAAACGCGGCCCAAGATCCTTCGCCTAACCACTCGAAGATTTCGCAGAAATCTTCTTCGTAGGCGCAGGATTAACGGTGGCTTGCAACTTACGTTCACTATCGTTCCGTAAGTTGAGCCACCGTAAACAAAAATCCCCGGGAAGTTGCGCCGGGGTTTCTTGTAGGTGATAGGCCTAATAGCTTTCGCTATCGTTCCTAGCCTCCTTGTTGTATATTCCATCTCTCGTTTCGTTGTAAGTATGCCATATAAA
>JAQUOV010000016.1 GCA_028716965.1 Candidatus Omnitrophota bacterium
GTTGCTTGCCATCCTGGCAAAGTAGCCGGATAGGTTAAGCTCTACTGCCGCTGCCTGGGCAAAGCCTGTCTGCTGGAAGATGAAGCAAAGGGATAAAACCAGAGAGATAATTCTACGGGACATGATTATTTTATCTTTGAGATAAGGTTAACATTTTTAAAAGCCCTTACTTAGTACAAACAAAAAATCCGGAATTGACCCTTTTTAAAGTCAATCCGGACTAAACTACGTGGCAACCTTGATTACCTCCATAACCAAGGCAACAGGATTGTAATTTTTAGCTGCAAACTCCTTTAACTATATAATATATCATATTTTACGGTTTTTTCAAGGCAAAAAAGCTAAAAATTACTATATTTAATGTCTAAAATGCACGAATATCCTGCCGAAATTGAGCACCAATAAAAATCTAACGCAATCCTTGCGCGAAGCGCAAGGATCTAGTGCCTAAAGTGGACAAATATTCTGCCAAAGTTTTTATCGTCTTTTTCTACGCGCTGATAAAGCTGTTTAATCTCCGGCTGCCCCAGGAAGCGCAGGACGTGCTTCTTCAGCTGGCCGCTTCCTTTTCCCGGGATGATCTCAATTTCGCTGATCTTCTTTTTTACCGCCTCTTCCATCACCCGCTTCAGTTCGGAATCAATGGCCCTGCCATTACTATAAATATCGTGTAAATCCAACTTGATCCTGCCCATATGCGCTCCTTATTTATTCAAATCCGGTCGGGTATATCCAGGTTGCTGCTGCCTTTGGCTTCTCTTGCATAAAGCGGGATACTTGCCTCAACCCTGCCGTCAATTAATACGTTCACTACATAATCGCCGGATTTCTGAAAAGCGACATTTTGCCCGTTAAACGCGAAGGAAAAAGAAGCCTCGGGCACTGCACCCTGAGGAAGCTGAAAATTAATCTTCATATCGCTATCCATTAATTTCTGGCCGTCGGCATCAGTCAATGCAATGTTTAACTTATGCTCCCCTATCTCCAGCCTGTTAATCAACAGGCGCAAAGCAATGCTCATCCTCGGTATTACATACGGGAATTTACCGGCATTTATGCTGTCAAATGTCCTGCACAAAGACAAACACCCGTTCTCTACCCACGCGTGGTCCGCAATCGCCGCAACCAGAACTTTCATAATACGCTCCTTTTATTTTCTCGGGCTATCAATACCAGCTCAAGAGCTATCACCCTGTTTTTTAACTACTTTAAATGAATTAAAGCTTTTATCGCTTTTATAACCGGCATATGAGATACGGATTAAACTCCAGGTATAAACCTGGCCGTCCTGGAATAGATCAGGGCTTGCCTTAAAAGAAGATGTGCCGGGGGGCAAATCTTCCTTAAGGATTAAATTCGCTGCGTACATATTGTAACCTTTATATATCTTAAGAGTAAACCCGCGTATGCCGACCAGGTCATCCCACCATTTAAACTCTAAAGGTTCGTTTGCGGTTAAAACAGCCGTGTCGTTAATGGGGTACCTTAGCCTCGGTTCGGGCAGGCTGTTATAAGGGCCGATATCCGAAGAAAAACCGATTGAACCGGCAAACCCGGAGGCGCCGGAACATAAAGCAAAAAATATCGCTATTGTTATTACCCTTTTTATACGCATATACCGGCTCACAAGGGAACCCCTATATTTTTAACCAATATTTTTCCGCAATGACTTTTGCCCTTGCCGGAAGTCATACCGCGTTTTTTGCCGACGAAGGTGATAGTCTTATCCGCCTTTATGCAGGCACCCGGCAGTTTCCCGGAAGCAGCATCTAAGCCTGAAGGGATATCTACCGATAGGACGTATGCCTTTGAAGCATTAATTATATTAACAAGCTCCTGATAGACTTGCCTTAACTTGCCCCTTGCCCCTACGCCCAAAAGAGCGTCAATAATTAAACTGTATTTCTTGGCCTTAGTTTTTATAAAGTGGAGTTTTTCCGGGCTGACCTGTGTTATTTTTTGCCTTAGCTGCAAGAGTATATTTAGGTTAACCCCCGCCTCATCTTTTATATCGCTTATTTTCCCAGCCAGATAAACATCCGGCCTAATCCCCGCTGCCAAAAGATGCCTGGCAGCGCAAAATCCGTCTCCGCCGTTATTGCCCTTGCCGCAGAATACGGCAATTTTACCAGGATGATCCCGCAGGACCTTCAATGCCTCTATGCTTACGGCGCTTCCGGCATTCTCCATAAGCAGTAGAACGGGTATGCCAAACTTTTCCACTGCCATTTTATCCAAAGCCTTTGCCTGCCCCGCAGTCAATATCCGTTTATCCTGTTTTTTCTCCAGCATTTTATCTCTTCCTGCCGATAGAGAATGCATTGCCCAGGTATTTACCTGCGCCGTAATAGGTACGGTTGGCAGGATTAAAAATCATCGGCTTGATTTTCTCAATATCTACAACCCCTTCTTTTGTCAAGATATCCTCTTCTGATTTTATATCTTTGACCTGGCCGACAAAAAGCGTATGCAACCCTATCTTGACCGCCTGGAGAAGAGAGCATTCCAGGATAAAAGGGAATTCTTTGACATAAGGGGCATCCACCAGTTCGCTTTTTACCGGCGTCAGGCCGGTGGAAGCAAATTTATCTTCTGCCCTGCCTGAAACAATGCCGAAATAATCCGCTTCTTTGATATATTCCTCTGAAGGGATACTTATGGTAAAGGCCTTCCTTCCCATGATATTCGCGTAACTATAAGTAGCTTCCCTTAAAGATATATTGACGCAGACAGGGTCAGAACAACATATCCCTCCCCAGGCAACTGCCATAGCATTCGGCTTATCAGCTTTATCGTATGTGCCTACAATAAAAACCGGGGTAGGAAAAACAATGGTCTTTGCTCCGATGGACTTTTTCATTTTACCTCCTGATAAATAATATTCTTGCCGGAATCATTCCAAATCTGTTTTCATATTTAATGGCTTGCGGCCGGAGCAAAAGCGCAATCTTTTGGGCATTTGCCGCTCTCTATCTCAAAAGGATCGCAAATCCCATCCCCGCATTTGCCGCTTGTATCAACAATATTATCAATCCCTGCTTCTATAATACCACCGCAATAAATTTCATGGAGTTTGCTAATCAAATCGCAATTCCTTACCGCATTGCTGCCGCAGCCGCTACCTGAATAAACTTCCCTGATTAAATAACAGGCACAGTCTCCGCCCGGCGAATAATCATTTATTCTCCTGGCCGCTTCCATGGATTCATCCGAGAACCAGACCGGGGGGATCCAGGAGCCGTTAACAAAAGATTTTTTATCGTAAGGAGCAACCGTATAAGCAAAAATACCTCCGGCGCATTTTACCGATTTACCGAGGATTTCCGTAAAACGCAGCTGTTCCGGAGACTCGCATTGGCCGGTTTTTGAACGGAGCGCGCCGTCACAGACATGTTCCCTGGAGATAAAGGCAAGTTTTTTATGATCTTTTGCCTTCCTTACAATGTCTAATGCCAGATAATAAAACAGGTTATTAGCTTCCGCATCTACGGAGCCGCCAAGAGAAAAACCTATGCCGTCAGACAGCGATTCATCACTTAAGAAATCTTCGCTGCTGGCGGAAAAAATAAGGACGTGGCCCGGGTCGTTTCTTTTGAATAAATCCGAGTAGTACCTCCTGTCCTGCCTGCGCATATAATTCCTGAAATCATAGAAATCTATCCCCTTTGCGGTCAGACTGCCGGATCTGCCTTTACTTGCGGCCAACGCAAAGATATCAGTCGGGTCCGGGAAAACAGGGACAAATCTTCCCTCTTTTATCATCTCCTGTGGCTTAGGGGTTTTAAAGGAATCAAAGGTCACGGTTTTATCACCCCAGGCCTCCTGGATCGCCGCATCACTGCCATATTTACCCTTAAGCCACCCTTTGAACCTCCTCTCAAAAAAAGGAGAGTAGTCGGTAAACATCAGCGGCCTGCTTTCTATCTTTTCGCTGGCGTTCCCAAAACCTTTTAAATAGATGTAGTTTGGCCCGTAACCGTCTTCTCCTGTGGCCCCCACCCCGACCATCCACCCGGCAAGCGCGGGATGGATCTTATAACGCTTGATTACGGCCTCAATAAAAGCCCCCCAATCGCGCTGGACCTTATCCGAATTCATGCTGGGATTGTTATAAACATTGCCGTAAGAATCCGTCTCGCAGGAATCACAAATCTTTCCCTTATGATAAGGCGGGAAATTATTTTCTTTCAGCCACCAGTCGGGGATAAAAGGAAAAAATACGAACACTGGGATAATATACGCACCCTTCTTACCGGCATAATCAAAGATTCTGTCAAGGTTATTGAAATCAAGGTAAGCGGAAATACTGTTCGGCCGGATGACTGATTTATCAAGGTCAGACCACCAAAGGTTAAGCAGAATCAGCCGGGCCCGGTTATTAAGTGCCTGGTCAATTAAGCCCTCGGTATTTAAAAGCCATTTTTCGCTTGGATAACGCGGCACCTCATTCTTACCCTGGACCTCTATCCCCATATCAGGCAGGTAATAAATATTTACCGCACCGGTGTTTATTTCTTCTCCATTAATAAAAAGCCGGGGACAGCCATTAACAATCCTGACTTCACTTATCTTACCACCTTTAGTTTCGGCAAAAGAAATTAAATTCCGGCTTACGGGGAAAACCAGGAAAGCAACCGAAAGGATAATAATTAAATATTTTTTTATCATGTTTCTGTTATCCGGGGTAACCTACTGTCTGTGCCAGGATTATCTTTTGTTCCGGCCGTAAATTCATTGCCTTAAAAAGCGCCGGTTCATCAAACAAGCCGCGCACAACAGTAGAAAACCCCTCGGATGCGCAATAAAGGTAAACGTTCTGGCTGATGAAGCCCGTATCGCAGGCGGCATAAAATTCCGCTTTAGCGCCCCTTTTTCCGGTACGGGATAAATCCGCCACGTAAATCAGGTTAACCGGCGCAACGGAAACAAAACCCTGCCTGCCGCTTAGCGCGCGGATGTCCTGCTGAATAACGAGCTGGAGAGAATTCTGGAAGGGGTCATAAAGATAAAGCCCTGATTGCAAAGCTACATAAATATCTATCTCCTGAAGGTTGTTCGCCGATGGGGCAGTGCGGCCTTTTTCCTGCGGCCTGTTCACCCCGTTGGCAGCCCAGAGTAAATCCGCCAGAACCTGCAACGGAAGCTTGCGGCTGCCGAAAGAGCGGTTGGTTTTTCTTTCCTTTAATGCCTGCATCAGAGGCTTACCGCCGTCTGTAAGCGGAGGCGGCAACTTGATTATTTCAGGCTCCTGCGCAAAGGCCGGGCTAAAAAAGGCAAGGCTGATGATTGCCAATATTGTTGCCTGTACCCTCTTATTACCAAGCGATTTTTTAAACATATATTTACCCCTCCCTGAATTCAACGTAAGCATAAACAGGCACCTTAGCCTCACGGCTTATTTTACTCCAACAAAACAAAATTCCCAAGCCTTTTTAAAGCCTGGGAATTCTGTTAAATTGATTTTGCTTCTTTACAGTTATTTGCTGTGTTTCTTAGCGATATGCATAATAAGCGTATCATCCTTGATCTCTGTCTTAACGCCGTTTGGGTCGGCATCCGCGGGAAGAGGGACCGTCTTTACAAAAGAGCCGAAAGACTGCGACCCCCGGGAACCTGCCGGAGATTTTTCTTCCACCCTGCTTGAATACTCTCCGGTCAACGTAATTAAATTACTGCTGATATGCGCTTTCACTTTATCTTTATCCAGCCCGCTGATATCAAGCTTTAGGACATACTCACCTGGCGCCTCCTCCATATTTAGATTTATCTCATGGAATATGCGGTTTTCAAACAGGTTATCCCGGATATCGCCGAAATTTACGCTATCCTGCTTCTTCAAATGCACAGGTATGCTTTCATTGCGCCTGTATTCTTCCAGGGATTGCTTCAATTTCTCTACAGGGATAGCAAAGCCTATGCTCTGGGAATACTCCACTACCGCTACATTTATGCCGATAAGTTTTCCGTTTAAATTAAACAGGGCCCCTCCGCTGTTGCCGGGGTTAATAGGCGCGTCTATCTGAAGCATATCATTCATGGCAAAATCGCCTTGCGCAGAATAGAATTTCCTGTTCTTGCCGCTGACAATGCCGGAAGTAACTGTATTTTCAAGCCCGAGAGGGTTCCCAATGGCCACCACCGTCTCCCCAAGCATCAGGTCGCCTGTCTGCCCCAAGACAGCCTCAACAAGCGGTTTTGGCGGGGTGATTTTAATAAAAGCCAGGTCGTCATTCCTGTCTTCGTATACTACTTCCCCTTTAGCCTGTTTGCCGTCGTTTAATATGACGAATATGCTGCTGGCCATATTAACCACATGCGCGTTGGTTGCAATTAACCCGGTTTTATCCACAATCACCCCGGACCCTACGCTTTTCAATTTCAACGCCGGCGCCATGCCGTGAAAAGCATAGAACCGGTTAAATAAAACGTCCAGGTCGTTTCCATAAACCCCCCATACGGGGTTCTGCTGTAAAAGGATCACCTTCTCGGTACTGATATTGACTACTGAACCGGCGGCCTCCTTTACCACCTTAACGACGGGGGTCATCCTGGCGTCAATTTCCGCGCCATTTACGGATGCCAAGGCCAATAAGTTTGCCGCAAAAACAAAAAAAGCCTTTCTAAAAATAACCGTTAAGCGCATAGAATTCTCCTTGTAGTTTAAAACCCACCCGCGAACCTTAACAAAAAAATTTTACAATTATTTTTCTGAATTGTCAATTTAAAATCATGCCATAAAACAAAAAGGCCTCTCTTAAGCTCAAAAGAGGCCCTTTTATAAATATGAAAATGGATTATTCCTGGTTTTCGATTGAGACTAAGCTCAACTCATCTCCAACCTGCTTGGCAGTAACTGTTACCTGTAACTTGCTGTCAGCGTTCTTAAGAAAATCTGCTACTTTGGCATTTGAATCATAGTCAAACGCATAAAGCTTGCCGTCTGCAAAGATAGAATAGCCGCTATCCATACATTCCGGTTTTAAACTATTCTCCTTAGTATTCGCCTTGATAGTTTCCGCTAGGTTATCTTTATTCGCGTCCGCGTACATGTTATCAACAACATCCCCTTTTAAGACCATTGTTTCGGGCGCGCTTTCCGCTGTATCAGCAGGCATAGTGGCAGCCGTATCGTTAGACATAGCAGTATCGGCCATAGTAGTGTCGCCAGATTCGGTCACATCCTCAGCAAATGCCAAAGAGCTTGCAAAACAAAAAGCCATCAGCACAAAAAGCATCTTCTTCATCATTATTCACCTCCTCTCCTCTATTTCTTACAGGACAAAACTATTGGTTAATCATAACAAGCCGGTTTACAAATGTCAATTAATATAAGTGGCCGGCGTATTTGAAAACCCCCCTCCATTCCCGGGATTTTATCCTTTATTTTTATATTTTACTGCCTGGCCCTTGACCGGCATTGAGACATGGCTTCCGGCCAGCTTCCACTCTTTCCCCTTCTTGACCAGAAAACCCGTGGTACGCACATTATCAAGCTTTTTGATCAATTTGCCGTTCTTGTAAATCTTGGTATCAAACTTCAGGGCAAAATGCGCCGCGCGGTTTCCTCCGACAATATTGATCTGCCTTTGCTTGACCTTTGTGGTCATGCCAATACCTGTTTTCCTGATGGATTCAATCCTGGTTAACAAGGCCTTCTTTCCGACCATATATTCATCGGCATCCGTACCTATGTGCGCGGCATGCCTGTCTTCAACCAGCATTCTATTAAGGTTTTCCGTGTCGTAGCTTGACCAGGTATTCATGAATTTCTTGACGAAATTTTCAACTTCTGCCTTTGAGCCCATACCTACCTCCTTTTTTATTGCATTATACCGGTTTCCCATCAGCCTACAAAAAAAGGCGCCTAAGGCAAATCAGCCTCAAGCGCCCTAAAAACAGCTGTTTTACTTTGCTTTTGAGAATTTATTATATAACAATGCAAGCAGTAAACCACCTATACCGGCATCGCAAAAACCCCAGATACCTCCAACAATACTTCCAAATACTGTCGGTGTGTACCCAAGATAAACGCTTGACATTACCTCGCCCCAAGCATCACCCCAGGTAGAGACAGTATCAATTAACCCCATGATCAACATACCGCCGCCCCACAGGACTCCACAGGCTAAAGCAAATGCTTTTACATTCAATTTGCCCATATGCCCTCCTTTCTAAAGCTTATTATATATTTTTGCCGCAAATTATCAAATAAAAGTTTGTTAACGCGCTCAGGCGGACTTCTTAAGCTTCGGCCTATTGATGAAATTGACAATCGCCTGCCAGCCAAATAATATGATCATCAGGACAATTGCCGCGCTGCGCAGGCTCCTGATGAAGTTAACCTTACTCTTGCCATCCTCAACCTTGGCTTTCAGGAATGCCGCGGGGTCTTTCAATTCCCCCAGCCGGGATGAGAAATCCTTTGCCAGTCTTAACTCAAGGGGCGAGCTTTCGGTAAGAGGAATCCTGCCAAGCTCCATTTTGAGGCCCCTTGCGCCGCCGATAGTATAGGCAACCAGGAACTTATCATAAAGGTATGTCTCCGCTCCATAACGGAAGACCATTCTTACCGCGATAAAATTCGCATATAGCATACAGCATAAGAAAACCAGCATTACCGCAGACTTAATTATCTGATCCCTGGAAAATCTCATACTCCCTTTCAATTGTTACATTATACCAATTCCAGGCCACTCCTACTTACCCGAAACCTGCATAGCTTCAATGACCCGCTGGCTTACGCCCTGTTTATGCAAATAATCAAGATCATCGGCAGTCAATGTATACTTGGGGTTTGCAGCTTTAATTTTAGCGATGATTTCGTCACCGGATACGCCTTGTTTAGTCAAATCAACTATCTGCTGCATGGTCAGCTGCTCCGCAGCCTGGGATGAAGCATCTTGAGCCGGCTTCTTAATCTGCGCTCCCACTACTGCTCCTGTACCTGCGCCGATCGCTCCGCCTATCGCCGCACCCTGGATGGGATGGCCGCTCTGGAAACCGATGATCCCTCCCGCGATCGCCCCAACAGTCCCTCCAATACCAGCCCCTTCAGCCACCCTTGTCTTGTTTGTCGCACAGCCACAAACAGCCAACGCAAATACTAAAATACAAAATAAGTAAAAATATCTTTTCACGCCATACTCCTTTCTTTTTCTTAATATCTGAATATGTATTATACCGCTTATTTATGCCTAAAGAATATATTTATAATGATTGTAAGCAGCAAGCTGATAATTAAAGAGGTTGCTAAAGGAAAGTAGATGTCCAATCCTTTTTTATGGACCTCAATATCCCCCGGCAGCTTCCCTAAAAATGGTATCTTCCCGGCTAACATAAAAAATAGCCCGCATAAGATCATGAAGGCGCCGAAGAATACAAGTATTTTACCGATACTAAGCATCTAACCTTTCCAGATGGCCTTTGCTGTATTTCTAACAGGTATACGGTTATAGCGATATTTAGGATGCCCCACCATCATCGCTGCGCCGGCTGCTGCCCTGCCGGATAAACCAACAACCTTTCTGGCATCATCCGACATATTAAGTGCCATATTCACATACCCGGCCCAACAGGCACCAAGGCCAAAACCGAAGGCTGATAATTCCAGGTAAGTCGCGGAGATCGTACATGATTGCGGCACCAGCGGGTCATCTTTAAACCCATAAGCAATAATAATACAGGGCGCGCTTCGGCAGATCATGTCTTCACAATTTTTCCAGGATTCAACCAAGCGGTCAAAGCGAAATGATTCCGCTAACGGAGACTTAGCTTGCAATAACCCTTCCATCCAGTTTATAACAGAACCCGAAAGCTCATGTACTTTATCTTTACTATTAACAACTAACCAATTAACCGGCTGCCGGTTAATCCCGGAAGGCGCATAGCGGCAGCAATCTAAAAGCTTCTCTATTGATTCTTTACTTAACGGCTCATCTTTATATGTTCTAATCGAGCGCCGTCCTTTTAAAAGCAGCTCTACCTGGTGCGCATTTGGTAATTTAGAGTGCTCAAGCCGCATTGAATCTTTGGGGTCCATTGTGGATAGCTCTATAGAGCCAGGCGGGCAAAATGCAAAACAGTGGCCGCAGTTAATGCATATATCACCGCCGCCGGGGATAAATTCCGGCACCCCCTCTTTTTCATTCATGCGCAGGATTTTAATAGGGCAGATCTCCACGCATTTACCGTCGCCTTTACAAGTTTTTTTATTGACTTTCAGGGTAATCATAAAATAACCTTTCCTTTAAAGATGATTATACCTGCTTAAAGCAGAATTCCCAAGCCCTTTTAGAGCCTGGGAATCCAAGAAACCGGAATCGTTACTTTTATTTCTTTACCCCATAATCTTATCAAACTCTTCTATGGTGATTGCGGGAAAGCTGGTGAAAGAAATATTGGTCAGTTTATTTAACGCAACCGAAGCCTTCATCACTTCCGCCACCCCGGGAAAATCCGCAATCAGCACAATGTCATATTTACCCAAAAGCGCATACATAGAGCTCACCTTGCCGCCGGACCTGGCTATTACATCAAGTGCCTTTGTAGTCCTATCAGTAGAGATATCCCCTATCGCTTCCTTGGTGTACTTGCCGTACATGAAAAACTTTGCCATATGACCACCTCCTATCTGGTTGAGTTTCCCAAAAATTATCAGTAATTTTGTTTCATACAGGTTCCGTAGATAGCGCCGCTGGCTTTCACGCAAACAGACCCCGGCGCACATATTGAATCAACGGAACAGGGATTCCCGTACGCCTGAGATACATTTAAAGAGCTATAGATAAGCTGTGTATCGTCAAAATCCACCGGAAATAAGCTGCCTGCGCACTCACCATACACACTGCCGGCATACCTAATACATGCGCCTCCCCCGGGGCACTCAACATCAGAACTGCAAGCTAAACTAAAAGATAAGGATAAAAGGCATATAGTAGTAGTTAAAAACAAGGAAACAAATATTTTTCTCATTTGCTCCTTTATTTTAACGAATAGACTAACAAAAAAGATCGCTATTTACAGCAGGAACTTGTGCCTTTTACGATTTTCTTCATTATAGCACTGATAATAAAGCAAGCAAGTGCGATAAATATAACCAGATTGTCAGATAACGGAAGGACATCAAATGCCGCCGCCAAAAGCAGCAAAATCCCAACGCCGGTTAAAATCGGAATACATATACAGGTATTCTTGTTCTCCATTTGGCCCTCCTTTATTTCTTGATCTGATTAATGATATCCTCTAATTGCCTATTAAACTCACCGGGAGACTCAACCATCAGAAAATGCCCTACCCCCCGCATTATCCTTAAATGATATGACTTAAGATACTTGCTGTTAATCTCTGGATGCTGATACTGCTGCCAAAGGTCGGCGCTTAAGCACCACAACGGCACATTCACATCAGCTAAAAGCGGGATAACTGGAGTATCAAAATAATATTCCATGGTATTAATCGCGATTTCCGGATTAGAGCGGGCAACATTCCTGACAACCAACTCAACCAGTTTGGGGTCTGCGTTCTTATTAAACATATCCCTCATAAAAGGCCCGGAATTCTTTACAAAATCCTTTTTTAAAGGTTCAATGTATTTTATTTTATCCTCCGGAGTGGCCATATACTCAAAGTTCTCAAGGGTGTCAATTGCGACAAGCCCGATTACTTTATCTTTAATCAGCCGGTTTGCCTCCAATATTATTGTGCCTGACATGGAATGACCAATGAGGATAACCTTATTAGACCCTACCGCATTTACTACCGCGGCTACATCCTCGCCATAGGCCTCCTGAGTATATTCCTTTCTCTGACAGCCGGATGCGCCGTGGCCGGCAAGATCAAGAACCACGACCCTGTATTTTTTAGCAAAATACGGTATCTGCTTGTACCAGACAGCGCGGCTTCCGCACCATCCGTGCACAAAGACCAAAGTCGGCTCGCCTTTGCCGAATACGGAATAAACAATCTTTGTCCCGTCTTTTGAGATAGCGGTTTTATTGCTTAAATGCAGGAGAATTAAAAATGCAACCGCTATACAAACAGCCAAAAGCCCTAAAACGCGAAATGTTTTTTTCATATAGAAACAAACCGTCCTTTCTGTTCCTATATTATATTACTACTAAGCAAGAACCCCAAGCTCTTTTAAGCCTGGGGTTCATGAAAATTACAACCACCTTTTTATTCCTTACGCCATAATTTTATCAAATTCCTCTATGGAAACTGCGGGAAAGCTGGTAAAAGAGATATTTGTCAGCTTGTTTAAGGCAATCGAAGCCTTCATTACCTCCGCAACTCCGGGAAAATCTGCGATAAGCACGATGTCGTATTTGCCCAAAAGCGCGTACATGGAATTCACTTTTCCTCCGGCCTGCGCTATTGCATCAACTGCCTTCTTGGTCCTGTCTGCCGACATACCCCCCAACGCCTCTTTGGTGTACTTGCCGTACATAAAAAACTTTGCCATATGACACCCCTGTTTAAATTATACGCGAAACTAATACCTATAATTTCTATAGCACGAACTTAAAAAGTAATGAGCAAGGCAATACGTTTATTTATTCTAAGATTCAATATCTTTTTCAGCTTTATGCTCTAAAGCGATTAACTTATCTTTTCTTACCTCTAATAGTTCTGTTCTAAATTCGTCAATTACCTGCTGCCTTAAAGGCGCAATTTGATCAGCTAATTTATTACAAATTCGCCCAGCGATATTTTGTTTTTCCTTAGAAAAAATCTTTAACTTATCTATCAAAAAACATCCCAGGTGCAAAGCTAATAACAACCTTTTGTCTTCCGGGTGAAAATCTTTTAAATACTCCTCAGCTTCTTCTAAATTACCCGATTCGATTAAACCTACAATAAGCCAAAATTTTATTCTATCGTTAGACAAGATATTATTATTTAATAAATTGCTACTAATGTCTGATATGTATTCTTTTATGAGATCCGATGCGACAGAATCTCTCCCAAACAAGTAATACTGAATAAATAACATTAATGGGAATCTTTTCTTTAAATTCTCATCATTGCAAATAACGTCTTCATTAACACTTGATAAATTAACAATCACCCATTCAAATAGCGGCTTTTTGTCAACCGTTTCCATTAAATAGCAGGCTTGTAACGACAAACCAACAGTTATAGCGGCTTGAAATTGTTCAAACGGATCAATAAAACTTGATTCTTTTATAACCTTCTCTAGTGCAAGATTATCACTAGGGTGTTCGCCAAAATAAAAAACAAGTGCTCTTTTCCACCACGGGTCTTTAATTTTCATAGGAATGATATCAGAACAAGGGATTCCTCTCCCGGCAAAGAATTCTTGGATTAGAAGATGCCTAAATTCAACCCTCCCTTCTACACATCTAAAAAGACCAGATCTGTATAATGTCTCATGAATAAGGCGATCAACATCTGTCTCTTTCTGCCCTCTTTTTCTTAATTCTGTAGCAAAAACATTTATGCAATCTTCCTCATTAATAGAAACCTCTTTTTTATCGTGCATTTGAAAAGCTAATTTTCGTAATAAGAAATCCTTAACATTTGAATGGAATTGCTGGTTGATCCCTTTATTTGAATCCCATCTCCCTAACATCATTTCTGTAAATTTCTTGAATAATTCTGTAATATTAGCCGGTATATCCTTGCGGGAATATTCAGAGGTAGCCACAAATACTGTGACTAATAAAGGATTCAAGTCTAATCCATGAACATCTTGTAATTTCCTTAATATTTCCTGAGTGAATTCTTTAGGCAATGACCTACCTTTAATTAATCTCTCCGCGATTTTCTTCGCTTGGGCCAAAGAAAAACTTGACATTCGTAACTCTTCATAAAGGGATAACTCAGCCAAATTTTTAATATAAGCATAGTTTCTAGAAGTAATAATTATTTTGCATAAGGGATAACTGGAAGCAAAATCTTCAATTTTCATAATGAGTTGTCTAATTTTCTCGGCTTTTTCTTCTTCATCTAATGCATCAATTAGAATAATAACGTTACCCTTAGCTAAATCTTCTGAAGTAAAACAAGCTTTGTCTAAAGAAGATATTCTCTGTACTGCTTCATAACAAATATCCAGTAGACTCTGAGAATTATCTATAATGTCTATTGTGCGTAATAAAATTGGAATGATTAAACTGCTTCCGCTTTCTATTGGCTGCTCACATAAAACATATGATAATCTCTTAAGAATTGTCGATTTTCCAGTTCCCGCCTCGCCCAAAATAAGAAACTTTGCTCCATTTCTTTTTAATAAAGATTCCGCTGGAATCTCATGGATTTTAGGTTCAGAAATTATTTGTCCTTTATATTTCCTCTTAAATTCTTGAGTAAAGCAAACCTTGAGAGGAACATAACGTTCATTAGTCACCACTGTCAATTTTGAATCCGTAGGAATAAGATCTGACACAATAGAATTTTCATTAAACTGGGATAAATATTCTTTAAACTTTCTGAGATATGGCATCTTGTCTGCATCGATTCCAAGCCACAACTCTTTATAATATTGGTCAATTAAAGGAATAAGGTCATCTCTATCGTAGAACTTTATTCTTTGATCGGAAACTTGTTCACAAATAAAATCCTTTGCTGTTTTATTTATCTCCCCGCTTGCGCATAAGATAACATAGTCGGGTAAAACCTTCTCCTTTGATGGCAATATAACAATCTTTGTAGCTAGCGCAGTTTTAAGTTGCGTCGTTGCCTCAACCACATTTTTTGTAGCTTCTTTAGTTTTCTTTAAGTTACCTTTCTTTGTTTGCACGGCATATATTGTCCTATCTAATAATTTATTTGTTTCAACAAAAAAACAGTCTTTCCCTTCTTCATGTATACCACAACATTCATCCCCTCTTTTAAATCCTAATCTCAAAAATAAAGGTCGCACCACCTTATCTCGAAAATCATCTTCGCTAAATTGTAGTAAATACCTATATTTCTTAACAAGAGAAATATCAGTAACATTAATCATGGGTTTCTCCTTTTATAATAACATAAGGTAAAAAACATTGGGACGGTCTATCTTCTAGAAACCGTCCCTCGAATTGCGACCTTTGATGAATAATAAACTTAATTATTAATTATATTCTACCTCTCGGGATATGCTTGTCAACCAAAATCACAAGCTCTATAATAGCTTGTGATTAAAAGGATGACCCTTTGTAGAATATTTCCGTTTCCAGAAATTATTGGGAGTTGGAGATTTGCACTCCGGGGCAAGCCTTCGCTTGGCAAATATATACCTTTAACAATGGGCACTCCCAAATAAAATGAAGGGAATTATAGGAAGGCCTGCACACTCCCGCTTGCTAAAGCTTGGCTTAATTTATTTTTCATAAACCCTCCTATTATTTCAGCAAGTATCACGCTTATGAATCTCATAACAGGAGTGCCTAAGCCATTTGGTATATATCTACCAAATTATTTGAACTTATAAGGAACCGATTCTTATGTTCTTCATGCCCGGAATTCCTTGTTATTTTAAACTGGCGACATCATTGTTAAGATCATCAATGTCACCTTGAAGATTTTTAATCTCATTCTTCAAATACCTAATCATACATTGACATCCACAACCCTTACACGCCATACTACCTAAAGCAACTTTTATTTCATAACCTGCCGGACATTCACCCATTTTATCCTCCCATTTTCTTTTTCCTAGCAACTATTTTAATAATTCTTACTGGTTGGTAGAAACGCTTCTATTTTTAAAAATCATAACAATCCTCCTATAGTTTTTCTTATTACCTTTATAGCTGGTAGACAATGGTAAAGTATTGCTACTTTACTTTAGCCCAGAAATGGAAGAATTTAGCCGTTTTAGGATAAATTACTTTACCATTCTTGGTTATGTACCTACAGAATATCTCGCGATACCCTGGTCGTACAACTTTGTTTCTCATGGTTGGATCCTCCTTTCTCGAGCTAGGTTACTTACCCTCGGCCCGAATAAAATGAAGCCACGGGGCCGGGTAAGCACTAACTAACGCAAGAAAAAAGGATCAACAAAAGAAAGAACGATTATTGTCTACCAGCATTGCAATTACTGTATTAATACCACCAGAGCGAACCAGATTCAATTACTTCCCAGTAATTAAATCATTCAGGGATTTGATATGGTGACCCCTAAGGAATGTCCCTAAGTGCATATCGGGTCTTTCATTCAAATCAACACCATACTTTTTCTCTATGGTGCCAACATGCGTATCATCACGCTTATCGCGTAACTGACCATTCTGATTCCTTGAACGATAACCCTTCATTCCAGCTGCGTCTCTCGCCATACTTTTTCCTCCCGTCTCGCGACTATAAAAAGCTCGCGTGCCTCATCACGAGTTTTTTATCATCAAGAAAGGAGGCTCGCTCTGGTGGCACTATAAATAAAAAACCCTCGCACAGAGTTTTCTCTCCAAGCGAAGGTTTTACTTTTTTAACGTCCGGGACTTCCCCCTTCAAACACGGGACACCTAATTATTGATTGAATAATACTCCTTTTTATAGAAAAGTCAAGATAAATGTCTACCCTTGACTTAATTTAGAGATTCCATCCTTAAGAACCATTGTAGCTCGACAATCATCTTCGTTATATTCAAGTATTCGCTTAAGTATATCTTCAGAGTGATTTTGTAGGAAATCATTATACCAACGGATAGACAATGCTCCAGAAGGACTCTCATCTCTCCACTTAAAACCAAGATAGATAGCTAAGTCTTTAAGCGAATAGCTAGAAAGAGGCCAATCGGTATATTTTTGTATTATTTGAAATAAATCAATAGCATTAGGATTTGCAAAGAAAGCCTCTCTTTCTTCATTCTTAATTACATCCGGATATCTTTGACTTAGTCTTTTATATGCTGACTTCTCATGATGAGAATAGTAGTAAACTGCAAAATCTCCAACAGGCAAACTATTAATATAATTCCAAAACTCTTTCCAAGCCCTCTTTTCTGAATCTCGTGAATTCTCTCTGGCTAAGAAATAAATAAATCTTTCTCCTTTTTGATCTCTGCAGTAAACGCCATGTAAATAAACAAAATCTTGAGTAGGATCATCTTCAATATCAAAAAATAGTTCATTTTTAACTTTTGGAAGATTTATTTGTTGGTGCAAAATTGGTTTTCCTCCTTCTAAAATTATTGCTCGGTCGATAAACTTTTTTAATAGAGTCTCACCAAATCCCTTAAGAAATGTCTTGTCTTTTTTCTTCTTAACTAAAAGATCAGGAACATTTAATACTTTCAATTCCCTTACTTTCTCTATACCCAAATCCTTGTTCAAAACCTCCCTGCCACTTCTTCCGAGATGAAAAATCTTGGTCAAGTCTTCTTTTTCTAAACACCACTTCTTGCAACTGATATACCAAGGGCACAATTTACACGTCCCAGCTATTGCAGGTTTATCTTGAGTTTTATTTGAAAGTAAGTCTAAAACTCTATTCTTTATTTCTAAATAAAGTTCCCACCAAGTCTGTGCATTCCTTACTCCCTGGACGCTTTCTAACAAGTAAACAAGCTCACGACCACTAATATCAATTATGGCTCCTTTCTTTTCTCTAGCAAAGGATAATTTCAATAAGATTTCAACATATAGAGAAAGTTGCACCGCATAATGCTTTTTGGGCATTATCTCTTCCTCTTCGAATTCATCTTGCCCCTCAAATCCTTTCCCTGACTTAATATCAATAGGAAGATAATCGCCTGTGGGCATTCTCCTAAGTAAATCCGGAACACCTAGAAGATTTTCATAATGAATGACGCCTTGATAAATTAAAGGTGCCCCATTTTGTATTTCTTCTAATGTCTTGCCTATTCTTTCTTCAATGGTCCCCTCGCTTAGGTCAACAAATGAACCAACTTTAGAAATTATGTCTTTCTCATGAAGAACTCCTTTTTCCCAAAGCAATTCAACAAATGGGTTTTTCTCATCAATTTTCTCTTCTTGGGGACCATAAACATCTCTCCACACTTTATGAGGACATTGCATAAAATCGTACAATTTAGATGCAGTTATAAACATACCAAACTCCTTTTGACACAACAACCATTTATTTTGAAAATTCTTTTACTCTTACATAAACAAAAGGACGGTTCTATTTTTTAGAAACCGCCCCTCGGATTGCGACGCTGATGCAACCAAGTTAATTTTAGCTATATTCTACGCCTCTCAATATCCTTGTCAATCTCAAAATGCCCTTTTCTTTACTGTATATAACACAAACACAAGTAATGCCTTGGCATTTTCGAGCGAATGTCGATTTTAGCTAATGGAGCTTGAGCATTGAGGGAATCCCAAGGCCAGCCGAATGGCTGGTAATCTTGGGATGGCGATGCTGTTTGAGCGCCGTCTCCGATAGAGCGGGACGGCCGAGTTCAGCAGCCACTGAAATGCGAAAGAACATTGGCGTTAAAAAATCGACCTGAGCGAGAAAATCGCCAGGGCATTACAAACAAAAAAGGCGCTGATTTCTCAAGCGCCTTTTCCTCGTAGCACAAACGTACCTCTTACGCCTTAGCTACCCTATGCAGAATCTCAGAAATAAGAGTCTGATATTTAACCCCGGCTTTGCTAGCTTTTTGCTTAATCGCTGTTAAATCGTCCCGATTAATGCGCATATTCAAAACCATTTCCTTCTTTTTACGCTCAAGCGAAGCTACGA
>JAQUOV010000017.1 GCA_028716965.1 Candidatus Omnitrophota bacterium
TGCTTTCAATCGTAATAACCCCTTTTAACTTTTTGTTTTTATCTACTACCGGATAAGTATGATAATTACTTTGGCTGAAAATATCCAACACACCTTTTAACGGCATATTTTCATAGACATAGGGAGGATTATTATCTATTACCTTACCGACAGTTGTCTTCCGCAGCACATCCTCTTCGGTTATACTCAACCCCGTCTCCTGGGCTTTCATAACGGCATATTTTACGCAAGGAGGGCCGAGAAGCTGCACTACAAATGTAGTAAGGGTGACGATAACAATTATGGAGTTTCCTATTGCCCCCGGGAAAAGCTGGGAGCAAAGGATAGAAAGGCCGATAGCCACGCCCGCCTGGCTAAAAAGACAAAACGGCAGGTACTTAATAACGGTTTTGGGCGCCCGCGAACCTTTTGCGCCCAAAAACGCCCCGATCATTTTGCCTGAGGTCCTGCCTACAAGATAAATAAAGGCAATAAAGACAGCTGTTGCGGTTGTAGCATGCAAATCAAATTTTGCACCAACCAGAACAAAGAATAATATATAAAACGGCGTTGCGAATCCGGAAACCAGCTTGAATACCTCTTTACTGAGGCGCACTTCCCTGTTTATCAGCACGACCCCCATAGTCATCGCTGCCAAAAGCATATCTATTTTCATGATCAGCGCCGAGCCCAGGGCAAAAAGTATGCTGCATAAGGAAAAAACCAGGATCTTATCCTTCTCCGCATATTTCCTAAGGATCCTTATAAGCGCTAAACTGAATATCAACCCGATAACAATCCCCATGCCGATTTCATAAACGGGCCTGGCAATAGCGGAAAATACCGAAGAATGGGCCCCCATTATCACAGGGGCAATGCTGCTTGCCAAGGCGAATAAAATCAGCGCCAGGCCATCATCCAAAGCCACTATCCCCAAGACGGTAGTGGTCAATGGGCCACGGGTCTTATACTCCCAGAGGACATCGGTAGTAGCAGCGGGAGCAGTAGCGGAAGCAATAGCACCTAATAATAGGCCCAGTGACCAGTAATAAACGCTGTTTCCAAAGATAAAACTACCCAATGTGCCTACAAGGATAAAAACGGCAAAGAAAGCGGTCACGCCCTCCGCTAATAATATCACTAAAAATTGCTTTCCATAGCGCCGGAAAACCTCGTTCTTCAGCTCCCCTCCGATCATAAACCCTATAAGGCCCAACGCAAAATAATTAAAAGGCACTAAAGTCTCAATAATATCTTTGTTGATGATATTCAAACCTGAGCGCCCCAGCAGGATACCGGCGATAATATAACCGACAACCTGAGGTATGCGCAGCTTCTGGAATGTTTTTGCACCCATCGCCCCGACAAACAGGATAAGGCCGAGAAGGAATAACGCGTTCAAATGAACGCTGGATATCATGGAAAACTTCTGTATTAATACATCAGGCATTTTTTCCCTTTAACGGCTACATGTGGATTGTTAAGAAAACACAGCGGCAGGGCTATGTTTGGTATTTAATAAATTATTATAAAACTAATACCTTTATTGTCAATGGGTATGCCGTAAAAATGGTTGGGCTAAATGAGATGCATGCTGCTATCGCAGGACTTTTTCAAAATGCTGGTAATCTTTTAAGGACTTCCAATCCCCTCCCCAGGCCCACCCCAAACGCTTAAATGTCCGCACAACAGGCGAATTATAAGCAAGCGTGCCGGGTTTAGCCGTATCGTATACTGCGCCTGGAGGAAGCACAATGCTGCCTTTAATATATGGATTTTGTACAGGGTTGATATCAATAGCAAAACCATAGGCATGCCTGGAAAGCTTTGTGCCGCCGGTTACCGCCCTGTAATTAAACGCGGAGCTATTATTAGACATCATGGAAAGGTCGTCCTCATTCCACTTCCCGTTCTTAAAAAAGCGGTCATGGGAAATAGGAATGACGGAACCAAACGGGAATTTGTATTTAAAGGCGACCCGAAACACTTCACAGATATCTTCTACAAGCCTTTCCTCTATAACAAGCTGGCCTTTGTGAATTTTTCCGTCGAATGAATAATAGAGCACGTTTATCAGCCTCTGCCTTTTTTTAAATTCAGGGGGCGCTTCCTTTCTCAAGGCATCAGCCAGTGATATATCGCTGTCAACAACCGGATTCTCCAGAGAGCCGAGCGGCTGCTCAATCTGTGCAGACGGGACTGTTATGACGCCGCTTAGCTTAGTGGCACACCCGGACAAAAACGCAGCCAGGAGCATAAGAAAAATGAGTAAATATTTTTTTCCGACATTATTAGCAAAGACCACCTATTCCTCCCATATGAAAACACAGCCCTTGCGGCAAATAAAGTGCAAGCAAGGGCTGTTATAATAAAATTATGTCTGTTTCCTTATATACCTAATAAGAGAGATAACTCTGCCACATGCTCCTGCTCATCTATGATCACATGGCGGATATTATGCTCAAGAGTTTCAAACTCATACTGAAAACTCTTTCTATTATCCATCACTTTCTGATAGATCCGTTTATAAAAATCAATGGCATCCTTTTCGCCCTTAAGATTGACTTCCAATATCTTCCTGGTTTCCTTGGCCTTGTGCGTTTCAGCCAGGCTCATCACAGGCTCTGCCCCAAGGTAGCTGCCTATTAAATCCCGGAACATCTCCTCGTGCTTCTGTTCGTCGGAGGCAATCTCCTTTAACCTGGAGATCACCGCTTCCCCATTAATCCCCTTGATCAATTCTGCATGGGCCAGATATTGTATCCTTGCCGCATGCTCAAGTTCAAGCGCACGGTTTAACATTGCCGTCAATTCTTTTTTGATATCAGCCATTGCAGCCTCCTTACGTTTTATATAACAGTTAATCCAACCGGGCCATAAATTCCCTCCAGGGAAAATTATTGCCGGGGCAGTCTGTCCTGGCGCCCTGAACCTGCCCGTGCCCGAGTATATGTTCTTCAGGTATATTATAGTATTTTCTTAGCTTATTTACCAGATAAATCAAAGCATCCATTTGCTTGCGGGTTGGCGTATCTTTATCGAAATTGCCTACTAAGCAAATCCCGATTGCCTTGGAATTCATATTGGCCGCCCGGCAGTGTGAGCCAGGCTCCCCTTTCAGCCACCTGGGAGAAACTTCTATCTGTCCGTCATCCTTGCCCTTGCTGCCGTTATTAACCACAAAATGATAACCTACTCCGTTCCAGCCTCTTTTCAAATGTGCTTTATCAAAAGACAGGGAGTTACCTTCGTCGGTAGCGCTGTGGTGTATAATAATATATTTCCATTTTGGGGATGGATAAAGCGAAATAACCGGAGCCACCGGCGCGGCATTCGGTATCAGGAGGCGCTGGCCTTTTTTTAAAAGAGGTTCTTCCGAAGTAAGCCTGTTTGCGCGCAATATTTCCCGCTGAGGGACATTGTACATCTTACTTATCCGCCAGAGAGTTTCACCCGGAGCAACCTCGTGGAAGATGTCCTGCCTTTGGGGCAATGCGGCGATCTGGGGCTGTACCTGCGGAAGATATGCTGCCTGCGGTTTAATTGAAGGCGTAGCGCAAGAGCTCAATATGCACGCCAATACCAGGATTATGCCGAGATTTAAAAACCTGTTTATTTTCCGCATGGATCCTAAATAATTACATCAGCATAATTAACCAGGGGATTTTTTTATGGCTTAGTTTCTTTAATGTTTCTTGCTATGTGCACAAATTCAACAACCTGGCCCTTTTCATCCTTGATAGGATAAGCGCTGACCTCCGATAAAGATTCTCCCCTAGGCCCATAATGGGTATGCACCTCTTTAACGGGTATTCCTTTCTCCAATACTTTGGCGATCGGGCAGGCATCATATGGGGCCTGGCAGGGAGATTTACGGTTATGGGTAACCGCATAGCAGTAATTGCCCGCCAGGTCTTCCATCTTGCAATTAAATTGCTCTAAAAATGTTTTATTCGCCCAGAGTATCTTAAAATCTTTAGAGATGAGCATGATCTGCTCGGTAATCCCATTAACGATATTTTCCAAGAATTGTTTTGTCTTGAATAACTCCGACTCCAGCTTCTTGCGCTCTTCGATCTCGCTATGGAGCTGTTTATTGATGATGCGTTCAGCGGCAGTACGGGATTCTACGCGTTCCTCAAGGCCCCTGACACATTCTTTCAATTCTTCATCTTTACGTTTTAAGATAGATTCCAGTTTCTCAAATCTTGCCACCCTTTTACGCAAAGAATTGATTTCGCTGATCAGTTGTTTTTTAGTTTTAGCATCAGCTTTGGATTTAGTTTTTATTCTCATTACAACCTACCAGTAAAGCCTTTCAAATCTATCTGAATATCGTTTTATCCATTTTCGGGATGCTTCTTCAAGAGAAACCTCTTTCCCCAATTGTAAACTAAGCAAATCCCGGTATTCTGAAATAAGGTAAATTTGCTCAATCATTTTTGCCTTAAAAGCTTCACGCAGCCTGAAAAAACTTACCGCTATATCATAAAGCTTTGTCTCTGAATTATGGACACAACGGACAACTTTTGCCTTGAAGTTAAATACCTTGTTCTCAAAAGGCATTTTTATCTCAATCATAGCATTAGGTTCAACAGGATGTACTGCCGGAAACAATAGCCCCCCTATACTTACATTAATCGTTTCAGATCGTAAATCTTGCCGGCTCTGATCCTTCGCCTGCTTCACAACCCTGTAAACAAGAGGCAAGGACAATGGGTGGCGGATAAAATGGCGGTGTTCTATTATTTGTACACGATCCGGGGCCTTCACACCAACTATCTGGTTATTCTCGTCTTTTCGTTTTCTTTTTTTAATTTTGCTATCTTTTTTTGGTTTCATTATAGTGCTATTGTAAGCTGGTTATTCTTACATCTTTTCTTTTCGGAGAGCCAGGGAAAACTAAGCCTCCTTTCTCCAATGTCATTATAATTAAGAAATTATGACAAAGCAACTCATTTGGTATACAGAAATCGTACAGTTTATTCAAATTATTTTAACTTGGATGGGTACATTTTGGGCACAAAATAAATCTTCAATTATTGTTAATCCATGCTCTAATTCTTAGCAAATAAATACCGGGTCCTTAAGCAAACTTTTACCAAAAGTAGCATCACTGGAACCTCAATTAAAACTCCCACTACAGTAGCTAATGACGCACCTGAGGATAAACCGAATAACATTGTTGAAGTAGCAATAGCAACTTCAAAATGATTACTGGCGCCAACCATCGCGGACGGAGCCGCATCCTCATACCTTAACTCCATTCTCTTTGCCATCCAGTATGTGATCGTAAAAATAAAACAGGTTTGAATAAAAAGCGGAATTGCAATCCATAGAATCGTTAATGGCTGAGTAAGAATAATTCTCCCCTTAAATGAAAACAAAAGCACAAGAGTAAATAAAAGCGCGATGATTGAAACAGGGCTCAACAGATGAAGAAACTTCTCATTAAACCACTCTATGCCTTTAAACGACACAATCCACTTCCGCGTGAAATACCCTGCCACAAGAGGCAATGCTACATAAATAACAATTGATAATAATAGTGCTTGCCAGGGAACAGGCATTCTTCCAATACCCAAAAGAAATCCACCTAGAACTCCGTAAAGCACAAGCATGGTCAAAGAATTAATCGCCACCATAACCAGTGTGTGCCCATCGTTTCCTTTAGCAAGATATCCCCAAACTAAAACCATCGCTGTGCAAGGAGCAATGCCAAGCAGAATACAGCCGGCAAAATAACTACGCCATAAAGGCACCTGTAACATCTTTAAACCTTCATGCATAACAACTGTTCCCGCACCATGGATAGAACCCAACAACCAATCTGCTCCAGGTGGCAATTTAACAAGATCCACCGCCTCTGCTCCTATTAATCCTTTAAATACAATTCCCAGGAAAAAATAAGCTATAACATACATAGTGAATGGCTTGATTGCCCAATTAACAAATAAAGTCAATCCGACCGGTTTTGGTGATTTTCCGGCTTTTATAACTTCGGCAAAATCAATCTTCACCATTATCGGATACATCATGAAAAATAGACAAATTGCAATTGGTATTGAAACAACCGGGGCACCGTTGACATAAACTGAAAGACCGTCAAGAAAACCCGCCGCGCCTGGGGCAACTTTGCCAATTAATACTCCTAACGCTATACAAACAAAAACCCAGAGTGTAAGATACTTCTCAAAGAAACTTAAACTTCTTTTCTTGCCAGCGCTTCTTTCCATATTAATCCCTTTGTTGCATCAAAGCATCTTTAACCAATATACCCCAATATAATACAAACCGGCTACAATAAAAACCGCACCAGTTACTTTTCTCATATAATATTCCAGCTTAGTCAAACGATTGAACCAAAAACTCAATGACTTCACACTTAAAGCAATGCCCACAGCAAATAGTAACACTGGCAATCCAGTCCCTATGCCATAGATAAGAGGTAAAATAACCCCCATCTTGGATTTAAGTGTCAGGGGAATCAAGCTCCCGAAAAAAAGAGCCGCGGATACAGGACAGAATACTAATGCAAAGGTTAGCCCTAAAACAAAAGCCCCTCCTATTCCTGATCCCGCAAGCTTATTTTGAAGCTTCGCAGAAGGAGCAAATTTAGGAATAGTTATTTTAAGAAAATCTAATAAAACAAATCCCGTAACAATTAATACCGGGCCAAATGCTTTATTCATATATCGCTGTAATAAATTTGCTAAAACTGGCACACTTAAAAGAGAACTTATTATAACCCAACCTAACAACGCGTAAGAAAACATCCTGCCCATGGTATAAAAAAGACCTGAAATAAAAACCATTTTAGGATTAACAATCTTTTTAGCCAGAAAAGAAATCGCGGCTATATTAGTGGCTAACGGACAAGGACTAACCGAAGTTAATATCCCCAGCCAAAGCGCGGAAATAAACCCAATAAAAAGATTATCCATTATGAATCCTTTAAAAAATTAGCTGCCTCTTCTTTAATGTATGCCATAAACTTATCCTTATTGCCCACAAATTCCCAGATCTTATTAAGATTTTTTGATTTTATTTCCCTGCCGTCTTTAACTAAAGATAAAACTAAAGTTTTTGTGTAAAGCTGATAATCGTTAACAAAGTGTGCGTTAATCTTCTCCTCAATATTAACAGCCCTAAATTCAAGTTTCCCGGAAGCAAGCTCAGGTTTAAAATTACTCTCTATTGCTTCTTTTGAATATTGTTCTAGCTTAAAACAAGTAGAACAACGCACAGAACCATGGAAATAATAAGCATATACTTTTTCAGCTGACGGCTTATCTGCGGCAAATGAAACCGTGATAAATCCAAGAATACATAAGGCTAAGAATAATTTTCTAAACATTTAAATTCCTTTTTTACCTGTGTAAGCAGATTATACCTCTGGATTTTGCCTCAAGCAAACCTTATTACAATACTAATCTATGCACAAATCGGGCACAAGGGAATTTTATTTACTGAGAAGTTGATATAACTTATTAAGGGATATTATGTTGCGGAATGAATAGATTTAATTCGGAAAGACAGGGGCATAAACGATGCCGCTCATAAAGTTATTATAATCAAGAAACTATGTTAATGCAACTTATTTGGTATACAGAAATCATGCAGTTTTTTCAGATTGTTTCTCACTTGGATGGGCACATTTTAAGGACAAACATAATATTGCTCTTAAATACGGATACCCTGAGAGTTAGTTCTTCGGATAAATTTTCCGCTTAACCGTTCTTTTTTATAAATATTTTCTTTAATGCATAGAATAGCAAAACTAGCACTAAAGAGAAAATTCCGATATAAACTTTCTTTCTATTGATGGGATGAATACCAAAATTCCCTGGAGTTATTTTTCTTATTTCAATGGCATGAATATCCAAATCACCACCATGCTCCAAGCAGCTACGATGAAATACCCCGGAAACTTCTACGATATCTCCCTTTTTATGATAATTACCGGCGTAGAAAATATCTTGAACCATTGTCTTGGGAACCCAAATACCAATCGCAATAGTGCCGTCATTCACATGCAACCATGCGTAATCACCACGAACCATTATATCTCCTATAACCTCTCCTTTATAGTAAATAACTTTACCGTCATATTGCTTGGTATTGTTTAACAAATCTAAACTCGTAGCTGTCTGAGCATAGCAGTTGTAGCTAGAGACAATCAATACCAAGCACAACACCAATAGCAAGAAAAAACTTCTCATTTTTATTTACCTTTCACAAAAGCTACAAAAAAACCAAATAGCGCAAAAACTGACATTAACTCCAGTCTTCCTGCCCACATTTCAATTATATAGGTCACTTTTAATATCGTCGGCATACTTGCATCGGTTATTCCGCAAGAAAGCCCAACATTACCTGCAGCAGAGGTTGACTCAAAGAGAGATTCCAAAAAAGGATATCCTAATCCTACTCCCACCAGCGTACCCAATCCATAAAGAAAGAGGTAACCCAATGTAACAATCAAAACTGCTCGCACCTGTTTATCTTCAATAAACATCGTCTTTATATGATGAAATTTCTGCACAACGACAACGCTAGGCGAAAACATCATTCTCTTTATGTCTTGTCTGAATGCCTTATATATAATTCCCACGCGGAGCATTTTAATACCACCCGATGTAGAACAAGCGCAACTTCCCAGGGCCATGGCAATAATTATCCCGGTTAATGCTAAATCCCCCCACTCTTTAAGAAATTGCTGCGCATATATCGTCATGTAGCCGGTCGTAGTCTGTCCTGAAATAATTTGAAAGAATCCTTTACGGAAAAGTATCATTCCATCCGAATAAACACCCAGTCGCTTCAAACCAGCCATAGTAATCAAAGTAACAATCATAATCACAAACAAGAGAGTCCGCGTTTCCATATTCTTCCAAATTTCTTTAAAATTCCCCCTCCAAATTTGATAATGTAAATTAAAGTTGAATGAACCAATAACCATAAAGAAAATTATGACAATTTCATAAATCAGACTGTGATAATAAAGAATGTTTATGGATTGCGGGGAAAAACCTGCGGTATCAAATCCGGCCATAAAAATGCAGGCGCCGTGAAAAAACGCGCTTTGAGGCTTTAGTCCAATAGAGATCCCCACCAAACCCAAGACAATGGTCCCTAAAATTAAATAAACTATGCTAATAATCCAAATAAACCGCGCAGTGTTAATAATGTTAGGAACTAATTTTTCATCCCGCCCTTCCCCAAGATACAGGTTAAACGTTCCACTGGCTCCCTTAACCAAAAATGAAATCGCAATAATAGCAATCCCTTGCCCTCCTAAAAAAGGCCCTAAGTGACGCCATAAATTATGAGTCCGGGAAAGATGATCTAAATCCTGCACAAGAGTTAATCCAGTCGTGGTAAAACCCGACATGGTTTCAAAGCAGGCATCAAGAAATGATTTATAATGACCACTTAATAATAATGGTACTGCGCTAAGTACCATCGCCGCCAACCAGGAGAGAGCAATCACTACCATTGCTTGGCCGGTATTCAACTCCTTATCTGTTTTACACAGCCAACTCAAAGCTACACCGATAAATATAGCAATATTAGCGCTGATCAAAAAATCCAAAGCGGGATTAGGCTCTCTAAATAAAACAAACCCCGTAATAAACGGTAAAAACATGGCCAAGCCAATACCGAGGATTATTCTTCCCAAATAATAGCCAATATTCCTAATATCATTTGCTTGAGGCTTGAGTATCATTTTATATACCTAAATGCTAATGCAAATAGCGAACCTATGCCAATAATTACCATCACATACACCGCTTCCCAAAACATTCCAAGTATAACAGTATAAAAAATAGTTATTTTCTTCATAATATTTAACAAAAAACCAGAGAATAAAATACTCTGGCACTGTGTAAAACTAACTTATTATTGTATTTATTTTATTACGTTACGCTTGGCGGACAAAAAAGGCAAGTCAAAAAAAGGTCAAAACTGGTCAAAACCAGATTTAATCATCAGAACTCAGACGATAACCTACGCCTGGCTCTGTAAGAATGTATACGGGGCGATCCGGGTTAGGTTCAATTTTGCTGCGCAAATTACTTATCGTTACGCGTAAAAGATGTAAAATACCTTCATAATCTTCTGTTTTATCCCAAATCTCACGCAGGATTTGTTTATGCGTAAGAACTTTACCAGAGTTTAGAAGAAGAAGCTTGAGGGTATCATACTCGGTAGGAGATAAAACAATCTGGCTATCATCGACAGTAATCCGGCGACTGGTGATATCCATCACAAGTTTACCTGACCGCAGGATTTGATTCTTTTCTAAAGGCAACAGGCGCCTTATTACTGCCTTCAAGCGCGCTAGCAACTCTCCAACAGAAAAAGGTTTAGTAAGATAGTCATCTGCTCCGGCATCAAGCGCAGCAATTTTCTCAAGTGGATCATCCCTTACTGATAAAATAATTACTGGGGTTTTTGTCCGTTTACGGATTTTTGCAATGACTTCTCTTCCATCCATATCAGGAAGTCCTAAATCAAGAATTATGGCATCTGGATGAGCACTGACCGACTCTATTAAGGCTTCTTTCCCTTTTGCCGCTTCAAAAACATCATAACCGTACGCCGAAAGAGATGTTTTAAGAAAACTACGTATGGATTTTTCGTCGTCAACAACCAGGATTCTTAAATTGTTTTGTTCTACCATTATACTTTTACTCCAGAGGAAATTCTATAATAAACGTAGTGCCTTTACCAAGAATACTTTCTACGCTGATATGACCACCGTGAGCCTCAATAATATTTTTTGAAATACTTAACCCCAGCCCGGTTCCCAGTACATTTTGAGCGCGCTGGACCCGATAAAATTTGTCAAAAATACGTTCCAAGTCTTCCTTAGGGATTCCGTAACCATAATCCCTCACAAAAATACGCACCCTATTCCCAATACAAAAAGCTCCAATTTCAATCGCCGAACCATCTAGGGAATACTTTAAAGCATTATCAATAACATTTAAGAACGCCTTGAGCATATACGGAAAATCTACCTTTACCTCAGGCATCTCTTTTGAAATGTTTATTTTTATATTTCGACTGCCTATCTTATCTTTTAACTGCTCAAGACACACTCCTATAAAGTCTCTCAAATCGCATGGCTTTTTAGAAATCCGTAATACACCGGATTCAGACCTCGTCATATCCAGAATATTATTTACGATACGATTCAAACTTTCGGATTCATCGCGGGCCGTTTCCAAAAGCTCATTTTTCTGCTGTTCGTTAAGCTTTGATGTGTTATCCAAAAGAGCGCTCAATGCCCCAGTGATCGATACAAGCGGCGTTTTTAAATCATGAGAGATTGAATTTAAAAGCGCTGAATGAAGTTTTTCTGTCTGCCGCTGGATAATTTGCGCTCTGACTTTTGAAGTAAGCGTGCTCACAATAAGACCAACTACCAGAAAAACCCCAAAGGTAAAAAGATACTCAAAATCATGAACATTCAAGGTGAGATACGGCGGGACTAAAAAGAAATCAAATGCCAGGACGCTCAATACTGAGGTTATGATCGCTGGCCCCTGCCCCCAACGGATAGCAACTATTACTACAGCTAAAAGGTAAAACATCACAATATTTGTTGGTTCGAGTTTTCTTTTAACAAACTCACCCAACAAAGTCATGATAAAAACAAACCCTATGCTTATCAAATAGGGATAAATTTTGTTCCCCGGTATCTTTGTCTTTTGCATATATTAAATCTCCTAAGCCATATTCTACCACGACTATTCTTAACCTCAAGAAATAAGGACTTTGACATCAGTAGTAAAAAGATGCAAACGTTTCCATACAAAAACAAACGCAACCTCCTTCATCAAGTGAGGTTGCGTCATAACTGCTAATTCCCCTATATGATTCAAAAAGTACTATGGAGAGGCAGGACCCTGCTGCGCAGGACTCCTGATAAGGCCTCAAAATTTCAGCCACATATCGTTAAGGGAAATTTTTCGGTGTAGGATCCGCTTTGTTCGAACTAAATTTAATCTCCAGGCGCCTGTCGGCGCTCCCGTATCCCCCTTGCACCGTTCGGCCTGCGTGGGCGCAGGCCTCACTTCAAGTATTTATGATAAGAAAAGAACACCAAGAATCCGTTAACTAATCTGCTCATCGTTTACGGTCCTCTTAGGTTTCGAGCACTGCTTGAAATGCC
>JAQUOV010000018.1 GCA_028716965.1 Candidatus Omnitrophota bacterium
TCCCTGAACGGTATGCAGAAAGCGATGAATCAATGGAACTGTTTAATATAGGTATCTGGTTATCTCTGTATAACTTTATTTTATTTGAGGCAATCTTCAGTCTAGTAATTAAATCTTTTGTTCTTGCCAACGCCTTATTCTTCATGGCCTGATAAGCTGCCTGGGCCTGCTCTAAATTAGTGATAGCTTCCTTTACTTCATAACGCTGCTTGCTCCAAAACCACAAGGGCACCGTAAAAGAAAGCATCAAATCCCATGGGCCTATACTGCCGGCAGTAATACCCCGGGCAACTATCCCTGCCATCAGATCGGGGAAAAAACTCTTCTGGGCAAGGGACTTGGCATATTTGTTTCTTTCTATGGCATATGAAAAAACAAGTAATTCAGGCTGGTTCTCTATGGTAAGCTTATATAAATCAACAATATCTTTATCAAATGGAATTATTTCTTCCTGCAAGGCAGGTTCCCCCCCCAGCGGGCTTTCCGGATCTTTGTTTAATAAAACGTTCAAGGATGTTTCCTTGGATAGCTTCTCTAGTTTCAGGTTAGCTATATCGTCGCTGAGAGTAGTTATTTCAAGGTTTATTTTAAAGATCTCCTCCTGGGATGCATCTGCCGCGATATATTTAGCTTCCGCAATCCCTGCCGTATCTTTTAGAAAAACCAAAGCAGCTTTCTTTAACTCTATCTCTTTATAATTCAAAAATAAATTGTAATATGCATTTCTGACCTGATTAACGATATCCAATTCCGTATTTTTTAATTCGGCGGCAAACATCTGCGATTCAACAAGGGCAATTTTACCTTTTAACGGTAATTTCCCAAACCAGGGAAACATTTGAGAAAAAGAAAGCATCCTATCCATCGCAGGAGTAGTATCAAGATGAAAGGGGTTTCCTTTTGCCTTCTCAAACTTAAGCCCTATAACAGGATCATCCAAAGACTTTGCCTGCGGTATGCGGGCTTTGGCTGCTTCATATTTCTTTAGTACGGAGGTTACCTCGGGATTATTCCTTATGGCTTCGGAAATCAGGCTGTCAAGATTCAAAGTGTCTTCGGCATAAACAACAGCCGAGGCAAGAAAAAAACAGAATAACAAAATAATGGATATCTGTTTAATCACAATGCGAATATACTCTTTTTATGCAAAACCGTATTTAACCGAAAAATTTATCACCCTTGGCCCAATTCTCTCCGCTTACTTCGTCAATCACAAGATATGTGTACTCCTTGGGCTTTCCCGTGACCCTGGATAATGTCTCGGAGAATTCCTTGGCAATCTCCTCTTTCTGCCCTTTTGTAAGTTTGCCGACCAATCTTAAATTAATATAAGGCATATCAGGCCTCCAGGTTATTTTTTTGAAATTAAAAATATTCCCGTTTCGGCGAACAGGTTCGGTAAAAACTGGGTCCTCCTTGTCTGTCCGATACAAACACTTTGCTCAATATTAATTGCTTTCAAACGGCAGTAATTCTTAAAATCAGATATGCTCAAAAAATGCAGGTTTGGCGTCTCATACCATTGATAAGGAAGCGCCCCGGTTACCGGAGTCCTGCCCAGGAATAACATCTGTAACCTTGATTTGTAATGCGCGAAGTTAGGAAAACCTACGATCACCTTTCTTCCTACCCGCAAAGCATCGCTCAACACTTTGTCTACATGCAGGATCTGCTGCAGGCTTTGATTAAGCACCACATAATCAAAAGATTTATCGCTAAATTCAGCCAGCCCGCTGTCAACGTCTCCATGGAAAACATTCAAACCCTTGGCTACACATTTATAAATTGCCTGCTCATCAATTTCAATACCCTGGACGCGGGCATGCTTCTCCTTGATTAAAAGATACAAAAGATCCCCGTTGCCGCAGCCTAAATCTAAAACCGTAGATTGCGGATTAATCAAATCCAGGATTACCTGATGGTCCAGCTGGATATCCTTACGCGCCATAATCACCGGTCACCTCATAAGCATAAAGCATTTTCTTAAGAAAATGCTTGATCAAATGTGTTTCCTCCTCTACCTCCAAAAGGAACGCGTCATGCCCATAGGTTGAGGCAATCTCGCAATAAGTTGTTTCCACGCCGGCAAGCTTGCAAGCCTTGACTATCTCCTTTGACTGGTAAGCCGGATATAACCAGTCAGACTTGAAGGAAATAACCAAAACCTTTACTTGAGTACCCTGCAAAACATCCTCGAAACTCCTGCCTCCCGAAGCGTCAAAGTTATCCATTGCCTTGGTAATATAAAGATACGAGTTTGCGTCAAAGCGCTTCACGAAATTATCCCCGCGATAACGCAAATACCCTTCCACTTCAAAGTCAGCGGTAAATTTAAAAGACTCACCTGTGCCTTTCTTGGCCCGGCCAAACTTCTCGGCCATGGATTTATCGCTCATGTATGTAATATGCCCGATCATCCTGGCTACTGCTAACCCTTTAGACGGGGCCGGCCCATCATAATAGTTGCCGGATCTCCAATGCGCGTCAGCCATAATCGCCTGCCTGCCTACTTCGTTAAAAGCAATCTGCTGGGGAGAATGCTTGATTGTCGTAGCGATAGGCACTACGCTGCGTAAACTCTGAGGATAATTAACCAACCAGGATAAAACCTGTTGCCCGCCCATTGAGCCGCCAACCACCGAAAGTAATTTCTCTATTCCCAAATGATCAACCAGGCATTTCTGGGCATTCACTATATCATTGATAGTAATCAAAGGAAAATCCAAAGCATACGGCTTACCTGTCTTCGGATTTACGCTCGCCGGACCCGACGACCCTTTACACCCTCCCAGCACATTAGAACAAATCACAAAATATTTGTCCGTATCAAACGCTTTTCCGGGGCCGATAAAATCATCCCACCATCCTGGGTTATCCTTTCCTTCGTGCAATCCTGCCGCATGTGCATCTCCTGAAAGGGCATGAGTAATAAGCACGGCATTTGACTTGTCCTTATTCAAACAGCCATAGGTCTCATAAACCAGGGTAACCGGCCCAAACTTCTCCCCGCTCTCAAGCTTCAGCGATTCAAAATTAAAACCTTGAGCCTTCACAATGCCTACGGAATTATTCTTGTTTATTTTCTTTTCTTTGCTCATGTTTTACCCGTTAAATAATTTCTCTCAAAAGACCATCACATCTATTGTTATTTTCAAACGCCTTATATATCCTGAAAAAGCCACGTACTCAGATAGCGCTCTCCGGTATCGGGGAGGATAACCACGATTACCTTATCCTTATTTTCTTTACGCTTAGCTACCTCAAAAGCCGCCCATAATGCCGCCCCGCTTGAGATCCCCGCCAAAATTCCTTCGCATTTCGCCAAAGCCCTGGAGGTATCTGCGGCATGATCATTGCTTACCCGGATAACTTCATCAATTACATCCCGGTTTAAAACCTGTGGAATAAACCCGGCGCCTATCCCTTGAATCTTATGCTGTCCCGGGGCGCCTCCGGATAAAACTGCGGATGCTTCAGGTTCAACTGCTATTGCTTTAAAATCCGGGTTTTTCTTCTTTATTGCTTCGGAAACGCCCGTAATAGTGCCGCCTGTGCCGACCCCTGCAACCAATATATCAACTTTGCCATCCGTATCATCCCAAATCTCCTCTGCGGTAGTCTTACGGTGAATATCAGGGTTAGCCGGATTATTAAACTGTTGCAATATAACTGCTCCTGGGGTTTCTTTGGCCAGCTCCTCCGCTCTTTTTACAGCCCCTTTCATACCATCAATACCGGCAGTTAAAACAAGCTGCGCGCCGAAGATTGCCAAAAGCTGCCTTCTTTCCATGCTCATAGTATCAGGCATGGTCAAAATCAGCTTATACCCTTTAGAGGCAGCAACAAAAGCCAGGGCTATACCGGTATTACCGCTGGTCGGTTCAATAATGGTAGAGCCTTTTTTTAATAGTCCCCGTTTCTCCGCATCCTCAATCATAGCTACGCCTATACGGTCTTTGACGCTTGAAAGAGGGTTGAACGATTCCAGTTTCACTAATAGCGTACATCCCAGGCCCTTAGCGATATGGTTTAGTTTTACCAGAGGAGTTTTGCCTACGGTCTTGGTTATATCGGGAAATATCTTAGGCATAATATTTTCACCTTATATGGACTTTTCCAGCGCATTATCAATGTCAGATATTATATCATCAACATGTTCAATCCCAATAGATAAGCGTATAAAATCGGCAGATACGCCTGTCGACAACTGTTCCTGGATAGATAACTGCTGATGGGTAGTAGTGGCAGGATGGATTGCCAGGCTCTTGGCATCACCGACGTTGGCAAGATGTGAAATCAATTCAAGAGAATCAATAAACTTCTTGCCTGCTTCAAGTCCACCCTTGATTCCAAAACCGATAATCGCGCCGGCTCCTTTAGGCAAATACCTCTTCACCCTGTCCCTCTCCGGGCTATCATCCAATCCCGGATAATTCACCCAGTTTACCTTCGGATGATTTTTCAGGAATTTAGCTACAGCCAAAGCATTTTCGGAATGCCTGGGCATCCTCAAGTGCAGGGTTTCCAGTCCCTGTAAAAACAAAAATGAATTAAAGGGAGACAATGCCGGCCCTAAGTCCCTCAGTAAACTTACGCGCGCCTTAATAATATAGGCGACGTTGCCGATAGCTTTGTAAGCTTCAACAAAATTTATCCCATGGTAGCTGGGGTCCGGTGCGGCAATTAATGGGAATTTTCCGTTGCTCCAGTTAAATTTACCGGAATCAACGATTAATCCGCCTAAGCTTGTCCCATGCCCGCCGATGAACTTTGTCGCCGAATAAACTACGATATCCACCCCGTAATCTATCGGGCGCAATAAATAAGGAGAAACAGTATTATCCAATACAAAAGGTATGCCATTACTATGCGCTGTTTTGGATATTCCTTCCAGGTCCGCTACATTCAGCTTAGGATTGCCGATAGACTCGGCATAGACCGCTTTGGTTTTGGGAGTGATGGCTTTTTGCAAAGCATCCAGGTCATTTGACGGCACAAAATTGACCTTAATTCCCAGACGGAGAAAAGTATAATGGAAAAGATTGTATGTACCTCCGTACAGGTTATCCGCAGATACGATCTCATCACCTGCCTGAGCGATATTAAGCAAAGCAAGGGTAATTGCTGATTGGCCGCTTGCCACAGCTAATGCTCCAACCCCTCCATCTAACAAGGCCATTCTCTTTTCAAACACATCAGTAGTCGGATTCATCAAACGCGTATAGATATTGCCTTCCTCCTTCAAGCCAAAAAGATTAGCGGCATGTTCGGTATTCTTGAATTGGTAAGATGTCGTCTGGTAAATGGGCACTGCCCTTGAACCTGTCGCCGGGTCAGGCTCCTGCCCCCCGTGCAAAGCAAGTGTTTCTATTTTTAACTTCTTATCTATCCCGCTCATTTACCCTCCCGCATATTCTAAATCGAATAGACAAATCCATTTTTCTTAAGCTTAACCTGGTGGACCAACTGGGCGAAATTAATATTATCCACTATATCTGCAGTAGCTTTAGTTACCTTCTGCCATATATTTTTAAAAACGCACCTGTTCAAATCCGCACAATTAGAATAGTTTTTTTCCACGCAAGCGATAAGCTCTATCGGCCCGTCAATAAACCTGATTACCTGGCCTAGGGTAATCTTAGCCGGGTCCTTGGCCAGTTGATAGCCTCCTACATTGCCGCGCCTGCTCTCTACAAACCCGCCTTTTTTCAAATCCAGAAGGACCTGCTCCAGGAACTTTACCGGCGCATCAATACGCTTAGCAATATCATTAATCGTAGAAACTCCCAACTCATAATGAATGGCTAAATCCAGCAGCGCTTTTAAAGCGTAATCGCCCTTATAGGTAATTCTCATTTTAAGCTCCCCTTCTGCGGATAGGCAGGATTTTGTCTACTATCCCTATAAACATAGTAGAGTATAACTCAAAAAAGAATATTGTCAAGCCCTTTTTGCATTCTTTAGATATTATCCAATTCCAGTAATTTCGTGCGTACCTCCTGGTAATTATCAGAGCCAACCATCCTGTATATTTCTTGTGCCTTACGCCAATGCTGCCTGGCCATATTCTTCCTGCCGCGCTTGCTGTATAATAAGCCCAAATTATAATTAACATCAGCCAGATCCATACGGCTGTTAATCTCTTCCGCCAGTTTAGCCGCATCCTTAAAATACCCTTCCGCCTTAAGCAAATCGTCTATCTCCATATAGAGCTCACCGATCATATTATAACCGCTGGCCAGATTTATCTTATTGTCCTGCTGCCGGTCAATCTTCAAACCTTTAAAATAATAATCCAGCGCTTTGTGGTACTCCTTTTCAAAAAGATAAATCTCCCCTAAATTATAATAGCAATCGCTTAGCTCATTTTGTAATCTTAAGCGTTCAAAAATCTTACGGCTTTTTTCATAAAAGTCTTTTGCCGCGGAATAATCGTTCTTATTGGCAAAAACCAAGCCGATATCAAAATAATCGCAGGCCAGGTTCCTGGCATCCTCAAAATTACGCGCATGTTCTAAATTAATAGAAACGCTTTTAGTCAACAGGTCCAGCGCTTGATCGAAGTTACTGTTATCTATATGCCAGACAGCCAATTTTCTCAATGCCAGCGCCTCATTGCGTTTATCTTTTAATTTCCGGCTTAGATTTACCGCCTTATCATACAACTCCTTTGCTTTGGCATACTGGCCGTCAAGGTGGTAAAACCAGCCCAACTTTACATAAGCCCTGGCAAGATGCGCCCGATTATTCAACTCTTCGCTCTTAAGCGTATAATCAAAATAATATTTTAAGGCCTGATCCTTATTGCCGAGGCGTTCATAGGCATTTGCGATTACGGGATAAGCCGCTAAAAAGTTCTGGTCTTTGCTGATTACCCGCTCTCCCAGCTCAACCGCCAGTTGGTTATTCCCCTTACGGTATTCAGCCTGCGAATTAAGGAATAGATATACCGCGCCGGGGTTAAGCTTAGGCAGCCAAAAAGCAAAAATGAGGGTAGCGCAGACAAAAGAAACTGCCAGTCCGGTTTTGAGCATTGATTTTTTATAAAAAATAACCTCTTTGCGCTTCAGTGCTTTGGGTTGGCGGAGCTTAAAAAAAACAAACCCCGGGTCGCCATAAAGAAGATAATTTGCCCAATGCAAACTAACCAGCCCGAATTCATCTATCAGCCTCAACTTTGATAAACGCAGGGATTCCCCTACGCTTGAACCTGAAACAAGCCGCGTGTAAAATTCCCGGGCAAACACAAGGCTTGAGCTATCTTCAATCTTACGGATTGCGCCGATATAATGCCTTACCCCCGAAAACAAAAAGGCGCTTGCCATGCCATAGTTTGCCCGCTGGTATTCTGAATCAATATGTCCGTTGTTCTCCTCGGCTGAATGGCAGGCATTAGAAAATACCAAAGCCGGAAGGCTTGAGCTCTGCCCCATCCTGAGGATGTCCTCGGCCTTAAACAACCCGTCGCTTAAAACCCACCCGCTCCTGCGGGCGTCTCTTTGATCAAATTCGCAATGTCCGGCAAAGTGCACGATATCATAATCACATATATTCTTTTTGACATATGCCTTATCTATATTGGTTGACTTAAAATCAACATAAACCTTTTTGGTTTTACGGCTGAACTGGTTCTTAATACTTAAGCCTTCGGTATAAGCCGATTTTAAATCAGCGTTGGGATCGGCTAAGATTAATATTTTCAGGCTTTCGGCTAAGTTACGGTATTGCACAAGCGCGGGTTCACCTTTGCTGCGCACTAACCTGCCCAGGCTGAATTTGAGGCATAAGAAATGCGCGCCGTCAAAAATTAATTCCCAGGGCAAGTAGATCAGTTCTTCATCCAATAAAAGGGTTAATGCGCAAGGGGCTGTATTCTTAAGCCTTTCCTTGACCGAGCGGCTTAATAGATGGTCCCAGAATAACCGGCCGATTTTTTGCAATGATTTCAATTGGTTAATTTTGGATTGTTGATCTTTGGCAGGACGGTTTAAGACACTGACCAAATCCGAGCTCAAGTTTATTAGCTCGTTAAAATTAACTGCTACAAGGCTGTAATGGCGTAAGGTAGGTGCCGTTTGCCCCTGCCCAAACAAACCCATTTTAAAAGAGTCGCCGTGCTTAAAAACCTCTAAGGTTAACGTTTCTTCGCAAGGCATAAAGCTAAGCCTTAACTTTAAGATCGATTACGGCAACTATACTGGCCGCCAAAGTTACCTCCACCCTATAGTCGCCCGCTAAGATGTTCTCAAAAAGGCCGTTTCCTGTATCAGAAGCGTAAGACTCCAATTCAATTTCGTCTTTTATAAGCGTTATGCGTACTCCCATGCTCCGGCTATCAGCGGATAAATCACGTCCTTGTTTATCTTTAATGTTAACGACCAGGTTAAAAGTCTTATTACCTTTACGCTCAATCTTGGCTAAAACCCTAATCTCTTGCAGATCCTTTAAAATACTCACCTCTTCTTTAAACTCCTTTATCTGCCTGCTGCGCAATACGGGAGCAGGGATTAACTCCTGGCCCACAAGCACGTCACCGCTTGTGCGGATAATCTCCAGGGATTTTTCCTTAAGCATAAGAAATATCTCAAATATATTCCCTTTTACGTCGTTGCCAAGCATCTTTATAACCTTTCCCAAAAGATGGGGCGGCACATCCTTGCTTAAACGAGGCTCTATTCTAAGCTGTGTACTTAAATACTCAGCGCATATATCGCATTTTATCAAATGCCCCTGGATTAAATCCCTGTCTTTTAAAGCAAGCTTGTCTTCCAGGAAAGAAACCAAGGTTTCTTCATCCGGGTGGACATCCTTGACAGGCGTTCCCGCACTCTTCCATTCCCGGTAAATAATCCGGATTATTTTATCAAAATGAGTAAACATATACCTCTCCCTGGTTCAATAGACGTATTATTCCGGAAAATCTAACTTAAAACCTTTCTTCTTAAAACAATCTTGCAGCTTATGGGATATCCTGTTTTTACGCATATCTACTGCTCCGCGGTTTATCTTGAAACACTCCCTTATCTGCTCCAGGCTTAAGCCCTGGTTCAAAAACAACTCTATGAAATATTGCTCTGCCGGCTCAAGCAGGTCAATACATTCCCTAAGGGTCTTACGCCTATCCTGGCCGCTCAAAAACTCCACTGCATCTGCCGAAAGGTCCTTAAGTACATCCTTTAAAGTAAGCCCTTCTTCAATCTCGGCGTCAATCGAAAGCATAGGCTTAAGCTTACGCAGGTAATCAATAGTAAAATTGATTGTAACCTGCCTGAGCCAACTGGCTAAAGAACAGCCGTTCCTGCCTTGGTAAGTAGCCAGCTTCTTATAATTATCCTTGATTAAAGAATAAAATATTTCCTGAAAAACATCCTCAACCTGCACATCAGGCAGAGTATGCCCCTTGACTGCCAAAACGCTATAGATATAGTTATAAATCAGGCGGGAATAACGCGAGAGGAATTCATTCCAGGATTGCTTGTCCCCTTTGACGCAAGCTTGGACAAACCTTAAGTCGTCCATGGAATAATTATACCACTAAAATTATTTTGTCAAATAAAGAAATGAGATGTGTCCCCATTTGGGGACACATCTCCGATTGGGCTAAGAAACGTCCCTTGATTGGGCTGGGACCTGACCCTACTTAAATAAGGAGTTTCTGATGATAAATGAGGCAAATACTATAGAAACCATAGACATAAGCTTAATCAATATATTTAAGCTTGGCCCGGAGGTATCTTTAAACGGGTCTCCAACAGTATCGCCAACCACCGTAGCTTTATGCGCAAGCGACCCTTTGCCTCCATGGTGCCCTTCCTCCACGAATTTCTTGGCATTATCCCAGGCACCTCCGGAGTTGGCCATCATTACAGCCAGTACAAAACCGGTAACAGTTGCCCCGATAAGAAGCCCGGCAACCGCATTAATACCTATTAATAAACCCACTGCTATAGGGGTAACTATTGCCAGGAAAGACGGCGCGATCATCTCATGCTGGGCGGCGGCAGTTGCAATACTTACACAACGCGCATAATCAGGTTTGGCTGTCCCCGCCATAAGCCCGGTTATCTCTTTAAACTGCCTGCGTACCTCAACCACGATTTTGCCTGCTGCCCGGCCTACCGCGCGCATAGTCATAGAGCAGAATAAAAACGGCATCATCCCTCCTAAAAACAAACCCACCAATACAGTAGGATTCATCATATCGGCATTTATGTCTTTACCAAAAAGTATAACCTGATCCTTATATGCGGCAATTAATGCCAAAGCAGTCAATGCTGCCGAACCAATAGCAAAGCCTTTGCCGGTCGCAGCCGTAGTATTGCCCAAAGAATCCAGGGCGTCTGTCCTTTTTCTTACTTCGGGGGGTAATTTTGCCATCTCCGCATTCCCGCCTGCGTTATCTGCGACAGGACCATAAGCATCGGTAGCCAAAGTAATGCCTAATGTTGAAAGCATACCTACGGCAGAGATCGCAACGCCATATAAACCCGCATTAAAACTTGCCGCACCTCCCGATACAAAGAAACTGATCAAAATGGCAACGCAAACAATAATCACCGGAATTGCGGTAGACATCATGCCTACGGCAATACCGCCGATAATTACGGTTGCCGGTCCGGTTAGCGAAGCATCGGCAATAGAGCGTGTAGGTTTAAAACCGCTGGATGTGTAATACTCGGTACATAAACCGATTAACACTCCGGCAATCAAACCTGTTAAAACCGACCAATAGGTACCGATATGCTCAATACCTAAGGTATATTTAATTAAGAAAAAGGATATGACCGCAACTAAAAATGAGCTGGTAAATACCCCTTTGCGTAAAGCCGCTAAAAGCACCTTCTGACTGGCCTGTTCGCCGCTTTTGACGAAGAAAGTACCGATGATCGAAGCAATAACACCTACCGCTGCCATAACCATCGGTACGGTTACGCCGGCGACCCCAAGTCCCGCAGCCACACCTAAAGCAGAGGTAGCAACAATAGAACCGACATAAGACTCATAAAGATCTGCACCCATTCCGGCGACATCGCCTACATTATCGCCTACATTATCGGCAATCACTGCCGGGTTACGCGGGTCATCTTCAGGGATACCTGCCTCAACCTTGCCTACTAAATCCGCCCCAACATCCGCTGCTTTGGTAAATATACCTCCGCCTACCCTGGCAAAAAGCGCCATGGAACTAGCACCCATGCCAAAACAAAGCATGGTAGAAGTAATCGCCGCGATTTTATCCGTTCCTAAAGGGATCGCATGGCATGAATAATACCAATTAAGAAAATAATACCAGATACTCAAATCTAATAATCCTAACCCCACTACAGTAAGCCCCATTACCGCCCCGCTTGAAAAAGCTACACGCAGGCCTGAATTCAGGCTCTTGGAGGCTGCCTGGGCAGTACGGTTAGATGATTGTGTGGCAATGGTCATACCTATAAAACCTGACAAGCCTGAAAAAAAGCCACCGGTTAAGAAAGCAAAGGGCACAAAGATAACCAGGTAGTTCTTTAAGGCCATGTACAAAAGGATAAAAAATACTACAATAAAGAATACAGATACACCCAGGTATTGCCTTCTCAAATAGGCTTTGGCCCCAATACGCACAGCTTGAGCAATCTCCTTCATCTTATCCGTGCCTTCATCCATTCTTAGGATATTTAAGGTTAAATAAAGCGCAAAGCCCAAGGCTATAATAGAACCTACCGGTGCCAGCAACAGCAAATCAAAACTCATTTTCACTCCGCTCCTTTCAAAAGCATTTGAAATTTTAGGCTATTTCGTAATCAGTAAAAATTAGGCATTATGTTAACATAACTGTGATAGTTGTCAATAA
>JAQUOV010000019.1 GCA_028716965.1 Candidatus Omnitrophota bacterium
CGTTCGGCCTGCGTGGGCGCAGGCCTCACTTCAAGTATTTATGATAAGAAAAGAACACCAAGAATCCGTTAACTAATCTGCTCATCGTTTACGGTCCTCTTAGGTTTCGAGCACTGCTTGAAATGCCTCTCGATCCACCCGTTCTTGACTTTATCGCGGCTGTCGAAATGTCTCACATAAGGCTTAATATCCAACAGCGGAGTCTTGTCTAAGATATCGACTTCCGAGAAAATAATGGTGTTATTTCTTATTTTCTCAAGCCTGACTATCGAAAACCCGATGTGGTTTGGCCTGTGGGGGCTGCGTATGGCAAATATACCGTGCACGGTATCTTCCAGAAACGGCTTACCGCTGAGACGTTCTTCTTTCGAACGGTTAAAATAGTAAATTAAAATAAGATGCGAGAACCCTTCGATATCCTTGAGGCCAACCTTATATTTAGGGAATAGACATATCTTCCCCTTAACGCCCCTTTTGAATTTACCCTGAATAGGTATGCCTTTAGGCTCTTTATACGGTGTGCGAATAATTCCTATGGGCCTAAGCTTAATCTCCTGACTCATATTAAAAGGTAACGACCTTATCACTTTCTTTAACGATATCATACATATCCTTCATGGTCGAGATGGGACACATCTCTGAGCCTTCCTGCTCCCTGCTTTTGATACAGGTGCCACAGGCATAAATCTTGCCGTTTGCTTGCAGAAATTTATCCGCCTGCTCTATGGTGTTAAACTTATCGCTACTTACCTTTTGATATTCGACACCCTTACCCATAAAGAAAACCCTAACCTCATCCTTCTGGCTAATAGCAAAATTAGCGTATCTCAACGCATTCCAACATGTCTCTACATCATTGCTTGAAATGATCACTCCTATTTTCATATTAATCCTCCTACCTTAAATAATTTTTATGGCGTCAACCGCGCAGACCTTCTCACATCCGCGCAGGCGGTCGCATTTCGATTGATCTGTCACCTTACATTTTCCGCTTTTTTCATCAATGTACAAGATTTTCTTAGGACAGAGTTCTGCGCATGCGCCACAGCCGATACATAATTCTTCATTAATAAGCACTATTTTATTCATAACTCTATGCTATCCCCCTCCCTGGCTTTTATAAAATTATAGCCGAACGCGTCGCGTATCATCCTTGTCGCGTGTTTTCCGGTGCAATGCATCGGGACAATCTTACGAATACCGATATCTTTAAGCTCTCTGATAATCTTCATATTGTCCTCATTGGTATTATCTTTTAAATGAAGTCCACCCAGAACAGAATAAACTTTCTCTCGCGAGAAGTTATTCTGAACTGTATGGATGATATTAACGATCCCCGGATGGGCGCAACCGGTAATGATAGTTAAGCTTTTTAAGAATCTTACAACCACTACCTGTTCAAGAATAGTCTTATCTTCACAAGAAACCTCAATTTGACCACTGGAAAACATATCTTCTTTAATCACGGTAAACGGCTCGACTTCAACGATGCGAACTCCAAAAGAAGCAATTCTATCTTTTATCTCCTGCTGAAATCCCGGGCATATATAGACTGTAATATCCGTGCGATTTGGGAGTAGATACCATAACCCCGATATATGATCCCAGTCATCATGCGACAAAACGATATGCCTAATCCTTGAAGGATCGATATTAAATTTTCGCATGTTACGTAAAAGTACTCCCGGATCACCGAAGGTGTCAAAAAGCACATCTTCTCCGATTAAAAATGAAACTCCCCACCTGCAGATGAACCGTTGCCATTTACTTGAGCCTGTAGCTAAAATTTTAATCTTCATAATTTTAATGGTGTATCGCCGCAAAATACATAAACGCTACGCCAAGAATAAAAACTGCCATTGAAACAGTAGCCTTCTTAAGATCCTGCTGTTTATGTAACTCCGGTATAAGGTCACAACTGGCAATATAAATAAAACCACCCGCCGCCATAGGCATAAGTAATTTCAGGAAATTGCCCGATATATTCGCAAGAACAAATCCGATAATAGTGCCCAGAATAGCTGTTAGTGCTGACAAAAAATTATAGAATAGCGCTTTATTCTTATTTAAACCACCATATACTAATACGCCGAAGTCGCCAATCTCCTGCGGGATTTCGTGCATGATAATCGCGAAAGACGTAGCGATGCCAAAATTAATGTTAATCACAAAAGAAGAACCTATAATAAGCCCATCTATAAAGTTATGCACCCCGTCACCGACAAGATTAAGGTATGTAAATGTGTGGATCTCGCATTTTCCTTTATGGCAATGCCGCCAGTGCAGATATTTTTCAAGGATAAAAAACAAAATAAAGCCAACGATGACAAATAAATAAACCTCGCCATGAACGCTCTTCTCAGCCGCTTCCGGAATCAGATGTAAAAACGCACCTCCGATCAAAGCTCCGGCAGAAAAACTAATCAATAAAAGAAGGATTTTGCTAAGCAGATTTTCTTTCAAAAGCAGGCTGATAACTCCAACAAAAGAAATTAAACTGACAATGATGCTAGCTCCTAAAGCCCAAAGGAAATTCATTTATCTCCTTATTTTTTAAGTAAGTAATCCGCAATAGCCCGGTAAAGCGTACTTACTGAGAGTATCGAACAGTGGAGATGATCTTCGGGCAAGCCTTTCAACTTCGTAATTACTTCTCCCGCGGAAATCGAAAGCGCCTCTTTAATGAGCTTACCCTCGGCTAATTTCGCTACCATAGACGCGCAGGCGCCTGTAGCCTGACATCCGTCTGTGTAATATTTAATCTGGGTTATCTTACCATGCTCTATTACCAGATAAAACTCCATCGCATCACCGCATGGCCCCTTCAAATACGAAGAGCTCACCGGATCATTCATCCTGCCGAAATATCTTTGATTATTGATAAGATCAATTACTTCCTGAGGATATTCAGCAAGTCCTTCCTCCCCGTTGTTATTCATTGTAATCCCTCCCAAATATTTTTCACTTCATCTACTGCCGGGCACGCCGCATATTCGATAATGGTCTTGCCCTCTACGAGTGCCTCCACAACCGTCTTATCAAAAGGGATCTTACCCACGACCGGAACAACCCGCTCCCGACAAAACGCCTCAATCTTTTCTGTAACGCCCGTGTTTAAATCGTATTTATTCACCAAAAGCTTAACCGGAATATTGAAATGTTTAGCTACTTCTATTACGCGCTGGGCGTCATGCAATCCCGAAAGCGTCGGTTCAGTCACGATTAAAGCGCAGTCAACCCCTGACAGGGATGCAATAACCGGACATCCTATACCCGGAGGCCCGTCAATAATCACGTAATCAAACGCCTGCCTCTCTGCTATTTCTTTGGCAATCTGGCGTATCTTAGCCACAAGTTTGCCTGAGTTCTCTTCAGCAATGCCTAACTTTGCATGCACAAAGGGACCATATTTGGTATCGGAAACAAACCATTCACCTGCAACATTTTCCTCCATGCGGATAGCTCCATACGGACAGATATAACTACAGAGAGCGCATCCTTCACAGGAAAAGTGTTCAATCGTACAGTTGGCTTTGATTGCCCCGAATCTGCATGCTGAAATGCACTTGCCGCATTTATTACAGAGTTTCTTATCAATAAGCGCGGTTTGTCCGCTTCTAAACTCGTGGCGCTCTTTAACCGCAGGATGCAATAAAAGATGCAGGTCTGCCGCATCCACATCACAATCAACCATGATTTTATTTTTGGCTAAAGCGGCAAACGACCCTGTAACAACAGTCTTTCCCGTCCCGCCTTTTCCGCTAATGACGGCTATTTGCTTCATTCTTTTATTGCGCAGATGTTAAGGTATAAGTTAATAAATTTGTCCTGGTACGAAACGTCCTTTTTTATAATAGGTGTTCCTTCAGAATAACTAACCGCTATTTCCCTGCTAAAAGGAATTTTCATCAAGACGGGGATATTCTCCTGCTTGCAATAGCTCTCAACCTTGCCGTCACCGATATCAGAACGATTAACGACTACGCCGAATGGTATCTGTATTTTTCGTAACACCTCAACCGCTAAAATTAAGTCGTTCAGGCCAAAAGGCGTCGGCTCGGTTACTAATACACAAAAATCGCTTCCTTTAACTACCGTGATCACAGGGCACGATGTTCCAGGCGGAGCGTCAATAATCACTGTCCTTGTGGGATTAATATACTCTTTTACCTGCCGGATTAAAGGCGGCGACATCGCTTCCCCGATATTGAGGCGGCCATGGACAAACTGCATATCGCCTTTTTCGCCAATTTCAATCACCCCGATATCTTTATTGACTTCTTTTATAGCGCCTTGAGGACATAAAAGGCTACATGCGCCGCATCCATGGCAAAGATGCGAAAAAATCAAAACGCTTCCCTTCTTGCCGTTACTCTCCGATAACACCGCAATCGCATGATAGGCGCAGACCTCGCGGCATTTCCCGCAATAGTTACATTTTGTCTCATCAACTTCCGGCACGGAAATATAAGCTTTCTCTTCTTTTCTTATTCGCGGCTTGATAAACAGGTGTGCATTCGGTTCTTCCACATCGCAATCAAGCAGTTGGATATTCTTCAGCGATAGCGCCAAGTTAACCGCGACCGTAGTTTTTCCAGTTCCCCCTTTTCCGCTGGCAATTGAAATGATCATATTAATTCCTGCCTGCCGTCAGGCAGGGATGGTACGCAATTAAAACTTCCTGAAATTTACTGTTTGCCTTATTAACCTTAAAACCCTTGCCTATTAAATACTCCTCTATATCGGATAACGTAGTTTTACCGACCTCATGCTTGTTACCTTCGCTGGCATGTATTTTATTCATTAACACAAGGCCTTCTTGAGTAAAGTCGCTCAAGACAAGCTTTCCCTCAAAAGAGAGCACGCGCAAGAATTCATCGATGACCTTGTAAGGATTAGTTAAATGATGCAGGGTGTTAACGGAAAAGATTACGTCGAAGCTTTTGTCTTTAAAACTTAACGACTCGCCGTTCTGAATACGAAAATCAACCTGTTTGTCTAAGCCAAAATACCGCAGATTAAGCTTCGCAAAGGCCTGCTCGGTTTCCGAGATATCAAAGGTGGTAAAACTGTATCCCGCTTTTGCTAACTCAAGCGTAAAGTGGCCTTTACCCGTCCCGGCTTCAAGGATATCGCCGTAAAGAGGTTGAGCCTTCTCTAAGATGAAGGCCCGCTCCTTATCGACATCATAACCGAGGCTGCTATATAACCCTTTACGCTCTAAATAGCGTTTATGATTCGCTAAAAGCTCTTCTTCCAATCCTATTATTCCTAATCGTGCTCTTTAAACATCTTGTCTTGCACCGGATCGTTTTTTCTAATCCACTCCATTAGCATTGCCGCATGCTCTTTTTCTTCATTCATATTGTGCGCAAGGAGCTTCTTCAATGATTCATCATCTGTTGCGTCAATGCGCTCCTGATAAAAATCAACCGCTTCAAGTTCTTCGCGCAGGGATTTCCTCGCTCTTTCCAAATCAACGTGCTTAGGGTCCATCTTTTCTAATGGTTCGAAGAACGGCATTCTTATCTCCCTTCTTTTCTTAGCTGTTTTTCCCCGGCATACCGAATTTTGAACCTACACTCGGCTCATCCGCCGCTTTATATTTCCCGTTTTTATAGCCCTCTATCGCCTCTTTTACTGTTCCGGAAGCACCGGTAAAAACGCTTATCCCTGCGGCAGATAAAACTTGATGCGCATTAGGCCCGATATTTCCGGTAAGAACGGCCTTAACGCCCTTAGCTACCACAAACTGCCCTGATTGAATACCCGCTCCCCCTTGAAACTGGGCATTAGTATTTTCTCGCTCCTCAAATTTTCCCGAATCGGTGTCAAAGAAAATAAAGTACTGGCACCTGCCGAAACGGGAATCAACCTTGGAATCCAAGGTTTTACCTTCTGATGTAATGCATATTTTCATTTTAAACCTTCCTTCTTAATGACAACTACCGCCATGGCCGTGATCCTTACAAGCATCCAAACCACCCAAGGCATTATTCAAAAAATCATCAAGCGCCTTTTGCACATTACCAGCATAACCAAATACCTGAACACCTGCCTGCGCAAATTTCTGCTGGGCACCCATGCCCATACCTCCGGCAATAACATGGGTAATTTTGTACTTTAATATCTCATCCACCGCGACACATCCGCCTCCGCCATGTACAGCGGTATTAGGCACAATACGGGTACTCGTTATCTTTTTCTTATCTTTATCAATATCCGCTAAGAAGAAAAACCTGCACTGGCCAAAATGCGCGCAGACATTGCCATGAACGCCATTTTCATCTTCTAAAACGACTCCGACTCTCATCTTTAATTAGCTCCTTTCTTACTCTCTAAATCTTGAATACGAGTTTGCGTATTTTCAAGCTGCTGCTTCAATAAATCAGCTTGGCTTTTTAATATATCCAATTCCTCCTCTTTGGAAGCTCTTGGGCCAAAGCCGCCAAACGCCTGCATTCCTTTCTGCGCCCTCATCCAGCCGGGTAATCCTGTAGCGTAAAAACAATTCCTGTTGCCGCACCCGCTACCTCTGCCGATAAAATTACCTCCGGCACCCGGCCTTACCCCTGCAGCGCTTAAATTAACCACGCAATATCCCCTGCCACCGCCCGTCATCGGGCCTTGTCCCCTCGGCCCTGTTCCGTCAAAACCTGGCATTGTTACCACCTTCCTTTCTGTTAATGAAAACCATTTCTATTAATAGGTAAAAAAATATAGCGGTTATTTATTACCGCTACACTTATCACATAAGCCGTAAAATTGAATGACATGATTATTGATTTTAAAATTATACTTTTTCCCCAAACCCTTTTCTGTCTGCTGCAAGAGCTCCACTTCTTCATCAATAAAGTCTGTATAATCAACCACCCTGTTGCAACCGGTACATACTAAATGATGGTGATGATGCGCTCCTTTGGGACCCTCTGCCAACTCATAACGAGCCCTTCCATCACCGAAATCAAGCTTATATACCATCCCAAGGTTAGATAATACGTCTAATGTCCTGTAAATAGTGGTAAGCCCGATATTCGGATACTTCGGGTGGACCTTTATGTAAATATCCTCTGCGCTCAAGTGGCCTTCTGCCTTGGATAAAATATCCAGGATCGCCTCCCGTCCTAAGGTAAGCCTATAGCCACAGCCCCTGAATTTACCGTGCCACCAACCTTGCCCCCTACATTCGCCGCTTGGCATATTTAACATTGCTCCTTAATGAAAATGGTTTCCATTATTAATAATACACAATGCCGCTATCTTTGTCAAGTTATTTCTTATAAAAAGAGCGCCGCCTCGTTTTTTCGGCGGAAGCTCGCTTCCGCCCTCTTCTCGAAGCAGCGCCCTTTCCTAATTGGCGGTGGGTCTATCGTTATGTTCTAACGGAATTTTGACCCACCATAATTTATTTATCAATAGGCACCGCCGCTTGGGCGGTTCCCGTATTTCCCTTGCACCGCTCGGCTTCTGTGGGCAGAAGCCTCGCTTGGCGCCGGCCTTGGTCGGCCGGCTTCCAGCTAATTTTTATGCGTGTGCGGCGCAGCTGCTGTTGCAGCCGGGTGGGGGCGGCTGCAACAGCAGCGTCCTCACCGGCATGTTTCTACAAGCAAAAACCAAAGTTTATAAGGGTTCGTCCGCTATGCCGCAATCAATACGAAAAAACTATGCGGTGCGGCATACTGCGCCTCTCCTGAACAACACTTTAAAGCCGACTGGCAAAATTTTGGTGCGGGCAAAATTTTACCTGACTTATCCTTTTAGTCCAAAGCAAAGAAGAGAAATCAAACAATGTCAGAGGGAGGAAGAAAACTTCCCTTTATACTTTAGCAATGATTCAGCAAACACACGAGCAAACTCTGCATTGCTAAATTCATATGCCTCGTTAAGTCCCGAAGAGCTAGTAAAATGAATTTCGCCATAAAGGACAATTGGAATTTGATAATTATTTGAAAAACGACGATCCCGCGAATCATCCTTATTTACATATTTCCACGTATTGCCTACAATATTTGCATCTTTTGGTAATGCTTGCTCTTCAATAAATCGAACATTAGAGTACTTTATAGATAAATCACGATATTCTACTAAAGCAAAATCCGTATTAGAACGAAATACAAGGAGAAAAGCAGGAAATAAGAAAAGATCGGCACCATTTGCATTAACAAAATGAAATGCAGGATATCCAGATTCAACAAAATCAAGAGTAGATTTTTTAACGGAAACTGGTTTTCGAGAAATTGATATTGCGGCAGATGAACGCTTTTTAATTCGATCAATTTCTACACTTGCTGTAACATCCCAACAGAACTCAGAACTTTGAAGCTTGTCAAAACTGGAGCAGATTTCATCATAAAATGGTGCGAGAGTAGTATCAAATTTAACTTCAATCATCACCTTACATTCACTAAGTTGACGTTTAGCCTCTAATAAAGATAAGCTACATTCATCATACTCTTGCTGGTATTTCTGCAGAGTTTTTTTAAAAAAATGTCCTTGAAGCGAAATAATTTTAATAAATGAAAGACTTTGTTTCGCTCCCCTTAATGCTTTTTCGCCAAATTCAACTTCTGTTTCAAGAGACTTTTTTTGTTGTAAAGCTGCTAAAAGCGTTTGCTTTACTCCTTTTAGACCTTCGCTATTTATAGAGTTATTATCTTTACTGCGGATGGCCCCGATTTCATCAGGCAAAAAGTAATCCGAAAAATTTAATTCTGGAGTCCTATCAGGAATATCTAGAGTTTCTGACAATTGTGGATTATTCCGTAATCGAGTACGGCTATAGATTCCTGTTCCTGGAATACCAGCATTCAAAAACGCACCCTGTTTTCCAATATTGATACTCGCTCCAGGCACGCCAAAAGTTGTACTTATTCCTTGTAGGCTAAGATTGATTTTTACCCCAGGAAATAAAGTTATACGACGCCTGAACCTCCATCCCATAATTATCCTCTGCCTTACAAATGATTTAGAATCTCTGGAAAATCAAATACCTTAATTTCTTCAAACAAAACTAAATTATTAGACTAATCTTATCATAGATTATTACGAAAGGGAATCCATATTCTCCAATATTCCCACCACATAACCATAACTTCTCTTAGGATTATCAATATTTTTCAGCCCAATTAAATCAAATGCCTTTTTTACTATTTTAACATTAAAACAATAAGCCCTTGCCGTTATTCCTAACACAGCAAGGGCTATAAATAAAGCTATGGAATATCTTTTCACTATATTAACCTTTGGTGCCCATCTTGAGGTTGCAAATTGAAACCTCAAGTTATTAAATTCCTCTTTATCTTTTTTGCATCCTTAGCAATCTTTTTACCTTCAGACTTAAGCCGGCGCTGTAACTTCTTAATATCTTCCTCCGGAGGTAATGCTTCAGGCCTTATGCTGCTTTTCCCAAGTAGATTACGAACATCTCTATTATTCTTTACATGTTCGCTTGTTATAGCCGGTTCACCGTGTAAGTTATTCTTCTTCGTATTGAAGCTTGTTATTTCTGCGGCAAAATCTTTGGCTTTAATGGTAATAGTCGGCAAAAAATCAGCCAATGGCCGCTTATCAGGCAAGCCTAATTTCTTTTTCATATCCAATGTTGTGTATCCACCAAAAAGCGCGTGATCTCCCTTACTGCGTAATCGCGCAAAACCTTCTCCATCAACACCACGCTCATAGACAACCCCTGAAAGTTCTGATTCAGTATCTGCGAGCTTTTCACGGGCATGCACCCTCTCTACCAACGCAATGTGCTCTTCCAATAACTCCTGTTTACGTGTCTGAATAGCAAAATAACTTTGAGCGAAAGCGATTTGTTCTTTACTAGGATCGCCATTTTGAGCAATAAGGTAACAGGCATACCGAGTAAGCATAATATCTTCAATCTGCCGTTCACTACCTGAACCTAATTTGACCATTTTGTTGACGTCAACAAAATGGTCGCTTATATTCTGTCCAGACTTCATGCAGGCGATTTTAGCCTTATCAACAACCAATAAAAAATTACGCCATTCAGTATAATCCAAAAACTTCTGCATATCCCGCGCCATCCAATATTCAACGCCATTTTGGGTATACGCCGATTCTTCAAACGTTTTGTTCAATTGCACAATAATTTCCTTCTTCATATATTACTCCTCTCCTTTCTTGCGTTAATATTATCTCGCCATACTAAATAGACGCAAGAAAAGGCAAAATCTAACAAAAAATTTACTGCTTTATTTTTCCCGCAAAGCGGAATCCCGCTAGATTTTAACTTTTGTGCGGGAAAAAGAGCGCCGCCTCGTTTTTTCGACGGAAGGCACCTTCCGCCGCCTATTAGAAGCGACGCCCTTTCCCTGCTGGCGGTGCGTTTACCGCACCATTCGAACTATTTTTCAAAAGGTTTAATCTTCACCGCGCCTTGGGGCGCTGCGTTGTGCCCCGTGCATCAGTCGGCCTTGCTGGGGCAAGGCCTCCTTTGGCGCT
>JAQUOV010000020.1 GCA_028716965.1 Candidatus Omnitrophota bacterium
TGCCAGCAACAGCAAATCAAAACTCATTTTCACTCCGCTCCTTTCAAAAGCATTTGAAATTTTAGGCTATTTCGTAATCAGTAAAAATTAGGCATTATGTTAACATAACTGTGATAGTTGTCAATAACAATTACTCTAGCTTTGCTCAAGCTCCTTCTTTTCCTCAACCACCTTGCCTTCCACGTCAACAACCTCCCCTCCAGCCCTTACGCTTCGGCTATCGGAGGCCGAACCACGGTCTTGTGGCCGAAATTGCCCGGTAATTTTCTTCATCAAAATATGTACCTTGATGATAAATATAAGTATAAGCGCTGCCTCCACGCCTAACCAAAGATATATTGAATTAAAGATTAACCTGCCGAATAGAAGATTAAAAATAATAAGCAAGGGCAAGAAACATCCGCTTTGCCCTGCCCAGATAAGTTGCGGCATCAAAATTTCTCCCAATGTAAAAGCTCTTTGAGTTCTCGCTTATTGGAAAGCTGAAAGCAATTTTTCTCTTGTGGATAACCCAAGGCAACCAGGCTGACTAATTTCATACCCCTGGGGGCATGCAATAAAACGCCTACCTGTTGGGCATAAGGCTTTTTGTCACCGGCTACCCAGCAAGACCCAACGCCTAGAGCAGTAGCTGCCAAAAGAATATTACAGGTGGCCGAACATCCATCCTCCAGATAGTATTTTGTATCCGAGCAAAAAACAGCGATACAGGCAGCGGCATGGGCAATGAACCTGCCGTTCTCAGCCAGATTAGCCAATTCCATCAACTTATTCTTATCCGTAACCGCCACAAACTCCCATGGTTGAACATTCCTTGCCGTAGGAGCAAACCTTGCGCTATCAATGATTTTTTCCAAATCTCCTCTTGCTATATCCCTGTTTTGAAATACCCTGATACTGCGCCTGGCGCATAACAACTCTAAATTATCCATTTCCCCTCCAATTACCGTTAAGGATTGACTTGGTTTATTGAAGATTAAAGATTAGGATAGCTTTTTACGGAGCTCTTCGGGAATGGCTTGCGGTTTTAGATGGCTATCCACACAAACGAGGATAGTCCTGGCTTTAACAATAAGCTGCCCATTTTGGTTATAGATTTCATGCAAGAATTCAATACGTACTCCGCTCAGCGCACCCACTTGGGTCAGGATTTCCAGCTCATCTGCGTATACAGCCGGGAATTTATAATCTACCTCCTGGCGGGCCACCACAAACATAACCCCGGAATCAGCAAGTTGTTTAATAGAAGCGTTTTTTGAAGCAAAATATTCTGTTCGCGCCTCCTCAATAAAATTAAGGTAGTTAGCGTAATAAACCACCCCTCCGCAGTCAGTATGATGATAATAAACCCGTATTTTCATATTATTTATAAATATAGCGCTAAACTAATTATTGTCAATATATTCCCCAAAAAAAAGATCACCGGAAATACGTTTTAATTTAACCCGTACGATCATATTTCTTAATCCGGGCTTAAACGGCACTCTAACTTTAAGGTAACTATCGGTTAAACCCTCCAGATAATTAGCTTTGCTTCTGACGATCCCTTCTATTAAAACCGCAACTTCCTTATTAACAAAGCCCCTCATAATTTTATCCCTGCACTCTTTAGAGATATTTGCCAGTTCAGCACAACGCAGTTTAATCGTTTTGGCGTCAACCAGCCCGCAAAAATTTGCGGCCTTAGTCCCCGGCCGGGCGGAATAGGGGAATATATGTACTTTTAAAGGCATGATCTTTCTGACTAATTCGGCCGTATTGTTAAAATTCTCTTCTGTTTCACCCGGGAAACCCACCAGGCAATCCGTGGTAATGGAGATTCCGGGAATATCGCGCTTAATCCTGGAGATCAAATCGTAATATTTTTGCCTGGTGTACTTACGGTTCATGCGCTTTAAAATAGCATCATCACCGCTCTGGATAGGGATATGGAGGTGCCGGCAGATTTTTTTACTGTTTGCCAGGCGCTTAATCAACTTGGAAGAAACATCCCCTGCTTCGATTGAACTTAATCTTATGCGCAACAATCCTTCTACCTTATCCAATATATCAAAAACATCAAGCAGGCACTTTCCGGCAGGCAGATCCTGGCCGTACCCTCCCAGGCATATCCCCGTAAGCACGATCTCCCGGAAACCGCAGGCGACAAGCCTCTTTGCTTCTTCAAATATCTGGCTAGGTGGCTTGCTGCGTTTCCTGCCTCTAACCAGGGCTACCTTGCAATACGAACAGAAATTGTCGCACCCATCCTGTATTTTCAAGAAAGCCCGGGTATGCCTGCTGAAACCGCTTATTGCGTCGGGAAAGAATCCTTTTCTTATAATTAGCCCGACCCCTTTGATTTTAGATAATGAATCCCAGTCTTTTTCTGCCAGGCAACCTGTAACAATAACCTTAGCCTCCGGGTTTAAGTGGATACACCTGCGGATAATATTGCGTGATTTCTGGTCGGCGCCGGAGGTAACTGTACACGTATTAACCAGGAAATAATCCGGTTTTGATACGCTTGAGGCTTCCTGGAACCCGCTTTTTAAGAACCTTTCCCTGATGCTTTGTGTATCATATTGGTTGGCTTTACAACCGAGGGTGAAAAATTTAATAAGTTTCATTTAATTTGATAAAACTGGCAACGGCTACAGCTGCCGTATCTACCCGCAGCACGCGCCGGCCGAGAGAAACGGGCAGAAAACCGGCTTTTTCCGCAAGAGAAATCTCGCCAGGGGCGAAATCTCCTTCCGGACCGATTAACACTATTATCTTCTTGGTATTCCTGCCATGGCTGATAGCCTCTTTAATATTCTTTCGTTTTCCCTCTAAAGTAGGCATTAATCTTAAATCAAATTCATTCACGCATGCAAGCATATCCTTTAACCCGCTTACCGGTTTAACCGTAGTAAGCCTGGTAGCCTGGCTTTGTTTGGATGCGCTTAAAGCAATCTTATTCCAACGCCGGAAGCGTTCTGTCTTCTTCTGCTTATTAAGCCTGACAATTACCCTTTCCGTCTCAAGCGGAATTATACATTCAACTCCTAATTGCGTAAGCTTATCCACAATATCATCCATCTTTACTTTTTTAGGAATAGCGCATGCCACCGTTAAGCTTACCCCTGAATCTTTAGGGGTTAGCTTCTCTTTTATTTTTAACCTTGCCGCAGCAAGCCCAATTTCAGAGACTACAGTAATATACTCACTGCCGGAATTATCAAAAAGCACTACTTGTTCAAAGGGCTTGATTCTGAGCACATCTTTCAAATGATGTAATTGAGCAGGGTCATTTAAAATGACCTCTTTATCTTTTACGCCAATTTTATCGACGAGAAAACGGTTCATCCAATACCTTTTTGCTTATTTATTCATCAAGCCTTCAGAAAAAACCTCGGCTTCAAATATATAAAGCTCCGTTTTTTTATCTTTCCAGGCATCTCTGGCTAAGCCGGCTTTATGAGCGCAAAGATTATCCAGGAATTCCTCTTTGCTCCAGCCGGTCTCCGTAGCTACCTGCGGCAGGAAAACACCGCTTTGGTAACCTTTGCGCACAAGCACTCCATGTTTCCCCAATTCTATTCTTTCAGCCGAATCTACTCTTTTTAAAGGCGACAAAACAGATATCTCTATTTCCACATCTTTAAGTCCAGCCAAGGTAAGCGCCGGAAAACGCGGGTCATCAACAGCCGCCTCAACCGCCATATCCCTTACTGTCAAATAAAGCGGCTGGGTAGAGGAAAGGTTGCCGATACATCCTCTCAATTCCCCGCCTATATTAAGTGTGACAAATGCGCCCATTTCTTGCCTCAATACGAGATCATTCTCATCAAGTTCCATTTTCTTGCCAGTCCGTAAGTACGTATCAATTGATTCACGGGCAATCTTAAGAAGCCTCTTTCTCTGCTCTTCATTCAACATACGCCCTCCTTCCGGATTATAAATGACAATACTGGCATAACCAACTGTCCATTGCCCATTACTATTATTACCCGTTACAAGCGCAGAATTAGTATGCTTCAACACCTCTACCTTGTCGTAGCCGGTTTCTTTTGCAATGTTTAAAGCAATCACCGCAGCAAACCCACCGCAAGCTTGAGCCTTTTCATCCCGTAGAGCATAGTATAACCCTTCATAATCCATCTTCTTGATCAATTCCAGCGTCAACGCATCTGCCTGCTCAGCTTCTTTAAGGTCATAACCGTGGTATAGATCCGTAGAGACGACCAATAAAACATCCTTGCGTCCGCCTATGGCTTCTATAAATAATTGAGCGATCTTTTCGCATGCGGACAGCGAACAATCTCCGATAATTACAGGCACAATCTTCTTAGATGAAGAATCAGGAAAAATTTTTTGCAAAAATGGCAGCTGTACCTCTACTGAATGCTCATTGGCAAAAGCAGATTCATCGCCAAAGATAATACGGTCTTTACCCACCAGGCTCTTGCAGAATTCATCATCTATTTTTAATCTTCCCAGGCTGGTTTCAAACTCTCCCCGGGGATAAACAGCTGCTCCCGTAAAAAGCTTATGATGGCTAGTGCCAAGTATAACTATGGTTTTATAAGGTTTGCCCTTGATCAGTTTATAACCATATGCCGCAGTTGAACCTGAATAACCATAACCTGCATGCGGACTGATCAAGACCAGGATATCCCCGGGCACGGGATGAACAACGGGTTTTTCCAATAGCTCATCCAGAAAGAGCGACAATTCTTCTTTTCTCCCGGGATAAAACTGATCGCCAAATTCAGCTTTTTTAGCTGGCATAGCAAAACAATTTAAGAAATAGGATAATATTAAGATTGATAAACCGAAGGTTATTTTAAGCTTCATGAAGATTAAGGGAATAGTTTAAGGTACCAAACCCGCTAAACCGCTTGTCGCCGTTTAGCTCCTCTTAGTGCCACCAAGAATTTACTTTTCGTAAATTTTTGGTGGAGCTGGGGAGAATCGAACTCCCGACCCCCTCGTTGCGAACGAGATGCTCTCCCAACTGAGCTACAGCCCCGATTTGCTATAAATGATCTATCTCTTGCTAATTCCAGGTTGAGCCAAATTTTATATTTCTCTGTTTCCCATCAGTTTCTATATCTATAGAATCAATGTTTATCTTAATCACTTTAAAATCATCCATATTATCTCCTTCAAAAACAATTTTATTATTTATAAAGGCTGAATTTTTCTTGCTGTTAACGTTAAAATATATCTCTCTAAGGGTGTATTGTTCTTTCCTAACCTGCCTCACTTTGCCTTTAATATGCACTGTCAGTGATTTTGCATATTTATAGAGGGGATTTCTAGCTAAAGCGTCTATAATTTCTTCCCAGCCGGCAGCGAACTGTTTGTTCCTTAACAAGTTAAATCCGCTGATATATTTACCTCTTTCATTAACCTGAATACCATATGTACCACATACAAATAACAAAAGGATAATAAGTGGAAATAATGCTTTTTTAAATGGCCCTACCAGATAATACTTCAAGAAAAAACTTTTTAATGCTTTTTTGCAAGTAGCGCATTTTTTAAATGCATTAGGGAAATATATTTTACAGGTAGGACAGTACTTTAAGGATCGCCTATCCAGCTTATGCTTTTCCATCGTAACTATCCCTTTCTTCTGCCAATTCGGCTTCGGCTCTTGGCTGCTTGCAGCAACAAAAAAATAGATTACTGAAATATTATACCATAAAAATTTATAAAATTATAAGCAATTCCAGGAAGGAATTTACAGATAAACAGGAGAGAAAAGAATAGGAAGAGCTTTACTGCGCGGGGGCACTAGAGCTGACTAAACGCGTTTTCATGGCAACTTGCGGGTTATCTGAATTAGCCGCGGTAGAAGGATCATACCTTCCTACTAAACCAACATCAACAGACATACCCTGATCAGCGATCCTGACATAAAAACCTGCAGTTGGATAATCCGGCATTACATTAGCTACAAAAGCACCGCAAATCCTTCCGCTTAAGACTTCATTAGGATAGCCAGGCAAAACCCTTATTATTTGGTTCCCGTTCAGATAAAAAATAACCCATGAATCATCTAATAAGTCACGAGGGGTTTTAGGATTATTTAAATCCAAACGCACCTGAAAACCTGTTTGCGCCCCGGCGGCAGGATATCTCCTGATAGGCGGATTGCTATAATCTCCGATACCCTGCTGCACATACTTACCCATATAGGCAATGGTGTTAGAAATTTCATTTTGTACCTTTGCCCGCCTATCTGCACTAATCACATGATTCTTGCTGAATATATCAATGCTGAAGAAAGCCAATAGCACAAGCGACATCAGGACTAAAGACATAATCAGCTCTATGAGACTTAAACCGCATTTTCTATTAAGCATGAATTAAGGAGAAAATTCAGTCCAGCTAACCCTGAGTTTTACCCTCCGCAAAGTTGATCCGGCAACATTACTTATATCGTAACGCGCCGTATAATCAATATTATTTACTTTTCTATGAACTGCTAGAGAAGGGCAGGCTGGATTTTGATTGGTCCCGCTTGCATCGCAATAAGTAGTGCCTATGGTCAAGGCGTTGTTAACAGTATCCCAATTATCCTGCCGCACAGCCAATTGCAGAGGATCAAGGAAAAGTTTCCCCATTTCACTGCTGGTCATGCGGTCCATAGCATGCATAATCTGGCGTTTACTGGAAACAAAAACACTGGCCATCCCCGCTATAACCAGAGCAAAAATAACCGTGGCTACAATTACTTCGAATAGCGTAGTAGAACGCTTATTGCAAATTAAGGGCATCCCGATCCTGAGCAAGTAGGAGTGCTACCGGTGTTAGTTAAAGTCCAAACCCTACCACCACTTCCTACACGTGTAGCAGTACTCTGACTTGCAGGTCCATTCACCGTATAAGTCCAGGATATTCCCGCTGAAGGAAGACTAACTTTTAAATAAGTATTTATATTACTAACTACACTGGTGGAGCCGGAAGGAGGGTAATAAAAACCTGACTCCATTTTATAAATCTTTTCTGCTGCCTGGATAAGCCCAAGGCTAGACCTAGCCTCCCTGTCCAATGCCCGCTCCTTACTGGTACTGAACCCAGGGAAGGCTAAGGCAGCCAAAACCCCTATAATAACAATTACAATTAGTAATTCTATTAAGGTAAAACTTCTCTTTTTCAGCATTTTTAAGTGCTTGCCTTAATACCCGGCAGTTCCTCCCCATACACCGGCAACAGTTACAGTCTTTGTATAAACTCCTGTTGCGTTTGGAGTTTTTCCACCGGCAATACATCTAGTGGCAGTGCAAGTTCCGGTAGCTGCGGAG
>JAQUOV010000021.1 GCA_028716965.1 Candidatus Omnitrophota bacterium
AAAGGTTTAAAGGCAATCTATCTGCGTGAGCCCGGCGGGGTCAAATTAAGCGAAAAGATAAGAGATATACTGCTTGATCCCGGAAGCAAAATATCCGCCGAGGCAGAGACCCTGCTTTATATGGCTGCCCGCGCCCAGGTGGTACGGGACATTATTAAGCCGGCATTAGAAGCAGGCAAGGTTGTTATTTGCGACAGATTCCTTGATTCTACCATCGCTTATCAGGGGTTTGGTTTGGGGGTGGATATCAGGATGATTAAAACTATCGGTAACTTTGCGACTTTAGGGATAAAACCGGATATTACTTTTTTCCTGGATTTACCTGTAAAAAAAGGGCTCAAGCACCGTTTTAACTGTAAAGACCGCATTGAGCAGCGCTCTTTTAAATACCACGAAAAGGTAAGAGAAGGTTACCTTAAGCTTGCCAGGCTTGAGCCTAAACGGATCAAGATAGTAAAAGTGCAGGCAGATAAATCAATGACCCAAGAAAACATAAGAAGGTTTGCCGATGCGCTTTAACGATATCCTGGGGCAAGAGAAACAGCTGAATATAATAAATACCTATATAGAAAAGTCCTCTCTTTCCGGCGGGTATATTTTCAGCGGCCCGGAAGGCGTCGGCAAGAAGGCGTTTGCCAAAATCATCGCCCAGAAAATGAATTGTACGGCTCAGCAAGACAGGCCGTGCGGCGCCTGCAGTTCATGCTTAAAGATTGAAAAGTTGCAGCATCCCGACCTGCATATTATTGAAGCTGATAATTCGCAAATAAAGATTGAGGATATCCGTACCTTGCAGCGGGAGGCGAATTTCCGGCCGTATGAAGGCGTAATGAAGGTTTTTATAATAGATGACGCGCACAGGCTTAACTCTGAAGCGGCTAATTCTTTACTTAAGGTCCTGGAGGAGCCTCCGGGCGACAGCCTGATTATTTTAATCACGCATAAACCGCAGAATATTTTCAAGACCATACTCTCGCGCTGCAAAATTATAAGGTTTTCCCCTCTGGCAATAGCTGTTCTGGAGGATATTCTGGTCAAGGATTACTTTGTTGACAGGTCGCGCGCGCATTTCCTTGCTTCTTATGCCGAAGGCAGGCTGGGGCAGGCGCTTAAATTGAAGGATTCCGGGATATTTGAAGAGAAGAACAGGATATTTGATTCTTTGGCGCTTTCCGGAAAACCGCTTGAGCGTAACCTGGCAGGCCAAAACAGGGAACAACTGCGCAGTTGTTTGAATATCCTGGCATCCTGGTTCAGGGACATATATATGCTTAAGGCAGGCATAGCGGATAGCGGGTTAATACATCTGGACCGCAGGAGCGACCTGTTAAAGCTTGCGCGGGATTTTTCTTTTAAGCACCTTGATGGCATATTGACGACAATCTCAGAGAGCATGTTTTATCTGGATAGCAATATTAACAGTAAATTAATTCTGCACAACTTAGGAGCGCAGCTATGGAAGGCATGATCCTGGTACAGCTTAGGAACTCCGGACAGATACAGTTTTACCTGGCCGGGAATTTGACTTTAAAGGTCGGCGATTACGTGATCGTTGAGCATGACAGGGGCCTTGATTACGGGTGCGTTATCCTGCCGAACCAGGCGCATTGCTGCGCCGGAGCTGCCCCTAAAGAGCCGCCGAAGAAAATAATCCGCCTGGCAAAAGAAAGCGACCTAAAACAGGTAGAAGATAACCGCATAAAAGCCAGGGAGGCATTCAACGCCTGCGAAAAGAAGATAGCTGAGCATAAGCTGGATATGAAGCTGGTCAAGGCGGAGTATTCTTTTGACCGTTCCAAGATATTATTTTACTTTACTTCGGACGGCCGCGTGGATTTCCGCAACCTGGTTAAGGACCTGGCCAAAATATTCAAGGCGCGGATTGAATTAAGGCAGATCGGCGTAAGGGATGAAGCAAGGCTTTTCGGCGGATACGGCTCATGCGGCCGCGAGCTTTGCTGCAAAAGGTTCCTGAAGGATTTTGAACCGGTGACGATAAAGATGGCAAAAGAAGAGGGGCTTTCGTTAAACCCCCCGAAGATATCCGGCTTGTGCGGACGTCTTATGTGCTGTCTTTCTTACGAATATGAGACTTACAAACTGCTTTCCAAAGGGCTGCCCCGGGAAGGGGAGCATTTAAATACCGCCCAGGGCAAGGGCAAGGTCATCGGGGTCAATGTTTTTAAACGCTCGGTTACTGTCCAGCTTGAAGAAGGTGGATTTTTAGAGGTAAGCTACAAGGAAAAAGAGCATGGCAAATAAGTTTTATATTACTACTCCCATCTATTATGTGAATGCCTCTCCGCATATCGGGCATTCCTATACTAATATTGCTGCCGATACTCTGGCCCGTTACTATCGTAAGATTCTGGGGGATAATAATGTCTGGTTTTTAACCGGCACAGATGAACATGGTCAGAAGATTCAAAAGGCAGCGGATGAGCTCAAGCTTTCTACCCAGGAGTTCGTAGACCGGGTAGTGCTGCAGTTTAAGGATTTGTGGGCGAAGGTGGGGATATCAAATAATGATTTCATCCGTACTACCGAAGACAGGCATATTGCAACCGTGCAAAAGGCGCTGCAGATCGTAAAAGACAGCGGCGATATCTATGAAGATAAATATGAGGGTTTTTACTGTACTCCTTGCGAAACATTCTGGCCTCAGTCTCAGCTGGCCGGCAATCTCTGCCCGGATTGCAAGCGGGAACTGGAAAGGATCAGCGAAACAAATTTTTTCTTTAACCTGTCAAAATACCAGGACTGGCTTATCAGGTATATTAGAGATAATCCGTCTTTTATTCAGCCGGAAAGCCGCAGGAATGAAGTCTTAAGTTTTCTAACATTAAATAAGCTTGAGCCTTTATGCATATCCCGGCCCAAAGAAAGGTTAAGCTGGGGTATTGCGCTTCCCTTCAGCCAGAAGCATGTTACATATGTCTGGTTTGACGCATTGATTAACTATATAAGCGCAGTAGGAAGTTTTGACAGCCAGAACAATTACCGCTCAAACTGGTGGGATAAAGATACAAGGGTGGTACATTTAGTAGGCAAGGATATCTTAAGGCACCATGCGATTTACTGGCCGATTATGCTTAAAGCTATGGGTATAAGGCAGCCGGATACCGTATTCGCGCATGGTTGGTGGATGATTAATGAGGATAAGATGTCTAAATCGCGCGGTAACGTCGTTAACCCGCTTGAAATGGTAAATAAATTCGGCATAGATGTATATCGCTATTTTCTTTTGCGCGATGTCCCTTTTGGTTTAGACGGCAACTTCTCGGAAGAGGCCATAATCAAAAGGTTCAACGGCGATTTGGCCAATGACTTGGGCAACCTCATTTACCGGACGCTGACCATGATTGAAAAGTATTATTCCGGGGTTATTCCGGAGCTGGATATTTATAAGACCAAGTATGATGCCAGCGGAGAGAATATAAAAGAGAAAATAAAAGTCCTGTGCCAGGAGGTCTCTGCGCGATTGAGTTTGAATAACGATTTTAGTTTGGCACTTGAGAAGATTTGGGAATCTATCGGCATAACGAATAAATATGTCGAAGAAACCAAGCCCTGGAACCTGGCAAAAGAAAACAGGCAGGAAGACCTTAAGGCATTCATCCGTTTATTGGTGGAAGCAATCAGAAAGATAAATGAAGAAATCTCCGCTTTTATGCCGGGGACATCGGAATCTATCTTTCAGCAATTAGGCGGCAGAGAAATTAAGAAGGGCAGCCCATTATTCCCTCGCATTGAAACAAAGAAGAAGTAGCCCCATGCCAAATGTTAGTTGATACCCATTGCCACCTTGATTTTGAGCAATTTGACCCGGACCGCGATGCGGTCATCCGGCGCGCCGTGGATGCGGGGATCGGTTATTTTGTGAATATCGGCTCAACCCTTGCTTCTTCCGGCGCTGCCTGCAAACTGGCAGCAGAATATGCTGAAGTTTATGCCGGGGTGGGGGTGCACCCGCATGATGCGGACAGCTTTAATCAGGAAACAGAAGATAAATTGAGAGAACTGGCTTTAAAGAATAAGGTTGTGGCTATCGGAGAGACCGGCTTGGATTATTACCGCAACCTTTCTTCCGAAGCTTGCCAGCTGAATGCATTCAACAAGCAGATCAAATTAGCCAAAGATTTAAACCTTCCGCTGGTAGTGCATAGCCGCCAGGCAGAAGGGCAGGTTATACGGGTGTTAAGATCTGCTATGCCTCTTAAGGCAGTGATACATTGTTTTTCCGGGGATGAAGGTTTCTTGAGAGAATGCTTAAGCCTGGGGTTCTTTATTTCTTTTACCTGTAATATTACCTATAAAAAGGCGCAGGGTTTAAGGGACCTGGTAAAGCTTGTCCCGCTTGAGAAGCTGATGCTTGAAACCGACGCGCCATATCTATCCCCCGAGGGATTCCGCGGCAAGCGCAATGAACCGGCGCAGGTCAAATTACTGGCCGAAGCTGTTAGTTTGACCAAGGGGATTAGTACCAAGGAGATAGCGGATACAACAACCGGCAATGCCAAAGATTTCTTCAGGTTAGGATGAAGGCGAAGATTTCCATAGTTAAGTGCAACAGCTATGAACCTGTTTGCGTAGAGCAGGCAGTCAGGGATACGGTCAATCTGCTGGGGGGGATAACCTCTTTTATTAAGCCAGGGTCTTGCGTGCTGGTCAAGCCGAACCTTTTGATGTCCAAGGGCCCCGAATACGCAATCACCACGCACCCGCAGGTAGTCAGGTCGGTAATCCATATTTTAAAAGAGATCAATTGCCGGGTTATTATCGGCGACGGGCCAAGCGTCTGGGGGCAGTATATAGAAAACGTGGATGAGGTTTATGAGCTTACCGGTATAAAGAAGGTTGCGCTTGAGGAAGGTGTCCAGCTGGTTAATTTTGATAAGCGCAGGATGCGCGATAAATTCCCGCTTACTACCTGGCTTGACGAGTGCGATTATCTGGTTAACCTGCCTAAATGTAAAACCCATGAGTTTACTTTAATTACCGGCGCAATTAAAAATCTTTTTGGCCTGGTTTCAGGCACATATAAGACAGAGTTGCATAAAAACTATTTCCAGCCGGATGAATTCGCAAAAATACTGGTGGATATATACCAGGAGGCAAGGCCGGCGTTGACGATAATCGACGGGATATTGGCTATGGAAGGCGATGGCCCGGGATCCAGCGGCAGGCCGCGCAAGCTTAATCTTTTGTTAGGCGGTTGCGATGGCGTGGCCCTGGATACGGTTATGGCCAGGATAATGGGTATTAAACACCAGGAGATCCTATCTACCAAAGAAGCGGCGTTGCGTGGTTTAGGAGAAGGCAGGCTTGACAGGATTGAAATAAAAGGGGAAGATATTAATCAGCTGAATATCCGGCCGTTCATTATGCCGCAGGCATCCAAAGCAGGGAACCTGCCGGATATTCTTAAAATAATACTTAAGTCATTGATCAAATATTACCCTTATTCTTTGCGCCTGAAATGCACGCGTTGCGCGCATTGCGTAAATATCTGCCCGAGAAAATGTATCGTGCTTAAAAAGAAAGGCATAGTTTTTAATTATAGGCAATGCATTGCCTGTTTCTGCTGCCAGGAAGGATGTCCTTCTGCGGCAATAGGGGTGAAGAAGAGCCTATTGGCTAAATTAATAGGGTTATGATTGGCAGGTTGTCGAGCCTTGTTCTCGCATCACCGCTTGCTCGCCCCAGCGTGGCGAGCTTCGCTTCGGCAAAAATTTCGCTCTGCCTATACATGTATTACAGGCAACCGTGCCCGCTCAATTTTTGAGATGCTGCTCGAATCAAGTCTCGACAGCCTGCTCCATCCGGCGGTCGAGCCTGACAATAAACAGAAGGGATAGTACTCTTAATAAAATGAATATCCGCACAATAGACTGGAAAAACAATAGCGTTAGGATTATCGACCAGACCAAATTGCCGCAGAAGTTGGTTTATATCGATATCGGCAGGCTTGAGGCTTTGTGCCGGGCGATAAAGATATTGCAGGTACGCGGCGCTCCGGCCCTGGGGGCGGCAGCGGCTTTGGGTGTTTACCTGGGGGTAAGAGATTATCCGGGCTCTGATTGGACAGGATTCCACAGTAAACTGAAGGAGGCAGCGAAATATGTCGCTTCTTCCCGGCCGACTGCCAGGAATCTTTTTTGGGGTATTGAAAGGGTATGTGATGTTGCGTTAAAGAATAACAGGCATCCTGTTTCCAGGATCAAGCGCATAATCCTGTCCGAAGGCAAGAAGATCATGCAGGAGGACATCTCTTCCTGCCGCAAGATTGGTTTCTACGGTTCTAAATTGCTTAAGCATAACAGTAACGTCTTGACGATCTGTAATGCCGGGATACTGGCGACTATTGATTATGGCACTGCCCTGGGGGTGATCTATTCCGCTTGCGCTGAAGGCAAGAAAATAAAAGTATTCTCCTGCGAGACGCGTCCGCTCATGCAGGGCAGCCGCTTATCTTCATGGGAGCTCTACAAGCAGGGTGTAGATGTTACGATGATTGCGGATAACACCGCAGCTGCGCTTATGGCAGAAGGAAAAGTGGATTTGGTAATTGCCGGCGCGGACCGGATTGCCTCAAACGGGGATTCCGCTAATAAGATCGGGACCTTTAACCTGGCGATCCTATGTAAATACCATAAAATACCTTTTTATATCGCCGCTCCCAAGAGCACCTTTGATTTCAGGATTAAAAGCGGCAAGGATATCAAGATTGAAATGCGTGGCGAAAAGGAGGTTGCCAGGATACTGCTTAAGAAAGATATCGCGCCTCCGGGAACCAGAGTGCTTAATCCCGCTTTTGATGTTACAGACCATCATTTGATCAGCGCCATCATCACGGATAAAGGGATTATCCGGCCTCCTTATGTTAAGAATATCGGCAGGGCCTTTAGGGAGAATAAATGCGTTTAAAAGAGATCGGCGAGTTTGGTTTAATCCAGAGGTTCCGGAAAAAGATTAAGACCGACCGCTCTGTTTTTAAGGGCAGCGGAGATGATTGCGCGGTTTTGAAGCTGAATAAATCCAGCTATCAGTTATTTACCTGCGATATGCTCGTCGAAGGGGTGGATTTCAGGAGGAGCGATAACCTGGAGGCTGTGGGCAGGAAGGCCCTGGC